>CADCFG010000031.1 GCA_902800625.1 uncultured Eubacteriales bacterium | reverse complement strand
CCCCGGCTAAGAAGTCAGCGTTTCTATTCTACTGTGGGGTACTTTCTGTTTCAATCCCGCCCTTCCCTCAGGCTTCTTGAATTATACAGGAAGCTCCTTTATTATTCGCGGGCGGCGGTTCAGTTGCCGTCGCCCGTGTTGGTCGTATCGTCTTTCTCCTTCTTGTCCCGATTGTGCAGCTGCGCGAGCACTTCCTTCAGGCGCTCCGGCACAGGCAGGCCGATGTAAGCGGCGTTCTCCAGCAGGGAAAGCCCCTCATTGCTCAGGTAGAAGCAAATCACTGCACCGCGCAGCGCGCTGCCGGTACCTACCACATGCACGTCCACCACGTTGGCGATGCCCACCATGATGAGGATGAGCGCCTTCTTGAAGATGCCCCGGAAGCCCACCGCACTGGACAGTTTTTTGTCCAGCACCGCGCACATCAGCCCTGTCAGGTAGTCGAGCACCATGAACACGATGAGGGCAATCATCAATCCGTCCACACCTCCCAGGAAGTAACCGAGCCAGCCTCCGATGGCGGACACGGCGATCTGAACCTTCGTCCAGATCAGGTCGATTCTGAAATCTCGCATAATGAAATCCTCCTTCTGAAAAATAAAAAACACATCCGAGGATGTGCTTTGGGCGAGAAAAGCAACAGGCATTATTCGGGCAAAATCCACACAGCCGAGAACGGCAGCCAGTTTCCCGAAGCCGGGGTCGCGTAGGCATCACCTTTGCGATACCGTTCAAAGATGCACTCACCGGACGTATTGATGCGGAGCAGCCAGAGGCAAAGCGTGGAGCCGTGGCACACGAAGATCATTTCCCTGGAAGGGCGGTATCCCGCAGGAATCGTGATCATGGTGTATTGGTTGCTGGTGCTGCTCATGGTCAGGGACTTGGATGGCGACAGACAGCCCTCCAGGAAGACCACGTTACCGAAGCGAATGATCCTCGGATATTCGCCCGTCCGATACACCTTGAAGTTGGAATTGATCGTAGTGATGTTCACGATCTCCACGGCTCCCTTGTTGATGCCGCCGCCGAAGACAGCCGGGAACTCGCACTCGAACAGCGGATTCCCATAAGTCGCGGCGGAGAACTTGCCAATTGCCACGCCTCCTGTGCTCTGGCCGGACAGATGCAGGTTGGCGAAAGCGCGATCCACGACACATGTGGCGCTTGCCGTTTCAATGCCGTCCGTCACGACCAGGAGGAAGCTGTACACTGAACCATTGGCATAGGTACCGGGAAGGACGCTGGTGTTCGCGGAATAACCGACCCCAAAGAGCACATCCCTGCTGACATTCATGCTGAGCACACTGGACGACGTGGTCGCCTTCGCGTCCCGCGCATAGTACATCGTCGCCGTGAAGTTGGAAGCGTTGTTTCCGTCTGCCAGTTCCACTTTCATGGTTGCTGCCAACGCCGTAGCCTCGTCGTTCGGATAGCGCCAGGCGTCCAGCGTGATTTGCGGATTGTAGTACTTGTCGATGTAGGTCAACCCAGTGACGGTATAAACCGTGCTGGCGAAGCTGCCGTCACTTGCCGTGCCCACGATCTCCAGTCGGAACGGCAGGGTGCGGACGGAACTAAGCCGCGTCTTGAGGGACGCATAGAGGGACGCATACAGCGGCTGGCTCATGATCGTATCCGGAGTGATGCTCCATGTCGCCGTCTTTGACGCGCCGTTTGCCCAGGAGATGGAGGTCTCCGCCTGGACAACGGGCACCCAATAACCGCTGCCCGAGAGTCCCCGGTCCGCGTTGGTAAAACAGAGGTTCAAGCCGAATTTGGTCAGCTTGCTCCCGAAGTTGTTCTTGGCAGTCAGCGTGATGTCAACGGTGTCCTCCGGGGTCATAACTGACCGGGAAACAGTACAGGATGTTACAGTGAAATCCGCCATAATGATACCCCCTTTAAATGTCTGTCATCTTGAAGGCCAACCCGCCATCTGTGGTCCGACGCAGCTGGTAGTTTCCGAACTGGACATAGTTACCTGCGAACCGGCTGTACTTGCTCCCGTTCATCACGATGTTGACGCTCTCGCTGTCAATGAGCACCTCACCGGTGGACTGGTTGTCGCCGACGTGAAGGCCATCGTTGTCGATACGCACCACGCGCTTGAAATCTGCCCGGGCAGCATCCGCAGTTGCCTGGGCAGTGCTCGCGGCTACCTGCGCCTCATAGGCGAGTTGACTCACGGCAGTTAGTACCCCGTCCACCAAACGGTACATCGGATGCTCCGGGTAGAAGTACATTTGGTAGGTGGAATACATATACCCCATGGAGATATAAGTCAGATTCTCATTCGCCGGGGCCGTTGTCAGCCAGTTTTCACTGGCCACTACGAAGCTGTTCCCGGTCAGCGTTCCGGCGAGGTACAGCGTGGCATACTGTGTGGCGGTCCAGCTGCTCCCGGCGTTGTTCCGCAGTGTGCAGCTTGGATAACTCAGGTAGTTGTTCGTACCGGTGCTGCTTGCGGAAATCGCGGAACCGGCCCACAGCATGGGCTTGTCCACATCAAAGATAGAACCTGCCACCAAGTGGAAGTACCCACTCGTGTCACCAACAATCAGGCGGGAAGCTGAGATCGCCGTTTTCGCCTTGATGGCATTGGCCAGCATCATCCGGTCGTAATAGTTGCTGTTGTAGTTCGCGTCCGCCCACCAGCCGGTGTAGCTGCTTCCATTGATATTCGCATTGACCCTGTAGGTCAGGTGAATGGCATTACCGGCGGAATAGTGTGTAGTCAGCCTGCTTGCGCCGGAGTAATACACATTTTTCGCCCCAGTGGTGCCGCCTCCGGACAGCGTTAGGTTCAGCGTGGCATTCCCGCTTCCCGCGTAGGGCAGCCAGTAGACGATCTGCTGGCCGTCCCTCAGCTCCGAGAAGCTGGCGACCCCTGTCCATGCTCCGGTCGCTGCAGTCTGCGTGCCCACAATAACCTCGGTGTTCGACAATGCCTGCTGCGCCGCGTCCAGAGCTTCGTCTGCCGTGTCCTGTGCACCCTGGGCTTCGATGTGGGCGTCATAGGCAAGCTGACTGATCGCGGTCAGCACGCCGTTCACGATTCGGAACATCGGATGCTCGGGATACAGGTACATCTGATACGTCGAGTACATATATCCGAGAGAGATATAGGTCAGACTCGCGTTGGAGGGTGCTGTGGTCAACCAGTTGCTGCTCGCCACCGTGAAGGTGTTCCCGTTGAGCGTTCCCGCGATATACACCGTGGTGTACTGCGTTCCCGTCCAGCTGCTGCTCGCATTGTTGCGCAGTGTGCAGCCGGGGAAACTCAGGTAGTTGTTGCTGCCGGTGGCATTAGCTGCTATTGAGGACTGCGCGTACAGGATGGGCAGGTTGACATTGAAGGCCGAGCCTGCCGCGAGGTGGAAGTAACCGCTGTTATCCCCGACGACAAGGTAGCCGATGGAAATGGCGCTCTTGGCCTTGATGACATTGTTGAAGCGAACACGGTCGTATGTGTTGTCATTACGCGCTCGGGTGATCCACCAGCCCGTGCAGGAAAGGATACTGATGGGCACATCCTCACGGTAGACCATCTGTACCATATTTCCCGCTGAAATATGGGTCGAGCACCGGGTGGAGCCGTCGATGTACACGTCAATCGGGCCGGTCGTACTCCCATCGGGAAGCGTCAGGTTCAGCGTGACCGAAAGGCTCGTAGCTGCATACGGCAGCCAGTACAGGATCACCTGACCGTCTGTGAGCGTATTGAAGGAAGCCTGCCCAGTCCACGCACTGGTGGAAGCCGTCTGTGTGCCGACAATCACCTCTGTGCTGGAAAGCGCCTGTTGCGCTGCAGCCTGTGCTTGTGCTGCCGCCGACTGAGCGGACGACGCCGCGGACTGGGCAGATGCAGCGGTAGATTGAGCGGATGAAGCGGCGGACTGGGCAGACGATGCCGCAGACTGCGCGGAAGATGCAGCAGACTGCGCAGCCTCGGCGGTGGACTGCGCCTGCGACACAGACGCGCTGATCTCTCCCACGGCGTCATCCACCATGTCGCTAACCGTCAGTTCAATATACTGGTTCCCCTGAATGACGGAGGTATTGATCTGGTCGATAAACGCCTGCCGGGCAAACAGCTGGTCCACGTCGATCCGGGCCGCGTCTATGCGATTGATGAGGGCAAAAGTCGCCAGCAGGTCGGAGGTGCTCAGCTGCGCCGTTGTGATGGAGGTCTCCAGTATGATACGCCCGGCGTCTGTCTCTCCGGCAGCGATCTCTTCGCTGGTAACCGTCGTGCGCGTGGCAGTGACGTTGCCGCTGCTGTCCACGTCGATGCTGTAGTAGTTGCCGTCGCTGGCCTTGATGCACAGATTACCGATGGAAGCTCCGACCATCTGCGCGTACTCCACAGCCAGGTTCCGGATGAACACCTGACCCGCGACACCATACTCCAGGTTCATGGAGTTTGTCACCAGATGCCGGATGGTCGCAGCATCAAAGGAGGCCGTGCCGCAGGTGATGACGGTAAACGCCGCCAGCGCCGCCGCGAGAGTGTCTGTCTGGATGTCAGAGGCTGTGAGCGACGCTATCTTCGCTGCGCCTGCCTCTATCGCCCCGGCATTCAGGCTGTTGATGGTTGCCGCAGCGATGTGCGCGAACTCAATCGCCGCCGTCTGGATATTCGCCGCACCAATGGCTGCGTTCTGGATATGGGCGTTCCCGATTGCCGCTTCCTGGATCTGCAACTCGCCCACAGACCCTTCCTGAAGCTGCCCGATGCCCACGGAGCCCAGTGCCAGCTTGCTGCCGGAGATGACACCCGAGGGGAGTTGCCGTGCGGAGATTAGGCTGGCACCCACCGTGTCCGCCACGCAGCCCAGCGTCATCTTCTCATATTGCCGAGTCAGGCAGTTGTAAGTGTAGGCTGTCATGCGCATGGACACTTCCACGCCGACGCGTTTTGCGATCACACGCACGGCATCCCCCAGGAAGATGCTCTGCAGGAAGCTGTACTGCCTGTACTCCTCCGTCTGGGTGACGTCGATGAACTCCACGGTCAGGGTGACGGTGGGCAGGTCGCAGCCCTTGTCAAACTCGGCTTGTGCTGCCTCACGCATCTGCGTATAGCACTTGGCCTTCGTCTTCTTCTTGTTCCCCTTGGTGACCTCCTTGCAGTCGGACACCGCGAGGTGAATCCACTTTGGTGCTGGATAATCGGCGAGGTGCGGGCTGTCGATGTAGACCTCCGGGAGATACAGCACCTTCCCGTCCTTGTCCTCGCCGGTGGGCATAATGCGCGTTACGACGTCGGTCATGTCCACGTCATACTTGATGCCGGTCAGGTTCTTTCCTTGCCGGATCTGGATGTTAGTATCGCTGCCCACGCGCTCGACGACGAAGGCGTCGAACCAGTCCCGCTGCAGCTCCCCGCCATACTTCTCGATGATGCCGTCGCTGCCCAGCAGACAGTCTACGGGATTCTTGTTCTCGAGAGACACTTCTTCGGCAGTAGATGTCAGGTCGGAGTAGAAGGTGAAATCATGCTCGGACAGGCAGCCTGCCGACAGGCCCTGGATCACCGCCGCGCCGGTATCCGTACTGGCCGGTTCCAGCTTCCGGATCATGTTGTCCAGCAGGTCATAAAAGACATGTCGGGCATAGACAGTCACCTTGTCGAGTTCCGGTACAACGCGGTAGATACGGAAGGGCTGATCGCGTAATTGTCGGGCTTCCACAACCTCCACGGCAGCCTGTGTCGGGGCGGGCAGCGTCTTGACATAGGTCAGATAGCTGGCGGACATGTACCCATGCTTCCCATCCGGGCAAGTGACTTCATACCAACTGGAGGTGGTTTGCGCCAGTACGATAACCTGTGTGCCCTTCTTGTAACGACCCAGGATTTTATACTTTGTACCTGTGCCTGAGCGCAGGCGCAATGGGTCGCGGTTGGTGCTCACCCGGTAGACCATGCCGCTGGTGGAGGTCTGCGGTGCGAGCTTGACCTGGGGCGTCATGGCCGCCGGAACCGGCGCTCGCACGATGTACCCTTCCACGAGACGCTGCCACTTGCCAGTTTCATCCAGCGGATGAATGATCTCCAGCTCATACTCACCGTTCAGGGTCTCCTTGACCAGCGCAGAAGATGGGGAGATGGTGCCCAGCCCATTTCCGGAGAAGTCGGTGCAGTCAGGACTGTAGACACAGAGCATTCGCGTTCACCTCCTTATGAGCAAAAGAAAAGCGCCACCGTTTGGTGACGCAAGGTCGTTGTGTTCACATCAATAAACTGGATTTTACCCGTTATAGACATTTAAGAAGGCTTCTCCGTTATTCAGCTTGTCGATCAACTCCATCAGGCCTTGACGCTTATGCGTTTCCAACCATTTGCTGACCTCGTGTTTTGCGTTCAGATAGCGAAAACGTCTGTTTTCCACGGTACCCGCATAAAACTCCGACGCCTCGTCCATATCCTCGAGAGCGACGGTATGACTGCCGTTATCGGTCTGTTCGATCCACGTTTCAAAGCTGTATTGCTCACGGTAATCATTCTGCAACGCGATCCCCTCATCAAACCATGTCGGGATTTTCTTCTGCGCGGATACGGAAAGTCGGGTATGCAATTCGGCATGAGTCAGTTCATGCGCCAGTATATCGACGTTGAAATACTCGTCCGATACGGAGATATAGTGCTTTTTTACAGGGAAATAACTAGTCCTCGTATCGTGATCTCCGCCGAGCTTTGAAAGAAGAAAGTCATCGTCACAGATGATAATGACTGTATCCTCCAAACAGCAAAGATCGCCGAAGAATCCTTTGACGCGCTCTTTCGCATTGTCGATCAGCATATTCACTTCTTCTATGCTTCCCGAAAAACTCCTGTTGATATAAATGTTATCATCGATTTCTTCAAATGCTGATCTGTAAGGAACCGTCATTCGGTATCCAACTGCGTTGAATTGAAAAAAATAAACAGCCGCGATAACGATCAAAAGAAGAAAAACGGATACGGTGCAGATGAGCACCTTTATTCTGCTTTTTTTCATGGCTTACTCCCATAAATCCCGAGTTACTAATCTGTTCCTGCAACCAGTGTAGCACAAACCGGGATGCGGCGAAAGAGCCTATTCATTACAAATACCGCCAGTTCGGAGCAATAACCAGCCTGCTTATATCTCCCGTCCAGCTGATCAGATTATTACCCGGCTTCAGCATGGGATACTCACCATCCATCTTCTCATTCAGCAGTGTTTCCCCCTGATATGCTTCCTGGATGACGCTGTTCAGTGTAATGCTGTCCTCGACGCCCTCCAGTTCCACAAAGCTTCCGTTCACGATGAGCGTCATATCACCACTGCCGTAAACGTGGATGATGGGCTCTGAAAAGACACTGCCGGGATTCACCAACACATAGCTGCTCGTGGTGATCGTCACCTCAACGGGGTTACTCACATACCAGAACGGCGGCGAGCAGCGGAAGTTGACGGCGAAGGAGCGATGTGGGTTGCCCCGGAGAATCTTCTCAAACGGGATCTGATTGCTGACACGAGCATGGTAAAAGCCACCCGGACGATTGGCAAACGTCACCGTTCCGCTGCCCTTCAGCCACCCGGCGATGGCGGGGATTTGCGCGGGATCGCTGATCCAGCAGGTGGCAGTCAGCGTCAGGTCGTCGTACACATCGTCGCCCTCCAGCGTCGTCAGACTTCCCGGCCTACCGGGGATGCTGGTCTGCTTGGATCGCTCCTTCGGTATAGTGACAGGCGGCTGTTCGGAAACATGGATTCCATACAGCGTACAGCGCATCCCGTTCCACTCAAACCAATCATTCAAAAAAATCACCCCATCTCCAGAGATTGTTCATACCCGATTCATAAAGACCCGTTATAATAAAACCATCGAAGGACTTCATTCGTTTATATAATTCACTTTCCCCGCCTCGTGATGCCAAATGGCAAGGGTGTCACGCACAGGCGGGGAGAGACAATTTTGGGGGTTATGCCATCCGCAGTCCGCGCCCGCGTTGCTGTGTCCGGGTCAGCGTGGCGATCTCCACAGCCAGGTCGTGGATGTCCTGATCGCTCCTTATGTAAAAGCTGTTCCCGGTCAGGTTTACGCTGCTCTGCTGGTGGACGGTCTGCCTGTTGTCGTTGTGCGTATTTCCGGCGACAATGCCGCCCTGCGCCTCTTCGGTAAGGAAGCGGGCCGCATTGCGGATGATCTTCGCCTGTTCCTGCTGCCCTTCGAGGAAGCCTTCGCCCATGCCCTTCATGGCCATGAGGCCGACTTCCTCCCGGAACACGCCGGAAGGCGAGCGTATCTCCAGCGCCGCTTTCGCCGCAGTTAGCGCAGATCGCGCCGCCGTGACCGCCGCCTGGATGACGGCAGACTGGCCGGAGCGGATACCGGCGGCGATGCCGCTGGTGATGGCCGTGCCGATGCCTCTTGCGCTGTTGGCTGCGACAGTGGCTTGGGCAACCAGCGCCGTCGAGAGCGCACTGACCAGGTTGGACGCTGCTGTGTTGCTATCACCCGCAAAACTGTACTGCGTCATGCCTTGACCGACACCGGCAGAGACATCGTTGCCCAGAGGCACCATGCGCTGAGCCGGGGACTGGCTGTCCAGGGAGCCACGATACGCGCCTTCCAGGTTGTCGGCAGCGGTAGAGGCGTCCCCGGAGAAGTCGTACTCTGCCATGCCCTGTCCCACACCGGCACTGGCATCGTTGCCCACCTGCGGCATGACAGCAGAAATGGCAGTCTGCAGGCTGCTTGCCAGTGTCGTGGCATCGCCCTCCCAGCCATATTCCTGCATGCCCTGCGCAATGGAGGAGCTCAGTTCGTTGCCTACGCCAATGTACTGATCGGCGGCATTGACCAAGTCGAGGATTTCCTGGAGCTGTGCGGCATACTCAGCAGCCGTCGCATCGTCCAGATTCCCGCTGGACAGGGCCTGCCACAGGTTGAGGGCGAGATTGGAAACCGTCTCCAGGTCTTCCTGGCGATTGACCAGATCGTCGATCATCCCGACCACATCGGACTGCTGATTACGGAACGCCTGATCCATGCCGTTCATGGCGGTGTCCACGCCGGATTCGCTCAGCGCGTCCATCTGAGCCTTGAACTCGCCCAGCGCAGCAGCTGCTTCATTGATGTCCGTCACACTGTCATGCACGCTAGTGGACAGCCACCTAAAGGGCGTGTTATCCAGGGGTGTACTCTCATAGGTTTGCTGATTCTCTTCTATAGCCTCCTGAGAGCCCACCTCCGGCGTGATGATGACGTGCAGCGTGCCATCGGTGTCATAGGCGATGATGGTCTCCGCAGTCAACTTTTCAGCCGGGACGAGATTAACAGGAACCTCCTCGCCGTTATAGTAAAAGTGCGCATTCTCTTCGGAGAGCACATCCTCCGGGTTTTCATACTTCTCCCCGAGCCGCAGGATGCCGTCCACCTTGATGGGATTCTTCTCCAGCACCTTGTTCAGCGCGGAGAGATCGTAGCCAGAGATAGACAGCTTGCAGCTGGGCGTCGGAACTGTCGCGGCGCTGTCGTCATAGGTAGAGATGTACCCAGTCAAGGATTGCGCCAGCGCCGACTTGTCACAGCCGGTCGCCTCGGAGAACTTGTTCACCAGGGCTTCGATCTGATCCGGCGTCAGCGCGGATACATCTACACCCTCGGCCTCCAGGTATTTCACGACCATCGCGGTGACATCGTCCGGGGTCAGCGCTGTGGTGAGCGCCCCTCCCTCGATCTCCTGATAAGCCAGGACGAATGCTGTAACAGCCCCCGGCGTCAGGCCCGTGGTATCGACCTCGTTGTCCTCCAGGTACTTGTTGATGTACGCGACAATTTCGTCCGGCTTGAGCGTGGACATATCCACACCCTCAGCCATCTCCTGATAGGCGGCGACCATCGCTGTCACGTTGTCGGGCGTCAGCCCGGAAACATCCGCGCCGGTGGTCGCCTCCGCGTACTGCGTGACATAGCCGATGATGCCCTCAACAGTCAGGGAAGTTTCCCCGGTATCGGCGTCAGTTGTGATGAGCTTGTCCACCACGGCGTCCACCAGGATCTGCTGCCGGGCGGCATTCTCCTGTTCCTGTATGCCTGCAATGATGGCATCAGTGGTGATCGCGCCGGGGTTGGCGGCAAACTCATCCCAATTGGCCTGTGCGCCGGTCATGTCCAGCTCGGTGGCGATCTTCAGCACTTCCTCGGAAAGCCCCTCGCCGAACATGGACGCCAGCCCTTCCAGGGAGGAGGAATACTGACTGGTGACCTGCTGGATGGACGCCAGCTGCTCCAGGGCCGTGCTGACGTCGATGTCCGGGAACAACGCCTGCACCTCGTCCATGCTCATACCGCTGGTGAGCAGCTCAGAGATCTGCGTGAGCACGGCGGCGTATTCAGTGAGGCTGCTCTCATCGAGCCCCGTCGCCGCTTCCTTCACGGCGTCCAGAGCGGTGGCTGCCTCGTAGGAGTTTGCGCCGTAGGTCTTGACCGCGGCATCATAGGCAGTGAGCTTGGCAGCGAGATCGGAGAGCGTGTCCCCGGTCTGCTTCATGCCCTCGTCGTTCCAAACTGGATTGACCAGCTGCGCCAGCGTCTGCGCATATTCGCGGGCGGCGGCAAGACGGCGTTCATTGTAGCTGGTATTCAGATCCGCCAGCGCCGCTTCCTTTTCCGCGCCGTCCTCCATGAGCTGGATCAGGGCATACTCGCTGTCATACTGGGCGTCGATCTCGCTGTTCAGCGTGGCCATGCCCTGCGCGGCGGCAACCATGGCGTTCTGGTAGACGGACACGTCGGCGTCCTGCTGGCCTCGGGCCTGGGCACGGGCGACCTCGGCTTCCACCTTATCGAGAATCGTTTCAAAGCCCTCGGTCTCACTGTCCGGCTGCAGCTTGTACTTGATGATGATGGCTTCCCGGTCATCGATGAGCTCCTGCAGGCGGATCTTCTCATCGTCGGTGAGATATCCATTCTGCCGCTTCTTCAGCAGGGCGGTGATCTCCCGGTCCATGCTGTCCAGGCTGTCGATGTCCGCCTGGATCTGGTCGGCGACCCCGGTGTACCCGGCTTCCTTCGCCGATGCCTGCAGCGTTTGAAGCTCCGTGCGGGTGGACTCCGTCAGGGCCTTCCAGGAGTCCGTCCACTCCCTGACGATTTCGTTCGTCTCACCCTTGCCGTCTGTCCACACGTCGATGAGGCCAGTCATCCAAGCTCGGGCGCTCTTGGCGGTATTGTCGTTCTTGAAGTCGTCCTCCGACATGCCGAAGAAGGAAAGCCCAGCACCGCTTTTTCCGTAGAAGGTTTCAGCGGCGGTGTCCTTCCACTCCTTCGCCTTGTCGATGAGCGCCTGCGTCGCTTCCCGCGCCTTCTTCGCTCCGGTCGCCCAGTCCAGCAGCTTGAAGGTCCCGTAGGCCACCGCTGCCGCGACCGCAAGCCATACTGCGGGAGACTTTGAGATTACGGAAAAAAGCCCGGAGAACCCGCCCCCGGCTTTGCCGACAGCGGTACAAAACGTGCCCAGCACACCGGTCACCTTTCCGATGCCCGTGGCCAGCCGACCAAAGATCAGGATGACCGGACCGGCAGCGGCAACGAAGGCGGCGAAGCGGAGAATACCCATGCGCTGGGATTGATCCATGTTCTCCAGTTTGTCGATGAATCCACTGATGCTGTCCATGACGCGCTCAATGGTAGGGCGGAGATCATCGCCCAGGGTCTGCGCGAAGAGCACAGCCTTGTTCTTCAGATTCGTCAACCGGCTCTGAAGGGTGGCGTATCGCTTGGACGCCATGGTTTCCAGCGCCGTGTTCTCCTCCCACGCCTGTGTCGCCATCTTCTGCGCCCGCGCAAACAGCTCGCTGGCGTTTGTGGCACGGAGCAGTGTGTCTCTGAGCCTGATTTCACTGATGCCTATGTCGTTCAGGGTCTTGACGGCGGACGCGCCTTCGTCATCCAGCTTGCCCAGGCCCTCGATGAACTTCTGGAACACCTGAACGGGGTCTTCCTTCCACTGCCGGACAAATTCCTGCTCCGACAGGCCGCTGACCATGGCAAAGTCCTTCAGGGCCTGACCTCCGCTCTGGGCTGCAACCTCCATGTTGATCAGGGCCTTGGACATGGAAGAACCGCCCGCCTGCGCCTTGATGCCCACAGAGGACAGCGCGGCGGCAAGGCCGAGCACCTGCGCTTCCGTCAGGCCGATCTGCTTTCCGGCACCGGCGATGCGCATGGCCATCGTGACGATGGGTTCCTCGGTGGTGGCGAAGTTGTTGCCCAGCTCCGCGACCGTAGAGCCGATGTTCCTGAACAGCGACTGATCCGTGTTCATGATGTTGGCGAACTTCGCGAGGTTCGTCGCGGCGGTGTCGGCATCCAGATCGGTGGAAGCGTTCGCCAGGTCGATCATGACGCGGGAGAATTCCTCGATGTGCTCCGTAGCGATACCCAGCTGGCCACCTGTGGACATGACATGATTGATGTCCGTGGTGGAGGTGGCGATCTGGGTGGACATTCGCTTGGACGCCGCCGCCAGCTGGTCATACTGTTCTTCTGTGGCCTGCACGGTCTTGCGCACATAGGCGAATGAGGACTCAAAGTCCAGGCTGGCCTGCACGACCTTCTTGCCCAAGGCCACGATGGGCGTGGTGAGCATGACGGTCATGCGCCTGCCCAGCGCGGTGGCGCTCTTGCCAATGGCCGTCATCTTCGTGGAGAAGGCCGTGAGCGCAGCACCGGCCTGGGTCCAGGCGGACTGCTGGATCTTCAGCTGCTGGGTCAGGTGGCGGATCTCCGCCTCAGTCTCCTTCACGGCAGCCCTGGCGTTGTTCAGTTCGGTCTGAGCTTTGGAGACGGCGTCCGCGTTGCGCTGCATGGTCTTCTGCAGGGCGGTGCACTGGCCCTCCAGCTTCTTGACCTCTTCACCGCTGGCAGCGTATTCCTGCTTGAGTGCATCAAGCCGCGCTTCCTCTTCCGCGTAGGCGATGGTATTCTCATAGCCTTCATCCTTCAGCGTCTGAAGCTCGTTCTCGTGAACACGAATACTGTCCGCCAGCTCCGTATGTCGCTGCCTGGCTTCCGTCAGGCGCTGGGAGTATTGCTGATACCGCGTGTAGCTCTCCTGGAGCCGCGTATTTGCGGCGGCAAGGGCGCGTTCATACTGAGAAACAGCATCCCGCTGGTGTCCCAGGTTGGCCTGAAGCATGGACAGGCGGCTTGCCATGCCGGAGGTGGTATTCCCGAAGTTGTCAATACCGGCACCAGCCAAACGGAAGCTGCTCTCAGCCTCGCGGATCTGACGGTTGATGGAATTGATGTTTCGGGAGAAATTGTCGGATTGCAGCGACAGGGTAACCACAAGGTCACGCAGCACTTCGGGCATGGATAATCACCACCTGTGTTCGGATTAAGGCTTCAGGTCCGGCCAAACCTCGTCGATATATCGGGCCTTGGGCTCGGCTTTTTTGCGCTCATGGTTGCTGTTCCATGCCCGCACCTTCAGGAAGCCGAGCATGTCCATCTCGTCGATCTCCCGCATGCGCCACCCGGCATCCAGCAGGGAGTTGTAGGTGGAATAGATGAAGTCGGGCAGCGTCAGGCCGTCGCCTTCCGGGGGCGGACCTTCCGTTGGGGGCGTCAGTCCTCCGCTGCCGTCGTAGGGAAAGTCGAGAGCACATCCGTGGTCTGCGCCTGCACTGCGAACAGCGCGATGACGATGTCATGCATCAGGCGATCCACGGGATAGTTGTCCAGTACATCATCCGGGGTGAACTGGTTCCCAAACAGCAGACAGAACCAGCGGATCATCACGTCCAGGGCGTCCGGGATGGTGAGGTTGTCGGGGTTCTCAATGGTTTCGCCCTTCACGGCGGCTTCCGAGATGGCAGAGATGCGGGTGTACATCTTCATGGCGGGTTCGATCTCCCGCAGAGCGCGACCGGAAACAAAATCCACGCTGTATTTCTTACCACCGAGCGTACAGGTGATCATGGGCAATTATCCTCCTTTAAGTGTGCCGCCGCAGGGCTCAGCCTGCGGCAGCATTGTCGATCAGAGGGCTGTTAGCCCCCGGCAGCGGGCGTGAACACAGGCGTGTACACGGACTGAAGGAAGGTCGCGGCGTTCGCCGCCGTGAATCCATTCTCACCCTCGTCGGCGACAGCCTGGTACTGGCCGTCGTGGGTGCGCTTGATGGCCGTCCATTCGATCTCTCCGGTCTGGCGGGTCACTTTCGTACCCTCCTTGGTGGAGTAATTCTCGGTCACGGGCTTGGCCCGGACCTTGTACAGCCACACATAGCGGAACTTGTGGTTGGACTTCTCAGACATAAAGCCCACCGCGTAATAGGGCGGGGTATCGGATGCGCTGCGGATGAGCACGCCGTTGTCGTCGATCTGGTTTCCAAACACCTTCTCCTGGATCGCCAGCGGGATGTCCGCCATCTTCGTCTTGAAGGTGAGTTCCGGGTCGGGATACAGGACGTCAAACTCGATGTCGTCGGCATACTGGACGTCCGGGTCGGCATTCTGCGGTTCGACGGACGCTTCAATCGCGCCCGCCACCAGCTGCAGGTCGCCGTAGGTCAGGGTCTGTTCGGTATCGGTCACCAGCTCCGCGATGACCATGTTCTTCAGGCCGACCGTGGAAGAGACGGTCGGGGAAGCTGCGGGATTATTAGGCATAGTCGTTAACCTCCGTTCTTATGATCGGTTCTTCAGTTCATCGGCGAGAACGCGCTTGATCTCGCCATAGGCTTCTTCGGCCCGTGCGTCGAAGGCTGGACGGACAAAAGGATGCGCAGGTGCGGGTGCGGGTCCGCCGTGGCCATACTCAACCGGGTTGGCATAGTAGGCTCCGGCCTCGCTATGCTTCACGCCGATGGAGATCTGCTTGCCACCCCTGCGCTGTTTGACCCTGTCCGTATGAATGGAGCCATGCAGAGCGCCGGTGATGATCTTCGGGTCGCTGCTGGCGTTAACCAGCATCTGCTGTTCAATGGGTACAGCGCCCGCCTGCAGAGCGCGATCCACACCGGAGCCGTTATCCAGCGACAGCGCCATGGCCGCCAGGTCACTTTGAAGCTCAGAGAATCCCTGCAGATCAAGTGCCATAGTCCACCTCCTCGAACCATACCCACGTCCACTGCACCGTGTACGTCTTGGTGGGCGGATCATAGGCGGGATGGTTGTAGCCCTTGTCGGACTCCTCCAGCATGCCGAAGCCATACGAAAACATGGCCTGGCGTATCGCCTCGGCCATGTCGGTGGGATCGATGTCGCTCCACAGGTTCAGGTACACATACGTTCGCAGTGCCTTGACATGATCGTCGTAGTGCTCTGCCTCCGTGGTGGTGGACGAGTACACGACGTACTGCAAGGGCGGGTTCTGGCTTTCCGTAGTGGTCCGCCAGATGCCCGCCATAACCGGGATGCCGATTTCGGCAAGGGCTTCCTGTACCTGCCTCATCCGCTCACGCCCTTTGCGATGCTGGCCTTCAGGCCGAGGTAGTTCCTGCTGAAGCCGTACACGCCCAGCGTGGAGATATCCCACTTCTCATCCTGGAAGCGCACCCACATGCCCGGCTTGACGTCATCTCGCCAGCGGATGGTGAAGTTCACCACGGCTTCGGTGTTCATGACGTCTGCGGATCGATAATGCTGGTTACCGGCATCCGTGGCAGAGGCCCACACCCGACAGAGCACCACGTCCGTGGCTTCCGGGTAACCGTTGGCGTTGACGGTGTTCACCGTGTACCCGATTTCAATGATGTGCTTCAGGTCGCCTGGATGGGGATTGCCCTCAAAGTTTTTATATCCTCGCAAGGCGTCTCACCTCCATCTGATCGTCAGAACATCTTCTCCGGGTCGCGGTAGGGGTACAGCAGGCTGTTGAAGGCCATGCGCATGGCCTTGTAGGTGGTCATGTCAGGGATATCCCGGTTCTCGTAGTAGAAGCTGGTCATCAGCAGCACCGCGAGACGCACAGGCTCGGGAATGGCGGGCACATTGCCCTCCTCGTCGGGCTCAGGCTCAAACTCTACGCGACAGTAATCCTCCGCCGTGGTTTGAGCCTGGGCGATGAGACCGGTGATATAATCGTCCTCTTCATCATGCTGGATGCGCAGATGGGTTTTCACCTCATCGACGGTGACGATCATCAGGAACCACCGCCCTCATCCTGGGCAGGCGTTTCCTCAGATGCAGCAGCAGCAAGCAGCCCGGCGGTGCGCAGCGCGGCGAGAAGAGTATTGAAGTCCTCTTTCAGCGCAGCAATGGTAGTCGCGGTGCTGTCTGCCTGAGCCGCAGCGGGCGTGACGCCGTCCGCAGAGAGCACACCCTCCGCCGTGACGGAAAGACCGCTGCCAACCTTGACGCCGCCCAATGTGCTGGCGCTGGCCGTGGGAAGGGTATAGCTGTCGCCCCCACCCTCGCCGCCGGGGAAGTTCTCTACCTCGGCACCTTCGAGAAAGGTGAGCTTGCCGCCTATGACCAGCTCATTGCCGCCGTGGGCCATGTAGTTTTTCGTGTTATGCGTATTGGGCATGTGTATCCTCCATTTCTGGAGCTGCCCATGTTTCAGGGCAGCTCCGGTCGTTCATTAGGCAGCCTTCATCTGCATGACCTTCACAGCCTCGGGCAGAATCAGGCGACCGTCCAGGCGTTCGGTGAGCTTGAACCCAACCTGATCGGTCATGGCATACAGCTCATTGAGACGCTGCAGGGTGCGGCCCGCACGGTCGGCCAGCCAATAATAGCTGTAGTCGCCGTACAGGACGACCTTGTTACCCGCCTCCACCAGCGGCATATAGTTGGACATATACACCCTGGTGTTCAGGATCATGTCCGGCACGCCCTCACGGATGGAGGGCTGCCACAGATACTGGCCCTGGCCGTCCTTCAGCTTGCGGATGGCCTTGATGCAGGCGTCGTTCATGATGAACGCGGCCTTGCGCCGGTATCCGGACTTCAGACTGTGCTGCAGGTCGATCAGCTCATCGGCGGTGATGGCGGTCGTGGACGCAGTGGTCACACCGACCTGAGCGCCGAGGGTGGCGTGCAACAGGCCGATGGGCTTGTGGGAGCCATCGCCGGAGAGGATCGCTTCCTCCTCAGCGGCACCGGCACGGCGCTGGAATTCGTGAGCGATGAAGCTCGCCAGGTCGAACGCAGAGTCGTTCAGCAACTCCTGGGAGATGCGAATGGCCGTAGCCAGCTTGTGAGCGCCCAGGGTGATCTGATTGAACGCCACGTCGCTCTCGGGGATCTGCGCCTCTTCCTCGATCCAGCTCGCGCTGCCATAGTTGGTCACCAGCGGAATTTTGCGGTCGCCGGAGGAGGTGCTGATGACGTGGACGAGTCCGCGCATGATGTTCTCCTCCTGCAGCGCTTCGATCAGCTGGTTCTCGAACTCGTCGGGAACGGTATAGCCGCCCTCGGTCAGCTCACCAACCTGCAGCGCATTGCGCACATCGTAGTTCATGCGGCCACGGATGGAGTTCCAGAACGCCTTCTTGTAGGCGTCGGACGCGGTGCCGCGCTTGTTGTCGGCGGCAGGCGCGGAACGCTCGGGCTGACCGACCAGCACGGGGTTGGCCGCCTCGTTCATTTCCCTGTCCAGCTGCTCAGCGCGTTCCATGCGCTCGATGGCATGGCCCATGTCCGAGACTTCCTGTTCCATGCGCTCGTACTCGGCGGTGTCCTCGGCGCTCATCACGCCGTTCTCACCCTCGTGCTCGTCCAGGAAAGCCTTGGCCTTGTCCCACAGATCGGCACGCTTCTGACGCATTTCCAAAATCTTACTCATACGATTACCTCCTGTTTTTTGCCTCGCTGGGCATAATCAAAGCCAGCCTCTTGCGGAGCTGGCCAATGGGTGTGCCGGATTCCGGCTCGTCGGGATGGTCCGCGCCGGGGCTGTTTCCCGGCGCTGTAGTTTCGCCAGCATCAGCTGGTCTGTCGGAATACTCGGGCTCTGCCGCTTCCTGGGCAGGCGCGGCATTCTCTGCCTCGGCGGTCTGCGCTCCTTCATCCGCGACCATCTGAACTGGCTGCTGTTCCGGTTGCTCATCTGCGTTGTTCTCCTTAGGAATGACGGTCTTGGTCTGATCCTTCTTCCGATAGGCATTGGACAATGCTTTGTGCCGGTCGATCCACAGTTGCACCTTTTTCTCGGCAACGTCTCGGGCAACGGCGCAGTTGATGACAGTGCTGGCGGGGTTCGGCGTTGCAACGCGGTCTATAAACCCGTAGGCCAGAGCAGCTTCCGCGTCCATCCATGTGGTATCCCGCATCATCTCCGCAATCTGATCGCGCCCTGCCATCGTGCGCTTCTCATACACGTTGATGATGCTGTCCTTGCACGCCCTCAGCAGTTTGATGGCATCCGTAAGGTCTGCCTCGTTGCCAATGGCCGCGACGATGGGATCATGGATCATGAAGAGCGATCCGGGTGTCATCTCCAGAAGGTCCGCAGCCATCGCCAGTACCGTCGCAGCCGAAGCCGCCGTGCCGCTGATGGTAATGTTGACCCTTCCCGGATAGGCCACCAGATCGTCGTGCATACGAACGGCGGCATTGCAGCTGCCGCCATAGGAATTCAGCCGGATATGCACGTCCTCCGAGTCGAAGGTCGACTGCCGCTGATCCGTTCCCGTCCCATACAGCATTTCGTGCAGGCTGTCCGGCGTGATCTCGTCGCCGAACCACACTTCATCGTCGATGTAGCCGTTCAGATTGATCTCCCTCATCGGGCATCACCTCCGTTCTGTCGTTCTGGCCGTTATACTCGGCGCATGGTTCTGGCTGTGCCTGTCCAGATGCCGCATGATGAAGAAGCCCAGCAGAAGCAGCACCCAAGGCGTGATCTGCAGAACCACCACCAGCGAGATCACCAGACGTGTTATCTGATTCAGCAGCTCTGTTTCCACTCTCATCGTCCTCCTGTTTCTGCTGTGCTTCCGGCGCTGACTTCGCCTGCGCTGCCACATGAATCGGAATCATGTTGCCGTTCACCAGATACACATTCCCGCCTTGTTCATCCGGGATGGGGTTCATGTTCTCCAGCGCCCGGATGTCGTTCGCATTTAGCCATCCGTTCTGGCGGCCAATGGCATAGCCCTCCATGCGGGACTTATAGTCGCCGCGCATCAGGCCGTCCAGGTTGAA
The DNA here is from genome assembly GCA_902800625.1 of uncultured Eubacteriales bacterium. GTDB lineage: Bacteria > Bacillota > Clostridia > Christensenellales > Aristaeellaceae > UBA2862. The sequence continues at coordinate 5,194 of CADCFG010000031.1, read as the reverse complement.
CTGGACATAGAAAACGCCCTTTTCCTTCTCGGAAAAGAGGGCACGATTCATGGCCTGTTCGATTCTCACCAGCCAGGGCCGGATAGTATGAACGGCAAAAGATATGGACTGATTCTCTATGTTCGAGAAGGTTGCCCGGTCCAGATCGCCGATCATGTGCGGCGGCACGCGGTAGATGCGGCAGATCTCCGACACCTGAAACTTGCGCGTCTCCAGGAACTGGGCTTCATTGTTCGGCATGGAGATTCGGGTGAAAGTCATGCCTTCTTCGAGGATGGCCACGCGGTTGGCGTTGGAAGAACCGCCATAGGCTTCCATCCATGCCTCCCGCAGCGCCTTCGGGTTTTTCACCGTGTTCGGGTGTGACAGAATACCGCTGGGCGTCGCACCATTGGAGAAGAACTTGCTGCCGTACTCCTCCGCGGCGATCCCAAGGCCGATGGCATTCTTCTCGATGGCAATCGGGCTGTAGCCCATGATGCCGTCAAAACCGAGGCCGGGGATGTGCAAAACATCCTCCGGGCGCAATCGTACCGTTTCACCTTTGGTGGTGGAGTAGGTGTAGGTCAGGATGCCGGTCCTGTCGTCCCGGTCTACCTCCATGTGATCCGGCAACAACGGATATAACCCGATGATCTTCCCGCGTCCACTGCGTATGATCTGGCTGTAAGAGTTGCCCCACAGCAGCAGGTGTGTGAGCATCGCCTCGCGCCATACGAAGGAAGTCATCTCGCTGTTCGGCTCATCGTGGATGATACGATACAACGGATGCTCAGGAGCCTTTCTGCTGGCGGTCTCATTTGCTTCAAAGACGGCGAAGGGCAAGCTGGCGATGGTTTCTGCGATGACGCGAACGCAAGCGTACACCACGGATACCTGTATGGCATTCCTCGGCGTTACTGATTTGCCCGCGCTGCTGCCACCAAAGGAGAAGGTCGTTGCGGCGCTGACGGCGTTTTGCGCAGACTGTTGCTTTCCGGGCTTGTCCCGAGCCCGAAAAAGAGCAGTGAATGGATTCTTCATGTTCGTCGTTTCCTTTCCTGTGATTCATCCCTGTAATAATCCCCCCTCGAGATCGAGGGGATTAAAGACCCCGGCCCGTCTTACGGTCATGGCAGTCCTTGCAGAGCGCCTGCCAGTTTTCCTGATCCCAGAACAGATATTGGTCGCCTCTGTGGGGGATGATGTGATCCACTACCGTCGCCGGGGTAAGTCTGCCTTCCTTCCGGCACTGAACGCACAGAGGATGTCTGCGCAGGTATTCAAGCCGCGCTTCACGCCACTTCCGATCATAGCCACGGTAGGCAGCACCGCCGCGCAGCCGATCTGTGCTCCAACCCATGTGCTGTTTGCAATATACCTGGCCCTGTTCGCAGAACTCCACACATCCGGGGAAGCGGCAGGGCCGTCTCGGTTTCATCGGCATACAACCCACCTCGATTAGATCAGCATTCAGAGAACGCTGGGGCATTGACAGGGTATGGAACACTGTAGTATCGGGTCGTCCTGAACACAGCCCACCATGCACTGAAAATCACGCTCAGGAAGGCCACAATGATCAGCCCATAGATGACCAGGATGATCCTGTCATCCCTCCGGCGCTCCTTCTTGGTATATCGCTTGCTCACAAGAATTGTCCCTCCCTTACAAAATAAGCAGGCCCCTCTCGTCATAGACGGAGCCACTGTTTTGATTCTTTAATGCCCGATCCAGCGCCATGACCAGCGCCACCGCGCCGTCCACTTTCTCGGTACTCTTTTCCTTGTCGATCTTCAGGTTGCCTGCCGGATCGGTGCGCACGAAGGCGTTGTCCATGTTCCAGCGGAGCACCGGGTGACCGCCGTGATTCAGCTTGCGTTCCAGCACGAGACGCATGAGTTCCTTCGTCGGAGGGGACATGTCCCGGAAGCCCTGACCGAAGGGAACCATCGTGAAGCCGTCATCCTCCAGCGTCTGTACCATCATGGTGGCGTTCCAGCGGTCGTAGGCGATCTCCCGGATATTGAACCGTTCACCCAGCTTGAGGATGAACTGCTCGATGAAGCCGTAATGGACGACATTCCCTTCGGTCGTCATGAGGAAGCCCTGGCGCTCCCACTTGTCGTACATCACATGGTCGCGCCGGACGCGCAGCTGCAGCGTGTCCTCTGGAAGCCAGAAAAACGGCAGCACGATGTACTGCTCGTCCTCGTCCCTCGGCGGGAACACCAACACCATCGCGGTCAGGTCGCTGGTGCTTGAAAGGTCAAGACCGGCGTAGCAGGCACGACCTTCAAGCTCGTAGGGATCGACCATGCCGCCGCACTCGTCCCACCTGTCCATCGGCATCCAGCGCACGGACTGCTTGACCCACTGATTCAGGCGCAGCTGCCGGAACATGTTCTCGTCGGCAGGCGTCTCCTGGGCTTTGCGGAAGGCATCGCGCACCTTGTCGATGGTGATCGTCTGATCCAGAGACGGATTTGCGCGATACCAGTTCTTTTCATCCGTCCAGTCGGCTTCGTCCGGCAGGCCAAACAGCACGGGATAGAATCGGGGATCATCCTTTCTACCCTCGATGATGTCCAGCGCCTTCTGGTGAACCTCCCAGCAGATACTGTTCCTGTCAGTGCCCGCCGTCGTGAGCAGGAACCACAGCGGCTGCTTTCGAGCATCGCCGGAGCCCTGCGTCATGACGTCGTAGAGTGCGCGGGTCGGCTGTGTGTGCAGCTCATCGAAGATGCAGGCGCTGACGTTCAGGCCGTGCTTGGTGGCCACCTCCGAGGACAGCACCTGGTAGATGCTGCCGGTTGGCTGGAATACCATGCGCTTGGTCGATGGAATGATCTTGATGCGCCGGGACAGCGCCGGAGACTGTTTCACCATGTCGACAGCTACGTCGAAAACAATTGCGGCCTGCTGGCGGTCGCTGGCGCAGGAGTAGACCTCGGCCCGCCATTCATCGTCGTTACAGAGCATGTTCAGCGCAATAGCCGCGCCGAGCTCGCTCTTTCCGTTCTTCTTGGGGATTTCGATGTAGGCTGTGTTGTACTGGCGCATAGTCGGATCATCATCCCGTACCGTGCCGAATACGTCCCGAATGATCCTGTCCTGCCATGGGAGCAGCTTGAATGGCTTCCCATGGAACTCGCCCTTGGTGTGGCGCAGGCACTCAATGAACTGCGTGACCCGGCGGGCCTTGGCTTCACTGAACATCCTGCCAGCCCCCTCTGAAAACCGCTTCCATCGGATCATCGTTGTCGGTCTTTTCGCCGGTATTCGCATACAGCCTCGCCCGGCTGGATGGCGTCAGGCCAAACTCTGCGCAGAAGGATTGCATGATCTTCAGGTTCTGCATGGCGATGGAAACCTGAGGGACCTGCTGCACATAGCCGCTGGGCGTCTTGAAGATGGTGCCGTGCTGGGAGAGGAATTCCTCTGCTTCGCGCCACCGGGCGTAGGCCTGACAGTACCCGGCAAAGGCTTCAATGTCGTGCTCTGTCAGCACGCCCATCGCCACAAGAGACGGAGCCAGGCGCTTCCATTCCTTCTTGGCATCCGGCATCAGCCAGTCCGGGCACTTGATGTTCTCCTGCGGAGGCGTGGGTTCATTCTCGTTCAGTGGGCGTCTGCCCTTGCCCCGGTCGCCCTCCAGCGCCTTCAGCGCCGTGGGGAGGGGCTTTCTGCCTCTGGTCGCCATAGTCATCACCTCCAGTCCGGCGACGTTTTCATCTCTATCATCATTTCCTGCGCAGAATGATCAGCAGCATGACGCCAAACAGCATCAGCGCCACCAGCATCACCTTCCATGCGCTCACAAGAAGCATATCCACGCGCACAACTGCGCTCATGATTTCCTGTTCAACACTCATTTTCACCGGTCACCTCTTCATAGCTCATTTCCTGTCCATCCCGAAGTACCATGATCTTCTGCTCCGGGTATTCCAGATGAAAGCGCTCCACGATGACCGTAGCGTACTTCGGGTCGAGTTCCATCGTCCGGCAGATGCGGTCGGTTTGCTCGCATGCCATGAGTGTGCTGCCGCTGCCGCCGAACAGATCCATCACCACCGCATTCGGAGCGCTGCTGTTCTTGATGGGATAGGCCAGCAGCGGAATCGGCTTCATGGTCGGATGATCGGCGCTCTTCTTGGGCTTGTCGAAGTTCCAGATGGTGCTCTGCTTCCGATCAGCGAACCACTTATGCTTCCCGTTGGGAAGCCAACCATACAGAACCGGCTCATGCTGCCACTGGTATGGGCTGCGACCCAACACCAGGCTGTTCTTCACCCAGATGCACACGCCGCTGATGTGAAAGCCGGCCTCCTTGAATGCCCTGCGGAAGTTGAGCCCTTCCGTGTCCGCGTGGAAGATGTACGCACTGCCGCCCTCGGCCATGTGCGCAGCCATGTTCCTGAAAGCTGACAGCAGGAAGGAGAAAAACTGCTCGTCCGCCATGCTGTCGTTCTGGATCTTCTTCCCATCGGCGGATTCATACGACACATTGTACGGCGGGTCCGTCACGACGAGATTCGCCTTCACCCCGTCCATGAGCGTATCCACGGCATCACTGTCAGTGCTGTCCCCGCACATCATGCGGTGCCTGCCCAGCGTCCAGATGTCGCCGGGTTGCACATAGGGCTGCACCTCTTCCGGGTCGATCTCGCAGTCATCGTCATGCACATCCTTGTCATGCACCTTTGAGAACAGGTCATCCACCTCGGCGGCATCAAAGCCTGTCGCGCCCAGATCATATCCCGATAGCTGCAAGTCCTGAAGCAGCTCAGCCAGCGCCACGGGCTCCCAGTCGCCGGTGGCCTTGTTGAGCGCGATGTTCAGGGCTTTCTCTTCCTGCGGATCTTCGATGTGAACCACAACGCAGTCCACTTCAGTCGCGCCCTCAGCCTTCAGCACCTTATAGCGCTGATGCCCGCCGACGATGTTGCCGGTGACCTCGTTCCACACGATGGGGTCGACATATCCGAAGTCGTGCAGGCTGCGCTTGATCTTCTCGTATGCCGGATCACCGGGCTTCAGGTCCTTCCTGGGGTTGTACTTCGCGGGTTTCAGCCGATCAATCGGCATCCGCTGCATGTTCAAGCTTGTATTCATGGTCCCTCCCCATAATGTCAAGTAAAAAGTCCGATAGAATCGAGGTTTTCAGCCTCGTTATTCAAGTTCATACAAGTCATAAGCCATGGATTCCCATGTATCG
>CADCFG010000030.1 GCA_902800625.1 uncultured Eubacteriales bacterium | reverse complement strand
TGCCGCTTCCAATTATAAAAGCTGCTTCGCCGGATTCCCATCAGTTCACACAGCAGCTTTACTGGAAACCTCCCGGACATTTCCAGGATTATTTGGTATTCCTGCTGTCGTACACGATATATTCCTTCTCCACACCCACTCCTTTCACCTCGTAGCCTTTTTTTGCCCGTGCTTCGTTGATCTTTGCCAGCACCAACTCCCGGATCAGTTCCTCTTTCGTCATGCTCTCATAACCCGATATGTCCTCAGGCGCTGAAGGAGTGGCTTTGGCCTTGGCGATCCGTTCCGCGCTCATCCTGGCCCTTTGCGGCTGCAATCCGTTTGTGTCACGGTAGAACCACAGGTATCGCTTGGCTGTATGGATATGTATCCCATATTCTTCTGCGGCTTGCTGGCAGGTGAGTTCATGTTCATATATCCGACGCCCTATTTCCTGCCGTTCTTCCCTGGTGTACTTCATTCCAATCTCTCCTGTCCACGTTCGTTGCATCTCTGTCCAGTATTATACTGTACTCTGTCCAGTTTTGCACCCTTACGTGTCCAGTTTTAGTTTATCACTACACAAACTGCACCCTGATGCACCCGCCTGCACCCGTTTTGAACCCTAACTTCGATTGTATCAAAGTTGGGGTGCAGAGCCATGGAAAACCGCCTGAAAGGGCGGTTTTTTTAGTGGCATCCCCGACGGGATGATCGAACCCACTTGCGAAAGGCAAAGGGGGGGGCGTGCGAAGCCGCGGCACTAAGCGACGCCAACCCGCCGGGCACGCCATGGAAAACCGCCTGAAAAGGCGTTTATTTGGCATCCCCGGTGGGATGATCGAACCCACTTGCGAAAGGCAAAGGGGGAACGTGCGAAGCCGCGGCGCGAAGCGACGCCAACCCGCCGGGCACGCCAAAGGCAGCCGATCCCGTTTTTCGGGACCGGCTGTTTTTTTCATACTCGATGGGATATAAGATTCTGTTTCAATGCCAACGGATCAATTCTTTAAGCGACCGTGGTGGCGGGGAACAACGGCTTGCGGCGGCCTACCGTTTGTCCTTCAGCCGCGTCACGCTGCCTAGCAGGGTGGGCGTGGTCTCGCCGATCTTCCGGCCGCGGCTGTCATAGAGGGAATTGGAGAAGAAGCCAACATGGCTCTCGCCGACCTTCCTGCCGCGGTTGTCGTAGAATTTGGAGCCGCCGAACAGGCTGGGACGGCTCTCGCCGACGCGCTTGCCGCGGCTGTCGTAGAGGGTGGAGCCGCCGAAGAGCGAGGGGCGGCTCTCGCCGATCTTCCTGCCGTTTTCGTAGTGGCTGACGGAGCCGAACAGCCCTACGCGGTTTTCGATCTTCCTGGACACGGTATTCACCCCCTGTGGCGCATGATGTGAGCGATATATCATTTCTTCTTCCAAAGGGCCTGTTCGATGTTCCGCAGGTGCAGCTCGGTGGGATCGAGGTCGGTCACGTCGTGGTACCGCTTCGGCGGCAGGCCGTTGGCGCGGCGATACTGCCTGTCCTTCTCCTCGCTGTAGAGCAAGACGATCATCCCCACGACAAAGGCGACGACGATGATGGCGATGCCGACAAACATATCATCACTTCCTGTTCAATCGGGGAGGGTGCAGGCGGGGGACCGCCTGCACCGTTTGAGCGGGTCATTCTTCTTCTTCCGGTTCGGTAGTTTTGTCAGCGTCCACAGGAAGCTCGTCCGCCACATCGGCCTCGACGGCCTTCTCCACGGGAGCCTCCTGCGCGGGGGCTTCGGCGGCCTCCAGGGCCGCCTTGCCCACCAGCCCGCCGGTGGAGACGTCCTTCAGCATCTTCGGGATGTCCAGCCCCACGGCCTGCTTGATGGCCTCGAAGCTCTGCAGCATCGTGCCGGCGGTGTCGCGGGCCATGGAGGTCGCGCCGCCCTCGCCGAAGAGGATGATCTTCTCGGTCTTGCTCAGGGGCTCGGACACGGCCTGGGCGATCTCGGGCAGCTTGTTGACGACCATCTCCAGCATGGCCGCCTGGCCGTAGCGCTGCATGGCTTCGGCCTTGCGCAGGATGGCTTCGGCTTCGGCCTCGCCGCGCATGCGGATGGCGTCGGCTTCCTTCTCGGCTTCGTACAGCTGGGCGTCGGCCTGGGCCTGGCGCTCGAACTTCTCGGCCTCGGCGGTGTACATGCGGGCGTCCTTCTCGGCGGCGGCCTTCTCGCGGATCTCCACGTTCAGGCGCTCGCGCTCGATCTCGACCTCCTGCCGCTTCAGCTCGGTTTCCTTCTCCAGGCGGGTCATCTCAGCGGCGGCGCGCTCGGCCTCGTAGGTCTTGCGCACGCGCTCCTGCTCGATGCGGTAAGCCTCGTCGGCCTTCGCCTTCTCCTGGTCGGACTCGATCTTGTAGCCGGCCTGCAAAAGCGCCAGCTGCTTGTTCTGCTCGGCGATGGCGGCCTGGGCTTCCACTTCCGCCTTGTGGCCCTCCTGCTGCGCCTTGGCGCGGGCGATGGCCGCGTCGCGCTCCTTCTGCACCACGTTCTGGATGGCCATGGTCTCGATGACCTTGCCGTCCTTGTCGGAGAAGTTCTGGATGGTCAGGTTGATGATCTCAAGGCCCATGTTGCTCATGTCGCTCATGGCGGCCTTGATGGATTCCTGGGCGAACTTGTCGCGGTTCTGCACCAGCTCGGCGATGGTCATCTGGCCGATGATCTCGCGCATGTTGCCCTCCAGCACGTCCTTGGCCAGGGCCTTGATCTGCTCCGCGTCGTAGTGGAGCAGCTGTTCGGCGGCGGTGGCGATGGACAGGTCGTCGGAGCCGATCTTGATGTTGGCCACGGCGTCCACGAGAACTGAGATGTACTCCTTGGTGGGCACGGGCTGGGCCGTGCGGATGTCCACCTGCATCAGGCACATGTCCAGCTGGTCGATGCGCTCCACCGCGGGGATCCAGAAGGTGGCGCCGCCGCGGACGATACGATAGCCGAATTTCTTGGTGGCCACGCTGCCGTCCGGCGTGCGGACCTTGTAGCTGCGGCGCATCAGGCCGGAGATGATCAGCGCGGTGTCCGGCGGCGCGATCTTGTAGCGGGGGACCAGCTTGATCAGGGCGAATATCGCGCCGATCGCGATCAGGATGACCCACCACCTGGTGGCGAGAAACTGAAGAATGTCCATGGCGTCCTCCTTTCGGTCGGGTGGGGTGCAGGCGGGATTGCCTGCCGTGAGAAAAGCGTATCAAACGGCGGCCCGCCGCGCAATCGCAAACCGCCAAGTTGTCAGCGGGGGAATCCAAATTGTCGGGCGGGCGATCTGAAAACAGGGCCGAAGCGCACAGGACAGCGGTTAAAACGAAAGGCTGCCGTCGTCCGCCTTCTCCAGCGGCGGGGTCCAAATCAGATCCTTCTGTCGCACGGCGCAGATGACGCCCTTGGGCATGGGCAGCTTCACCTTCGCGACGGCCTTGTCGCCGATGCGGTCGTAGAGGCGGCCGGCGCTGAAGCACTCGCCCAGTACGGTATACGTGCTGTTGGCGACGTAGCCGATCTTGCCCAGGCCCTCCATCTCCACCCGGATGGCCTCGTGGTCATACTTGTTGTCGGGATCCTTGACCAGCAGCACCTTCGTGCCCTTCTTCAGGAATTCGTCTCCGAGATAGTGCTGGGTGCCGGTGATGGTGACGTAGACCTTTTTGCTCATGTAAAAACCCCCCTTTGGTCGACTGTTGAAAAGGTCATATCCTTCTCTCTGAAAACAGTCTACCAAAGGAGGTGTCCAAAAATCTCCACTTGTAAGCAGAAGGCGCAAAGCGGCCGCTGCGAGTCCAAAAATTTACCCTTAAACTCTATGGCTGCCGGTATTGTTCACCCAGGCGTTGGATTTCCGTCCGCATGCGCTCCACCACCGCGTCGGGCCCGACGATGCGGATGGCGCTTCCGAGAGCGATGACCCACCCGATGAACTGCTGGCTGACGGTGACGTTGACGGTGGTCTGGAAGCGGCGGTCGTCCACGATGTTGACGGGGATGTCCTTACCGAAGCGGTCGATCAGCACGCCGATCATGTGGTTCTCCGCCTCCAGCGTCACCGAGGTCTCCTCGCCGGTGAACATGCCAAACACGCTCTTTGAATACTTCGCCATGTCGAAGGCCTTGAAGGTCTCCCTGCCGAGGCGGGGCACATCCTGGGAATTGATGCGCAGCATCTTGTCCACGCGGTAGTGCTTGATCATGTCGGCCTCCGCGTCGTAGGCGACGAGGTAGTAGTTCTCGTCGTCCCAGGTGAGCGCCCAGGGGCTGACCTGGTACCACGCGCCGTCGCGCCGAAGCTCGATTTCCCTGTCAAGGTTCCACTGGCCGTACTGGAAGCGGATCTGCACGCCGGCGTTGATGGCCTCGTGCAGCCGGTCGATGCTGTAATAGATCGATTCGTTCATCGACTTGACCCTGCCCGCGATGAACACCTGGCGGTGAAGCTGCTCGGCCTGGTAGCGGCTCACGAAGCTTTCCAGCTTCTTGATCAGCTCGCGGGACTTGCGCGTGGTGATGAACTTGGCCGCCTGCACGGAGTCCACCAGCAGCTTCAGTTCCGGCAGCTCGAAGTCCCGCGCGCCAAGGTGATAGTAGGTGGTGTGGTTGCGCTGCTGGGCGATGATGTCAAAGCCAAACTGGCGCAGATCCTCAAAGTCTGCGTAGAGGGTCTTGCGGTCGGCCCTGATGTTCACGGCGTCCAGCTTTGCTGCGATCTCCTGCAGCGTCAGCGCGTGCTCGTCGTCGGTCTCCTGGGTGAATATGCGGATCAGGTGGAGCATCTTCATCTTGCCCTTCGCCATTGATAACCCTCCCGCCTTCGTGATTTGCAGCCCCAGTGTACCATACGGATTCGGGAAAATCCAGACCATGAAAACGACGTGGGAGGAAAATTGGACTTGCAACCCAAAAGGGGCGTCAAATGTGGACTTTGGAGGGAAAAAGTGATACAATTTACACAACGTTCGAGGGATTTTAATCCCCTGCATCACGGTGGTTTGCCGTGGGTGCAGGATTGTGCAAGGGGCCGGATGTATGGTTGTCAATGCCCGGCATGCGCGATGGCGGCCAGTCCGCAGTTGTTGAGGCGGGCCTGCGGTGCTGCCCGGGGGAGCGAAGCGCATCCGTAAGGAAGCGTTCAGGGCTTGCCACCGGCACCGGGACGTCAATTTTCGGGATGAAGGAATCATGGAACAATCAGCGTTCAACACAGGAGGTTTAAAGATGAACAGCACGATACAGATACGCTCGAGGCTTGCGACGCTTTTGAACGAAAAGCATGTAACGGCGGAGGAGCTTTCCGAGATGACGAAGCTGCCGCTGCCCAGAATCATGGGCTATGTGGAGAACGCGCTGGATGCCGTCTCGCTGGATGAAATGGGAAGGATGCTGTCCGCGCTGGGCTGCCATGGAATCTCGGACATACTGGAGGAGATCATCGTCACCGACGGCGCCGCCGACGTGGAGGACACCCCGCCCATGACGGAAGGGGAATGGTACTCCCCGTGTCCCGTCTCTCCCGACGCCAAGCACCGGTGGTATAAGGATTTGAGGGTTTCGGATACGGTCTATCAGGAGTTCTGCTGCCAGGCCTGCGGCAAGCGGCTGTCCGTGATACTGTAAGGGGGCGCGCCGTCCCGGCTGGAATCCAATTTGGGTGAGATGAATCCCGGGGCCAACCGGCCCCGCAGCCGGTCGACGGGCGCTTTTTCGACGGAACAACAGCATATTATGATTGCCACAAGCGCTGTGATATGTTATCATAGAAACACAAAAACCGACCGAGGGGGCATACGCATGGCGCAGGGCAGGGGACCGGGCGGACACTTTTCCCGGGGGTATATGACGGAGGAGGAGAAGGCGAACCAGCCGAAGGTGACGGGCGCGCTGCTCAGGCGCGTGCTTTCCTATCTGACGCCCTACAAGGGGAGGCTCATGCTGGTGCTGGTTTGCATCGCGGCGGCCTCTTTCTTCACGCTGCTGCCGTCCATCCTCACCGGAAAGATCATCGACGAGGGCCTGGTGAAGCTGGATTTCGGCGCGCTGGTGAAGTACATCGTGCTCTCCCTGGCGGTGACGCTGGGGGCGAACCTGATCGGCGTGGCGGAGAGCTACATCAACACATGGATCGCCCAGCATATCACCTTTGACATGCGCAACCAGATGTATGCCCACCTGCAGAAGATGTCCCAGCGCTTCTTCACCACCAACAACCAGGGCGACATCATCACCCGCATGACCAGCGACATCGACGGCGTGCAGCAGGTGATCTCGGGCACCTTCACCAGTATCCTCTCCAACGTCATCACGCTGGTCATCGCCGCTGTGGCCATGTTCCGCAAAAACTGGATACTGGCGCTGATCGGCATCGTGGTGGTGCCGCTGTTCACGCTGCCCACCCGCCGCGCCGGCAAGACCCGCTGGAAGTTCGCCAACGAATCCCAGACCTGCAACGACGAGATCAACGGCATACTGAACGAGACCCTGTCCGTCAGCGGCCAGCTGCTCAGCAAGCTGTTCGGCAAGGAGCAGTACGAGTACCAGCGCTATGAAGAGGCCAACGGCCGCATGATCCGCCTGAACATCCGCGAGAGCATGGCCGGGCGGTGGTTCCGGGTGGCGCTGTCCACGTTCACCAGCATCGGCCCCATGCTGATCTACCTGGTGGGCGGCCTCTTGATGATCAAAAACGGCGCGGACCTGACCATCGGCGACATCACCGTGCTGGTGGCGCTGCTGGGCAGGATGTACATGCCGGTGAACAGCCTGTTGAACATCCAGGTGGACTGGATCCGCTCCATGGCGCTGTTTACCCGCATATTCGACTACTTTGACATCCCCGTGGAGATCGAAAACGCACCGGACGCCGTGACGCCCAGGGCCGCCGAGGGCAACCTGTCCTTTGAGCACGTGGGCTTTGGCTATGAGAAGGACAGGCCTGTCCTGAAGGACGTGAATTTCGAGCTGAAGGCCGGGCACAGCGTGGCCATCGTGGGGCCCTCCGGCTCCGGCAAGAGCACCATCATCAACCTGATCCCGCGCCTGTACGACGTGGACGCGGGCCGTGTGACCTTCGACGGCACCGACGTGCGCAAGCTGGACCTTGGCTTTTTGCGCGCCCAGGTGGGCGTGGTCAGCCAGGAGACCTACCTGTTCAACGGCTCCATCCGCCAAAATCTGCTCTATGCCCGGCCCGACGCCACCGAGGCGGACATGGAGGCCGCGCTCAAAAAGGCCAACATCTGGGATTTCGTGCTGAACCAGCCGGAGGGTCTGGACGCCATGGTGGGCAACCGGGGGCTCAAGCTGTCCGGTGGCGAAAAGCAGAGGCTGTCCATCGCCCGGGTGCTTTTGAAGGACCCGACCATCTTCATATTCGACGAGGCCACCTCCGCGCTGGATTCCATATCGGAACAGAAGATCCAGGAGGCCATCGATCCGATCATACAGAGCCGCACCAGCATACTGATCGCCCACCGGCTGTCCACGATCCTGGCCGCGGACGAGATCCTGGTGGTGAAGGACGGCCAAATCGTGGAGCGGGGCCAGCACGCGAGTCTGGTGGCCAAAGACGGCGTGTACCGCGAGCTGTATGAGACCCAGTTCTCCAAGGCGATGCTGCCCCCGGAGGAGGGCGTCAGCGAGCTGGAGCGGTACATCTGGGGCCAGCAGCCGGCGGACGAGCCCTTTGACGAGGAAGAGTGAGGTGGAATGAAATGATCGATGTTCCTCAGATCGCGCTGGAGCTTGTGGACGACCAGTGGCCCTTCACCTATACCGACCACGACCGCACCATCGCCCGCGCCATCGTGGTGGACGACGCCGGGGATTTCTATTTCGTTCGCGCCGTCCGGGACGACGACTTCGGCGCGGCCACATTGATCGAGACCTCCGGCGGCGGCGTGGAACCGGGCGAGGCGCTGGAGGAGGCCATCCGGAGGGAACTGCGGGAGGAGCTTGGCGCGGAGGTGGACATCCTCTGCAAGATCGGTGTCGTCAGCGATTACTACAACCTCATCCACCGCCACAACATCAACCACTACTTCCTCTGCCGGGTGCGCGCGCTGGGCGAAAAGCACCTGACGGCGGACGAGATCGACAGCTTCCACCTGTCCACGCTGAAGCTGGGCTATGAGGAAGCGGCGGCGGAGTACGAGAGGCGCTCGAACACCCGACTGGGCCGGCTCATCGCCAACCGGGAGCTGCCCATACTGCACCGGGCGAAGGCGCTGCTGGATTCATGCCCCACAAACGCGGATACAGAAAGGAGCGGGGAAAGATGAGGGATCTCACCGCATTGCTGCCGGACGGCAGGGAGTTTGAATTCTGGGAGAGGGAAAGCGTTTTCAACCGGACGCTGCACGTGGACGGCGGCGCGGCGAATGCCTCGGACGACAACGACGGCAGCACGGAAGCGCCGCTGAAGACCATCGACCGGGCGGCGCAGCTGGCCGAGGCGGGCACGCGGGTGCTGATCCACGCGGGGCTGTACCGGGAATGCGTGCGGCCCGTCCGCGGCGGCACGGACCCGGAGCACATCGTCAGCTTTGAGGCCTTCGGCGACGGCCCCGTGGTGATCCGCGCCTCAGAGCAGGTGCGCGATTTCAAGCCCAGCACCGGCTGGCGGCTGCGCTTCCCGGGAGAGCATACCGGGCCGGATAACGTGAAGGTGTGGGCGCACGAGCTGGACCCGGATATGTTCCGGGGCTACAACCCCTTCTGCGCGGTGAACATACTGCACGACCGGCTGTTCATCGAATACGACAAGACCGACATGACCACCTACCTGAACCGCCGCGGCTGCGTGTTCTGCGACGGCAGGCCATTGAAGCAGGTGGCGCTCTATCGCCAGCTCTCCGAGGCGGACGGCACCTACTGGGTGGAGGCCAACGGCCAGACGGTCCACTTCCGCCTGCCCGGGGACGACAGCCCCGAGGGGCACCTGATCGAGCTGACCGTGCGGGAGCAGTGCTTTGCCCCGAAGGTGCCCTTCCTGGCCTACATCCGGGTGAAGGGCCTGATCTGCGAGCACGCCGCCACAGGCGCGCCCGTGCCCCAGCGTGGGGCTATCTCCTGCGGCCGGGGGCACCACTGGGTGATCGAGGACTGCGAAGTGAACTGGTCCAACGCCCTGGCCATCGACGTGGGCAACGAGTGCTGGCACCACGAGATCGAAGCGGGCCAGCTGATCGGCTATAACGTCGTGCGCGGCTGCACCATCCGGGACGCGGGCGTCTGCGGCATCGCGGGGCTGTTCGCCGAGCGCATGCTGATCGAGGACAACGTGATCGACGGCACCGGCTGGCAAAAGATGGAGCTGTCCTGGGAGGCCGGGGCGGTGAAGCTGCACAACAGCGTGGACGGCCTGATCCGGCGCAACGTGTTCAAGAACACCCTGCGCGCCGACCACCTGTGGCTGGACTGCGGCAACGAGAACACCCGCATCACCTCCAACCTGTTCCTGAACGGCATCCAGCAGCGGGAGGCCATCTTCATCGAGTGCACCAAGGAAGGCGTCAACCTGATCGACAACAACGTGATCTGGAACGTGGAGGGCCGCTTCGACCCGGCCAAGATCCCCGTGGAGCCCGGCTCCAGCGGCTGGTACAAGCTGCGCGAGGGCGAGGAGATCAATGGCTACGGCGTCTACTGCGAGGGCACGGACCGGCTGATCGTGGCCCACAACCTGATCGCCCTGTGCCGCCACAGCGGCTATTATGCCAAGCCCGTGGGCTTCCGCATGGGCGGCTGGCAGCGGGGCGGCACGTCCCGCAGGGCGAAGATCCTGAACAACATCTTCTACGACTGCGGCGAGGCGGCCATCGTGTTCCCCACGATGGACAACGAATCCGAGGGCAATTTGTACCTGTGCATGCAGGGCGGCTACCTGCGGGTGATGTATCCCGAGCCGGAGACCTGCCTGGACCTGCCCACCTGGCAGGAGTTCAACGGCTTCGATCGCACCGGCCAGCGGGCCTGGTTCGGCCTGTCATTGGACGAAGCGTCCATGACGCTGCGCGCCGCACAGCGCTGCGATTCGCCCTACGACGTGCCGGGCATGCCGGGCCGGCTGAGGCTTCCGGGGAGCATGGGCGAGCTGAAGACCGCGCCCGCTCTGGCCTGCGTGCCGGGAGATTTCCATGGTGTGCCGCGCGACGCGGAGCGGGTCATCCCCGGCCCCTTCGCCGCCTGGGAGGACGTTTATTCCCTGAAGCCTTCGAGAAATTGATAAGCGTGACATTTCCATACAGCGACCGGCCCAAACGGGTTCGGCCGCTGTTTTATGCCTGTATGACACTTCTCAACCACTGGTTGATTGTAAGCCCGGCCGGGTTATGCTATTCTGGAGATGGAGGTGATACGCATGACGCCCGTTCGTCTCGGCGCTGCCATACGGCGGCTCAGGACCCAAAAGGGAATGACCCAGCAGGCTCTGGCGAAAGAGCTTCATGTCACGGACAAGGCCGTGTCGAAGTGGGAGAGGGGATTGTCCGTTCCCGACATCTGCCTGTTCCCGAATCTGGCCGGCGTCCTCGGCGTCTCGGTGGGCGATTTGCTGCTGGAGGGTTCGAACGACGACACGCCCTCGCACCTGTATAAGATCTACGAAAAGTCCGCCGACGTGCGCACGCCTCTGCACATCATACTGGGCTGCGTGGACCTGGTGAGCCGCTATCGGGACAACCCGGAGCTGTTCAACCGCTATCTGGACAGCATCCGCATCTCCGGCGAGTACCTGCTTTCCGTGCTGGAAAAGGCAAAGGACGCCGGCGAGCTGCACCACCTGCTGCGCGAGAAGGTGTCCAGCCGGGATCGGGCTGGCGCGGCGGCGGATTACTCCGGCAGGCGGTTCCTGGTGGTGGAGGACATCGAGGTGAACCGGGAGATCGCGGCAGAGCTGCTGCGGGACACGGGCGCGGCGGTGGAGTTCGCCGAGGACGGGCATATGTGCGTCGACAGGGTGCTGTCCGCGCCGGCGGGGTACTACGACCTGATCCTGATGGACATCGCCATGCCCAGAATGGACGGCCTGGAGGCGACCCAGGAGCTGCGCCGGCGGGGGATCGACATCCCGATCATCGCGATGACGGCCAACGTCGGCGAAAAGGACCGGCGGGCCGCGCTGGAGGCCGGCATGAACGCCTTTGCGGAAAAGCCCATATTCGTCGAAAAGCTGTTCTCCGCGATCAGCGAATGCCTGGAAGGGTGAAGCAAGAATCAAATACAGCGCATTGGCCCGGCTGGCCGTTCCATACATGGAAGGCCGGCCGGGCGTTTTTCGGGTTCTTCACGGAATGTTGGGGGGATCATCAATACGTTGCCTGGATCTGTACGCTGCGTTTACGAACAGCACTAAATAGAAGCGTTATTATCGGGTATTCGGAATCCCGCACTATCCTTTAGGAGCCTTTGGTGCCTTGCGACGCTTCGAAGGCGCAGACCTTACGCTTTTTCGGCGCATCCAGGCGCTGCGAACGGCGCGAAGGGACATGAGTTAACTTGGATTAATTCACTAAACACCGATATAGTTTAAAATCCCATTAGAATTTGCGTATAAAGCCCCCGCTCTGCTTGACGAACGGCTCCAAAATCAGGTATACTATCCTATGGGTTCCTATGAAAAATTTGGAGACAGTCAATGACGATATTTGTGACGATATGCAGCGTCATCTGTACGCTGTATACGATTTACTTTCTGTTCACTTCCTTTGGCGGGCTGCTGCGCAAGCGCCGGCCGACGCCCCGCTGTGAGGCGAAGTATCGCCTGGCGGCGGTGATCCCTGCGCGCAACGAGGCGGCGGTGATCGGCAAGCTGGTGGAATCGCTGCTGGCGCAGGACTATCCCAGGGAGCTGTTCGACATCTACGTGGTGCCCAACAACTGCGACGACGATACCGGCGCGGTGGCTGAGGCCGCGGGGGCGAAGCTGCTGAGCGTGGAAGGTCCCATCCATACCAAGGGCGAGGTGCTCCGGCAGGTGTTCGCCCAGCTCTCCGCTACGGGGAAGTACGATGCCTACTGCGTGTTCGACGCCGACAACCTGGTGGACAAGGGCTTCCTCCAGGCCGCCAACGACGCGCTGGCGGCGGGCTGGCAGGTGGGCCAGGGCTACCGCGACACCAAGAACCCATTTGACAACTGGGTGGCCGCGGGCCTGACCGTGTGGTACTGGTTCCTGAGCCGCTTCTACAACGAAAGCCGCTCCCGCCTGGGCATGTCCTGCCAGCTGAACGGCACGGGCACCATGGTGTCCGATGCCGTCATCCGCAGGATCGGCTGGAACACCCAAACCCTGGTGGAGGACCAGGAATTCACCGCCCTGTGCGCTTTGAACGACATCAAGGTGGGCTGGATGCCGGACGCCCGCATCTACGACGAGCAGACCAACGACTTCTGGACCTCCTGCGTGCAGCGCCGCCGCTGGACGGCGGGTTCCATGCAGTGCATGCGCCGCTATACCCTGAAGCTGCTGAAAAAGCACACCACGGCCAGCATCGACATGGCCATGCTCTTCACGGGCAATTTGATGTGCATCCTCAGCCTGATCCCCGCCACGGGCACCGTGCTGGGCCTGATGCCCTTCTTCATCTCCCATCCCTGGCGGATCCTGGCGCTGGTGCTGGTGCTGGGCGTGTACTACTTGGCCTGCTGCGGCGCGGCGGCGGTCCTGTATCACATCGAGGGCAAGCTGAACATGCGCGGCTTCGAGGGCGTGATGTGCTTCCCGCTGTTCATGCTCACCTGGATGCCGGTGAACATCGTGGCCTGCGTGACGCCGCCGCCCAAATGGCGCCAGATCCGCCACACCCGCGGCATCGACCGCCCGGACAACGATGCCCAGGGCCATAAATCCATATGAAAATCACATGGTTTGGCACGGCCTCGCTGGCCGTTCAGACGCAACGGGGCCGACTTTTGATCGACCCCTTTTTTCCATTTCCGGGAAGCCCCACCCGGGTACCCCCGGACGCCTTCGACGGGTATGCCCATATCCTGGTCACCCACGGCCACTTCGACCACATCCAGTCACTGCCCCGGCTGTGCCAGGGGGAGAGGCGGCGCATCCTGTGCACCCAAACGCCCTTTGACACGCTGAAAAAGCGGGGCGTGGCGGAGGACATGCTGGCCAGGATCGAGCCGGGGGACATATTTGAAATCGACGGCATGCGCGTGACGGCCTTCCAGTCCCGGCACGTAAAGTACGACGGCACCATCCTGCGCCGCACGCTCCTCAGCCCTCGGATGCTGCGCCATGCGCGCAACCTGCCCCGGGCGATCCGGGGCTTTCTGAAATACCCCGAGAACGGCGAGACGCTGGGCTTTCTGATCGAGGCCGACGGCGCGCGGCTGTTCGTCATGGGCAGCCTGAACCTGGCGGTGGACGTGGCCTATCCCACCGGCATGGACCTGCTCGTGCTGCCGTACCAGGGCACGAGCGACCTGCTCACCCCGGCCATTCAGATCGTCGACCGCCTGAAGCCCCGGGCCGTGCTGCTGGATCACTGGGACGACGCCTTCCCGCCCATCAGCAACACCGTGGACACGAGCGACGTCGAGCGGCACTTTGCGAGCATACTGCCAGTACATCGCCTGAACCCCGGCGAGCATTTGGAAATATAGCTGAATAAGTCCGTACAATGCCGATGCTGCGGCGTGCAAATGCTTCGACTGCGCCTTGCCCGGGCAAGACTTCGCTCGGCATGACGCGCATAAGCGATGCCTGTTATCCTGAGCGAAGCGGCAGCGAAGCCGAAGGATCTGTCGGAACCAATCAGGACCACCTGCCGATACAGCGACAAAGGATTGCCAGCCAAGGAGGCCGCCATGAAACGCATCATAGCCATTCTGTTACTCGTCGTCATCGTGTCCGCCGCCGCCCTCGCGGAGCCCGCGGACAACTGGTACGAGGTGTTCGTGCGCTCCTATCAGGACAGCGACGGCGACGGCCTGGGCGACCTGCGTGGCCTGACCGACCGCCTGGATTACATTGCGGACATGGGCTGGCGCGGCCTGTGGCTGATGCCCGTCATGCCCAGCCCGTCCTATCACAAGTACGACGTGACGGACTACATGGCCATCGATGGCGAGTACGGCACGCTGGAGGATATGCGCGCGCTGATCGACGCCGCCCACGCGCGGGGCATCCAGGTCATTCTCGACATGCCCTTCAACCACACCTCCACCGCCCACCCCTGGTTCATCGAGGCCGCGGAGGCATTGGAGAGCGGCGGCGAATCCCCTTATATCGACTGGTACAACTTCCAGCAGGAGGGCGGCAGCGGCTTTGCGCCCCTGGGCGAAACCGGCTGGTTCTACGAGGAGCAGTTCGCGGGCGGCGGCATGCCCGATCTGAACCTGGACAACCCCGACGTCCGCGGGGAGATCGAAGCCATCATGGCCTTCTGGCTCAACGACGTGGGCTGCGACGGCTTCCGGTTGGATGCCGTCACCAGCTTCTACACCGGCGACGCCCAGGCCAACATCGCCTTCCTGGGCTGGCTCAAGCGGACGGCGGAGGAATTGAAGCCAGGATCTTACCTGATCGGCGAATGCTGGGCGAACCTGAACACCATCGCGGACTACTACCAAAGCGGCGTGGACAGCTTCTTCCTGTTCCCGGCGGCCCAGGGCGAGGGATTCCTGAACGCCAGCATAAGTGCCCGCAAAGCCCCGGCGGAGAAGTTCGCCCGGGAATACCGGAAGGCGCTGGACGCCATCGGCGGCCGCCTCGCACCGTTTTTCTGCAACCATGACACCGGCCGCACGGTGGGACTGATCCGCGGGCGAAGCAACCTGCCCAAGTGCAAGTTCGCCGAGGGGCTGCTGGGGACGCTGGGTGGCAGCGTGTTCACCTACTACGGCGAGGAGATCGGCATGGCCGGCAGCGGCGACGACCCCAACAAGCGCCTGGCCATGTACTGGTCAGACGGTGACATGACCGAACAGCCGCCGGGGGTCACGGCGGTGGAATACCCCTATCCATCGGTGGACGAACAGCTGGATGACCCGGATTCGCTGCTCAACTACGTGAAAGCCGTCAATCAGGCGCGGCTGGAAAACCCCGCCATCGCCGACGGGACGAACACATTTCTGCTGGCCGAGGGTGCCCTCTGCCTGATGCGCCGGGAGACGGCCGGGGACGCCTGCCTGATCGCCGTGAACTTCTCCAAAGACGCGGCGGGGGAGATCCCCCTGGATGGGGAATATGCCATCGCCAGCGACCTGGAGACGGGGGAGGAGACAGCGCGGATCAAGGGCGGTATGCTGATTCTCCCGCCCTATGGCATCGCGATCCTGAAGTGACCGGCTCCCTCCCTTGCGAATCAACTCCATATATAGTATAATATACCCATAACAAAACCATCCCCACGGGAGGCTACGATCATGGACAAGCTCAGCCTTGCGGCGCTGCTGGACGACGACCGCGAGATGATCCTTTCAAACCTGGCGCGGGACCGCTCGCTGCCGGCGACACAGGCGTCGCTGGAAAAGGCCGTCGACCGGGTGATGTACCGCTACACTGAGGCCGCCGACAGCGAGGCGCTGCGCGACGGCGCGCAGTACATCCTGCAGAGCATGAAGAACACCCTGCCGCTGATCGACGCGGTGGGCGAGGCCCGCAGCTGGAAGAAGGAGCTGCCGAGGGCTTCAAAGACGGGGCTGCACTTCGGTGCTATGCAGGCGATCCTAGTGACGCTGGGCACGCTGCTGATCCTGGCCTCGGTGCTGGGCGTGATGTTCGCCGGGCACATGGGCGGTGCGCTGGCCTTCGTGAAGGCGCTGGTGCCCACCGTTCTGGGCGGCGGCGCGCTGCTCTGGGCGGGCATCTCCATGGCGAAACCGAAGAAGCAGAAGAAAAAAGCCGCCGAGGCGGAGCCGGACACCCGCACGGAGTTCCTGGTGGACTGCGAGAAGGCGTATCACATGCTGCGCGGCGCGATGCTCCAGGCGGACGGCCAGCTGGACCGCATGCGCGAGGAACTGGCCCTGGACAGGCAGAACCGCGCCGACGCCGCGCCGGGCGGCGGGCTCTCCGGCGAGACGCTGGAGCTGCTTGCCCAGCTGCTGGAGGCCGCCTATGCGTCCCACGACGACGCGGCCCGGGAATCCGCCTCGGCCATCCGCTTCTACCTGCACAATGCCGGCGTGGACGTGGTGGACTACGAGAAGGGACGGGAGAGCTGGTTTGAATTCCTGCCCGCCGAATCCGGGACGCTGCGCCCGGCACTGGTCTGCGGCGGCAAACTGCTGAAAAAGGGCATGGCGGCGCGCTGACGCCGCGATGTAGGTGATATTATGAACAGATACTATGGCTTTGACCTGGGCGACGCCGAGAGCGCGGTCTGCCGCCTGAACAAGCGGGACGCCGGCGTGCCGGAGGTGCTGCCGGTGCGCGAGGCCAGGAGCTTCATCACGGCCTATGCCCAGCTGCCCACCGGCGAGCTGTTGATCGGCGAAAGCGCCTGTTATGACACCAGCGCCGTGCGCCGCAGCATCCGCTTCAAGAGTAACTTCCTCACCGACCCGGAGAGCGAGAAGGACGTGAAGCGCTTTGCGGCGGGGGTGCTGGGCGAGCTGTACGCCGACGGCAACCTGGTCAAGGACGACGACTGCTGCTTCTACATCGGCTGCCCAGCCGGCTGGGACCGGGCCGCGCGGGAGCGTTATCGCCGCATCTTCGAGGACACCGGCTATCCGCCCGCCCGCATTGTGTCCGAATCCCGGGCGGCGCTGATCTCCGCCTGCCAGTCCAAGCACTTCCAGGTGGGCTACGACATCATGTCCAAGCCGGTGCTGGTGGTGGATATTGGCTCCTCCACCACCGACTTCGCCTTCATCCTCGGCGGCAAGGAGGTGGAGCTGCAAACCGCGGGCGAGGTGCGCCTGGGCGGCGGCATCATGGATGAACTGCTGCTGGAGGAATCCATCCGCCAAAGCGATGACGAGGCCGCCGTGCGCCGCGCACTTGAAACCAGCCCGCCCTGGCGCAGCTACTGCGAATTTGCCGCCCGCCGCCTGAAGGAGCAGTACTTCTCCGACGAGGACTACTGGCGGGACAACGAGTGTCAAAAGACCATCCTCATCCGCGTGGGCGCCGGGGCCAAGCTGACGCTGCGCATCGACGAAAAGATCGCCGACCGGGTGCTGAACAAGGGCGCGGCGCAGTTGGAGGGCAGGTCGTTCAAGGAGGCCTTCATTGGCAGCCTGAAGGAGCTGCGCGCGAAACTGAAGGACCAGCTGCCGGAGCTGCTGTTCCTCACCGGCGGCGTGTCCCGCCTGCCCGCCATCCGGGACTGGTGCGAGAAGGTCTATCCCGAGGCGGTCATCATTACCGGCGCGGAGCCGGAGTTCTCCGTGTCCCGGGGCCTGGCCTGGAGCGGCCGCATCGACGAGGAGCTGCGCGAGTTCCGAAAAGAAGTGGAGGAGCTGATCGACTCCAGTGCCGTGGAGCGCATCGTGGAGGGCCGCATCGACGACCTGTACCACCGCATCGTGGACGCCATGGTGGAGCCGATCCTGCGGCGCGTGGCGCTGCCTGTGTTCGACCGCTGGCGCAACGACGACATCCGCAAGCTCTCCGACATCGACCAGATCGTCCAGAAGGAGATCGAGGCCTGGCTGCACTCCGACGAGGCCCAACAGCTGCTGGTGAAGCCCATCGCGGAGTGGCTGAAGCCCGTGGCCTACGACGTGGAAGAGAAGACCATGCCCATTTGCGTGCGGCACAACGTGCCCTACAAGGCCATGAGCCTGAATTCCTACTTCTCCCTGTCCGACATCGACATCCGCATCGACGCCAAGGAGGTCTTCGCCGTGGAGGGCCTCACCTGGCTGATCAACACCATCATCTCCATCATCGTGGGCCTGGTCTGCGGCGGCAGCGGCCTGGCCATCATCTCCAGCGGCATCTCCGGCATCGTGGCGGGGGCGATCCTCTCGCTGCTGATCCTGTTCCTGGGCAAGGAGAAGATGCAGGAGGTGTTTATGAACGCCGACATCCCGCGGCCCATGCGCAAGCTGGTGCCCCGGGGACACTTCGAGGCCCGCATCGACCGGATGACCGAGGAGGTCAAGAGCAGCTTCTACAGCAACCTGGAGAACGAGAAGAACGCGGAGATCACCGAGCGCATGGCGGCGGAGATTTCCCAGCAGATCGAACAATGCCTGGCCAAGATGGCCGAAGTGGTGGAAATCCCGCTGTGACGGAGGGCAAAACATGGCAGTGAACAAGACAACCATTCATTTTGACATTAAGACCGGCGAGATCACCCACGACAGCGCGCCGCTGACCTGGGTGGATGAGGCGACGCTGCCCAAGGCCGTGGAGGCCGGCGTGGTGGGCCTCTACCCGGATTACGCCTTTCAGACGCTGGAGGGCTGGGGCTGCGCCATGACGGAGACGGCCTGCTACCTGCTGTCCCGCATGTCGCCGGGGAACCGCCGCGCGGCGCTGTCCCGCTGGTTCGGCCCGGAGGGCATGGACGCCCGGTTCATCCGCATCCACATCGATTCCTGCGATTACTCCCTCACGGAGTACCAGGCCGTGGCCGACCCCATCGCCGACCCGGAGCTCAACACCTTCTCCATCGACCGGGACCGCCAGTACATCCTGCCCGTGGTGAAGGAGGCCCTTTCCATGGCCGCGGGGCCGGTGAAGGTGCTGCTGTCGCCCTGGTCGCCGCCGTGGCAGTGGAAGACCCCGCCGGAGTTCAGCCAGAACGACGCCGCGGTCTACGGCGGCGCGGATTTCGCGGTGGACACCACCAAGCCCGGCCGCTGCTTCGGCGGGCGGCTGAAGCGGGAATACTACGGCGCATGGGCGAAGTACCTGGTGAAGTTCATCCGGGCCTACATTGACGAGGGCATCCCGGTGGGCATGCTGTCCATCCAGAACGAAGCCTCTGCCGCCACGCCCTGGGACAGCTGCCTGTGGAGCGGCGAGCAGGAGCGGGACTTCCTCAAGAACTTCCTCTATCCCGAGATGGAGAAGGCCGACTTGGCCGGGAAGATCGAGATCTTCATCTGGGACCACAACAAGGAGCGGGCCATCGAGCACATCGACGCCTTCATGGCCGATCCCGAGGCCGCCGCGAAGGTAAACGGCTTCGCCTATCACTGGTATTCCGGCGACCACTTCGAGGCGCTGGAGCTGCTCCACGGCCGCTATCCCGACCGGGTGCTGATGCACTCGGAGAGCTGCCCGCTGCACAAGCCGGGGAATCCGCTCTCCGGCAGCGCCAGCGAGGACGGCGTGTTGAACAAGGGCGGCGACGACCGCACGCCCGAGGAGTGCGACTATGGCGACGCCATCGACTACGCCCACGACATCATCGGCGACATCAACTGCGGCATGCAGCGCTGGATCGACTGGAACATGATCGTCGACCGCACGGGCGGCCCGCGGCACGTGGGCGGCGGCTTTGCCGCGCCGCTGATCTGCGAGGACGACTTCTCCTTCAGCGAGATGCTGTGCTTCAATTATCTGCGCGAAATTGCGAAGACCGTCAAACCCGGCGCGGTGCGCATCGGCAAGTCGGTGTTTGGAAGGGACGTGGAGGCGGCGGCCTGTCGCAACCCGGACGGCTCCATCGGCGTGCTGCTCTTGAACCGGGCGGGGGAGGACCAGACGGTCAACCTGCGCATGGGCGGCAGGATCCTGCGGGACGTGGCGCTGCCCGCCGGGACGCTGACGACAGTCGTGATCGACGGCGACTGAGGAAGTTCCCGGCATATTCCCCAACAATCAATGTAGAACCAAACAAAAACCCTCCCGAACGGGAGGGTTTAATCATGTCCTCGATGCCTTCGCTTATCCCTTCACAGCGCCGGCGATGAAGCTGTCCTGAATCTGCTTGCTCAGGAACACATACACCAGCAGCGTGGGGATGGTGGCGATGGACAGCGCCGCGCCGATGGGGCCCCAGTCGGTGGTGTACTGGCCGGAGAGGGCCTGCACGCCGACAGGCAGCGTCTTGAGGGAATCCTTGCTGATGAACACGTTGGCGAACATCAGCTCGTTCCAGCACTGCAGGAACGTGTAGATGCCGACCGTCGCCACGGCGGGCATCATCAGCGGCGCGATGATGCGGATGAACGTGCCCCACACGCCGCAGCCGTCGATGAAGCAGGCCTCGTCCAGGTCATAGGGGATGTCGCCCATGAAGCCCACGGAGATCAGTATGCCCATGGCCAGTGAGAACGCGGAGTAGGGGATGATCAGCGCCCAGTAGCTGTTCAGCATGTGCACTCTGGCCAGCGTGGTGTACAGCGGCACAATGGACGCATGGATCGGGATCGTAAGGCCCAGCATGAAGAACTTGTGGGTGGTCTTGCTCAGCTTCCAGTCCAGGCGCGTCATGGCGTAGGTGGCCATGATGGAGGCCACCAGCGTGATCAGGATGGTGGACACCGCCACGATGACGCTGTTCAGG
Source organism: uncultured Eubacteriales bacterium (assembly GCA_902800625.1). Taxonomy (GTDB): domain Bacteria; phylum Bacillota; class Clostridia; order Christensenellales; family Aristaeellaceae; genus UBA2862. Next base: position 4,038 of record CADCFG010000030.1, on the reverse strand, counting down.
AAGTACTGGGGCATGTTGCCCGTGTTCATAGCCCGGGTGTAGTTCTCCCAGACCCAGTACTTGGGCAGGCCGATGACGTTTTCGCCGAAGATTTCAGCGTTGTTTTTCAGCGAGAAGGTCAGCATCCAGTAGACCGGGAACAGGCTGATGAAAGCCCAGATGACCAGCACGACATAGGACGCGATCTGGCCCGCGGTTTTCTTGGGTTTCTTGTTCGACCTCACAGGAGGATACTTTTTATCAAGAGTCGCTGTATTCATCGTCCCTTATCCTCCTTGAAAATCATATTGATGATGATGGCAAACACGAAGCACAGCACGATCAGCATCACGGCGATGGTGCTGCCCATGCCGTAGCGGTTGCGCAGGAACAGCAGGTTGATCATCAATGTGCTGGGCACCTCGGTGGCGTGGTTCGGGCCGCCGTTGGTCAGCACGTAGATCAGGTCGAAGGATTTCAGCGAGCCGGTCACCGCGAAAATGACGCTGACGCGCAGGATCGGTTTGATGTAGGGGATGATGATGTAGCGGTTCACCTGGCCCTCGGTGCAGCCGTCGATCATGGCGGCCTCGTTCAGCTCCGGCGGCACGCCCTTGATGCCGGCATACATCAGCAGCATGTGATAGCCCACGTACTGCCAAAGTATGGGCACGAACGCAGCCCAAAGCGCCGTGGTCTTGTCGCCCAGCCAGACGTGTGTCCAGCTGTCAAGGCCCAGCGACTTCAGGAAAAGGTTCAGTACGCCGTAGTCGGGGTTGTAGATCTTGATCCACAACTGGCCGATAACCACAGTGGAAATCAGCACGGGCATGAAGTAAACGGAAAGGTAAAACCGATCGCCGAGGGGCTTCCGGCTCAGTTTAAGAGCCAGCCACAGCGCAAAGGGCAGCTGAATACAAGTGGAAAAGAAGGCCAGCAGCATCGCGTTCTTCAATGCACGCATGATGTTGATGGACTTGCTGGTGAACAGCTCCTGATAGTTGGCCAGGCCGATGAACTTGGGGGTGAGCAGGCCGTTCCACTCCGTCAGGCTGTAGTAGCCCGAGAGAATGATCGGTGCGATCAGCACCCCGACGAACAGGATCAGCGCGGGCAACAGAAACAGGAAAATATTCAGCTTGTAGCTAAACGGTCTTCTCATGGTCTGTGCTCCTTTACTCAAAAGAGAGGAGACGGCCCTTGCGGGTGAACCCCGTATAGGGCCATCTCCTCATCAATCCAAGCTAAATCGGATGTTTGACCTTGAATTAGTGCAGGTCAGCATCCAGACCCTCGGCGTACTCCTCGGGAGTGATGTCGCCGGCCCAGGCCTGGCCGATGTAGTCCAGGTAGGTGTTGGCGGCGTCAGCAGACAGGAAGTTGTCGCCGAACAGCACCATGCTGTCAGCCTTGGAAGCCATGTCGGCAGCGGACTTCACCAGGTCGGAAACCTCGGCGTTCGGGTCGGCCGCCCAGCAGGGCAGGTTCGCGCCGGACTTGTAGTCGGCGTCGGAGAAGAACTTGGCCAGATAGAAGGCAGCCTCGATGGCTTCTTCCTTGTGCTCGCAGGACTCGGTCACGGCCAGGGTGTTGTTGGGGCCGCCGATCATCTGATACAGGGTGACGTCGGGGTTCAGCACCGGGAAGGTACCGGCCTGCACCGCGAACTCAGCCTTGGAGCCGATGTCAGCATTGTTCCAGGAACCATTCTGATAGAAGGCATAGTTGCCAGCGATGAAGTTGTTCTTGACTTCGTCGTTGCCCAGACCGTCGGCGCTGGGATCGAAGTAGCCCTTGGCCTTCATTTCCTGGAAAGCGGCGATGGCGGCGATGACGCCTTCGTTGTTCCAGGATTCCTCGCCATTGTACATGGCCTTCAGAGTTTCGCCGCCCACGGACTTGATCACCAGGGGCTCGACGTACTCAGACAGGCACCACAGCTCCTTGCCGGACACGCCGAAGGGGATCTTGCCAGCGGCAACCAGCTTGTCGCAGCAATCCATCATCTCTTCGTAGGTGGCGGGGATGTGATCGTAGCCAACCTCGGCCAGGATGTCCATGTTGGCATACAGGGTGACCAGGGACATGGTGTAGGGCACGCCGAACATCTTGCCATCGTAGGTCACGTTGGTGGCCATGGCCTGGGGCAGCTCCTCAGCATAGGCACCATAGTAGTCGTCCAGGCAAACCACGCGGCCGGCATCCACGAAATCCTTCAGGAAGCCCATGCCCCAGGTGAAGAAGATGTCGGGCAGCTCTTCGCCAGAGCTCATAGCGGCCTTGATCTTGGTCTTGTAAGCTTCGTTCTCGGTGGGGGTGTGCTCGATCTTGATGTTGGGATGATCGGCTTCGAAAGCGGCGATGGCGTCGACGTACGCCTGATGGCTGGAGTCGCTCTCGGTGGCGATGGACCACAGTTGCAGGGTGATCTGCTCCTCGGCCAGCGCGGAAACCGCGGTCAGCACGAACAGAGCGGTCAGCAGGATAGCCAACAGTTTCTTCATGGGTACTTCCTCCTTTAATTACTTTAACGCGGGTGTGCCGGCGAAGCGGTTCGCCGCGCTAATAGTCGTGCATTGTGTGTGAAACATTGAGACCATGTAATTCACACCGACTAAACCAATCATAGCACATTATGACAGATTTGTAAAGCCCGTAAAAAACGATTTCTGCTCGAAATTTGCTTTACAGCGTTAAATTAATTGCATAGATTGTCATGCAGCCCCCAAATCTATCAGCGGTTGTCATTCGAGGGAAGCGCCCTCCCGGTTTGCAGGAGAGGGCGCTGCGAAATAGAATTTTACACTGGTACCTGCCATCCCTGTTTTACAAAAACGCGCCGGACGCGCAACGAGGAATTGCCTGATTGTCGGGAAAAACCGAAACGAAAATTTCACCCGCCCAGGGCCTTGACAAACCAGGGGCGTTATTGTATAATACCATATGTTGCTCGGGGTTATAGCTCAGTTGGTTAGAGCGTTACGTTGACATCGTAAGGATGTTGACGTATTTTTGTGCATAATGCACAAGAAATACACAAAATACCGACCGAGAAATTGTTGGCCTATAACAAATTCAGGGTTATTGAAATGTAAACAAGAACACATGTTCTTCTGGATTGACGCGCAAGATGATGCGTGCTTTTTTTTGTTTTTGGGATATGAGCTGTCCCAATAATCTCCCTCAGAATGCAAACAGAATCATAGAATTGCAAAGCATTTAGGCTTACGGTTTCAACCGCCATCTACGCTGTGTGGGAGACTCCATATTAATCTCTATCCCAGTTTTGAATTATAGTGGATTCCATGTGTCTCTTGCCGTACATACAACACGGGCACCAGTTGGGGCTACTTCAAAAAGGTGGCGGAGCACTTTCATTTTTCCAGGTTCATACAGACGAAGGATTTTGAAAGGGTCACAGAATGCATCGATGCCGGTGGACTGGTGATTGCATCCGTAGGCCGGGGCTACTGGACGCGGGGCGGCACATTTGTTCTCGTATGGACTTATGACGACAAATATGTCTACTGCAACGACTCCTGCAGCCGTATGCGGACGAAGCAATCCATAAAGAATTTCAAGCGCGAGCGCAAGATGTATTTTTGTTATTATCCGAAAGAGGATAATAACAATGTTCGCATATGAGAGCATACCGGGAAGCAGCTTCGATCTATTTTCCCGTCCAACCATCGCCCGGTTCGGATACCGGTAAATCTCTCCTGAGTCTCCATGATGACGGAGAGGGCTCCTGGTGCACAGGAACGCTTTTCTTTACGGCTGCCATGGCGTCCTCTGAGGTGGCAAACAGGCGGTTGCCGCTAAGGCATATCTTTGTGCTGCCGCCGTTGTATGCGACAATGTATCTGCCGTACTGAATGCCTACGATCTCGGCCCCTATGACGCGAGTGTTGGACTCAACAAAGTATACCGTATCCCCAACCATAAACTGTTTCACTGTACCACCTCCCCATAATGTCAAGTAAAAAGTCCGATAGAATCGAGGTTTTCAGCCTCGTTATTCAAGTTCATACAAGTCATAAGCCATGGATTCCCATGTAT
>CADCFG010000029.1 GCA_902800625.1 uncultured Eubacteriales bacterium | reverse complement strand
TGGATAAGGTGAAAGCCAGCGCCTTGAGACGCTGGCCGGTATTCCTTGGGCTTTTAGCCCTTGTGCAAACCACCCGTTTTACGGGTGGTCATGGTTTTGTCGCGGGGATGGACATACAGAACCGTGATCTGGCGGTGCAACAGCAAGCGTGTATCGCCCTCCGTGAAGGTTTGATTGTAGATCATGCCCCACGCGCCGTAGAGGAAGAAGGTCGCGTAGGCTTCTGCGTTCTCGTGCGTGATGCCGCGGGACGGATCGATTCTTCCCTCGCACAGCCCCTGCCGGATGAAGCCGGCGTAGGGCAGGATCAAGCGGTTCAGCAGCTGCATGAAATCCCAAAGCTTGTAGGAATCGTCGGTGATGGAGCGTTCCCTTCCCTGCTGAAAGCGCTGCATGTAGCCTGCGATATCTTCCTGGAGGAGTTGGTGGAAGGCAGCCTGCTTCTCGTCAAAGGAGACGTTTGCGTCCTCCAGCACCCGGCAGCGGCGCTCGATGCGTTCTGAAAGATACTGCTCAATGGTGGCGAGGTAGATGTCCTGCTTCGACTTGAAATAGTAGTAGAACATGCCCGGCGCGCCGTGTACCGCGTCCAGGATGTCGCGCACGGATACCGCCTCATACCCCTTCTCCTGGAACAGGCGGGAAGCAACAGTTATTAATTCCCTGCGGCGTTCTTCGGGCGGCTTGCTGTTCTTCCTCATGGATTCATCTCAATTCCGAAAGTCGATGTCCAAGCATCAGACCGAACGTCATTCTATATATGATTATATATGACTAACAAGCATCGGTCAACCTTTGACGTTAAATTTAGCTAACTTCATTTCCTCTGTTCCTTCTGTTTGTAAAGTTTTGTTGTAACTATTGACATTACATCAGGCTGGTGTTATGATAATCGCAACTGATGAAACCAATGTGGTTACATCAAATGAATCTCAATGAGGAGGAACCACCATGAAGAAACTGCTCGCTATTATCCTGGCTGCCCTGATGATGACCGCTATGACCGCTTTTGCTGAGGAGGAAACGAACATGAACTGGGCTTATGGCGCAATGCCGCTGAACAATGGAAACGTGGGTACGATCTACTACACCACTGCTTACTACGAGCTGGAGGGCATCATCAATCCCACCAACCCCGAGTATGCTCCCTACACCGCCGAGGAAATCGCCGCCATCGTTGACGGGGCCGTTGAAGGTGCCGAGGGCTATCGCTTCGACGCGCCTGCCGGTGCCCTGATCGGCATGACCGTCGCCGATACCGATGCCATCTTCTGGTATGACGCCGAGAACGCCGCCGCCATCACCGGCCACGCTGACCCGCTGACCATGGATGCCGAAACCGGCGCGTTCGTCACCGCCGAGGGCGAGACAGTTGCTTCTCCCATCAAGTAATGGTATAATGATTAGGCAACCGGCGCGAAGCGCGGTTGGCCGGGTCGCCGGACTTCCCACAGGGCAGTACGGCGACAATCATGGTATAATGATTAGGAAAAACAGCGTTTTTCCGGGTCGGCGGGCAAGGGAGCGAAGCGAGTTGCGCAGCACGCCGACAATCATGGTATAATGGCCGTAATGTAACGATGGGGTTTGGAGGTGTGAATATGCAGATTTCCAGCAGGTTCACGGTGGCGCTGCACATTTTCGCCTGCGTAGATGTCTTTAAGGACGACTACAAAGTGACCAGCGACTTCCTTGCAAGCAGCATCAACACGAATCCCGTCATCATCCGCAAAATCCTCTCGCAGTTGAAAGGCGCAGGGCTGATCACGGTGGCCCGGGGAACAGGCGGCATTACCGTGAACAAGCCGCTGGAGGAGATCACTTTTTTCGACGTATATCAGGCCATTGAGCCGGTGGAAAACGGGAGCCTGTTCCATTTCCACGACGCGCCGAATCCCGACTGCCCGGTGGGCCGGAACATCCACGCGCTGCTGGACGACAAGCTGAAAGCCATCCAGGATGCAATGGAGGATGAGATGCGGAAGTACACCCTTGCAGACCTGAGAACAGGAATGAAGGAACTCCTGGCGGAACAGGAATAATGGTTGGACTCCGATGCGCCCGTCATCGGAGTCCTTTTCGGAGGTTGGCCCGATTAGCGGACCGCCGCGCAGCGGGGTCGCGCGGTTTGCCGGAGACCGCAGGCCTTCGGCAAAAATCGTTCGGAGGAGCTTTATGGAAACGAAAGACTATCTGGCCTATGTGGTGAAGCAGATCCACACGACCATCGTCGCGACCGTGGATGATGAGGGGCTGCCCGTCACGGCGGCCATCGACATGATGGACAGTGACGACGACAGCCTTTATTTCCTGACGGCTAAGGGGAAGGGCTTCTACGACCGTCTGGTCAAGCGCGGCTTTCTGGCCTTTACCGCGATGAAGGGCGAGGATACCCTGTCCAGCGTGGCCGTCTCAGTCCGGGGCAAGGTGCGCGAACTGGGCTATGGAAAGATCCCGGAGCTGCTCGAAAAGAATCCTTATATGTATAAGATTTATCCGACGGAACAGGCGCGTCAGGCGCTGACGGCTTTTCAGATCTACGAAGGCACAGGGGAATGGTTCGATCTGTCCAAGAGGCCGATCGAACGCGCGTCTTTCACCTTCGGCGGTGCTGAAAAGAGGCGGGAGGGTTTCTATATCACTGATGCCTGCACAGGTTGTAGTGCGTGTGCCGCTGTCTGTCCCCAGGACTGCATCTGTCAGGAAAGTATACCTTTTGTGATCGAGCAGGACCATTGCCTGCACTGCGGTAACTGCTTATCAGAATGTCCGGCTGGAGCTGTGAAAAAGAAGTAACCCGATGAACGGTACCGGAGGGCAGGGATGAACTGCTCAAATACATCGAGCAGTTCATGGAAAACAACAATGAAAAGGAGCTCTCTCTATGGTCTGGGCGGTATTGGCAAGAGCTCATTTGTTCGGGAATACCTAACCAATCATTGCTCCGAGTATGACGCAATACTCTATCTGCACGTCGGGAAAAATCCGGAGAAACTACTCATAAGCGACGAAGCGGTTCGCCTTAATACTGTAGAGAAGCGGAAAGAAGAATCTGCCGAAGAATACCTGTCTCGTAAACTAAAGGCGCTCAGAAAGCTCTCTGCCGAACAAAACATCGTAGTTGTCCTCGATAATTACTCCCCAACTTATATTGAGAAAACTTCGGCATTCTTTGATCTCGGCTGGAAGATTCTGTTGGTTTCCAGAGACGAACTCCCTGAAGGATTCTGCCCTTCCTTGCGGCTGTGCGAGTTGATTGCCCAAGACATGACTCGCCTGTTCATCTACTACTCTTTCTAATGCATCGCAAACCCACGACTTCTCGGAGGAGCACGATACCCGGGCTCGGGTCACGCACATCCTCTATCATTTGCAGGAGCACATGGACTATCTGCCCGGCATCCTCTCCGGCGAGAGCGGCGAGGTGTTCATGGCCTTCTTCAAGGAGCATTTGAAGGGGCTGTTTGCCTATGCGCGGGAGTCTGAAGGGTTCGCGGTCCCGCGGGACTACATCCAGAACCACATGGTCTGCGATTTCGCCGAGACCGTGCGCTGGTGGACGCGGAACACCCGCTACACGCCGGAGGAGATCAGTTCGTTCTTCTTTGAAACGACGCCGCTGCTATGAGATTCCTTACAGGTTTTGGAATATCGGAACCGTATACCGAAACCCCTGTTCAATCATAATCTTTACGCTTGGGACGACAATCTAATTGATGGATGTACTGAATGGGACGGGTGAATCCCGTCACAAGACCCGAATCAGCACCATGTAGCAGACGGTTCCGGCGATGATGGACAGGTACATGTTCCTTTTGACGATCTGCAAGACTGCCACCAGCGCGCAGGCGGCCAGCTCCGGGATGCCGAAGGGGAAATGGTCGAAGCGGGTGTTCCGCAGGCAGTAGATCACCAGCACCGTCATGATGGCGGGCGGCAGCGCCTTGCCCAGATAGCGCATCGTCTTTGGAAGCGGGCGGCTGCCGAACAGCAGAAACGGCGCGGCGCGCAGCCCCCAGGTGACGAGGGCGACCACGGCGATGGCCGCGACGGCATACAGCGTCTCAGGCATCTTCCCGGCCCTCCTTTGCTTCGATGGGCCTGCGCAGCATCAGCAGCGCCGCCAGGCAGGTGAGCAGCGTGGGGATGAGGAAATAGTCCTTCCCCAGCAACAGGTAGAACCCCAGCGCGCAGGTGGCGGCGGTGAGGAAGGGAAGTTTGGTGCGGTACTGCCGCCACTGGTTGATGACGACCACCAGGAAAAAGGCCGTGGCGGAGAAGTCGATGCCCGTCATATCGAAGGGCAGTAGCCTGCCCGCGCACGCGCCGACCAGGCAGCCGAAGATCCAGTAGAGGTGGTTGAGCAGGGCGATATAAAAGGTCGCCCTGTTCTCGTCCAGTCCGGGCTCGTACTGCACCGAGCACAGCACGGAGTAGGTCTCGTCCGTCAGCGTCAGGACCATGTACACGCCCCGCCAGCCCATCTTGCGGAAGCGCTCCACGAAGCTGATGCCGTAGAAGATGTGGCGGGCGTTGATGAAGAAGGTCATCAGCGCCAGCGTAATGAGCGAGGCCCCGGAGGTCATCATGGGGATCATCACCAGCTGCATGGAGCCCGCGAAGATGAAGAACGCCGAACAGGCGGACAACAGCACGCTGTAACCGGCGTCCACGGTGAGCACGCCAAAGGCGATGCCGATGAACAGGTAGGTGAAGAAGATCGGAATCGTGTTCTTGATGGCAAACCGGAGCTCCCGCATATTTCCCGCCCCCTTTGTTGAAAACACTGAATGTATTGTGTATTGTACAGATAATGTTTTAAGTATACAAGCGCGAAGGCGTGCCTGGCCCGATCCCTCACAGCGGGAAGGCGATCGCTTCATCGTACAGCTTTTTCAACACCTTCAAAAAGGACGCGAGGCTTGCCCTTCCATCCTCCTTGTGGGTGCACAGGACACAGGAAAAGCGCTCCTCACAGTCGAAGGGGATCCAGGCAAACTGGCCGCTGTGGTCGTTCAGGAAGCCGGGCGCGAGGCAGATGCCCTTCCCGGCGGCGACGTTGACGCGGGTCGTATCGTGGTCCGGGCTGTTGAAATACTGGATCCTGCCGGAGGCGATCAGGCGGTGCTGCACGGTGCGGAGCGCCGGGGGCGAGCCGCCGCCCACCATCAGCGTGCGCCCGTAGAGGTCCTCCTCGCGGATCATGTTTTTCGCCGCGAGAGGGTCGCTTTTGTCCGCGATCAGGTAGATGCGGCTCTCAAACAGATCGTGCACGGCAATGCCTGGGATATGCCTGGTCTGCTCCTTCAGGGCGAACAGGATGTCCACTTCATTGCGCAGGAAGGCCTCGACGCCGTTTTCATACTGGAAGACGGGTGCGATCTGCACCTCCGGGTGGGTCTCCCCGAACAGCCGCATGGCCTCGGGCAGGAAATAGACCGCCTGGAACACCATCAGGCTGATGGAGATGCTGTCGGTGTACTTCGCGCTGAAATTCTGGCCCTGCTCGATGGCGCGCTTCAAATCCTCGCGCAGGCCAGCCAGCGTGGCGACGAACTGGGCCCCGGCCGGGGTCAGCGCCGCGCCCTTGCCGCTGCGCTCAAATACGGCAAAGCCGATCTCCTCCTCCAGCAGCCTGATCTGGTAGGAGAAGGTGGGCTGGCTGACAAACAGGTTCTCCGCCGCCCGGCTGAAATTGAGGGTATGGGCAAGTTCGATGCAGTAATCGATCTGTTTCGTGGTCATGGCGGCCTCCAGCTATTTAAAAATCAAATCAATTATACAGCATTTGAATTGGACTTTGCAATACCTTTGGCATATAATAGTACCATCAAGATCAGATTTGGAGGACAAAACCATGGCAAAGACACTGATCGCATACTTCTCCCGCGCGGACGAGAATTACTTTGGCGGCGCGATGCGCTATGTGAAGGTGGGCAACACCGAGATCGTCTGCAACCTGATGAAGGAGCTGATCGACGCGGACAGCTTCAAAATCGAGATGAAGGAGCCTTATTCGCCGGTCTACATGACCTGCATCGAGGAGGCCAAGAAGGACCTGCGCTCAAATGCCAGGCCGGAGCTGGTTGCACTGCCGGAATCCATCGACGGGTATGACACGGTGGTGCTGGCCTATCCCAACTACTGGGGCACGGTGCCGATGGCGGTGTTCACGTTCCTGGAGGCCTTTGACTTCACCGGCAAGAGAATCCTGCCCCTGTGCACCAACGAGGGCAGCGGCATGGGCTCAAGCGAGCGCGACATCAGGCGCGCCTGCCCCGGCGCTGAGGTGAAGAAGGGCCTGTCCATCACCGGCAGCCAGGCGGCCAACGCCAAGGGCGCCGTCCAGAAGTGGTTTGCTGCGAACGGATTGAATTGAGGAGGATGAACATGGAATACATCGTTTTGAACAATGGCACCAAGTGCCCCGTGGTGGGCATCGGAACCTTCATGCTTTCCCCGGCGGACGCGGAGAACAGCGTGCGCGAAGCCTTGAAGATGGGCTATTCCCTGGTGGATACGGCCAACGCCTACGTCAACGAGCGGGCGGTGAGCCGCGGCATGAAGGCGAGCGGGTTGAAGCGCGAGGACATCTTCCTGTCCACGAAGCTCTGGCCCAGCGAGTATGAGAGCGAAAACGCCGTGGACGAGACGCTGGAGCGCCTGGGTGTGGATTATGTGGATCTGCTGTATATCCACCAGCCCGCGGGGAACTGGCTGGCCGGGTATCGCCAGCTGGAAAAGGCGTACAGGGATGGCAAGGCCAGGGCTATCGGCATCTCCAACTTCGAGGGCAAGTACATCGCGGAGCTGGAGCACAAGTGGGAGATCGCGCCCCAGTTCATCCAGGTGGAGGCGCACCCGTATTACACCCAGAAGGAGCTGCGCGCCACGCTGGACAAGTACGGCATCAAGCTGATGAGCTGGTATCCGCTGGGACACGGCGACAAGCGCCTGATCAACGAGCCGGTCTTTTCTGAAATCGGGGCGAAGTATGGCAAGACCCCGGCCCAGGTCATCCTGCGCTGGCACACCCAGATGGGCTTCGCGGTGATCCCCGGCAGCCGGAACGTGGACCACATCCGGGACAACCTGAGTATCCTGGACTTCACGCTGACGGATGAGGAGATGGCCGCCATCGCGCAGCTGGACAGGGGCGTTCGCTATTACCACCGCACGGATGAACAGCTAAAGCAGTTCGCAGCCTGGAGACCGGATTTTGAGAAGGCATGAGGCGGGTCGCGATCCTGCTGCTGCCAGAGCGTGTTTCTAAAATCGCCGCACCGCATTTTCGGTGTCTTTGCCTGCATTTCTACGTTGCTTTTCCTTGACTTAGCGCCACTAAGCCTGCGGAAAACCGACTGGCCTGCAAGCAGGAAGACCTGGCGGAAAAAGACGAATAAAGGGGCCCTCTGCATGCGTTGCATGGGAGGGCCTCCACGTTTCTTCGGTGGACCCGCCCCTTCGATTGAATGGGGAGGGTGATTCCGGGGCCACGCCGGTGATGCGGGGGGAAGGGCGCATCATTCAGGCGCGAACCATGCCGCGCCAAGCAGGTAATTGTTCGCACGCAGTCACTCCCCCTTGACTGTGGTATAATACTGTCATGAACAAAATCGGCAACCGGGTATGCAAAGGAAGGAACGGTGATCCCGTGACCTGCCGGAGGAGACGGGAGTATGGATTGGGTGGAGGAGGAAGACCAAATGTAGAAGCGTTCCGTTGACTACAGCGCACAGGCGCGGACGAATCCCGTATTCATGACGGCGAAGACGGCGGGCTGCCTGATGGCGCAGGCGGGCATCCCGGATGCCGCCGAAATCGCCCGTCGGCTGGGACTGGGCAGCGCCGGGGAGGTTTCCGGAATGAAGGATTCCGGGACGCTTCTCGGCAATGAGCTGGTGGTGGAGGCCAAGTACCGCACGATGTGCCGGCTGATCGAGGCATCCGGACATTGGATCAACGTGGACCTGCCCTGTGGGTATACGCCGAAGGCGCTGCATTTGACGGCGAAGGGCCTGCGATTCATCGGCCTGGACCTGCCGATTGTGGCGGGCGAGGCGGGGCCGATCCTCTCCGCGCTCGCCGATCATCCCGAGCGAATGCGCTTTGAGGGGGTGGACGCCACTTACCCCGATTCTCTCGCGGCGGCATTGAAGGACGTGCGGGAGCCGATCTTCCTGGCGAACCTTCGGGGTCGGATGGATACGATCACCGCGCCTGAGCTGCTGAAGGCGTGGGAGGCGGAGAAGGGCGGAGCGTCCATAACAGCGGCTGAAATCGACTGTTCCCGGCTTCAATACATCTCTTCCGCGGGGCTTCGCGTGCTGCTGATCCTGCAAAAGGGCGGGGCGTGGGTTCGGCTCACGGGTGTCAACGACGCCGTGTGGGAGATCCTGGAGGCGACGGGGTTTATCGATATCTTTGCGGTGGAGAGGGAAGGCGCAGGACAGCATTGAAGGAAGGATCACGCTGCCCGAAGCCGCGTGTTTGATCGAGAGCCGCTATCGGGAATATGAAAAGCAGGGGGAGGACCGTACGCGGAAAGTCGACCGGGTGCCGGCTCGCGTCGCGCTGTTTTCGCTCTGGCAAAACTGAACGGAGAGAGGCTGAACCGCGGCGCATCCCGGGGCAGGATCACAGATCGGTTGACCTGCAGGCGTGCAGCGCCCGCTCATAGTCCTCCGGGGTGTTGATGTTCGTCAGGGTTTCCGGGTCCAGGCCGGAGGATTCCAGCGGGACGAGAAGGGTCGGGCATTCCCGGAAGATCTGGCGCGGGCGGCAGCAACCCCGGGAAATCAGCCCCTCGATGGCCGGGACGGCCCTTTTGGAGTAGATGGCGCACATTGGTTCGGGGACGCCGCCGCGGGTGATCGCATAGCAGTCGTACTCCGGGCGGATCCGGCGGGCGAGGGCGTGCACCGCCTCCCTTGAGATAAAGGCCATGTCCACCGCGCAGACGAACACGTATTCCGCCTTTGCCGTCTGCAGGAGCCGCCGGATGCCTTCGATGGGACCGATGTCTCTGCGCTCATCATAGCAGACGGGCAGGCCGAGGAACTCGAGCCTGCCCGGCTCGGCTGCGGAGACGAGCGTTTCGGGGAAATCCCGCATTTCCTCCGCGATGATGGCGAGGGCCGTCCTGCCGTTGAAGGGGAGCAGCGCCTTGTCCCGCCCCATGCGGCTGCTTTGGCCGCCGGCGAGGATGCCGACGGCGACGCGTTCAAACATCTCCATGGATCTTCTCCAGCTTCACGGCGCAGACCTTGTATTCGGGGATGCGGGCAAATTCATCCAGCGCGGCGTTGGTCAACCGGTTCACGGGGGAGTCGGGGAAGTGGAAGGGCATCCAGGTTTCGCCCTGGGACACCTTGCGCCCCACGTGGGCCGCAGCCGTGATGCTGCCCCGCCGACTGGCCACCCGCACGCGCTCGCCCTGCGCAATGCCCAGCCTTTCAGCGTCGCGGAAGTTCACCTCGATGAAGCCCTCTCCTGCCAGCTCGTTCAGGCCCTTCACCCGGGCGGTCATGGCCGCCGCGTTGTACTGATAAAGGATGCGGCCCGTGGTCAGCATGAAGGGGTATTCCTCGTCGGGCAGCTCCATGGAGGGCTTGTAGTCCACGGCGTAGAGCAGCGCCCTGCCCCGGGCCGGCCTGTCGGCGTGCATGATGGGCGTGCCTGGATGGTTCCTGTCCGGACAGGGCCATTGCAGGCTCTCTCCCGCGTCCAGCCGGGCATGGCTGATGCCGTGGAAGCTGGGCGTCAGTTCGGCGATCTCATCCATGATCTGCGCCGCCGTGAGGCGCTGCTGGGGATAGCCCATGGCGTTCATCAGGTCGATGATGATGTCCGTGTCCTGCCGCATGTTGCCCGGCACGGTCACTGCCCTGCGCACGCGCTGCACGCGCCGCTCGGTGTTGGTGAAGGTGCCCTCCTTTTCGGCATAGCTCCGGCCCGGCAGGACGACGTCGGCATACCGGGCGGTGCGGGTCATGAACAGCTCCTGCACCACCAGGAATTCCAGGCTTTCCAGCGCCTTTTCGATGTGTTGGGTGTCCGGGTCGGTGACCATGGGGTCCTCGCCGTAGATGTACAGCCCCTTGATCTTCCCCTCGATGGCGGCCGGGAACACGTCTGTGGCCTTGAGCCCGGGCGTGGGATTCAGGCGCACGCCCCATTTGGCCTCGAATTTCTCCCGCACAGCGGGGCTGTCCACCTTCTGATAGCCGGGATAGTCGGTGGGCGAGGCGCCCATGTCGCAGGCGCCCTGCACGTTGTTCTGTCCGCGCAGGGGGTTCACGCCGCAGCCGCTCTTTCCGATCTTCCCGCACAGCACCGCCATGTCGGACACGCACATCACGCCCTCGGTGCCGGAGGAATGCTCCGTGACGCCCAGGCAGTAGATGATGGGCGCCTTTTTTGCCGTGGCGTACATGCGCGCCGCTTCCACCAGCTTGTCCGGGTCGATGTGGCAGATTTCCCCAACGTATTCCGGGGAGTACTTTTCCACCGTCGCCTTCAGCGCGTCGAAGTTTTCAGCATGGTTTTCGATATAGGCGCGGTCGATCAGATCCTCCTCGATCATCACGTGCATCATGCCGTTGGCGAAGGCCACGTTGGTGCCGGGCCGGATCTTCAGGTGGATGTCCGCGCATTTCGTCAGGCCGATCTCCCTGGGGTCCACCACGATCAGCCGTGTGCCGCGGGCGACCGCCCTGCGGATCTGCATGCCCACCACCGGGTGGGCCTCCTCGGGATTGGAGCCGATGAGCAGTATGCAGTCCACGTCATGGGTGATGTCGCGGATGGGATTGGTCATCGCGCCGGAACCCAGCGTCTTCGCCAGGCCGGCCACCGTGGCCGAGTGGCACACGCGGGCGCAGTTGTCGGTGTTGTTGGTGCCGAAGCAGGTTCGCACCATCTTCTGCACCATGTAGATATCCTCGTTGGGGGAGCGGGAGCAGGCGAACCCGGCCAGGGCGTCCCCGCCATATTGGGCCTTGATCTCCATCAGCCGCCGGGCCGTGTAGGCGATGGCTTCCTCCCAGGAGGCCTTGCGGAACTGGCCGGTGGCCCGATCCCGGATCAGCGGGTCGGTCAGCCGGTCGGGCGAATGGACGAAGTCATAGCTGCCGGAGCGACCCTTGACGCACAGGCGCCTGTGGTTGGAGGGGCCGTCCGCCGCCTCCACGTTGACGATCCGGCCATCCTTGACCAGCAGGTCGAACTGGCAGCCCGTGGCGCAGTGGGGACAGGTGGTGCGGACCCTGGAGACCTCCCAGTTCCGGTATTTCTCCTCCTGCTTCAGCCTCAGCGCGCCGGTGGGGCAGACGCTGGCGCAATTGCCGCAGCTTTCACAGCCGGTCAGCTTGTAGCCCTGGCCGAAGGGCGCGTCCACCAGGTGAAACACGCCGCTGCGCCCGTTGCCCAGCGCGCCGTTGCAGGCGATGGCGTGGCAGGCGTTGACGCACCGCTGGCAGTGGATGCACTTGCCGGGATCATAGGCGATGAACGGGTTTTCGGACAGCGCCTGCGCCTTGCCCTCGATCTCGGCGCGGGAGCCCCGGTGGGAGGCGTGCCTGACGTCGAAGCGATTGCACAGATCCTGCAATTCGCAGCCGCCGTTGGCCGCGCAGCTCATGCAGTCCAGCGCGTGGTTGGACAGGATCATATCCAGCATTTCCCGGCGATAGTCCACCAGCGCCTCGTTGTCCGTGGCGATGACCATGCCGTCCGTCGCCACGGTGCGGCAGGCGGGCAGGAACTGGCCGTAGCCCTGAGCCTCAACCATGCACAGGCGGCACATGCCGATGTCGGACACGTCCTCCAGGTAGCACAGGGTCGGTATGTAGATGCCGTTGTCCCGGGCGATTTGCAGGATCGTCCGGCCCTCCGGCGCCTGTATGGACCTTTGGTTGATGGTGATGGTGATCATTCTCCCCTGCCTCCAATCATCGCGCCGCATCCGTAGTGATCGCACCGGAGGCACCGGCCGGATTCGCGCATCGCTTCCTCGGCGGTCATGGACAGCTCCACAAAGTCGAAGTTGTCGCGCCGTTCGAAGGGGTCCTTTTCCTCGATCTCCGCGCGCCCCGTGGGGATGCAGGGGTTCGGCACCGCCGCGGGAAGGGGCGTGTCGCCGGGGATCTTGTGATGATAGCCCAGATACTCGTCGATGTTGAAGGCCGCCACCTGCCCGGCCGCGATGGCGTTGATCGCCGTGGAGGGGCCGGTCACGCAGTCGCCGCCGGAAAACACGCCGGGCATGCCCTGGACCTCGCAGGTCACGTCCGCCAGGACGCGCCCCCGTTCGGAGGGGACGCCCGCCTCGATGAACGCCGACAGGTCGCTCCTCTGGCCGACGCCCAGGATCAGGTAATCGCACAGGAAGCGATAGGGATAGTTGCTGGAGTGCTCGGTCTGCACGAAGCCGAATTTGTCGTATTCGGCCACGATTTGAGGCTGGAGCCAGATGGCGCGCACGGCGCCACCGTCGTCCAGTTCGATGTTCAGGAAGCTGAGCAGGGTGCGGAAGCGAACGCCCTCCTGCATGGCGGCCTCGATCTCATTCTCCAGGGCGGTGTAGTCGTCCCGCTTGCGGGTAAAGACGTGCACGGACCGGGCGTTCAGGCGCACCGCCGTCCGGGCCGCGTCCATGGCCACGTTGCCGCCGCCGATCAGCGCCACGCGCTTCCCCGTCAGATCCGGGGCCTGGCCGCTGGCCACTTGCTGCAGGAAATCCGCCGCGGGGACCACGTTTTTTCCGTCCGCGCCGTCCACGGGCATGCGGTTGCCCAGCTGCGCGCCCAGGCCCAGGTAGACGGCGTCATGATCCTTGCGGATGGCGTCAAAGGCAATATCCGCGCCCACCTTCGTATTCAGGTGCGCGTCGATGCCGCCCACGGACAGTATGGCCCGGATGTCCTCATCCAGCCGATCCTTGGGCAGCCGGTATTCCGGAATGCCGTAGCGCAGCATGCCGCCCAGCTTTTCGTGGGCATCATAGACGTCCACATGGTGGCCCATCAGGGAAAGGAAATAAGCCGCGGTCAGCCCGGACGGCCCACCGCCGACGACGGCGACGCGCTTGCCCGTGCCGACGTTTCGCCGCGGGGTCTCGACCTCATCCGCGCGGACCTGGTCCACGGCGTACTTTTTCAGGCCCCGGATGTTGACGGCGTCGTCGATGATCCTGCGGCGGCATTTCCGCTCGCAGGGATGCTCGCACACCATGGCGCAGGCCGTGGGAAAGGGGTTCTTCTCCCGGATCTTCTTCACCGCCCCGGCGTAATCCCCGGCGTGCACCAGCGCCACATAGCCCGGCACGTCCACGTGCGCGGGGCACAGCGTGACGCAGGGGACGGTCTGGGTCACGTTCTCCACGCATCGATGCCGGTGGATGTGGCTCTCGTACTCGTCGGCAAATTCGGTCAGGCTGTCCAGGATCAGGTTGGCGGCGGACACACCCACCGCGCAGTCCGCCGTTCGGGCGATCATGCGGCACAGGCGCTCTATCCTGGCCAGGGTATCCCCGTCGCCGTCGCCGGACAGGATGTCCCCCAGCAGCCGATCCACTTCCACCAGCCCGTCCCGGCAGGGCACGCACTTTCCGCAGGTCTGGTTCATGGAGATCTGCAGCAGCGACCGGTACAGCACCAGCGGGCACATACCCGGCGGATAGGAGGTCATTCTGGAGCGGAACTTATTGAGGACGATGTCGATGCGCTCGTTCATGTTCCCGCGTCTTACCAGTTGCTTCAAGGCGACACCTGCTTTCGTTTGGTTCGTTCTTCTTCCGGGAGGGAGTGTCACGGGGCCGTTTCGATCACGGACAAGAAGCGCACGTTGCGCTTGCTGTTGGGATCGCCGAAGACCACCATCTGCGCGCCGGGCGTGCCCGGGTCGATGCCTTCGACGCCCTGGCCGTCCACCTGCACGGCCAGGTAGACCTTGCCCGCTTCGTTGATTTCGTCGATGGTGTACTCGGCGGAGAACTGGTCCGCCGCGGTCAACGTCACGGCGGACACCGTGCCCAGGTCGACCTGCTGATCCTCCAGCAGCTTTTTCAGCGGGACGCCCCGGTAATCATGGGTGAAGCGCTCTCCCTTGCCATTCACGGTCTCGCCGCTGAAGGCGACCTGATCCAGCTCTTCGAGGGGGACCTGGAAGGTCCGCCCGCCGGTCTTCAGCGTGATGGCGCCGGCGACCTGGCGGGCCATCTGGCGATGGCGCACGATCAGGCCGACCGCCAAAACGGCGACGACGAGCAGCGCCACGGCGGCGATCCAAAGCGTTTTCTTCTTCATGGCTTCCGTCTCTCCTGTCGGTTTGCGTTTTCAAGTCTTTTCAAAACCAGATGGGCCAGCCATCCGCCGAGGATCCCCGACAGGACCGCCAGCAGCAGCCACAGGACAAGGGAGGGCCCGCGCAGATGGAAGACGAGGGCGTCGCTCAGCCCCGCGCTGGTCAGGCAGGCGAGCGCGCACGCCAGGACGCGGCCCGGCAGGCCGCCCAGGGGCAGGCGGGACGCCAGATCCAGGACCAGGCCGGGCAGGCTGTAGGTGATCAGCGCCAGCGCGCCCTGGTAGCCCGACATGCCCAGAGCCAGGGCCAGGCCCGCCTGGGCCAGGCCCATCAGCGTTCCCGCGAAGGGCAGCGACACCATCTGCCTGCCGATCAGCAGAAACGCCATGGAGAATCCCACCGCCGCGCTTCCGCCGGGGATGCGGAAGAAATCGGTGAGCAGGCCAGTCACGGGCGAGACGATCCGCTTGGAAAACAGGCCCAGCACCAGCACCAGGGCCATCACGGCCAGGTCCCTGGTTTTGATCCTCTGCATATGGCATATCTCCTTGGGGCGGCGGACTTGAAGACGCCTGTCATTCATCCCGCACCCGCTCCGGGCAGCTGAGGGGGCGCAGCGCCGCCTCCAGGCGACATACGGCGATGTTCAGGCGCTGCGCGTGCAGCACGCACAGGCTGCCCACCTGTTTTTGGGTCACCAGGATGGGGATGCCGGCGAAGGCGGCCTTGGCCAGCATTTCCAGGGACAACCGGCTGGAGGCGGCCAGGATGGCATGCCCCAGGTCGAGGGATTCGCGCAAGGCGCTGCCCACGGCCTTTTCCAGCGCGTTGTGGCGGCCGATGTCCCGGCCCAATGCCGTCCTCTCCCCGATGCCCAGCAGGACGGTGTGAAGCCCCGCGCCGCGCTCCGCCGCCATCGCCTGCTCGCAGCGGCGGACGATCGCCGCGGATGGCGCGACAAAGCCGCCGTCCAGGGGTTTCAACGCCTCCAGCCGCCGCAGGGCGGGCAGGGAAGCCTGCGCGCACAGCTCGGCGCGCACCTGCCACCCGTCGCCCTCGCGCCGGATGGATCGCACCTTGTCCGCGTCGTCCACCAGCCCCGAGGCCACCATGTGGCCCAGCAGCAGCGCCTCTTCCTCGCCTGCGGAGCACAGCAGCGGTGCCTGGGGCGTGTCGTTCAGGGCCCAGGAAAGCAGGGCTTCCCGCATGATCCCACTCATGGTCGTCTCCCTCCGATCAGTTCGGCGATCTGCCGCGGCAGCAGGTCCCGGTTCTGCGCGGTGACCTCCAGCACCCGTACGTTGGGATGCTCCCTGATCATGGCGTGCCAGGGCTGGCCCCTGCGCAGCACGCCCAGCACCGGCGTTTCGCCGTCCAGGCAGGCCAGGATCTCCCGCTGGAAGGAGAGCGCGTCCCTCTCCACATGGCCGCACTCATCCATCAGGATCAGTGCTTCCGGGTGCCTGCGGGCCTCCCGAAGCAGGTCGGCGCCATAGCTGTCAAAGACGCCTGCCGCCGCCGTCAGCCGACCGTCCGCCCAGACAGCCGCCACCCGGGCCTCTCCCGATTGGCTGTCCGCGCCTGCGGGAAACAGGTACAGGGCGGACGCGCGATGGTCTTCCGCCATAAACGCGGTGCGAAAGCCCAGGCACGGCCGACGCAGGAGCGCCGCGGCAGCCGCTGCCGCCCGGCTCTTGCCAATGCCCCTGTCTCCGGTCAAAAATACATGCATACGCTCCTCCGATGCCATTGGACAGTGCAATTATATACTATTTTTACGTTCTTGTAAAGATTGACTCCGCCGGCTGTCAGGATAACCTTCGGCCCGTGTCCCGGCATCGCGGATCATGGCTGACAATGGGCGGTATCGGCATACCGCCGCTTTCCGGGTGATTTTTTGCCGCCTCTTTTGGCAAAGTCGGGAAAACCATGGTGACAGGGGACTTGCGATTGTGATACAATGGAAAAGGGAAAAGGGAGATGAAGCCATGGAAGGCGAGGGCCGGCCATGGAGGCGAAACCCTCTGTTGACGCGGATCGCCGGGCGGCGAAGGGGCGGCCAAAGGGAACGGCCGCCTGTTGAAGGCTCAATGAAGAGAGGAGAAGCACCATGGATTACAGGAAATACGGCGAAACCATCTACATTCGCGGGGACAGGGGGGACGAGATCATCGGCTGCGTGCTGGAGGTCTGCCGGAAGGAAGGAATCCAGTCCGCCACCTTCAGCGGCATCGGCGGCTGCAGCGAAGCCCGGATACAGACCTTTATCCCCGAGCAGGGCGCGTTTGAGACGCAGACGCTGCGGGGGATGCTGGAACTGGTGTCCCTGACGGGCAGCGTAAACACGGATGACGAAGGTGCGTATTATCACCATACCCACGCGGCGTTCTCCTTCAAGGACGGGGAGCAGCACCGCCTTGCGGCGGGCCATATCCAGTCGATCACCGTGCTGTATACGGCGGAGATCGAGCTCAGGCCGGTCGTCGGCGGCAACATCAAGCGGAAGTATGATCCCGAAACGGGCACGGGTTTCTGGGACCTGAGATAAAGAGATGTTGACGCCCCGTGCCGCGCGGGTTTGAATGGGCGCGTTTGACCGGGAGGGCCAACGGACATTGATATGCGGGGGGGGGGACGCAATGGTGAATGACGATCGGGGACGGATGATCATCCGAGAGGCGACGCGGGAGGATGCCCGGCAGATCGCTGAGATCGTCGTGGAAGACTGGAAAATGGCCTACAGGGGCATCATCGACAGCGATTATCTCGATTCCCTGAGCGTGGAGGAGCGGCATCAAAGGGAGCTGCAGCGGTACCGGCAATACAGGGTCGCCGCCGTCGGGCGGGAGATCCTGGGCTTCACATGGAACGGGATGGCCGGCGACGAAGGGGCGGACTGTGAGATCATCGCGCTGTATGTCAGGTACGCAAGGCGCAAAAGCGGTACGGGGCGGGCGCTGTTTCAGGATTCGATGGATATCTTCAGGGCGGCCGGCAGGAAGAGGATGATCGTGTGGTGCCTCAGGGAGAATGCTGAAGCCAGGAAATTCTACGAGAGGATGGGCGGGGAAGCCTGGAAAACCGGCACGCATCCATGGGGGAACCGGAATTACGACATGATAGCCTACCTCTACCGACTGGACGGATAAGCAAGACGGGATGAACGACAGGTGAGGAACGATTCGCTGAAACGGGAGGGATTGGGATGAAGACCGCGCTGCTCGTCATCGATATGCAAAACGACTACCTGTGGCAGAGGCGCATGAAGCGCTTCGCCTATGATACGCAAGGGCTGGTCGGGCGCGTCAACGGGCTCATCCGCCGCTACAGCGAGGCGGGGCAGGACGTCATCTACATCCGCCACATCATCCAGAACCTGCCCACGAATCGCCTGCTCTTCGGCTATTCCCTCGCGGGCACCGAGGGCGCGGAGCTGTACGGCGGCCTGGAAGTGGTTTCGGGTGACGTGTTCGACAAGTGGGTGGGCGACGCGCTCTCCAACCGGGCGCTGCGGGCGCTCATCGGGCAAAGGGGTTACGACAGGCTCCACCTGTGCGGGCTGGACGAATGCGGCTGCGTGGCGTCGACGGCCCTGGGCGCGAAAAAGCGGGGCATTGTAGCGGAGATCCTGCGCGACGGCACCGCCACCGTGTTTGACGGGCGCAAGGCAGCCCGGACGCGGGAGAAGCTCCGGCAGGCGGGCGTGCAGTACATTTGACGGAGAGAAGGGTCGGGGATGCGGCTCCGGGAGCCGGCCTGCCCAGATAATACTAAGCTCAAACAAAAATGTATACAGATGTGGAGTGGATTTTTCGTTCTGGCAACGCAGAGCGGAGGGAGGCGATGCAGTGCATCGTTGACCGCAGCGATGCTAAGCCAGGACGGAAAAGACGCCCACAGATGTGTGTATTTTTAGTTGAGATTAGTATAAAGACAAACGAGGCGGAACATGAGACGGATCAGCCGGGAAAACCTGGAGAAAACCACGGACCTGAGGCATCGCCTTCACCAATGCCCGGACCTGTCCCTGCGGGAAGCGGGAACCATGGAAATACTGCAGGGCTTCCTGCGGGCAAACACAGGCCTTGAGCTGGTGGACCGGGGCGGGTGGTTCTATGGTGTGAAGCGCCCTTCTGCGGAACCTGCGGCGGCCCCGATCGCCTTCCGGGCGGACATGGACGCGCTGCCGATGGAGGAGGGCATTTCCCTTCCGCATGGCTCCATTCACGGCGGCGTATCCCACAAATGCGGCCACGACGGGCACATGGCCGCGCTGTGCGGCCTGGCGCTGGAGCTGGAGAGGATGGAGGTCAGCCGCGCCGTCTATATGATCTTCCAGCCCGCCGAGGAAGTCGGGCAGGGTGCCGTCCGCTGCGCGGAGCTGATCGGGGAAGCGGGGATTGGGGAGATCTACGCGTTCCACAACCTCAGCGGCTATCCGGAAAACAGCGTCGTCTATCGGCGGGGGCTGACCCAGCCGGCCTCGGAGGGCCTGACGATCCGCCTGCACGGAAAGCCGTCCCACGCCAGCGCCCCGGAAGAGGGCCGCAACCCGTCCGCGGCCATCGCGGAGCTGGCGCTGGCGGCGCGGCGCCTGCCGGAGGCGCCCCACGAGGGCATGGCGCTGTGCACGGTCGTGGGCATGCAATGCGGGAGCGGGGACTTTGGCATCTCCGCCGGGGAAGGGTCCCTTCGCGTGACGCTTCGGGCGGAGCAGGAGCCCTTCATGAAGGCCATGGAGGCGGCGCTCCTGCGGAAGGCGGCAGAGCTGGCCGCGCGGGATGGCCTTCGATGGGAGCATGAAGTGTGCGACTGTTTTCCGGAGACCCGGAATCACGGCGCCGCCTTGGATCGCGCGCTTCGGAAGGCGGACGGGCTGCGGCTGCCCGCCATTGAGATGGAAGAGCTGTGGCGGGCGTCGGAGGACTTCGGGCATTATCTGAAAAAGTGTCCCGGCGCGATGTTCTATATCGGCAACGGGGAGAATTATCCCGCGCTGCACACGACCGGCTATGACTTCAACGACCGGATATTGAAGACTGCGGTGGAGATGTTCCTTGCGCTCGCGGAGGCGGAATGACCGGCCCCATTCAGCGGGGGCGCTGGCGACCCCGATTGCGCGCGGGGAAAGGGTTTCTATAATGCAGAGGGAGGACAAAGCCACTTTGATCCGCTGACGGAGCCGTTACCGGGATCGACATTCGAGGAGGATATCCATGTATTGCGAAAAGTGCAAACACGTCTTTGACAGCGAACGCTGTCCGAACTGCCGCAAGGGCAGGGTGCGGCAGGTCAGGCCGGACGATCCCTGTTACCTGGCGGAGAAGGGCAGCCCCTTCAGCGGCATGCTGGAGGATGTGCTTCGGCAGAATGATATTCCCTTCCTGACGGGAGGGCGCCTGGGGGCAGGGCTGTCGACCTATGTGGGATCCGTCCTGGAAGTGATCCGCTTCTATGTGCGCTGGAGCGATCTGGAGAGGGCAAGAGCGCTCGTGGAGGAACTCTTTGGGGCGGATCCTGGGGAATCAAAGTGACTTTTTCATTTGTTGTACCTTGAACGCTTCTTGGAAACCTGTTGTTACTGGGTGAGCGGAGCGAACCACGCAACCGGGATATGCGCATCAGCGGCGCATCCCCGCTTTCCGGCAGGCGTTTTCAGGCCTTATCCTTGTGAACGCCCCCTGAGAGAACCGGAGAACGGGATCATGTACCATCTTCAGGACGTCAACGCAGTGGAGCTTGTGAATAATGCACATGTAACTCGCGAACACCGAACTGCCTTGGACAAAGCGACGGATTTATGGTATAATGCGAGACAACAGATATCCTGCGAAGCTGCTTCCAACTTTTCAATGGATGCAGGGCTCGCGGAGGCGTTGAATCGAATCCGGGGGATGCCCTGCCACAGTCATTCCGGAAAGATCAACGCATATGCAGGATTTAAAAGGGCCGCTGCGGAGCGATGCGCTGCCCTCACAAGGCATATGGATCGCCGTGCGGTGGGGTCGATAGCAAGAGGGGAGAGGCGTCCAATGAAAGACAGGGTCAAATCATTGCTTCTGAGAACCCAGTTCCCTTCATTCTGGTGAATTACGATTCCGCCTATACCCTCAGGGAGGGCGGCTGTCTGGCGGATGTCGCGCCCACGCTGCTTGAAATGATGGGCCTGGAGAAGCCGGAGGAGATGACGGGGGAGTCGCTGCTGGTCAGGAAACCGGGGATGTAGATTCAGAGGCCTGATGACAAGAATGGAGCATTGGAGTACGAGAGACATGTTATGGGGAGGCTGATTATGGACAATCAGGAACTGAGGGAACTGGTTAATCCCGTGTTCAACACGGCTAAATCCTGCGTACAGCTCAACGCCGCCGCAGGGGATGTGGACGCGCAGCGGCTTCTCGACGCCCTGGGCTTTCCGCCCTTTGGTGCGCAGATGTCGAGCAGGCCCGTCCCGAAGGAGCTGCACGAGCAGGTCAAGAAGCTCTTTCCCGCGTACACGATTCTGATCGAGACGCGATTCCAGGCCATGAACCGGCTGATCGAGCAGATGCAGGACCGCCAGATCGTGGATTTGCCCTGCGGCTATACTTCCCGCGGTATTCGGCTGTCCCGCGAGGGGAGAGCCTACTTTGGATGCGACCTTCCCGCGGTCATCGACGCCATGGTCCCCGCGGTGCAGTCCATCATTGGAAAGAGCGAATCGACCTCGTATCACGCGGTGGACGCGACCAATTACGAATCCCTGGAGGCCGCGCTTCCCGATGACAGCCGCAACCTTCTCGTGACCACGGAAGGGCTTTTGATGTACTTCGTCCAATCTGAATTGGAAGAAGTGTTCTCCAACCTGCGCCGCCTCCTCCAGAAGCATGGCGGGAGCTGGGTGATCACGGACAGGGCCTATTTCCTCTATGACAAGGCGGTCGTGGCCGCCACGCTGAACAACGACCCCGCGCTGACCGCCATGTACGCGGCGGCCACGAACCGCGCCGCCGCCACGACGGCGGATGTCAGGTTCAATGACAGCGTGTTCTTTGATCCCGACGATGGGAAGGTGCGCGCGTTCATCCGAAGGATGGGCTTTGAGCTCCATGAAATCTGCATGGCCGATTATCTTCCCGATCCCATCGCGTCGCTCAAAGGAACGCCTGAAGTGGATTCCGCGGTGCGGGACGTATTCAGGAAGATGATGTTCTGGGAGCTGACTGTGGCGGAGAGCGCGGCGAAGAACCCCGTTGACGGCAGCCTTCCCTTCCGGGTTGAAAGCAGCCTGGAGGACGGAACCTTTGAGGCCTCCGTCCAGGGGCGCATGGACACGATCACCGCGCCGGAATTGCTCAGGCAGTTCCAGAGCGCGGGCGGCGGCATCCAGGCGATCCGCGTGGACGTGAGCCGGATGGCCTACGTGTCTTCCGCCGGCCTGCGCGTGCTGATGATGATGTACAAGTCGCTGGAAGACAAGGATCGCTTTGAGCTGACCGGCGTGAGCGACGAGGTTCGGGAGATCCTGGAGACGACGGGGTTTGATCAGTTTTTACTGAAAGAACAATAAAAGGAGGATGTTATGATGAGTTATTGGGTTTTGCTGCTGGTCAGTCTGCTGGCCTGCTCCGTGGGGTTTTACATATATATCTGGTTCTTTTCCGTGGGCTACGGCCTGTCCATCGCGGCCATCGGCGCGGCGCTGGCCATCGCCTTCCACGGCATTATGGGCCTGCCGGAGTGGCTGGCCTGCCTTCTGCTGTTTATCTACGGCTGCAGGCTTTCCGGCTATCTGCTGATCCGCGAGCGCAAGAGCGCGGCCTATCGCAAGGTGCTGAGCCCGGAGATGGAGCGCAGCAGGAAGATGCCCATCTTTGCCAAGGTGGCCCTGTGGCTGACCTGCGGCCTGCTGTATACGCTGATGACGATCCCGATGTATTTCCGGCTGCTCAACGGCGCGCCCGCGGACGCCATGCTGTGGATCGGCCTGGCAGTGATGGCCTGCGGCGTGGCGCTGGAGGCGACGGCGGACCTGCAAAAGAGCGCGGCCAAGCGCAAGAACAGCCGCCGATTCGTGGATACCGGCCTGTATCGCTTCGTGCGCTGCCCCAACTACCTGGGCGAGCTGCTGATCTGGCTGGGCATGCTGCTGACGGGCACGACGGCGTTGAAGGGTGCGTGGCAGTGGGTGCTGGCCCTGCTGGGTTTCGTGCTGATCACCTGGGTGATGTTCAGTGGCGCGCGGCGGCTGGAGCTGCGCCAGGACAGGAACTATGGCGCGGACCCGGAGTATCAGAAATACGTGCGCACCGTGCCGATCCTCATTCCGTTTGTTCCGCTGTATAGCGTGAAGAAGTACAAGTTCTTGGTGGCATAGGAGGGATTGAAAATGTTTGAGAATCTTTTGGACGACATCGGGGCGCGGTTCCCCCTGACCGAGAAGGAGGACGCGACGCGCCAATTCCAGGCGATGGGCATGGCGTTTGAGGCGCGGGCCTATGCCGCAAAGGGACTGGGGCACGTGGGCGTGATGACCGCCCAGGGGCCCATGCGTATGGAGACTCTGGTGATCAACCCGTTCGAGCTGGACGCGCCGATCCTCTCCTACGACCGGATCCACGCGATGGGACAGGAGATCCTGATAGCGGAGATGTACGATTCCCTGCTGGGCGATTCGTTCTGCGCCGACGGCATGGCGAAGGCGCTGGGCGAGGCGGCGCTTTTCCCAGACAAGGGCCAGGAGGCCTGGTTCGCGCCGCTGATCGTTCACCCGTGGCTGAACCAAAAGGGCAGCGCCGACGACGCGGCGCGGTATGACGGCATCGCCGCCGATTATGTCGGGGCCTATCTGGCCGCGGCACAGGCGGCGGAGCCCTGCGATACCGAAGCCAAGCGGGAGAAGGCGGCGGCCTACAGCGAAGGGCTGCTCAAGAACGGCGGCCCCGCCACTGACCCGGTGAAGGCCGCCATGGGCGAGACGTTCACCGCCGAGCTGTTCAGGCGGACGCTCTTTGGAACATAACAGGTTCAGAAAATCCCTGCCGCCATACGCATCCCATGGCGGCGGGGATTTTCCGCAAGCGCTGCAAACACGCGTATAAGAGGGGAATACATATGGTATCTGTTTTGATCGCCCTGCTGGATTTTTTTCCGGTGCTGCTCTTTGGCGCGGCAGCGGCGCTGCTGCAGCGCGACCTGTATGGCAAGATGGTCAAGGGCGCCTACGCGCTCTTCACGGCGGGCACGATCGACGTGACCATGGCCGGCTTGCTCAAGGCGTTGCACAAGCTGCTGTATGCACTGGGCGTCTGCGATTTTCAGCCGTTGAAGCAAATGTTCTTTCCCGTTCAGGCCATCGGCTTTCTGCTGGCCGGCTGCGGTGCGTTGTCTATCGGCGCAGGCAGGTCGAAGGGGAGAAAGGCGCTGGCCGCCGCGCCGCCGGTATACGCGGGAACGTTCATCTTTGTGGGCGTCATGCTGACCGGACTGAGCATGCTTTATGCCGGACTGGGCCGGACGGCCGCAAAGATGAAAAAGCCCGCGGCCGTCGCCCTGTTTGCCGTATCCTTTGTGTTCAGCCTGGGAATGGGCTACCTGGCCTCCAGGGATTTCACCCAGCCCGCCATGAACTGGATGGCGGAGCTGGTGAACATCGTTGCGCAGGGCAGCCTGTTCGCCGCGGCGCTGATCCTGCACCGCTCCGGGTTGGCGGAGAGGGAAAGCATCGGGGATTAGGGCGTGTTTCTAAAATCCCGGCACCGCGTTTTCGGCGTCTGCGGTGCCGCGCCCCAATCCTTTGGATTGAAACGAGGCGGTCAGCACTGAGCGCTGATCGGTAAACCCTCTGGGTTTACCGCCTCTCCCCTCGATACTGCACTCTCGGCATTTAGAGACACACTCTATCGCGACACACGCGAAAACTGTGAGACCTGTCCAAGGTTTCACAGTTTTCTTTTCCTTTGAGAGGTAATCACAAAACCGACCGACAGTCGAAAAGGAGTTTGGGTATGAAAAAGGGTGAGCGCCGGAAGCGGGAGCTGCTTCAGATCGCCTATAGGATGCCTTCTTCGCTTTCCCGGCGGGAATCGCAGCCCCGCCTGTCCATGCTCCCAAAACAGGGGACGGCCCCGCGAAGCGCCTTGAATCAGACGCTTCATGGGGCCGTCCCGGTTTGGATATGCGTTTACTCCGCTTCCGCGATAAACACCAGGTTGTCATAGTCGGCGCAGAAGGCCTCCGTCGTGCCGCCCGCGGGGGCGAAGACGC
>CADCFG010000028.1 GCA_902800625.1 uncultured Eubacteriales bacterium | reverse complement strand
ATGCCAGACCGTCTATGCGCCTGCGAGGGCGCGGCTAGTATTCCAGGGCTTTGCCCGCATGTGAAAAACCCCCGGCTGTGCCGGGGGATGATTATTTTGCCGATTCTTCAGAACAACCCCTTCACCAGCTCCGCCACCGGCAGGTAGGCACATGGAATCAGGATGGCCGGCAGCATGTTGCCCACGCGGATGCGGCTCTTCAAAAAGTCCATGGAATTGATGCCGATGGCCACGATCAGCAGCGAGCCCACGGCGGACATCTCCGTGATCAGCGCGTCGGTGAGCAGCGGCGACAGCACCCCCGCCAGCAGCGCGATGCCGCCCTGGTAGATCAGTATGGGCACGGCGGAAAAGATCACGCCCGGGCCGTAGGTGGAGGCCAGTATGATGGAGAACACGCCGTCCAGCGCGGACTTGGCCAGCAGTGTGTCCGGCTTGTTTTGAAGCCCCGCCTCCAGCGCGCCGACCACCGCCATGGCGCCCACGCAGAACAGCAGCGAGGCGTTCACGAACCCCGCCGCGAAACCGGTGTCGCCCTTGGAAAAGCGGCTTTGCGCCCAGTCGCCCAGGCGCTCGATGCCGTGCTCGATGCCCAGCCACTCGCCCAGCACCGAGCCCACGATCACCGAGACGATCATGCACAGGATGTTGCTGGTCTTGAGCGCGCCGGAGATGCCGATCAGCATCACGCACAGCGCCAGGCCGTAGTTGATGGTATCGCGGAAGCGCTGCTGGATGCCGCCCCGCAGCAGGCACCCCAGCAGCCCGCCCAGCACGATGGCGGCGGGGTTTGCGATTACGCCGAGCATAGTTTGCCTTCTTTCGTTATCTCGTGCAGGAACAATGGCACAAGCATCAAAGCTTGAAACAGCAATCCACTGTTCCTGTTGCCTTTGGGCCTACCGGCCCCATCTCACGGAAAACAGTCCACTGGACTGTTTTCCGCGCGCTCGATATCCCTGTTCCCTAATTCCATCGCCCCGGTTCTCGCGGCGTGGAACAGGAACTGCTGCATCAGCCCGGCGTGTGCGCCCAGGCGCTCGCGGGCCTCTTTGGCCAGGGCGGCGCGGCTCTTGCAGGTCACGCCGAACCAGTCCCGCATCAGCCGGTCCACCCACACGTCCACCGGGAACGCGCAGGCGTGGCCGCAGCCAAACAGCAGCGCGCAGTCGGCCACCTTGTCCCCCACGCCGGGCAGCGTGACCAGCAGCCTGTGGGCCTCGTCGTAGGGCATACGGCAGAGGTCGTCCAGCGGGAAGCCGTCGGCCACCCGCCTCGCGGTTTCGATCAGAAACGGCGCGCGGTAGCCCACCTTGAGGGCGCGCAGCTCCTCCTCCGTGCAGGCGGCCAGCCTTTGCGGCGTGGGAAAGCTGTACAGCGTCGCGCCGCCGCAGTCCCAGGCCGCGCCGTAGCTTTCGCACAGCGCGTCGGTCAGCTGTCGGATGCGGGTCACGTTGTTGTTGGCGGAGAGTATGAACGAGATCAGCGCCTCCCAGGGCGGCTGGTTCATCACCCGCAGCCCCGGGAACAGCGCAACGGCGTCCCGGGCGGCGGGGATGTGGGCATACTCGGCTGCGATAGCGGCATAGTCCCGGTCCAGGTCGAGATAGTTCCGCAGCCATTGCGCGTTGCACACACCCTCTGCCTCGATGCCCGCGTCCGTGCGCCACAGCCACACCGGGCCGTTCTCAAACGCCGCGCCGAAGCGACCGTCCACTTCCGTCCAGCGGAAGCACTGGGCGCTGTCGATGAGCGTCAATTTCAGGTCCAGCGGCTCGTTTCCGATCAGCATTTGTGATTTCTTCCTCTACCTTGCTAACGTGTAGCCGTGAAAAAACGCGCCAATCGCTTGGCGCGTTCATTCATCCTGGATTATTCCGCCGCAACTTCCGTCTTGGGATAGATGCTGACCTGCTTGCGGGTCTTGCCCAGACGCTCGAACTTTACGACGCCATCCAGCTTCGCGTACAGGGTATCGTCGTCGCCGATGCCCACGTTCTTGCCGGGATGGAATTTCGTTCCGCGCTGACGAACGAGAATGTTGCCCGCGAGCACGAACTGACCATCCGCGCGCTTCACGCCGAGGCGCTGCGCGTGGCTGTCACGGCCGTTGCGGGAGGAGCCCATTCCCTTCTTGTGAGCGAAGAGCTGAAGATTCATCATGAACATGTGCTTTACCTCCGTTCTTCGAAGAATATGCGAACGTTTCGAGGATAACTCCTCTCGGTGGCCTGAAGGCCCTCCAGCAGGGTCTCAAGCAACAGCTGCGCTTGTGTGACCTGCGCTTCGGACGCTTCCGGCGTCAGTCTTGCCTCCAATATGGCGGCTTTGTCGTCAATATCGAACATGACGGGCGCCTTCAGGACGTTTTTCAGCCCGTTCAGCGTTGCCTGGGTCAGCGCGGAGACGGCGGCGCAGACGATGTCCTCGCCCGCCTCGGCATAGCCCGTGTGCCCCTCAGCTCGATAGCCCGTGAGGGCCCCGTCCTGCCTTCTGTAGAAAGTGACGGTGTTGCCAAGTCGGTTCATCAGGCGTTGATGGCCGTGATCTCAACCTTGGTGTAGGGCTGACGATGGCCCTGCTTCTTGCGCTCGTTCTTCTTGGCCTTGTACTTATAGACGACGATCTTCTTGCCCTTCACCTGGGCCAGGACCTTGCCTTCGACCTTCGCGCCCTCAACCACGGGCGTGCCGACCTTGGCCTGATCCGCTTCGCCGACGAGAAGTACCTCGTCAAAAGTAACCGCTTCATCCGCCTGAGCGTTGAGCTTCTCTACGAAGATAACGTCGCCCTGCTGAACACGGTACTGCTTGCCACCGGTCTTAATGACTGCGTACACGCGTTGCACCTCCTATACAAAAATCTCGCCGAAACTTGGCAGCAGCCGGAGGTTCATCACCATCCGAACATACATTTTAAGCCGGTTTCGAGCGGCTTACCGAATGATTATACCTGTTTTCCCGGGGAAAGTCAATGAAGTTTCAGGGGATTTCACCACTAAAATCAAAAAATAACATTCACGCGCCCACATCGCGCAGCGCCTGGATCTGTCCCAGCATATACGCCGCGTACCGGCGGGCGAGGTCAAGATCATATGTCACGTCCTCCGCGCCGCCATAGGCATTCAGCGCGGCCTCCACCAGCGGGTGGTACTCCTCCGGCAGGCGCCCCAGCGCCCACGCGCCGCCCTCCCGCTTGGAGCGCACGACGCCGTCCTCCAGGTACGACAGCACCCGGGCCAGGTTCAGCGTGAGGTACATGGTGTTCCCGGCGATTTCATCCATGGCGCCGCAGACGTCGTCCCAGATGGAATCCACATAGTCCCGCTCCGGCACCGGGGCGAACATGTCCCCGATTGCCGCGCCGAACAGGCAGGCGCCCCGCCCGCGGATCACGGTGTAGTGGGCCGCCAGGTCCGCGTCCGTGCCGCGCATCTTCGCGATATAATCCTCCGGGTCGCGGGCATACCAAGCCGCGTGCATCCGGGAAAAGTGCAGCTCAAAGGCCGCTGGATGGACGAAAGGCGCGCATGCGCTCCGGGTGACGACGCTCATCTCGATGCCCTTGCCCGGGGTCTGGGAATCCAGTTCGACAACGGCGTCCATGAAGGCCCGGCGCTGGGCGTCGGTCACGGGCGAATCGACCACCACGATGAAGTCCAGGTCGCTCACGGCGCTGTTGTAGCAGCCCATCGCCGCGGAGCCGTGCAGGTAGACGCCCACCAGCGTTTGGCCGAGAACGTCACGGGCGGCGGCGGTGAAGCCGTCGATCAGGCGCCGGGCGACGTCCGGCAGGGCCATGCGGTCACTCATTCACCTGCACCCCGTCCCGCTGCTGGATATAGGCGATGATGCCGTTGGTCAGGCCCGTCGCCAGCTTCCACTGGTAGTCCTCGTCGTTCAGCAGCCTGTCCTCGTCGGCGTTGGACAGGAAGCCGCACTCCACCATCAGGCAGGGCACTTCGGACCAGTTTTGGCCGGTGTAGTTGTCGTTGGAGACGATGCCGTTGTTCTGAGCGCCGGTGGCCTCGCACAGCACGGGCAGTATGGCCTCGGCGGCGCGATAGCTCTCCTCGGCGATGGCGTTGGATCGGCTGCAGTACAGTGCGATGCCGTGCTTGGACTTGTTCTCCGCGCCGTCGCAGTGGATGCGCAGCACCAGGTCCACGCCGTAGCCGTTCATCAGCTTGGCCCGCTCCTGGTTGGAGATGTCCACGTCGTGGGTCTCGCGGGTCATGTAGACCTCGGCCCCCTGGCTGACAAGGGCGTCCCGCAGCTTGAGGGAGATCTCCAGGTTTGTCACGTACTCGGCGATGCCGGTGGCCGCGCCGGAGGTGCCGGAGGTGACCTTCGCCTTCTTTTCATTGCTGCCCGGGGCGACGGTCTCCTTCTCATTGTTGCCATGGGCCTGGTGGCCGGGGTCAATGCCGATCTTCACGCCGGTAAGGGGCAGCTTCTCCTCCTCCAGCTTAAGCACCACGCTGGGCACGGTTTCGCCGTCGTCCGGCGCGATGGTTTCAACGGCTTCCGGCACGAAGGCTTTCCCCCCCTCCGGGAACAGCTCCTCCGGCGCGGGCAGCGTCGCGCCCTCCACCGTCAGTCCCTCGGCCAGCACCGGGGCCAGCGCAAGCAGGGCCAGTGACAAAGCCAACAAAACAAAACGCTTCATTTCAATCATTTTCCGCTATTCCCTCATCAGCGCCGCGGCGGCCATCCAGTCAGCCACCATGCGGGAGGCGTCAAACAGCCGGATGGATCCGTAGGGCGCGCCGATCAGCCGCTCGGCGGCCTCGCGCCAGGCATTCAGCAGCTCCAGCATCCTGATGGCCGCGTCCGGGTTGTCCGGTTCACCGGCGAGTATGCGGCAGGCCTCCTCGTCCGCGTCCAGCGCCAGCAGCAGAAGCAGCCTCCCCACCTCCATGGGATAGCGTGCATGGAAGCTGCCATCGCGCACGCCCTCGTCGATCACGTCACAGAGCCAGGGCGTCAGGCGATCCAGCAGGATGCGGCGGTGGTGGTCGCGCATGGAGGCGTCGCCCTCCACATAGCACAGCTTGACCATCAGCGCGGCAAAGCGCAGATCCTCCGTCTCAAACAGGTTCGCCATGCCCAGCAGCAGGTTCAGCCTGTCGATTGGACTGCGCCGCGGCGCGTAAAGTTCCGCGGAGAGGCGCTCGAAACGCCCCTCGGCCCGGCGCTCGCTGACGGCGCGCAGCACAGCCTCCTTGGAGTCAAAGTAGTGGTAGAAGCCGCCCTTGGACATGCTCAGCACGTCCAGCAGGTCCTGCACGGAGGTGCGGTCATAGCCCTTCTCGAAGAACAGCTGCTCGGCGGCGTCCAGGATCTGAACCCGCTTCAAATCGCCTTTTTTCATGGTGGTGCCTCCCCCTTGGTGGTTGTCTATGGTGTCGATGTCATCGCTTGGTGCTTCGTTGTTTTGCCTTGCCCCTGTCCGGGTGCTTCCTGCGCGGCGGCTCGTCGCGCCGCTGTGCCTTCTGCAGCTGGGGATTTAGCTCGGCTTTGGAATCTTTGCCCTTGGCCGGCTTGCCCTTGTCCTTCGGTACAGCACTCCTTGAGGATTTGCTCCTTTCCTTCAGTGCGATTTCTCTTGGCGGCATTGAGCGTCCGGCGGAGCCGGACTGAGGACGTGCGCATTTGGCTGCGCCGTCCGAAACCCGCGCTTGCCGCGAGGCAGGAGCGCGGGGCGGAATCAGGCATTCAGGCCCCCAGCCGATCAGGTCTTCCCGGCCCGCCTTCTTCAGCGCCTTGACGACCAATTCCCGGTTGTAGGGCTTGAAGTAGTGCATCAGCGCCCGCTGCATGGCCTTCTCCTCCGGGTCCCGGGGCACGTACACCTCCGTCATGTCCCGGGGATCGAGGCCCGTGAAGAACATGGCGGTGGACAGCGTGCCCGGGGTCGGGTAGAAGTCCTGCACCTGGTCGGGGTGCTGGCCGGTGCGCTTCATGTACTGGGCCAGCAGGATCGCGTCGTCCAGCGTGCAGCCCGGGTGGCTGGACATGAAGTAGGGCACCAGGTACTGCTTGAGGCCGAGCGCCTGGTTCACCTGCTTGTAGCGCTTAACGAACTCGTCGTAGGTCTCCACCGTCGGCTTGCCCAGGTAGTGCAGCACCCGGGGGCTGACGTGCTCCGGGGCCACCTTCAGCTGTCCGGACACGTGGTGCTCGGAAAGCTCCCGCAGGAAGTTGCTCTTCTTGTCCGCCAGCAGGTAGTCAAATCGGATACCCGAGCGGATGAACACCTTTTTCACCCCCGGCAGCTGCCGCAGGGTTCGCAGGATATCGATGTACTCCCGGTGGTCGGCCTTCAGGTTCGGGCAGGGCTTCGGGAACAGGCACTGCCGGTTCACGCAGGCCCCCGCCTTCAGCTGCTTGTCGCAGGCGGGCCGGCGGAAGTTGGCCGTGGGGCCGCCCACGTCGTGGATATAGCCCTTGAAGCCGGGCAGCTTTGTAAGCAGCCGCCCCTCGTCCACGATGCTCCGCTTGCTGCGGGCGGTGACGATCCGGCCCTGGTGGAAGGTGAGCGCGCAGAAGGAGCAGGCGCCGAAGCAGCCCCGCACCGAGGCGATGGAAAACTTCACTTCCTCGATGGCCGGGATGCCGCCCGCCTTTTCATACATCGGGTGATACGTCCTCTGATAGGGCAGCGCGTAGACCGCGTCCAGCTCCGCCTCGGTCAGCGGCATGTCCGGTTTGTTCTGCAGCATCCACTTCTTGCCGTGCTTCTGGGCGATGGGCCTGCCGCGCACGGGATCCTGCTGGTCGTACTGCACCTTGAAGGCCTCGGCGTAGGCGCGCTTGTCCTTCGCCACGGTCTCCATCGGCGCGATCTCCAGGAAGCCCTCGGGCACCTCCCCCGCCATCACGCAGGTGCCGGGGATGCGCATTTCGGAACAGTCCCGGCCCTCGGCCATCCAGCGGGCCACCTCGATGACGCTCCTCTCCCCCATGCCGAACATCAGCACGTCCGCGCCGCTGTCCACCAGCATGGAGTTGCGCACCCGGTCGTCCCAGTAGTCGTAGTGGGCAAAGCGCCGCAGCGACGCCTCCACCCCGCCGATGGCGATGGGCACGTCCCGATAGGCCTCGCGGATGCGGTTGCAGTAGACGATCGTCGCCCTGTCGGGGCGGTGGCCCGCCTGGCCGCCCGGGGAATAGGCATCCTCCGAGCGTTTCTTCTTGGCGGCGGTGTAGTGGTTCACCATGCTGTCGATCACGCCCGCCGTCACCAGGAAGCCGATCTTCGGCCGTCCATACTCCT
Source organism: uncultured Eubacteriales bacterium (assembly GCA_902800625.1). GTDB lineage: Bacteria > Bacillota > Clostridia > Christensenellales > Aristaeellaceae > UBA2862. The sequence continues at coordinate 19,193 of CADCFG010000028.1, read as the reverse complement.
TGAACGGCTCGCAGGAGTGCCAGTCCGGCTGGGGCAGCATGGCCACGCGATACCCCGCCGCCTCCAGCACGCGGGAGATGATGGCCAGGCCAAAGGAGGGGTGATCCACATAGGCGTCGCCGGTGACGTACACGAAGTCCGGCGCGTCCCAGCCCAGCTGGCGCACTTCCTTCGCGTTTACGGGCAGAAAGCCCTTTGCCATATGGATCTCCCCCCTTCCAACAGTCTTGATGTCTTGCAGTGCTCGCGGTTTCCCCCTTCAGGAGGCGCTGTCACCGCCGCCGGCGGAGGACACAGCCCTGTTCCCCCTGTCCTTCAGCAGCCGCTTCAGCGCCGTGTACTCCCGCAGGTACAGGCCCCGGCGCATCTCGTCGGTGGCGGCGTATTCCGCGTGACGGGAAAACTCCTCAATCGCCTGTTCCGCGCTCACCCAGCGGGGCTCCATGCCCACTTCCCTTTCCCGGTCCGTGAGACAGCGTTCGGTCGTGCCCACGGGCGCGCAGAGGAAGTAGAAGCTTATGTACTTCCAATCCTCGTAGTACTCATCGATCTCGAGGACAGGCTCGCCGGGCTCCACGAGGACGCCCGTCTCCTCGGCCACCTCGCGTCGGCAGCAGGCCGCGAGGCTTTCGCCGTCCTCCAGTCCGCCGCCGGGGATCATGTACTGGCCGGTGACGGTCTCATAGGAGGCGAGGATCTCATCCCCGCGCCGCACGATGCCCCGGCAGGCCGTGCGCGTATCGCGCCAGTGTCCGAAGTAGTTTTTACCGAATATCTCTATGACTTCCATATCACTTCACCGTGAAGTCCGTCCACTGCACCCGGTTGTAGACCATCACGTCGTCGGCCAGCCGCATGCCCAGCTTCTCGTAGAAGCCCACGGCGTTCTCGTTGGCGCAGGTATAGACGATGATGTTGTCCGCGCCGCCGGCGGCCTCCAGCGCCGCGGCCATCAGCCGTTTGCCGATGCCCCGGCCCACGAAGTCCCGGTCCACACCCAGGTCGGTGATGAAAAGCCAGTAGGCAAAGTCCGTGATGCCGAAGAGCACGCCCACCAGATGACCGTCCTCCCGGGCGGTGAGGCTGACGGGGACGTTCTTCACCAACCGTTCGATGCGCGCCTCGAAGCGCTCCGCCGGGTACTGGCTGCCCAGGTCGGTGCGCTTTAAAAAGTCGATGTAGGCCCCGGCGGTGAGGCGCTCTGGCGCGATGGTCAGCATGTTGGCTCCTTTCAGGTTGACGCCTGAGGGGGAAATGGGCGCCCCTCCCGGCGCTGCGCGCCACCTCCCCATTGCGATGGGGAAGGCTTTGGGCGGGCGGCTCAACGCCGCCCCTACACGGGGAGGCAAGGGACAAAGCGGCAGCCGCTATCCCTACTCCCTACTCCCTGTTCCCTCTTCCTCCGGCGCAAGCTCCTCAAACTTCGCCACGACGTCCTCCATCACCTTCACGGCGCCGCGGAGCAGCTCCTCCGGCTCCTTGCCGCGCTCGTAGTAATAGACCTCCATGGGGTTGATGGGTTTGAGGCGCAGGTACCGGGGGAAGCCCTTGAGGGCGGTGATGGTGCGCACGGGGTCGATGTCGGCGGCCATGGAGAAGCGCATCATCAATTCGTCGCCCCGCATGGTCACGTAGTCGATGCCCATGCGCGCGCACAGCGCCTTCAGGTGGGCAATGTCGATCAGGTTCATCACGGGCCGGTTCGGGTCGCCGAAGCGGTCGATCAGCTCGTCGGTCAAATCGTCCCGGTTCTCGCGGTTTCGGATGGAGGCGATCTTCTTGTACATCTCCACCCGCAGCAGGTCGTTGGCGATGTATTCCTGGGGCAGGTAAGCGTCGATCTTCAGGTCCACCCGCGTCTCGATGTCGTCCAGAGCGGTGTCGCCCCGCATCTGGCGCACGGTCTCCTCGATCATCTTCACGTACAAATCATAGCCCACGGACGCCATGAAGCCGCTCTGTTCGCTGCCCAGCAGGTTGCCCGCGCCGCGGATCTCCAGATCCCGCATGGCCACGCGGAAGCCCGAGCCGAACTCGGTGAACTCCCGGATGGCGTTCAGCCGCTTGTCGGCGGCCTCGGTGAGCACCTTGCTGGGGTTCACCGTCAAATAGGCATAGGCCAGCCGGTTGCTGCGGCCCACGCGTCCGCGCAGCTGGTAGAGCTGGCTGAGGCCGAAGCGGTCGGCATCGCAGACGATCAGCGTGTTCGCCCGGGGCACGTCCAGCCCCGCTTCGATGATGGTGGTGCACAGCAGCACATCGAACTTGCCGTCGTAGAAGTCCAGCATCACGTCCTCCAGCGCGTGCTCGCGCATCTGGCCGTGGCCGATGGCGATGCGCGCCTCGGGCACCAGCTTCTTGAGGCGGGTATACATCATTTCAATGGTCTGCACCCGATTGTGCAGCACGTACACCTGGCCGCCCCGGGACAGCTCCCGCAGGATGGCGTCGCGCACCAGGCCGTCGGAGTATTCCACCACATAGGTTTGCACCGGATAGCGCTCCTCCGGCGGGGATTGCAGCAGGGACATATCCCTGATGCCCACCATGGACATGTGCAGCGTGCGCGGGATGGGCGTGGCCGTCAGGGTCAGCACGTCCACCGAGCGCTTCATCTGCTTGATGGCCTCCTTGTGGGTGACGCCGAAGCGCTGCTCCTCGTCCACCACCAAGAGGCCCAGGTCCTTGAACTGCACGTCCTTGGCCAGCAGCCGATGGGTGCCCACCACCACGTCCAGCTCGCCGGATTTCAGTTTCTCGAGGATCTGCTTCTGCTCGGCGGCGGTCTTGAATCGGCTGATGGTCTCCACCCGGATGGGGAAGCCCGCAAAGCGGTTCAGCATCGTGGCGTAATGCTGCTGCACCAGGATCGTGGTCGGGGCCAGCATGGCGGCCTGCTTGCCGCTCATCACGCACTTGAATATGGCGCGCAGGGCCACCTCGGTCTTGCCGTAGCCCACGTCGCCGCACAGCAGCCGGTCCATGATCTTGGGCTTCTCCATGTCCCGCTTGATGTCCTCGATGGCGGCCAGCTGGTCCGGCGTCTCCTCATAGGGGAAGCCGTCCTCGAACTCCCGCTGCCAGGGGGTGTCCGGGTCAAAGGCGTAGCCGGGGATGGACTCCCGCTGGGCATAGAGTTTCAGCAAATCGCCCGCGATGGCCTGGATGCTTTGGCGCACCTTGCTCTTCTGCTTTTGCCATTCGCCGCCGGACAGCCGGTTCAGCTTCGGGGCCTCGCCCTCGCTGCCGATGTACTTCTGCACCCGGTCCAGCTGGTCGGTGGGCACATACAGCTTGTCGCTGCCCTGGTAGCGGATGTGCAAAAAGTCCCGGTAGGTTCCGTCGCTGGCCAGGCGCACCATGCCCATGTACTGGCCGATGCCGTGGTTCTCGTGAACGACGTAGTCCCCCACCTTGAGATCGGTGAAGGCGGCGATCTTCTCGCCGGTATTGGCGCGGCTGCGGCTCTTCTGGCGGTTGACGCCGTAGATGTCCGACTCCGCCACCACGGCGAATTTGATGCCGGGATAGAGGAAGCCCCGGTTCAGCGTCAGCGGGAAGATCAGCGGCTCGCCGGGGGTGAGCGCCTTCGGGATCTCCGTGACGAACGGCGCGGCGCTGCCCTGGGTGGTGATCGCCCCCTGGAGGCGCTCGCCGCGGGCGGTGCCGCCCGCCAGCAGCGCGATGGTCCAGCCGTCCTCCTTCCAGCGGTTCAGGTCCCTGGCCAGCTCCTTCACGTTGCCCTGGTAGGCCGCGGAATTGCGGCACTCGAACTGGATCAGCGCCTTGGGCTTGAAATCCTGCTCGGTGCGCAGGAACATGTTGGTCAGGAGGGTGGTCCTCCCCTCCAGCTTCTTCAGCAGCTCGTCATAGCTGATCAGCAGCGCCGCTTGGGCCGGCAGGGCCTCCTGGCGCTCCAGCGCGGCCTCGAAGCGCTCCCTGAACTCCAGGAAGCGGTTCTCACAGCGCTCGCGCAGCCGGTCGGGCTGGTCGAACACGATGATGGGGTCGTTCAGGTAGTCCGCCGGGGTCTGGCCGTAGTCCAGCAGCACCGGCAGCAGCGAATCCGCGCCGTCGGGCACCCGGCCCGTGCGCAGCGCCTCCAGCACGTTTTCATAGTTGCGGCGCAGCGCCGAGCCCACCGTCACCCGGGCGGGCATCTGCACCACGGCGCTCTTGGCGCTCTTCGTGCCCTTCTTCCGGGGCTTGGGCGCGTCGTCGTCCTCTTCCTCCTCTTCCTCGCGGGTCAGCTTCAAAAACTCGTCGAAGGGGATCAGGTTGAACTCCTGCTCGATCTTCTGCTGGCGGTCCGCTGCGGCGCTGCCCAGACTGCCCTCCAGCATGCCCCGCAGGGCTTCCACCGCCCTGTCCCGCGCCTCGCCGTCCAGCAGGATCTCCTGCGCCGGGTACAGCTTGAGGGTCGCCCTCCGGGAGATGGAGCGCTGGGTCAGCACGTCGAATGAGCGGATGGAGTCGATCTCATCGTCGAAGAATTCCACGCGCAGGGCGTTGGGGCCGCCCACGGGATACACGTCCAGTATGCCGCCGCGCAGGGCGCACTGGCCCCTGGCCTCCACCAGGTGCACGCGTTCGTAGCCCGCAGCGGTGAGCCGTTCCATCAGCTCGGCGGGCTCCAAGGTGGCGCCTTCGGAAAGCTCGATGATCCGCGCGTCGAAGTCCGCCGCAGGGGCCAGTCGGAACAGCATGGCGTCCGCCGCTACCACCAGCGCCTTCACATGGCCCGTCAGGCAGTCGCCCAGGGCCTCGATGCGGCGCATGGACAGGTCTCGGCTGGAGGCGGCGCTCTTCAAAAACGTGATGTCCCGGGCGGGCAGGTGCCGCGCCGCGCCGGAGAGCAGCACGTTCAAATCCTCGGTCATGCGGGCCGCGGCCTGGTCGTTGGGTTCGATCACCAGCAGCGGCCGATCCAGCTTCCGGGCCGCCGCCGCCAGGACGTGCGCCCGCTGGGCGTCGTCCGGGCCGTATGCGGAATAAACGCCCGGCTTCTTCAGCGCGCGCGTCAGCTCCCGGAAGGGTTCCAGCCCCTCCATCGGTTCAAACAGGCAGTTCAGGTTCCAGTTGGTGTCTTGCATATTGCTCCAAATTAGGAATGAGGTATGAGGAATTAGGAATGGCGGTACAAATCCTGTGGATTTGTTTGATTCAATGCAGAACCGCTTTCTTCACTCCTCATTTCTCATTCCTCATTATCCATTCAGTTTCCCCACCAGCTGCCGGGCGGCGTCCACGCCGTTTTCGATCAGCTCGGCGATCACGTCGGCGGCGCCCATGTAGGCGTCGAACATGGTCTGGCGCAGCTCCTTGCTCTCGTAGCCGGACAGCACCCAGTCCTTCATGTCCCAGCCCTCGGCAGGCCGGCCGATGCCCACCCGCACACGGGGAAAGTTGTCCCGGCCCAGCAGATAGATGATGTTGCGCATGCCGTTGTGGGTGCCGGCGCTGCCGCTGGGGCGGAAGCGCAGCTTGCCCTCGGGCAGGTCCACGTCGTCATAGACCACGATCAGGTGGTCGTCCTCGGGCTTGTACCAGTTGACCAGCTGCACCACACTCTCGCCGGAGAGGTTCATGAAGGTCTGGGGCTGGCAGATGGCCACCCGCTGGCCGCGGATGCGCCCCTCGCCCACAGCGGCCTTGCAGTGCAGCTTCACGATGGGGATGTCATATTTCTGGCTGAGCACCTCCGTCACGTCGAAGCCCACGTTGTGGCGGGTGTGCTGGTATTTCCGGCCCGGGTTGCCCAGGCCCACGATCAGATACATCTTTCGTCCTCCAAATGGAATCGTCCTCTTCCGATCATTGTACATTCCCGACCTCGGTATTGTCAAGTAGAAAACAGGCCTCGGTCTGTTTTTTCAGACTTTGGCCTGTTTTTTGTCGTATGAACCGACGCCAGTCGGATTTGGTTCTACCTTCGCCCGGAATGACTTACTTCTTCTTCATGAAGCTGGGCACGTCCGGGGTGAAGCCGCGGCGCTCGCGGGGGCGGGGCGCTTCCTGGCCGTCCTCCTGATAGACGCGGCGGCGGGGCGCCTGGGCCCGCTCGGACCGGCGCTGTTCGCGCTGCTCATAGCCGTCCAGGTCGCGATCCCTGGGCGCGCGCTCGCGGGGGCGGCGCTCGAAGATCGGGGAGACGGGCTCTTCCTCATAGCGGGAGGCGCGGGCGGGATGCTCGGAAGGCTCCTCGTCGTCCAGGTTCAGCTCCTTGTTCTCGCCTATGGAGGACGCGGTGCGGCTGGCGCTGAAGGCGGGCTTTTCAAAGCCGGTGGCGATGACGGTGATCTTCACCTCGTCGCTCATGGTCTCGTCGATGCCGGCGCCGAAGATGATGTTGGCCTCGGGGTCGGCCGCGGCGGTGATCAGCTGGGCCGCCTCGTTGATATCGATGATGGAGGTGTCCGGGCCGCCGGTGATGTTGATCAGCACGGCGCGCGCGCCATCGATGCTGGTCTCCAGCATGGGGCTGGAAATGGCCTGCTTGGCGGCGTCCACCATGCGACTCTCGCCCTTGCCGATGCCAATGCCCATGTGGGCCAGGCCGCGGCTCTGCATCACGGTGCGCACATCCGCGAAGTCCAGGTTGATCAGGCTGGGCACGGCGATCAAGTCGGAGATACCCTGGATGCCCTGGCGCAGCGTGTCGTCCGCGATCCTGAAGGCGTCGGTCATCGTGGTGCCCTTGGTCACCACGCTCAGCAGCCGGTCATTGGGGACCACCACCAGGGTGTCCACGTTGGCCTTCAGCTTCTCGATGCCGGTCTCGGCGTTCTTCATGCGCTGGCGTCCCTCGAACAGGAAGGGCTTGGAGACAACGCCGATGGTCAGGATGCCCATTTCGCGGGCGGTCTCGGCGATGATCGGGGCCGCGCCGGTGCCGGTGCCGCCGCCCATGCCGCAGGTGACGAACACCAGGTCGGAGCCCTTGATCTTGTTGGCGATCTCCTCGCGGCTCTCCTCGGCGGCCTTTTCGCCCACCTCGGGGTTCGCGCCGGCGCCCAGGCCCTTGGTCAACTTTTCGCCGATCTGCACCTGGATGGGTGCCTTGGACAGGGCCAGCGCCTGCTTATCGGTATTCACGGCGATGAAATCCACGCCGCGCAGGCCGGAATCCACCATGCGGTTCACCGCGTTGGTGCCGGCACCGCCCACGCCGATAACCTTTATCGCCGCGAAATTGGTGTCCTGCTCCTCGACTTCGACGTTCTTGTTTTCCATTTCAAATTCCAGCACAAGGCATCCCCCTCGTCAATGTATTTGTCCGTATATGTGTGTAAGTTGCTTTCGTTATCCGCGGCCGAACAGGCTCTTGAGGCGGCTGCCCAGGTTTTCATCCTCGCCGCCCTGGCGCTCGATGGAGTCGAACACCAGATCCGCCAGTCCCAGCGAAGCCGAGAACACGGGGCTGTTCAGCTTGGAGGATTTCGCGGCGGAAACCTTTACGGGCCGGTTGATCTTGGCCGCCAGGGCCTCCCGCGCGCCGCGCATCAGGGCGATGCCGCCGCCGGTGAGGAACACCTGGGACTTCTTGCCCAGCAGGGCCTCCGCGTCGTTGCGCAGGGTCATGTCGATCATGCCGGCGATCTCGCCGAAGCTCTCCTCCACGATCTTGCTGACCTGTTCCCGGGGGAAGGTCATGCGGCGACCGCGCTCGTCATAGACTTCGGAGAAGGAGTTTTGGTCAAACTCGTCCGGGTTGAACACATAGCCCCGCTTAATCTGCTCCGCAGCGCGCATCGGTATGCGCAGCTGGGTGGCCAGGTCGGCCGTGATGTGGCCGCCGCCTCGGGGCAGTATGGCGTGATAGATGATGGCGTCGCCCTCCACCACGCTGATCTCGGTGTTCAGGTAGCCCACGTCGATCAGCATCGCGGCCCGGTCGCGCTCCTCCAGGCTCAGCACCAGCAGGCTCTCGCCCAGCGAACAGGACAGGAAGCCCAGAATGGTGATGTTCTGGCGGCCGATCATCTCGGTGACATCCTCGATGAACTGGGGGTCGGCGATGATGAAGGTGGTCATGGCCCTCAGCCGCTGTCCGCGGCCGCCGGGGGTCATGGTCTTCTTGCCGTCGTCCACGATGAACCACGAAGGCGTGCGGTGCATCACCAGACCGCCCTCCTGGGCGATGTTCAGCTTGTCGGCGGCGGCGTCCTGCACGGCGTTGATCGCCGCTTCGTCCACCATGCCGTCCGGCAGCTCCACCTCGGTCTCGCAGGCGCGCACATGGATGTACTCGCCCGGGACGCCCACATAGATCTCCTTGATCTTGGAATTGGCCTCCAGCTCCGCCGCTGCGATGGAATCGCGCACGCGCTGGATCATCTGGCCCGGCGTGTTCCAATCGCCATCGGAATAGCCGTCGTAGGGCACCGTGCCCGAGCCGATGATGTCCAGGCGGTCCATGCCGCCGCTCTGCGCAATCACCGTGACGATTTTGGAGGTTCCAAACTCAATGGCAGCAATTTGCGTTTTCATATACTTAGTCGACCCACCCTATTCCTAAGTTCCCTGATGGATATTGATCCATTTGTACCGATTATCCAACTTATACGTATTATACATGGATTTTCATCCGGATGCAAATTGGAAACCGCCGATTTTCGCCTTTTTCCGCGATTTTCAAAATAGTTTCAAATTTACGGCAAGGTTAAGTCACACGATCTCCGCCTTCTCTTAACTGGCGGGCTGTTCCGTGGGCTGGGCGTCCACGGGCTGGCCGTCCACGTAGATCACGCCGTCGATGGAATAGACCTGCCCGGCGGGCGCCTCCGCGGCCTCCGGCTCGGGCTCCTCCTCTTCCTCGGATGGAGCGGGCGGCGCGTAGTCCGCCTTGGTGCCGCTGGACACGTCCAGCTGGCCGGTGGTCTCGCCCCGGGCCTCCAGGTCGGCCAGGGCTCCGGCCATCCAGGTGACCTTGTTCAGCATATCCCCGGTATCCCCCAGCAGCACCGTCATGCCCGTGCGGGTGAGCACCCGCAGGTCGGCGGTGTCGGTCACGTTCAGCTCTGAAACATACCCCGTGGCTCCCCGGGCCTTCAACGCCTCCACCACCGCCTTCATGGCGGCGATGCGGCCGTCGGCGGTGTCCAATTGGCGGCCCAGCGTGTAGTAGGAGGCCTTCAGGCCGGTGACGTACACCGCCCCGGTCTCCGGCACTTCGTCCACGGCCACCACGTAGCCGTCGGAGTCCAGCGCCAGGATCTTGCCGCCCAGCACGATCACCGCGTCCATGCTCCGGGGGCGCACCTCCAGCACCACCGTGTTGGGCAGACGCGTGTGCAGGCTGACGAAGGCCACCCGGCCGTCGCTTTCCACGTCCTGGCGCACCTTCTCGGGGTCCACCGACCAAATGCGCGAGCCCAGCCGGATGCCGGACAGGTGGCGCACGTCGGCCTCGGGTACCTCTCCCGCGCCGACCACCTGCACGTCCCGCACCACGAACAGCACGTTCGTGAACAACAGCAGCGCCAGCATGAACACCGCCACGGACACTGCCAGCGGGGCGATGGATCTCCTGGTGCTCTTCTTTCGTCTTTTGGCCATTATGACCTCCGTTTGGATATGTTCATCACCACTGCTACGGCGGCCATGATGATGGAAATGGACGTGCCGCCTGCGCTGAAGAAGGGCAGCGGCAGGCCAGTGGTGGGCATCATGCCGATGACCACGGCCACGTTCAGCACGCACTGCACGCCGATCATGCACACGATGCCGCCGGACAGCAGGCTACCGAAGCGGTCCTCACAGCGCATGGCCACGCGCAGCCCAAAATAGAGGAACGCCGCGAACAGTGCCAGCACCGCCACGCAGCCCACCCAACCCAGGTCCTCCCCCACCACGGCGAATATGAAGTCCGACTCCGGGTAGGGCAGGAAGGCGAACTTCTGGCGTCCCTGGCCGATGCCCATGCCGAACAGTCCGCCGGAGCCGAAGGCCAGCAGCGACTGGGACAGCTGGTAGCCCTCGTTGGTCATGAAGTCGAAGGGGTGGCGAAAGGACATCAGCCTTGCCCGGCGATAGCCCTCGCTCAGCGCGTAGAACGTGCCCAGCGCACCTCCAGCCGCTCCCACCAGGCCCATGTGCCGCCAGCGCGCCCCGGCGATCATCGCCATCACGGCGGTGACGATCAGTATGCTGCCCGCCGTGGACAGGTTCGGCTGAAGCAGGATCAGCATGAACATCATCCCCGGCAGGATGAACAGCGGCACGAGGCCCGCAAAGAACCGGGTCACGTCCCGGTTCTTCTGGCTCAGCGCCCGGGCCAGGTAGACGATCATGGAGTACTTCGCCAGCTCCGACGGCTGGAAGCTGACCGGCCCCAGCCGCAGCCAGCGGCGCGAGCCGTTCAGCATCTTTCCCACACCCGGGATCGCCACCAGCGCCAGCATGATAAAGCTGGCCGCCAGCAATCCGCCGCACAGCCAGGGCCTTGACAGCACCCGGTAGTCGATGCCCAATATCACCAGCATGCCCGCCGTGCCTACGGCGATTCCGAAGAGCTGGCTGGTCACCTCGGAGAGCGCGCCGCCATTGTCCTGGGCGTTGTAGTAGCTGGCGGCGTAGAGCGTCACCAGCCCCACCAGCATCAGCACGACGAAGGTGGCGGCCAGTCCCTTGTCGATGCCGCGGAACAGCCCGCGGCCGGTATCTCTCTGCGCGGCGGTACGCCGCGTCTCATTGGCCCCGCGTGCGGGCCGGAGGATCAAGCCTTTTTGCTCTCCAGGGCGTTCACGATGTCCTTGAAGATGCGCCCGCGCTCCTCGTAGTCCTTGAACATGTCAAAGGACGCGCAGCTGGGCGACAGCAGCACGTTGCCGCCGGCGTTGGCCTGCCCGAAGGCCATGTCGATGGCCCGCTTGAAATCATAGCCCGCGTGGGTCCATGCATGGTAGCCCACCTTTTCAAGCGTCTCCTCCAGCTGCTTGGCCGTCGCACCGATCAGCACGATCCGGGAGATGGGACACTTCAATATCTCCTCGCACAGCGGGGTGAAGTCGGTGTGCTTGTCGTAGCCGCCCAGGATCAGTACCGTGGGCCGGTCCATGGCCCGCACGGCCTGGATGGTGGAGTCCACGTTGGTGCCCTTGGAGTCGTTGATGAAGCGCACGCCATCCAGCTCCCGTACGAACTCAATGCGGTGCTCCACGCCCTTGAAGGTCTTGAGGGTGTGGCGGATCACCGGCGCGGGCACGCCCACGGCCATGGCCATCGCGGTGGCGGCCAGGGCGTTTTTCAGGTTGTGCTCGCCGGGAATGTAGACCTCATCCGCCGGGCAGACGCTCTTGTAGTCCTTCGCGCTGCCGTAGACGATCATGCCGTCCTTCACGAACGCGCCGAAGGGCACCTCGTTGCGGGAGGAGAACCAGCCCACGCGGCACTTCACGCGATTCGCCATGTCGCGGGTCACCGGGTCGTCCCAGTTCAGCACCACCCAGTCGTCCCCCACGCAGTTTTCAAAGATGCGCTCCTTGAGAGCGATGTACTTCTCCATGGTGCCGTGACGGTTCAGGTGATCCTCGGAGATGTTCAGCACCGCGGCCACGGCCGGGTGAAATTTCGAGGAGGTCTCCATCATAAAGGAGGAGATCTCGCAGACGGTCACGTCGCCTGGCTTCGTATCCCCGGCCGCGCCGGAATAGGGCGTGCCGATGTTGCCAACCACGAAGGTGCGCCTGCCGGCGTTCCTGAATATCTCGCCCAGCAGCGTGGTGGTGGTGGTCTTGCCGTTGGTGCCGGTGATGGCCAGCAGCAGGCCCGTGGACTCGCGATAGGCGTACTCGATCTCGCCCATCACCTCCACGCCCAGCGCCTTGGCGCGCACCACTGCGGGGTGCTCCACGGGGATGCCGGGACTGATGACCAGGGCGTCCATGCCCTCCACCAGGTTTTCCGGGTGCTGCTCGCCCAGGAAGAATATGGCGCCCGCGGCCTTCAATTCGTCCAGCGCGCCGTCGAAGTCCGCCTCGAGCTTGGCGTCGCATATGTAAACCCTGGCCCCCTTGTCCATCAGCAGCTTCGCCACCGCGATGCCGCTGCGGGCCATGCCGAATACGAGCACCTTTTTATCCTTCATCATGTCGATACCTCCAAATGCCAATACTTGTCATGAATCCGATAATCAGGAATGAGGAATTAGGAATGAGGAATGGTTGTGGAAATCCTGACGGATTTCATTGATTGAAATCCACCGGGAGGCACTCCACAATTCCTCATTCCTCATTCCCAATTCCTCATTATTCCACTATGCCACAAACCCCAGCAGCGATATGAGGCACAGCATGGCGGTCACGATGTAGTACATGGCCACGATGCGGGTCTCGGGCATGCCGCTGAGCTCAAAGTGGTGGTGCAGCGGCGCCATCTTGAAAAAGCGCTTGCCGTGGGTGGCGCGGAAGTAGGCGAACTGGATCAGGTCGGACACGCTGCTCATCACCATCGCCAGCGCGATGATGGGCAGCAGCAGCGACAGCCGCGTCACCAGCGTCATGCCCACCAGCGCGCCGCCGATGAAGAAGGAGCCCACGTCGCCCATGAACACCCGGGCCGGGTGGCTGTTGAAGCGCAGGAAGCCCAGCAGGCCGCCCACCATGGCCCCGGCGAGAATCGCCACGTTCAGCAGGTTGTCCGCCTCGGCGGGGTTGGCCGCCGCCATGGCCACGCAGATCAGCGCCATGGCCACGAAGTCGAACAGGCTGCAGCCGCCCAGCAGGCCGTCCAGGCCGTCCAGCAGGTTGGCGGAGTTCACCGTGCCCACCAGCACGAACACCATCACCGGGATGTAGAACCAGCCCAGGTTCCACTCCACGTTGAAGAAGGGCACCGTCAGACTGGAGCCTATCTTCGGGTTCAGGTAGGCCCACACGGCCAGTCCAATGGAAAGCACGATCTGGGGCGCCAGCTTCTGCTTGGGCGTGAGGCCCTCGGCGGCGTGATGGCGGATCTTGATCCAATCATCGATGAAGCCGATCAGGCCGAAGCCCAGGGCGCTCACCAGCGCGATGAGCAGGAAGTCCCACCGGGCGTCGCCATAGGAGAAGGCCAGCGCCGCGACCAGCGCCGGCAGGGCGAATATGATGCCGCCCATCTGGGGCGTGCCCTGCTTCTTCTTGTGGGTCTGAGGGCCCAGCTCGTAGATCTCCTTGCCGAACTTCATCTTCTTCAGCCACGGGATCACGATCGGCCCCAGCACCATGGCCATGGCAAACGCCGCTACGACGGTCCAAATCAACCTTTGCATTTATCTTATGTTCCTTCCGCTTGATTGAGAGTTCAGATTTCTTCCAGCAGCTCCCGCACGACGACCTTCTCGTCGAAGGGATGCTTGACGCCCTGAATGTCCTGGTAGGTCTCGTGGCCCTTGCCCGCCAGCACCACCACGTCCCCCGGCTCGGCATGGGTCAGGGCGTAGCGGATGGCCTCGCGGCGGTTCTCGATGACGATGTATTCGCAGCCGGTGGGCCGGATGCCCTCCTCGATGGCGTCCAGAATCGCCATGGGGTCCTCGTTGCGGGGGTTGTCGCTGGTCAGGATGCAGTAATCCGCCAGCTGGCCGCCAATCTGCCCCATCATGGGGCGCTTGGCCTTGTCCCGGTCGCCGCCGCAGCCGAACAGGGCGATCATCCTGCCCTTGGCGGTCTGGCGCACGGCGCGCAGCACGTTCTCCAGGCTGTCCGGCGAATGGGCATAGTCCAGGATCACCCGATAGGGGGTGCCGGTGTCCAGCAGCTCGATGCGTCCGGGCACGGCGTGGACGTTCTCAAGCCCCTGCCGGATGCTCTCCGGCCCCACGCCCGCGCAGATGGTGATGCCCGCGGCCATCAGGGCGTTGTATACATTGAATATGCCCGCCAGGTGCAGCGACACCGTGGTGCGGAAGTGCTTGTGCCAGGTCATCAGGAAGCTGCAGCCGCGCTCGCTGATCTCGATGTCGTTGGCGTACACGTCGCTGCTCTCCCGGATGCCGATGCGCATCTTCGTGCAGCCGATGTCCTTGATGGCGGCGCCCACCCGCTCGTCGTCCACGTTGTAGACGATGGTCTCGCAGATCGCCGGGTCCATCAGGCGCATCTTGGCGGCAAAGTAGGCGTCCATGTCGGCAAAGTAGTCCAGGTGGTCCTGGGAGAAGTTGGAGAACGCGCCCACCTTGAACTTCACGCCGGCCAGACGGTGCATGTCCAGCGCGTGGGCGGACACCTCCATGATGACGCACTCCATCCCCGCGTCCACCATGCGCCGCAGCAGCGTCTGGGTCTCGATGGGGTCGGGCGTGGTCAGCCGGTTGGGCAGGGTCTCCTCGCCGATCATGGAGCAGACCGTGCCGATCAGGCCGCACTTGATCCCGGCGGCCTCCATGATGGATTTCACCAGGAAGGAGGTGGTGGTCTTGCCCTTGGTGCCGGTGATGCCCAGCATCATCAGCTTTTCCGCCGGGTTGCCGAAATATTCGGCGGCGATGTAGGACAGCGCCTTGCGCACGTCCTCCACCAGCACCTGCGGCACGTCCAGCTCCAGCTTCCGCTGCACGATCAGCGCCACGGCGCCCTTCTCCACGGCCTGGGGCGCGAATTTGTGCGCGTCCACCTGCAGGCCCGGCGTGCAGAAGAACAGCGCGCCCGCCTCCGCCTTTCTGGAGTCGATGCACAGCGACGTGATCTCCACGTCCATATTGCCGAAGGTTTCCACCTTGCCCGGTATATTCACGATCAGCGCGTTCAGTTTCATCCGGAGTCCTCCCGAATTGAATATCGTATCTTATGGGGTTCACGGCGGCTCGAAGCGCACCGTCACCCGCGTGGTGGGGTTCACCTGTTCCCCGGCGGCGGGGGTCTGGCTGGCGGCCAGCCCGCTGCCCTCGATGGCCAGCTCCAGCCCGTAACTCTTCAGCAGCCGGTTGGCCTCGGTCACGGGCATACCGGTCACGTCCGGCACGGTCACGGTCCCGTTCGCCGGTTCCGCGCCGTCCACGTAGAGCATCACCAGCGCGCCAGCGTTCATGTCGGCCCCCGGGGCGGGCAGCTGGTTCACCACCCGTTGCCCCGCGCCGTCCAGCACGGAATCGAAACCCGCTTCCTCCAGCGCGTGGATGGCCGCCTCCACGTCCATGCCGGTCACGTCCGGCACCTTCACCCGCTCGGCGGGCGACTCGTCCGTCTCCGGGGCCACGCCCAGGTAGATCAGCGAGCGCTCCAGGATCTCCCGGGCGAAGGGCGCTGCGGTGACGGAGCCGAAGTCCACGGCCACGTCCGCTTGGTCCACGATCAGGATCACCGCGATGCGCGGGTCGTCCGCGGGCGCGAAGCCCACGAAGGAGCCGATGTGCTTCTCCCGGGACACCACGCCGTCGACGTACACCTGGGCCGTGCCGGTCTTGCCGCCCACCCGGTAGCCGGGAATGCGGGCGTTCTTGCCGCCGCCCAGGTTGACCACGTCCTCCAGCAGCGTCCGCATCGTGGCGGAGGTCTCCGGGCTGATGGGGTGCCCCACCACCTGCTTTTCGCCCCGCTGGATCACGTTGCCGGCGGCGTCGGTGATCTCCCGAACGATGTAAGGCTTCAACAGGTTCCCGCCGTTGATGGCGGCGCACACCGCCCGCAGCAGCTGCACGGGCGTCACCGCCACGGACTGGCCGAAGCCGATGCGGGCGATGTCCACCCGCTTGACGGCGCTTCTGGGAATCACGATGCCATCCGCCTCGCCGGGGATGTCCACCCCGGTCTTCCGGCCGATGCCAAAGGCATCCAGGTACTTGTAAAAGGTATCGGTGCCCAGCCTGAGGCCCATCTCCACGAACACGGGGTTACAGGAATTCTGAAGCGCCTGAGCGAAGGTTTCCGCGCCGTGGGGCTTGCCCCAGCAGCGGATCCTGCCGCCCTCCACCGTCACGGACCCGGAGCAGTAGAAGCCCTCGTTCACCCGCACCCGCCCCGCGTCCAGCGCTGAGGCGGCGGTGATGATCTTGAAGGTGGAGCCTGGCTCGTAGGCGTCGGTGAGCACCCGGTTGCGAAGATACTCGGTGAGCTGCTCCACGTCGCTTCGGGGCGGGTCGTTCAGGTCGAAGTCCGGCTTGTTCACCATGGCGAGGATCTCGCCGGTGGCCGGGTCCATGGCCAGCACCCGCACAGCCCTGGCATTGTTCACCTGCAGGGCCTCCCGGGCCGCCTGCTCGCAGAAGCTCTGGATGGAGGCGTCGATGGTCAGCGTCACGCTGCCGCCGTTGACCGGGGCGATGTACTCGCTCTGGCCGTAGCCCAGCGAGCGCCCCTTGCCGTCGATCTCGGAGAGCACCCGCCCCGCCTTGCCGGACAGGTAGCGGTCCAGCGACTGCTCCAGCCCCGCCTGGCCCACGCCGTCGATGGTGGTCAGGCCGATCAGCTGGGCGGCGAAGGCGCCCATGGGGTAGTAGCGCTTGCTCTCCTCCTCCAGATACAGGCCGTCCAGGTCGTGCTTGCCCGCGGCGGCGTAGTCCGCCTTCATGCGCTTGATGCGCTGGGCAGTCTCCCGGGGCAGCTGCCTCTTGAGCGTCACCCCGCCCCGGCTGGTATCCGAAGCCCGCTTTTCAATGGTCGCGGCCTCCATGTCCAGCACCGGCGATAGGATCTGTGCAAGCCGCGCGGCGTCCGACACCTGCCGGGGACTGACGGAGGCGGTATAGGCCGTGGCGCTCTGGGCCAGCACCGCGCCATTGCGGTCCAATATCTTCCCACGGGTGGGCTGGATGGCGCTCTCACTGGTCCACTGGCTCTGGGCCCTGCGCTGCAGCTCCTCCGAGGCGATCACCTGGAGATAGAACAGCCGCCCGGCCAGCGCCGTGAACAGCATGAAAAACGCGGCCATGCATAGCGCAAGGCGGCGACGGATGACCGGCCCTGTGAGAACCAAGCGCATCCCTCCCCGCCTCGGATATGATTTAGTCGATCATTTCCTCCGTGCCGGAACTGTCGGCACTCTGCGTGGACGTACTGTCGATAATCGTGGGCAGGTTCACCACCCGAAGCTGTGTCTCGTCGGGCTGTTCCATGCCCAATTGCTGCGCTCTGGCGGCGATCCGCTCCAGGTTGTGGTACTGGCTCAGGCCCAGATTCAGGTTGTCGGCGCTGGCGCTCAGTGCCTTGATCTCCTTCCGGGTCTCCACCACCTGCTTGTTCTGACCGGACAGCTTTGCCATCATGGCGATCTGGGCGAACACGCCGATGAACAGCACCAGCGCGAACGCGATCATCAGCACACGGCTCGTCTGCCGCTCCCGCGTGCGGCGGGATACCCGCTTTCCGTTCATATCTATTCCTCCGGCAATTCGGTTAGAACTCAGTCGTTCCGGGGACTGAAGTAGCGGTCGTTCACGTATTCAAGCAGCGCATTGATGTCCATCTCGCTCTGTTCGCAGGAAGCGGCAAAGCGGCTCTCATCCCATATCTCCAGCCACCGGCCCATGCCGGCGAAGCGTATGGCCTTTTCCATGCCCGCCTTCTGGCGCAGCACAGCGGGAAGCAGCACGCGGCCCTGGCTGTCCAGACTCTGTCCCGTAAAGGAAAATGCCTTTATCAACCGGACGTAGGCCATGCCGCGGGCGTCGCTGTCCGGGATGCGGTCCAGCCGCTCGCTCATCTGCTGCCACTTCTCGGTGGGATACAGGGCGATGGCGTTGAACTCATTGTTCAGGCCGATCGTGAAGCCGTCGCCCAACGCTTCGCGATAGGCCGCGGGGATGGTCGCCCGGCCCTTGGGGTCAATATTATGCGTGTAGTTTCCGGAAAATTCGGCCATCGGCACCGGCTTCACCCCCTTTTCTGCCACTCTGCATGACACATTATACCACATCAATACCTTCTGCGCCACTTTTTGACACTTATTTCATATATTTTTCGATTTTTGTCACAATCCCAGTCCCAATGACGCGCATGGCGGCAGATCAGGGACAGTCTCCCACACTGATATTTTATTTTCATCATGTAATTAGAACATGTGTTTGAATTTTAATCGAACATATGTTATACTTATGGCAGATGACAGGATTGGAGGCGGCATCATGCGCACATCCGGGAACAACCAGCAAAAAATCCTCGACTTCATCAAGTCTGAAATCGAGGACAAGGGCTATCCGCCGTCGGTGCGGGAAATCTGCGCGGCTGTGGGCCTGCGTTCCACCTCCACCGTACACGCCCACCTGAACCACCTGGAGGAGCAGGGCCTCATCCGGCGCGACTCCACCAAGCCCAGGGCGCTGGAGGTGCTGGACGGCTCCCATGCCCGGGGGCGCAGCGTGCCACTGGTGGGCCGTGTCACCGCCGGCCAGCCCATCCTGGCCATCGAGAACATCGAGGATTACCTGATGCTCCCCCAGAACATGCTGGGCAAGGACGACCTGTTCTGCCTGCGCGTGCAGGGCGAGAGCATGATCGACATCGGCATCCTGGACGGCGACATCGTCGTGCTGCGCCAGCAGGACTCCGCCGACAACGGCGAGATCGTCGTCGCCATGACCGAGGACGACGAGGCCACCCTGAAGCGCATCTTCTACGAAGACGGCCATGTTCGTCTCCAGCCGGAGAACAGCACCATGGAGCCCATCTATGCCAACAACGTCACCGTGCTCGGCAAGCTGGTAGCCCTGATCCGGCAGTTCTGAATTGTATTGCAGATTCCTGTATCGCTTTCCCAATGAAAAGAGCCTCCCCGCCAATTTGGGAGGCCTTTTTGTTTTCGCATCTTCCTTGTACGGCGGCGTTGCGCCGCCCACCCAGCCTTCCCTCTCAGGGGGGTCGAGCGCCCGGAAAACCGTTCAGTGAACTGTTTTCAGCGGTTCGAGCGCCCGGAAAACAGTCCAGCGGACTGTTTTTAGCGGTTCGAGCGCCCGGAAAACAGTCCAGTGAACTGTTTTCAGCGGTTCGAGCGCCCGGAAAACAGTCCAGCGGACTGTTTTTAGCGAGAACGGGCCGGCAGGCCCCCGTCGAACGGGCCGGCAGGCCCCCGTCGAACGGGCCGGCAGGCCCCAGTGGCTGGCCGAAGGCCAGACGGAAGAGGTCGTTCTCCTTTCCACGCTCCCACCTGTACGCAAAAAGTGGCGCAACACCGTGCCCTAGGCCTTCCCCTGTGGGGAAGGTGGCATTTGCGAAGCAAATGACGGAAGATGCCTCCGTCAGCCGCTTTCAAAAAAGAAAAGAGGACATTCTATCGAATGT
>CADCFG010000027.1 GCA_902800625.1 uncultured Eubacteriales bacterium | reverse complement strand
TCGCTCCAGGAATAATCGTGTGAATGCGGGATTATTTGGAAGCCGATGGCATACGATATTATTGTTGGCGAATAGTATAATCACCCCAAAGGATAACAATGTGAATCCCGGCACGATGCCGGGTGTGGTTGTCCTTGCTTTTATATTTCCATTCCAATTTGCTCGGGCGCTGCCGATTCTATCGGGCGGTATTGAACGTCCAGGATCGCATTCCGCAAAAGATCGCCTGCGCTGTATTTCGGATTGATCCAGTCCGGCACCATATCCGAGGGGAGAAGGACGGGCATCCGGTTGTGTATGAATGAAATACTTTCTGCCGGATCGCGGGTCAGTATCGTGAATACTGGCCGACCATTTTCCACGCGATAGATACCGGCCATGTACATGAGGCCATTGCCTGCCGGGCGGATAGCATACTTCGTTTTCTGCTTCCCGGCGCGTTCCCACTCGAAATAGTTGGTGGCTGGTACCGCGCAGCGACGCTGGGCCATGCCATCCCGGAACATCGGTTTTTCTTCGGCGTATTCGCTCCGGGCATTGATGATCCGCTTTCCATCGGGAAGGGAGCATCCCCAGGACATGGCGAACGCAGACGGAGCCATGGCCCGATTGTTCGCTATGATCGGCACGGTATCCGTGGGAAATATCTCTCCGGATGTTTTGACCTGATCCACATTCGAGCGCCGGTTCACAGCATCGATGATCTCTTGCAATTCACCGGAATCGATGCCATCATCTATAAAATAGCGACCACACATGACTAAACTCTCCGATTGAATAAGCTATATCTCGTTACTGGAAGGGTCACTATGGAGACTGTGGATGTATTCTTTTATAGCGGAGAATAAATAAGCTTCGAAAGCCTTTCCTTCTTCCGACAAGTCGCTTGGATCATTCAAATCTTCTTTGGCCCAATCCATGCCTGCTTCGAATCCGTACTTAAACTTTTGCTCTGAGGCGAAATCTAATGAAATCTGAGATGGCAATTTGCAGACATCTTGGATTATCTCAGCCATAGCATCATATGTACTCTCTTCAACTTTCTCATCGAAAGCCTTTATTTCAGATGCAAATTTAGAAGCAAACATCTCCATATCCAATGCGGCATCAATGGACTTTGCATATCGAAACCAATTGGCACAAATATCGAACATTTCCAAGAAAAGGGCATAATCCTCAGAATCATCTTCTGAGATTCCGAGATCTTTAGGTGGAATGTCTTTGATGATCGTATAGATATAGTATACAGCGGTTCCGTAGTATCTAAGGAGTCGTTGATGCAACGTGCCAAGAAGTTGTTGTACCTCAATGGCTTCTGGAGCTATACCCTTATCATGAAACCTCTCCAGTCTTTGAATAAACACGTCAAAGAAATCCGATAGATCGCTAATATCTTCGTCTTGGCTTGTACTTGATTCAAGGATACCGTCTTGGGACAGCGAGTATATGAAGCTCCGGATTTTGGAGAAGACATGGGCCATGATTTTTGTGTAAATACGGCTCTCGCTCGGATCATCAAATTCTTCGGCAAAGCGTAACACCATGGATGATGAATCCCTAAGCTCCTCTGCATAGTGGATCATTTCTTCGAAATGCCGCTGTGCTTCGATCATGCGTTCTTTCAGTTGCTCGATATGCTTATTCCACATTGCGGTTGTGAAATAGGAATGATTATTAAGTGCTTCCTTTATTTCCTTGACTGACAAACCGACATCCCGCAGGATTACGATTTTCTTGACAGCAACCACAGCATCGTCGCCATAATCGCGGTATTTTGATCCATCCTCCGTCGTATAAGGAATCATGCCGAGGTTAGTATAATAATCTATGGTTCGCTTATCGAGACCATATTTCTCAAGTTGCTTAATTCTCACCCAATTCACCCCCGTACCAGTTGTCAATTTCTTGATGGCGTTTATGCCCTATTCTACGGACGCTCGAGGTTTATCCGGGCCAACCCCACTATATCCGCGAATCCGATCAAAAAGATGGTCAACCGCTTCTCCGGCCTCGTATCCCGCGAGCAAAGATGTGCCTACCATCGCGGTAAGGCCTCCAGTCATAGTCGGGATCTTAATGATTCTCCCGGCTCTGCTAATCGCTGCTGTTAGACGAGCGGCACCGTGGAAGGGGAGCGCCTTCTCAAGCGGGAAAAGTTCTATGCTAAACACTCCGATGCCGGTACCTACGGTTGCGACAGCCTTTGTCGCGGCTTGAACACCATTCAGGATTTTAACTTTCATCTTGTCCTCCGTTCGATTCTTAAGGTTGCAATTTCAACGAGCTCGAAGAAGTACAACATGTGCCATTCAATTTTACTCAAATTGTTCGGTTTGTCAATAGTAATTCTATGGATGCATACCTCCGGACTTGAGGCTAACGCATTAAGCCCGGAGGTTCTGCCCATCTGGTTAACGGCCCTTGCTCTGCTTGTTGCCGAACAGACTGGCAAGGGTGTTTATTACACCATGTTGGTACCCATCTCTGTGACCATCACGGTAACCACCGTTGTACGCTTCATCAGCTATCCTTTGGATGCCGCTTAGCATACTCTTTTCAGGGCCGTGCTCTTTCAAAGCGTGGGTATAAGCTGCTGCGCCCGAGAGGGGGTTCTTGTTTCGGGAATCCTTCATAGTATGGCCTCCTTGTATTTGAGTTGTTTCTACGCGACATAGCACATTCTTTGGTACCTGGCGCTGTTCCTGATGCGCTTGTTTCGGTGATCGAAGCGCACCTTCTTGCCGAACCAGGTGGGTAGCTTATACACTGTAACGCAGGTGCCTTCCGGACTTACTATGATACACAGGCCGTTGTAGGCCAGTGCCTGGAAACCGTACCTGCTGCGTTTTTCCAACCAGTCCTTCTCTGAACCAGATCTATAACTGCAAGATGTTTGTCCGCGTTGAATTCCCCGTTCGATTATGCTTGCGGCATACTTGCGATTAAACCCGAGCCGTTCTTTCGCTCGATCCAGACTGTGGTGACTCATCATCTCGCTTGTCCCTCCCTCACTCGCTATCCTTCAGTTGTGGTCGTATGGCTCGCTGTACTATTCGGTTGTCAAGGTGCGTATGCTTATCCCGAACCTCCCATTCGGGACGGATATATTATTGCACAAAATGTACGGTTTGTCAATTGGTATTTGAAAATTAAACAATTTGTTCGGTTACATGGACTTCGAAATGATAGCTTGCATCCGAATTGCGAGGATGAACAAACGGGAAAGCAAAAAGCCCAGGGACAGTTGTTGCCCCTAAGCTTATCCGTACACGGATTACATGAATTACACGCCGTACACGCGGCACATGATAAATCCGGGGAAAACCACAGGCATCCGAATCCAAGCACGGCTGATCAGTAAAAGCGCCGCCCGAATGGGCGGCGCATATAGTCAAGGGATCAATTTACAGGCCATACCTCTGTTTTTCTATCTTTACCGTGGTCGGTTCGGAATGGCCGGAATAGAGAACCGTATCCTCAGGCAATGTGAAAATCCTTTCCCGTATGCTGGAGAGCAGCTGATGCCGGTTTCCACCGGGGTACTGATCGTTTCCGATGCTGCCACGGAATATCGTATCGCCCACGAAAGCGAGGACATCCTCCGCGTCGTAGAATGTGGTGGAATCAGGCGTGTGCCCCGGCGTATGGATCGCCCGCAGCACGGGAGAAGCATGACCCTGCAACGCGAATGTTGCACCATCGCCGAAGTATTTGGCTCCATGCACAACCACATGCTCGCCGCAAACCGCCGACAGGTTCAAGCATGTATCCGAGAGGTAAGCGGCTCCGTTTTCGTGGATATACACGGGGAGGCCCAGTTGACGCTGCAGCGCCTCAATGCCTCCGGTGTGATCGAAATGGCCGTGCGTGAGCAGGATCTTCTCGATTGTCCAGACTTTGCTCTGAATGATCCGGGCGATTTCATTTCCCTGCGCGCCGGGATCGATCAGGAAACCATGGCCAGTGTCCTCGTCGATCAGGAAATAGCTGTTGACTTCAAAATATCCCCGAACCGGGATCTTGTACGCATTCATAATCAGCCCTCGAAATGGCATCCATCCGCCGTGCAGGCCATGCCCTGCACGGCGGATTCGGCGGCCTTCGCTTCCTCGTCCAGTACGTTCTTCAATACGCGCTCCATGGATTCCACAGGCAGCGCGCCGGGGATGGCGTACTTGTTTCCAACGACGAAGTAGGGCACACCCTGGACTCCGTATCGCTGGGCTTCCCGCTCGTCCAGGCGCACTTCGTCCGCGTACTGATCGGATTCCAGAAGCTGTTTGACCTCGCCCTCATCCATGCCTTCCTGGGTGGCGATGCGCGTGAGCACGGCATGGTCGGCCAGCTCCAATCCCTCCGAAAAATACGCCTTGTACAGGTGCTCCTGCAGCCGATCCGCGAGATGTGCGTCTTTTCGCTGGGCCAGCTTTGTCAGGCGGTGGGCGTCGAAGGTATTGGTATAGCGGGTTTCGGCATAGTGGAAATCCAACCCCGCTGCGCGCCCCATCTCCGAAATACCGTCGATGCGCTCCTGAGCGCCTTGGAGGCTAAGACCGTATTTCCTGGCAAACCGATCCACGGTGGCCCCGGTATACTCTTTGCTGGCCGTGGGATCGAGCTCGAACGCCAGCATTTCCACATCTACCTGATCTCCCAGATTCAAGTTTTCAATCGCCTTTTTCAGATGCGTCTCCCCGATGTAGCAATAGGGGCAGGCGTAGTCAGACCAATACATAACCTTCATGGCATTTTCCCCACTTTCAATTATTAAAACACGTTCTATTGACATTATAGCCACATCCTGCTATAATGTCAATAGTTTTTAGAACCTGTTTTAATAATTTTCAAGGAGGGCCAGCCAATGCCCCGAAAATGTGGACGCCCGCCCAAGTCAGCGAAGCCTCTTGACGCCAAGCAAACGATCATTGCCGCGACTATCGCGCTCATCAAGCGGGAAGGCGCGGATGCAGTCACTGTCCGAAACGTGGTGGAGGAAACCGGGCTGTCTATCGGCACGTTTTACCATCATTTCCGGAACAAGGACGATTTGATGATGTACTTTGTCCGGGAGGAATCCTTTGACGGCTTTGCCCTTCAAACGCCGCCAGAATACTTTTCCGACCGGGTATGCGAGCTGTATTTTCATCTGATCGACCGTTATCTTGCCCTGGGGGAGGAATTCATGAAGAGCTTCTATACCACGGGGAATCAGGCCTTATCCGCATATATGTGTGAAGAAAACGGCACATTTGCCGATGGCACGGTCATGGCCCGCTGCGAGCAGGAAGCCAAAGCGGCAATAGAGGCGGGCATTCTCAAGGCAGGATCGGACGCCCATGAGCTGAGCATGGATGTCTGTACCATCGTAAAGGGCAGCGTGTTTGAATGGGCGTTGAGCGGTGGGAAGATGGATATACGCGAAACACTGCCGCGCATTTTGAAAAGGTATTTCGCCGGGATCATGATGTAATGGCGGTGGGCTTCTATCCGTACACGGATTACACGAATTACACGGATTACACGCCGTACACGCGGTACACGGCAAATCCGGAAAAATCCACGGGGAATCGAATCCCGGCGTGCCTGATCCGAAGAATTTACAAAAGAACCCGGCCCATGTTGCAGGCCCAACCGTGTATTCCTGCGGAATACGGGGGATGAGGGCGGCAAATGGCCGGGTTTTGCATAAAGAAAAGCGAACCCAACATTTCTGATGAGCTCGCTTGCAGCACCTATTGTCAGTGCTGATGGCTCTCAACCCCAACTTTGATACAATGGGCGGGGTTGAGAGCTTTGTTATGTGCAGGTTATGCAGGAACAAGACACAGGATTTCTGGGAAAAACTGGTTTCGTGTTTTGATTCCTCTTTTTTCTAAGAATCCTCATTGTCCTGTTTTGTATCATTTCCCCCGGGGCGGTGGGGGCATCACATGCTCATTGGTTCCATCAAACTACTGTCCCAGCCGCCCCAGGGCCTCTGAGGCTGCTTCATGGCCATATTCCGCGGCTTCCTGATACAGGGCGATTGCTCGATCGACATCCTGTTCGACCCCAAGCCCCTGTTCATACAGCTGGGCAAGCTCGTATCCGGCATCGATGACGCCGGTTGCGGATTTGTTTTCCGACGCGGCAATGGAGGTGAAATACTCAGCTGCTTTCTTGTAATCCTGCTCTACGCCAAGCCCCTGCTTGTAGAGAAGGCCAAGGTAGTAGCCGCTGGTCAGGTCCCCGGCACTGACGCCCTTTTCATACCAGAACGCCGCCTGCACATAATCCTGTTCCACGCCCAGGCCCTGCTCGTACAAAAGACCCACATACCTCGCCGCCTTTTTGTTCCCGGCCTCGTCCGCAGCCAGGAAGCGCTGCATCGCCGCGTCGTAGTCCTGCGCCACGCCATCGCCGTTCATGAGTGCGATGCCCTCGTTCAGTATATTCCCCTATTTCATCACTTTTTCAAACCGGAGATTGTCGCGGATGAACTGCTCGCGATCGTCGGGCGTCAGCGAAACCAGCGATACTTCTGCCATCATAACACCTCTGTCCCTTGAATGATCTGCATCCTGCCCTCTTGATGCGCATCGAACGGGGCTTTCACTTTCCATTATACTATCGGCGTTTGTGTTATGCAATATCGGATGGCTTTCGACAGCGGCGGGACAGACAGATCAGAAAAACACGTCGCATTCGCGCAAAAAGGCTGTCTTTTTGGCGACAATGGGTGTATAATGGAGCCAGATGAATTTCGGGGGAGACATGGCCATGAATCACTCCAACGCGACGGGCGCGGGCGCTCGCGCCGCCGTGCCGACGGAGACCTACGACTTCTCGACCCGCTTTGAGCTGGGCTCGCTGCTGGTATCGCCCGTGCACGTGCGCATCGAGCAGCTGCGCCCGTTCATCGCCGCCCACAGCCACTCCAACGTGAGCTACGAGATCCACTACACCCATCGCGGGCGCGGCACCGTCACCGTCGAGGGAAACAGCTACGACGTGTATCCCGGCGCGCTGTACGTCACCGGGCCCGGCGTCGTGCACGCGCAGGTTTCCGACACCGACGACCCCGTGATCGAATACTGCCTCTACCTGAACTGCCGCCGCATCGCGCACCCAGCCAACGATCCGCTTTTGCTGTTCACGGACACGGTGTTCTGGATCGGCCGCGACGACGGCACGATCTTCAGCCTGCTCAGCCAGCTGATCGAGGAGAACCGCCAGAGCCACCGCGATACGCTGCTGATGTCGGAGACGCTGCTCCGGCACATCGTGTTGCAGCTGACGCGCGTCTACCGGCGCGATAAGACCACGCACGCGCAGACGCCGCCGCTTCTGACGCGTGACAGCTTCATGCCGATCCTCGAGGATGCCTTCTTCTACCGCTACAACACGCTGACGCTGAACGAACTGGCGCAGCTTTTGAACCTGAGCGTGCGCCAGACGCAGCGCCTGCTGCTGTCGCACTTCGGCAAGACCTTCTCCCAGAAGCTGACCGACGCGCGCATGGCCGCCGCGTTCCAGTACCTCGAAAGCAGCCGCATGTCGATCACCGAGATCGCCGAGCGCCTGGGCTTTTCCTCCATCGAGCACTTCTCCAACGCCTTCCACCGCTACACGGGGCGCTCGCCCCGCGCCTACCGCAAGGAGGTGTGGGCCCGCAGCGCGCCGGAGGACGGCAAGGGGACGTGAGCAACGCCGATTGGGGGCAGATATGAGCTGTTTTTGATTGTACAATCCTGAAAACTCGTGTATAATGAAGCTATGGAACCGACGACAGCCAATCTCTTTCGGGGAGGCGTTTCTATGAAGCACTGTTTGGCCATCGACATCGGCGCGTCCAGCGGGCGGCACATCGTGGGCTGGATGGGGGGCGGCGAGATCCGCACGCGGGAGGTCTACCGCTTCCCGAACGGCGTTCAGGAGCGCGACGGGCATTTGACCTGGGACCTCGACGCGCTCAACGCGCACGTGAGGGCGGGCATCGACGCGGCGCTGGCGGCGTATCCGGACCTCGACAGCCTGTCCATCGACACCTGGGGCGTGGACTACGTGCTGCTTAAGGGCGACGAGGAGATACTCCCCTGCTACGCCTACCGCGACGGGCGCACCGCCGGGCCCATCGAGGCGGTCCACGCGATCATGCCGTTCGAGGAGCTGTACCGGCGCACCGGCATCCAGTTCGAGCCGTTCAACACGATCTACCAGCTCTACGCGGACAAGCTCGCGGGGCGGCTGGAGGATGCGACGGACTTCCTGATGATGCCGGAATACCTGATGTACAAGCTCTGCGGCGCGAAGGCCCACGAGTACACCGAGGCCACCACCACCGGCATGATCCGCGCCCAGACCGGCGCATACGACCCCGGCATCATCGAGGCGCTGGGGCTTCCGCCGCGCCTGTTCCACCCGCTCTCGCAGCCGGGCACGGTGATCGGGACCTATAAGGGCGTGAAGGTCGTGCTCTGTCCCACCCACGACACCGCCAGCGCCGTCGAGGGCATCCCGATGGAGGGCGACGCGCTGTACCTGTCCAGCGGCACGTGGTCGCTGCTGGGCGTGAAGCTGGAAAGGCCGCTGACCGACGAGGCCAGCCGCCTGGCGAATTGCAGCAACGAGGGCGGCGTGGGCTATACGCGCTACCTCAAGAACATCATGGGCATGTGGCTGGTGAACCGGCTGCGCGAGGAGCTGTGCCCCGAAAAGCTCTGGGACGAGATCACCCGGGAGGCCCAGGCCGGCAACTTTGACGCCCTCGTGGACGTGGACGACCCGGCCTTCATGGCGCCCCGGAGCATGCGCGCGGCGTTCGACGGCCAGCTGTCCCAAAAACCCGAACAACCCGCGGACTACTTCCGCTGCGCCTATCGCTCGCTGGCGGAGGGCTACCGGCGCGCCATCGCGCAGATCGAGCGCAACACCGGCAGGACCTACGATAAGCTCTACATCGTGGGCGGCGGCGCGAAGAACGGTTATCTGAACCGGCTGACCGCCGAGGCCACCGGCAAGCGGGTCGTCGCCCTGCCCATCGAGGCCACGTGCCTCGGCAACCTGAAGATCCAATTGACCGACAAGGAGGCATAGACAATGAAGGATATCCTGACCGCGCCCTTTATGGTGGAGATGGTCCGCACGCTGACGAACATGTACGCCCACGGCTGGGATGAGCGCAACGGCGGCAACGTGTCGCTGATGCTGGACGAGGCCGACCTGCGCGACTTCCTGGATCTCAAAGCCGCGCCCATCCGCAATATCCCCACCGGCTTCCGGGCCCCGGAGCTCGAGGGCAAGTACTTCCTCGTCACCGGCACGGGCAAGTACTTTAAAAACGTGCAGTACGCGCCGGACGTGAACCTGGGCCTCGTGCGCATCAAGGACGGCGGCGAGCGCGCCGAGCTGCTGTGGGGCTTCACCGACGGCGGCAGCTTCACCAGCGAGTTCCCGGCGCACATGATGAGCCACGTGGTGCGGCTGGGCATCAACCCGGAAAACCGCGTGGTGATGCACTGCCATCCCGCGAACCTGCTGGCGATGACGTTCGTCCACCCGCTGGACGAGCGCGAGTTCACCCGCTCGCTGTGGCAGACGTGCTCGGAGTGCATCGTGGTGTTCCCCGACGGCGTGAACGTGTTGCCGTGGATGCTCTGCGGCACGAACGAGATCGGCGAGGCCACGGCCGAGAAGATGAAGACGGCGCGCCTGGTAGTCTGGAGCCAGCACGGCATCTACGGCGTGGGCAAGGACCTGGACGAGGCGTTCGGCCTGATCGAGACCGCCGAGAAGGGCGCGGAGATCTACATGAAGATCGCGCACCTGCCGCGGCTGAACACCATCACCGATCCCCAGCTGCGTCAGCTGGAGGCCCACTACGGCGTGAAGGCGCGGGAGGGGTATCTGGACTGAGAAACGGCATGACAAAAGGGGCCGCCTCAGACGAGGCGGCCCCTGTATTTGCGTCCCTGTCCTACTTCACAACGCCCTTTTGCAGGATGATGTTGGCGTAGAGCGCGCCCTCGCCCGTGGCGACGATCGCGTAGGCCTTCTTCGCCACCTCGTAGAACTGGAAGCGCTCGATGTGGCCGATCTTCGTGTCGGGCTCGTGCTTCTCTACGATCTTGGCGTACTCGTCCCAGATCGGCGTCTCCACCGGGTCGCCGGGCACGACCTCCATCAGCGAGACGGGAGCCTCCACGTACGGGTCCAGCGGGAACAGCTGGAGGATCGCGTCGAGGACCTCCGGCACGCCGTGGCCGTCGAGGCGCACCAGCTGGCTGTTCTTCGCGATGGACGCCGCCGGGAAGTTGCCGTCGCCGATCACGATCGTATCGCCGTGGCCCATCTCCATCAGAATCTTCAAAAGCTCCGGGGTCAGGATGCTCGGAATGCCCTTGAGCATGTCAAACACAACCTTTCTTTATTTCTTGTAGAACGGCCCGTAGTTCGCGCAGGCGCGATAGTCCGCGCCCTCCTTGTCCATGCCGAAGGCGTTCCACGCCGCGGGCCTGAAGATCTTCTCCACGGGCACGTTGTGCATGGCCACGGGGATGCGCAGCATCGAGCAGAACGTGATCAGGTCCGCGCCGATGTGGCCGTAGCTGATCGCGCCGTGGTTCGCGCCCCAGTGGTTCATCACGTCGTAGGCGGTCTTGAACGGGCTGCCCTCTTTGCCGTCGCAGCGCGGGGTGAACCAGGTGCAGGGCCAGGTGTAGTCCGTGCGCTTCCAGAGGATGTCGGTCACCTCGTCGGGCAGCTTCACCGTCCAACCCTCGGCGATCTGCAGCATCGGGCCGAGGCCGTCCACCAGGTTCAGGCGGATCATCGTCGCGGGCATCTCGCAGTCGGTCACGAAGCGGCTGGAGTAGCCGCCGCCGCGGAAGTAGCCCAGGTCGGCGTAGTTCCAGGTGGTATTCTTCATGATGGCCTTCTGGTCCGCCTCGGTCACCTCGTACCAGGGCTTCATCAGGCGGTTGCCGTCCGCGTCCTTCGCCTGTCCGTTGGCGTCCAGGCAGCACGCGCCAGAGTTGATCAGGTGGATAAAGCCGCCGTTTTTCTTCGCGACGCCCTCCAGGTCGTAGCCCGTGCAGCGCTTCACGGCCTCGGGGCTCCAATAGGTGCGCACGTCCGCGAACATCTGCGCGCGGTTGGTCAGCAGCTTCATGAACAGCATGCCCAGGCCGTTGAGCACGTCGTTCTCGGTGGCGAACACGTAGGGCTCGCGCGCGCCATTGTGGTCGAAGGACGTGTTCAGCATGGCCTCGGGGTAGTCGCAGTTCGGATAGAAGTCCGTCCACTGGCGCTGGCCCTGGAAGCCGCCGGCGATGGCGTTGTGGCCCACGGCCTCCTCCTCGTTGCCCGCGGGCAGGTTGGGATTGCCGTTGAGCAGGTCCTTGATGATCAGGTACATCTTCAGCGTGAACTCCCAGTCCCTGTCCTTCTCCTCGCGGGACTTCTGCAGGGCCTCGGGGTTCTTGTCGAAGCCCTCGACCACGTTCTCGGCGGCCCAGGCCTTCATCTTCTCATATTCCTTCTCGTCGTAGATGCCCAGCGTCATGCGGCGGATGATCTCCACCTCGTCCACGGACTCCACGCGCATACCCAGGTAGTCCTCGATGAACTTCGAGTCGATGATGGAGCCGCCGATGCCCATCGTGATCGCGCCGATCTGCAGATAGCTCTTGCCGCGCATCGTGGCGGCGGCGACGGCGGCGCGGCCGAACCGCAGCAGCTTCTCCTGCACGTCCTCGGGGATGGAGGTGTCGTCGGCCTCCTGCACCTCGTGGCCATAGATGCCGAACGCCGGCAGGCCCTTCTGGGCGTGCGTGGCCAGCACGGAAGCCAGGTACACCGCGCCGGGGCGCTCGGTGCCGTTGAAGCCCCAGACGGCCTTGATGGTATTGCGGTCCATGTCCATGGTCTCCGAGCCGTAGCACCAGCAGGGGGTGACGGTCAAGGTGATGGCCACGCCCTCGCGGCGGAACTTCTCCTCGCAGGCGGCGGCCTCGGCCACGCGGCCGATGGTCGTGTCCGCGACGACGACCTTCACCGGCTCGCCGTTGGAGTAGCGCAAATGCTCCTCAAACAGCTTCGCGGCGGAGCGCGCCATGTTCATGGTCTGCTCCTCCAGGCTCTCGCGCACCTTCAGCACCCCGCGGCGGCCGTCGATGGTCGGGCGGATGCCGATGACCGGATAGCTGCCCAGGTATCTGTTCTTTGCCAAATCAATCAATCCTCCTCACGTCGTGTTCTTTGCCGCTTCCATCATACCACCAATCGCGCGACAGGGCAAGAACGGATGGAAAGCACGGGGCTTTCCATCCGTCTTCCCGATCCTTCAAATCACGCGATGCGCGCCATTTGAATTAGTCGTACAGGTTGTCGGCGATCTCGGGAGTGTCGATGTTGTCGATGGTGTAGAACGCGCAGCCAGTGTCGGTGTCCTCGACGGGCTCGCCCTTGGCGCTGGCCAGGAGCAGGTCGATGGTCACCTTGCCGATGCCCACGGGGCTCTGGGTGACGGCGCCGTACATAACGCCCTCACGGATGGCGGCCTTCAGGGTCGCGCCGGAGTCGAAGCCGACGGCGATGACGGTGTCGTCGCCGGTGCCGCACTTGAACAGGTTCTTGTCGGCGGCCACGACGCCCTCGGCGGCAACCTGGTTGGAGCCGAACACGGAGATCAGGTCTTCCTCGTTCAGCAGCACGGAGGCCTCGTTCGCGCACAGCTCCACGGTGGACTGGGCGGGCACCTTCGCCTCGATGATGATCTTGGCGTCGGCCTCGGCGACGGTCTCGCCGGTGGCGCCGTTCACATAGAACTCGTTGCCGATGACGGCCACGCCCCAGCCCTTTTCGCCGGCCAGCTCGATGATGCGATCGATGAAGCCGAGGCCACGCTGGGTCACGGACTCACCGGTGGCGTCCTGGTTGACCTCGCCGATGCGCACGGTGCCCTCAGCGGCATCGATGCGATCGACGATCTTCTCCCACATGCCATCGGCCGCGACGGTGCCGGCGACATAGTTGTTGGTGGAAGCGTTGGCATACACAGCGCCTTCGGGAGCGCCCGGAACGCCGGAGTCGAAGCCGATGATCGGGATCTTCTTCTCGACGGCCTCGGCCAGCAGGTCGTTGAAGGCGTTCTGGTCCACGGCGGCGAAGCCGATGGCAGCGGGATCAGCGTTCAGAGCGGAGGTGAACTGCTGCACCTGCTGGGCCACGTCGGATTCGGAGTCGGGGCCGACGAAGTTGATCGTGATGGTGTCGTTGCCTTCGCCGTTGATCTTCTCCACCTCTTCGTTCGCGCCCTTCAGGACCGCCTGCCAGTAGGTGGACTGGAAGCCCTTGGACACGATTTCGAAGTGATACTCATCCGCAAAAGCGGCGGTGAGTCCCAGCACGAGAACCAGGGTCAGTACGAGAGCGAGAATCTTCTTCATGGTCTATACCTCCTTATATTTATGTTTACGCCTCATCGGACGCAACATATTCAGAATGGGGAAGGGCAGTGCCCGGCGGGTCAGCGGCTGTTGCGCATCTTGTCGATGGTCACCGCACCCAGCAGGATGCATCCGGTGATCAGCAGCTGCCAGTCGGCGTTCAGGCCCACGAACGGCAGGCCTACCTGCAACAGCGAGATCAGCAGCACGCCCAGGAACGTGCCGATCACGGAGCCGGAGCCTCCGGTCATGGCGGTGCCGCCGATGATGGCCGCGCCGATGGCGTTCAGCTCGAAGCCCGCGCCCTGGCCGGGCGTGATGTTGGAGAACGTGGCGGCGTAGGTCACGGCCGCCAGGCCCGTCATGAAGCCGCAGATCATGTAGGCGAAGATGTGCCACTTGAGCACGTTCACGCCGCTCAGCTTCAGGGCCTCCTTGTTGGAGCCGATGGCGATGGTGTAGCGGCCGACGCGGGTCTTGTTCAAAACCAGCGTCATGATGATCACCAGCAAAATCATCCACACCATGCCCAGTGGGATCGGCATGCGCCCGGACTCCGTCTTGACGATCAGGCGGAAGGCGTTGCGGAAGCCCGCGCCGGGCTCCGCGCCGTCCGGCCAGGTGCCGGAGAAGCCGCCGGTGAGGATCGAACCGATGCCGCGGCAGAACATCATGCTCGCCAGCGTCATGATGAAGGGCGGCACGTCCAGCTTGGCCACGCCGAAGCCGTTGATGAAGCCCATCGTCACGCCCATCGCGATGGTGATCACGATGGCGGCCCACAGCGGCCAGCCATAGATGCGCATCAGGTAGGAGCCGATCAGCGAATAGCAGATCAGGCCCGTGCCCATGCTCAGGTCGTTGCCGCCGGTGATCAGCGGGAACGTGACGCCGATGGCCATCAGCAGCGTGTAGTACATGTTGCTGCAGATCTGCACCAGCGTGGTGTACTTGCGGAAGGACGTACTCGCGGCGTAGAAGTAGCCGTACAGAAGGATCAGCACCGCGATGATGATCAGCCGCTGGAAGGCGCTGGAGCGTATGAACGCCGAGCGGGCTGCTTTCTTGCGATCAATGGTGTTTTCCATTTGCATACCCCTTTCTTGGCGTCCGTCAGTTCTTGCGCCGGCGGCTGGTGACGTCTGCGATCACGGCGCCGAGCAGGATCAGGGCTGTCAGCGAGTACTGGAAGGCGATGTTGAAGCCCATCGAGAGGATGCCCTCCTGCATGATGGCGATGATGAACGCGCCAATCACGGTGCCCAGGATCGAAGCCAGGCCGCCCGCCATGGACGTGCCACCCATGACGCAGGCCGCGATGGCCTCGTTGTTGAAGGTGTCGCCCTTGACCGGCTGCACCGTGGTGTAGCAGCCCACGTAGAAGATCGCCGCGAAGCCCGCCAGCGCGCCGCAGATCACGTAGGCCAGCATCTCCCAGCGCCGGGTGTCGACGCCGGAGAGGCGCACGGCCTCGCGGTTCGCGCCCAGGCAGATCATGTAGCGGCCCGCGCGGGTCTTGTTCAGCACGATGGACAGGATGATCGCCAGAACGATCAGTATGATCAGGCCCGTGGGGATGTTCACGCTGCCGACCGTCAGGTTGGAGAGGCTGCGGTACCATCCGCCAGGATCGTCGCTGCCGGGCCAGGACACGTTCTGGGTCTTGGTGAAGATGGAGCCCACGCCCTTGGCGATCTGCATCAGCGCCAGCGACGTGATGAACGACGGCAGGTGCAGGTAGGCGACGAAGAAGCCGCCCACGCTGCCAAACAGCGCGCCGATCAGCGGGCACATGATCAGGGCGACCCACATCGGGAAGCCGTAGTTGTTGAAGCAGTAGCCCGACACCAGCGCCGCGCAGAACATCACCGGGCCGATGGAGAAGTCGATGCCGCCTGTGGCGATGACGAACGTGACGCCCAGGGCCAGGAAGCCGATGAAATAGCCGTAGTTCATGGCGCTGGAGAAGCGCGCGTAGGTGAGGAACACGTTGCCGTGGTTCAGCACGGCACTGAGCACCTGGAACAGCAGGCACAGCAAAATGATGACGCCGATCAGCACCACGCGGTTGAAGCCCATGATGCGGACGAGCTTGAGGGACTTGAACTTTTCAAGCGCTTTCTTCATTATGCTCCCTCCTCCATCGCCTTGCTGTTTTGCATGTCGATGTCTCGGGTCGCCAGCGTCATGATCTTCTCCTGCGTGGCCTCGGCGATGTCCAGTTCGCCGGTCTTGCGGCCCTCGCACATCACGACGATGCGGTCGGACATGCGCAGGATCTCGGTCATTTCAGAGGAGATCATGATGATGGCCTTGCCGGACTTCGCCAGCTGGTTCATCAGCTCGTAGATCTCCTGCTTCGCGCCGACGTCGATGCCGCGGGTCGGCTCGTCGAAGATCATGATGCGCGAATCGTTCACCAGCCACTTGGCGATGACCACCTTCTGCTGGTTGCCGCCGGAGAGGTTCATCACGAGCTGGTCGATGCCGGGCGTCTTGGTCTTGAGCAGGTCCACGTACTTCTGGGTGGCCTTGGCCTCCTTGGGCTTGTCGATGAACGGGCCCTTGACGTATTCGTGGAGCGTGGCCAGCGTGGAGTTCTCGATGATGTTCTTCTTCAGCACGATGCCGAAGCGCTTGCGGTCCTCGGACAGGTAGCTGATGCCGGCCTCCACGGCGTCCTTGGGCGAGCGGATGTCCACCTTCTTGCCGTCGATATAGATGTCGCCGCCCTGCTTCGGGTCCGCGCCGAACAGCGCGCGCGCGGTCTCCGTGCGGCCCGCGCCGACGAGGCCGGCGAAGCCGAGGATCTCGCCCTTGCGAAGCTCGAAGCTCACGTCCTGCACCATGCGCCCGGCGTTCAGGTGCTCCACCTTCAAAACCACCGGCGCGCCTTCCTCGACCATCGAGTGGGTCTTCGGCTCCTCGTAGATGACGCGGCCCACCATCATGTTGATGATGTCTTCCTTCGTGCACTCCTCGGTGATCAGCGTGCCGATGTACTGGCCGTCGCGCATGACGGACACGCGGTCGGTGATCTTCTTGATCTCGTCCATGCGGTGCGAGATGTAGACGATGCCGTAGCCCTTCGCGCGCAGGTCGCGGATGATCACGAAAAGCTGCTCGATCTCTGTGTCGGTCAGCGCCGCCGTCGGCTCGTCGAATATGATGACCTTCGCCTCGTGGCTGATCGCCTTCGCGATCTCGCACATCTGCTGTTTGGCGACGGTCAGGTTGCTCATGGTCTCCCTGGGGTCGATGTCGATGTTCAGTTGGGCGAACAGCTTGCGCGCCTCGGCGTTCATCTCGGCGTCCTTGATGAACAGGCCCCTGCGCGGCTCGCGGCCGATAAAGATGTTCTGGGCGACGGTCAGGTGGCCCATCATGTTCAGCTCCTGGTGAACGATGACGATGCCGGCCGCCTGGGCCTCGCGGGGGTTGTGGAATTCCACCTCGCGGCCCTCGTAGGTGATGGTGCCGGAGTCCTTGGTGTAGATGCCCGTCAGCACCTTCATCAGCGTGGACTTGCCCGCGCCGTTTTCGCCCATCAGCGCGTGCACCTCACCCTTGCGGACTTCGAAATCGACGTGGTCCAGGGCGTGCACACCCGGGAACGTCTTATCGATGCCCTTCATGGTCAGTATGACTTCTCCCACGACGCTTCCTCCGTTTCCTCAGATTTCTGCCAGTCGCAAAATCAGCAGTCCGTGCAGCTGACGATCACGCCGTCCTCGTCCCACAGGTCGTGCCAATCGTTCGCACCGGGCCAGAGGAACACCTGGCCCTTGACGAGCCGATTGTTGCGCTCCAGGGTGGCGATGGTGGCCATCTCCGCGTCCGTCAGCTTCTCCGTCACGGACGCCGCCAGGTTCGCCTCGTAGTTGTGCACCGAGAAGGGGATCGGCAGCTGGCCGCGCTGCAGCGCCCACTTCAGGCAGATGATCGCCGGATGGCAGTTGTGCGCCTTCGCGATCTCGACCAGCTCCGGCATATGCATGTCGGCCAGGTCCTCGGGCAGGATGTCGCGCTCGGGGCGGCGCGGGGAGCCCAGGGGCATGTAGCCGATGGGCAGTATGTTGCGGTCCACCAGGTAGTCGAACAGCTCCTGCTGCTGGAAGCACGGGTGCAGCTCCGACTCGCAGGCCGCGGGCTTGATGCGCAGCTTTGAAAGAACCGCGTCCAGCTTCGGGATGGTCATGTTGGAAATGCCGATGTGCCTGACCAGCCCCTGGTCCACCAGTTCCTCGATCTGGCGGTAGGTGTCCACGAACTCGGCCACCGAGAAGGGCTTGGAGTCCGGGTTGCGGGAGTCCACGTCGCAGAACGGCGCGTGGTAGTTCGGGAAGGGCCAGTGGATGAACAGCATGTCCAGGTAGTCGCACTGCAAATCCGCGATGGTCTTTTTGCAGGATTCCGCCACGCGCCGGTGCATGTCATTCCACACCTTCGACATGACGAAAAGCTCCTCGCGCTTCACCACGCCCTCGTCAAAGGCCTCTTTGAACACCTGGCCGATCTGCGCCTCGTTGCCGTAGCAGGCCGCGCAGTCAAACAGCCGGTAGCCGACGCGGATGCCTCCGGCGACCGCCTTGGCCACCTCGTCCGGCGTCACGCGGTCCGAGCCGAACGTGCCCATGCCGATGCAGGGGATCGTGCAGCCGTCGTTCAGCATGAAGGAAGGAACGGTTTTGGGATCGATCATGGGTTATCCCTCCATATGTTTGGTATGAGGCGCGGCATGGCAACCATGCCGCGCCAGTAAATTTGATCAGTCGGGATAAATGACGGCCACCTTGCCGCACTTGCCGGAGGCCATCAGGCGATAGGCCTCGGCCACGTCCTTCAGCTCAAAGCGGTGGGTGATCAGCCTGTCGGGATGGATGCCCCAGCGCACCAGGTGCTCCACCAGTTCCTCCATGCGCCACAGGGAAGTGACCCAGCTGCCGTAGATGGTCTTCTGGCCGTGCATGATGTCCGGGGAGGGGTTGAAGGTCACGTCGTTGCCCTCGCCCACCATCGCCATCTTGCCCCACTCGCGCGTGCAGCGGATCGCCATCGCGCGGGCGGAATTGTTGGCGGAGCAGTCGATCGTGCGCTCGCAGCCGTAGCCCTGCGTCACTTCCATGATGGCCTTCTCACAGGCCTCGACGTCCGAGCTGTTGAACACGTAGTCGGCCAGGCCCAGGTCCTTCGCCAGCTGCATGCGCTCCTCGTTGATGTCGGTGCCGATGGTGGTGTCGCAGCCCATGGCCTTGGCCAGCATCAGCGTCGCCAGGCCCACCGGGCCCAGGCCCGTCACCAGCACGCGGTCGTTGCCGGAAACGCCGATCTTCATCAGTGCCTCGTAGCAGGTGCCGAAGCCGCAGGCCACCTGCGCGCCGTCCTCATAGGAGAGCTCGTCCGGCAGGGCGATCAGGTCCTTCTCGTCGCAGAGCATGTAGGGCGACATGCCGCCGTTGCGCTGCCAGCCGTAGGCCGCGCGATAGGGGCTCTTGCAGGAGATGTAGTAGCCGCGCCGACAGTCGTAGCACACGCCGCAGCCGGAGATGTGGTACACGATGACGCGGTCGCCCTTCTTGAAGCGCTTGAGGCCCTCGCCCTCCTCGACGATGATGCCGCACGGCTCGTGTCCGGCGATCATGCCCGGCTGGTAGCCCTCGGGGCCCTTGCCCACGTGCGCGCGGTAGATGCAGCGGATGTCCGAGCCGCAGATGGTGCTGGCCTTGGTCTTTACGATGACCTGGCCGTGTCCCGGCTTCGGCATGTCAAATTCCTTCAGTTCGACGGTGCTGTTTCCCGGCAGAATTGCGCCCAGTATCTTTTTATCCATGTGTAGGCCCCTCTTTCTTTGTTATTCCTATAATCAGAGTATAACACATTTCTAACCTGAAATTTAGAGATAAACCCGACGCATTTGTGTAAAGTGTGTCGCTTTCGCGCAGCTTTGGCCGCCGCGCGCAGTCCAAAAAAAACCAATAGGGCGGATGGATCGCAAGAAGCGTCCACCCGCCCTGTGTCATGGTATAAGTCATTCAGCTGTCAAAGCAAACTTGCGTCTGCGCTCCTGCGTAGCGCACGCTCGCGGTCCGGCGGCTCCCGTCGGGCCGGAACAACCGCGCCGCGATCGCCACCGGTTCCGGCAGCGCGCCGTCGCAGTCTCCCAGCGTCAATGTCGCCGTCGCGTCGTCGTAGCGCACGGGTATGCGCAGTCCCGGCGCGTCGCCGTCGCCCGAATCGTCGTACCACTCCAGCGTGCCGTCCGCGCTGCCGAACACCATAAGCTCCCGCGCCGGCGTCGGCAGGTCCGCGGCGCATTGCGCGCCCTCCGCCACGGGAAGGACGCTACCCGCGCGCACGAGCACCGGGAAGCGCTCCAGCGGCGTTTCGATCCTCTGCGTCGAGCCGCCCGCGCGGTATTCCAGCGTGAACCAGTCGTACCATCCGCCCGGCGGCAGCAGGACCTCCGTCGCGTCCCCGCCGTCCGCGATCGGCTTCGTCACGGGCTTCACCAGCAGCGCGTCGCCCAGCATGTACTGGTCGTGGACGCCGTGAAGCGCCGCCGCTTCCGGGAAGGCGACCATCATCGCCCGCAGCATCGGCAGGCCGTCGCGACAGGCTTGGGCCGCGGAGGCGTAGAGGTACGGCAGCAGGCGATAGCGCAGCGCGATCGTGTCGCGCAGGCAGCGGTATTCCGGGCTGTCGTCGTCGCCGAAGCGCCAGGGCTCGCGGGGCGTATCGGTGCCGTGGGATCGAAACACCGGCAGCATCGCGCCGAACTGGAACCAGCGGACGTACAGCTCCCGATAGGCCGGGTCGTCCACGCCGTCGGGATAGTCGCCGCGCCAGAACCACTGCTCCTTCTGGCCCACGAAAAACGCGCCGATGTCCAGCGTCCACCAGCTGATGCCGCTGCACGCGATCTTGAGGCCCTCCGTGACCTGCCTTTCGAGCACGTCCCAGCGGGCGGCCACGTCGCCCGACCACAGGATCGCGCCGAGCGCACTGGAATCCAATCCCCCGCTGCGGGACAGCAGCACGGGCCGCTTGCCGGGATAGTCCCGAAGCCAGTGCTCCCGCAGGCCGCGCAGGTGATATACGCCGTAGTCGTTCATGGTCTCGGGGTCCATGCGCAGCGCGGAGGCCTCCGTGAGCAGGCGCATGCGCTCGTCCTCGTCGCGCTTGACCTCGCCGCACCAGTCCGGGTCGGTGATGGGCTCGCAGCTGTCGCACCACAGCGCGTCCGCGCCGCCGCCCATCCAGTGGCGCTTGCACTGTACCCAGTATAGATCCCGCGCCTCGGGCGAGAAGGCGTCGTAGATGCGGCTGCCGGGGAGGAAGAGGCCGGCAGCCTCGAACTCGTCGCAATCCCGTCCTTGGGCGCAGTTTGGCCAGATGGACACCATGAAGTGCGCGTTCATGGCGTGCAGCGCGTCGGTCAGTGCTTGAACATCCGGGAATCGCTCAGGGTCCGGGGCCTTGTCGCCCCAGCAGCCCTCGCGCCAACTGAGCCAGTCCAGCACGATGCAGTCCAGGCCCAGGCCGCGCCGCCGGAACTCCCCGGCTACCCCGATCAGCTCGTCGGCGGTCTTGTAGCGCTCCTTGGACTGGATGTAGCCGTAGGCCCACTTGGGCAGCAGCGCGGGCCTGCCCGCGAGCCCCGACAGCTTTTTGAGCACGTCGGCGCAGTTTTCACCGCAGATCACGACGTAGGAGACCTCCCGTACGGCGTCCAGCCAAAAGGTGAAGCCGCCCGCCCCGCCGTCGAAGCGCATCGCGCAGCCGGCCTCGATCAGTAAGCCCCAGCCCGCGCTCGACAGCAGGAAGGGAATGGCGATCTTCATGTTGTGCTGGTAGAGGCGCTCCGAGGCGTTGGCATAGTCGAACACGCCCGCCTCGTGCTGGCCCAGCCCGGTGAGCACCTGGCCCTCCGGGCAGGCGAAGCGCAGCGTGGCCGAGTGGCTGACGCGCGTCAGCCGCCGCTCGCCCTCGTCGAACACGACGACCTCGCCGTTGGCGGTGCGCTTGACTTCTCCGCCGCCGCGGGACGGCTCCAGGCGGTAGACCGGCCTCTCCTCACAGGCGAAGCCCGTCTGCCGCAGGAAGGTTCCCCCGGCATCGGAAAACAGCACCGGGCGGAAGTCGGCCGCGTCTTCCGGCGCAAGCCGCACGCGGGTCACGCCCGCGGAAAGCTCGATCCGCTTCATATCGCAAGCCTCAACCCTTCACCGCGCCGGCGGTCAGGCCGTTCATAAACTGCTTCTGCATGCACAGGTACAGTATCACGATCGGCAGGGACGCGAAGATCACGTTGGCAAAGACGAGGTTCCACTTGGAGGTGTACGCGCCGATGGCGTTGTAGATACCGGTGGTGATCGTGCGCCCGGCGGTGGAGCCGAGGATGTACAGCGGATTCAGGAAGTCGTTCCAGATCCACATGCCCATCAGTATGATGGCCGTCGCCGTGCAGGGCTTGAGCAGCGGGAAGATGATCCGGAAAAAGATGGTGATCGTGTTCGCGCCGTCGATGTACGCGGACTCGTCCAGGCTCTCCGGGATGGAGTTGATGAAGCCCGTGTAGAGGAAGATGGTCGTGCTGAAATACGCGCCGCCGTAGAACATCAGAAGGCCCGACGGCTTGTACATGAGGTGCAGCATGCTCAGCGTCTTGATGCTGGGCACCAGCGTGACCACCGGCGGCACCATGATGCCGATCAGCGCGAAGGCGTACAGGAACTTGCAGATGCCGTTGTTCCTGCGAATGATCACATAGGCCGCGGTGGACGAGATCAATACGAGCATCGCCACGGAGCTGAACGTGATCAGGATGCTGGTGCCGTAGAGCGAGACGATGTTCGACGAGCGAAACGCCTCGGCGAAGTTCTCGAAGGTGGGGTGCAGCGTCAGCGTCAGCGGCGACTTGACGATCTCCGTATAGGGCTTGAACGAATTGACGACGGCGATGTACAGCGGGAACAGGTAGATCAGCCCGAAGAGCACCGTGAAGAACCCCCTGAGCCACGCCTTTATCATGCGTTTTTCTTTCATGCTCATGTCAGTATTTCACCTCGCGCCGCTTCGTGATGGAGAGTTGGACCGCGGAAACGATGACGATCAGGACGAACAGCACCAGTATGATGGCGGAGGAATAGCCGCGCCGGTTGTACTCGAACGCCTTTTCCACGGACATCAGCGTGATGGTCTGCGTGGCTCCGCCCGGGCCGCCGCCGGTAATGACCTTCACGTGGTCGTACTGCTTCAGCCCGCCCGCGATGGAGAGGATGCTGTTGATGGTGATGCCCGGCATCATCAGCGGCAGCGTGATCCTGAAGAACCGCTGGAAGCCGTTCGCACCGTCCACCTCCGCGGCCTCCATCAACTCCGGCGGGATGGTGTTGAGCGTCGCCACGTAGATCACGAGGAACAGGCCCAGGCCGTTCCAGGAGATGATCACGGAGATCATCACGATCGTGTCCAGCGGCGTCTTGTAGAAGTTCACCGGGGCGATCCCGACCAGCGCCAGCAGCGCGTTGATCACGCCGCCGTCGGTCTGCATGATATAGGACCAGATGAACGCCACGACCACACTGGAGAGCACCGTGGGCACGAAGACGGCGCTCTTGGTGAACGCGCAGACGCGATTCTTGCGGTTCAGGGCCACCGCCAGGAACACGCCGAGGACGTTGTAGATCAGCACGGTGATGACCGTGATGATCAGCGTCACCTTCAGCGCGTTGTAGAACTGCGCGTCGGAGAACAGCCGAACGAAATTCTTGAACCCGATCATCTTGAATTTCTTGCTGATGCCGTCCCAGTTGGTGAAGCTGTAAAACATGGTCATGCCCAGGGGAACGATCATGAACACCGTGTAGATCAGATACCCCGGGAACACCAGCAGGAAATCATGCAGCTTGTTGTGCTTCAATGCTTTCAGCCCCCTTGACGATTGCCCGCGCCCGCAGAACGCCGAACCGCCTGCCCTCGCATTCGGATTTTTCTTATAGAATGGGAGGGGTATCCCTTGCGTCTACCCCTCCCGAAACGGTGCCTGTGTCGGCGTCAGCCTGATCAGGCGGCGTCTTCGATGGCCTCGTTGGAGATCTCCCACTCGGCGTCGAAGGCGTCCAGCTCGGCCTCGACGTCCGCGCCGATGGCGATGTTCTGGGTCATCTTGTTGGTGAAGTAGTCCTTCAGGCCGGGCAGGAAGGCGTCGTCGCCGGTCATGCTCTCAAAGCCCTCGACCTCGGTCATGCTGGCGATCTGCTCCTCCATGTCCTTGCGCAGGGGGATCATCTCATACTCCACGGTGTCCTTGGTGGTGCTGAACAGCTGCTCGCTGTGCAGGAACTCGCCGTACAGCTCCT
Source organism: uncultured Eubacteriales bacterium (assembly GCA_902800625.1). GTDB lineage: Bacteria > Bacillota > Clostridia > Christensenellales > Aristaeellaceae > UBA2862. Next base: position 1,156 of record CADCFG010000027.1, on the reverse strand, counting down.
TGTCGGTGAAGAAGAAGTGGATGAAGTCCTTGCAGACCTCGGGATACTTGGTGTCCGCGCCGATGGACAGGCCCTCGTTGACGAACACGGAGACCACGTTGGCGTCCTCGTCGCCCGGGATCGGGAACCAGCCGACCTCAAAGTCCTGCAGGCCCTTTTCGACCTCGGCGTTCACCCAGGAACCGATGGGCAGCATGGCGGCGTTGCCGTTGAAGAACTGCTCGAGCATCTGGGTGTAGGTGATGCCGGTGATGTTGTCGCCGCAGTACTTGGTGCAGATGGTCTGGTACTTCTGCATCGCCTTCACGAGGTCGGGGTTGTTGAACTTCACCTCGTCCGCGTTGCGCTTGGCGCCCCAGTGGGTGTCCTTGGCGAGCAGGTCGGTGCCGGCGAACATGTTGGCCAGCTGGCCCTGCGGCCAACCGTCCTTCAGGCCCAGGGAGAAGGGCTGGATGCCGGCCTCGAGCAGCTTGTCGCAGGCGTCGATCAGCGCCTGATAAGTCGTCGGAACCTCGATGCCGTTGGCGGCGAACATGTCCTTGTTGTAGAACACGCCGATGATCTGCTTCTTGTAGTTGGCGACATACTGCTTGCCGCCGATCTTGCCGACCTCGGGATCAGCCAGGTAGTCCAGGTCGCCGTCGTCGAAGGCCAGCAGCGCGCCGGAGGGAACGAAGTCCGCCGGGTTCTGCATGACCATGATGTCCGGGAACTGGTCGGTGGCCAGCAGGTCCTTCTCATACTGCGGCAGCGTGACGTTGGAGGAGGGGTTGCCGATGATCTCCACCTTCACGTCGGGGTTCGCGGCCATGTAGCGGTCCGCGATGGACTGCCAGAACTCCAGCGGCAGCTGCGGCTGGATGTTGACGCAGAATACGATCTTGGTCTCCTCAGCGAAAGCCGCGGTGGCGATTCCGCAAATCAGGAGCACGCACAGGATCAGCGACAGGAACTTCTTCATGTTAACTCTCCCTTTCCGTTCTCGTTTATTTGGCACTTCAGTGCCCCACAATCAGATTATATTTCAACCTCCCTTTATGTACAATGTGCAAAATTCTGGTTCTTCACGGAAAGTTGTGGGATTGACAGAAACGAGGTAGACAAAAGGAGCAAGGAAGACTTCTAATTGTAGCTGCTACACACACAAGAAGGAAGT
>CADCFG010000026.1 GCA_902800625.1 uncultured Eubacteriales bacterium | reverse complement strand
CCCTGCTAAGAAGTCAGCGTTTCTATTCTACTGTGGGGTACTTTCTGTTTCAATCCTGCCCTTCCCTCAGGCTCCTTGAATTATACAGGAAGCTCCAATCTCTGTAATGTAAGGTCCCTGCCGTTCTCCCTGCGCTGGTTCCCGGCGGGTGTGCCCTGTGCGGCTCCTTTCCCTCGTCGTCGCAAGCTCCATATCGTTCGCTCCCGCGCAAGCGCGCGAGCTCATTCATTCCGCTACTCCTCCTCTTCCCACGAAATCTGCGATTTCACGGGAGCCCTGCTCCGTCAGGCGCTCGCTCCTGTCCAGAAGGTCGTCGCGGTTTGTTCCAGTACAGACGATCATTTGGTTAAACTTATCTCTTTTTGTATAAGTCGCTATCATAATACTACCTTCTTTTTCAAAATGCAAGCGATTTTGCTATGGATTCACACATTTAATAAACAATTAAATTTATGTTCTTGTTTTCTGCTTATCGCAATGCTATACTGTCTCCATAGGCTGCAAAGAATCGTCTAAGGAGGCATCCTCATGGCATTTGGAAAGCGCATCAAACTGTTTCGTACTCTGCGCGGCATGAAGCAGCGTCAGGTCGGCGAGATCCTCGGCTTCAACGGTGCGGCCACCGAAGTCCGCATGGCGCAGTGGCAAGCATTTTCAAGGTCAGCCCCAAGGCCATCTCTGTACCGGAGATCGACACCTATGACGGCCTCATGCACACCTTCTTCGCCCTCGAGGATATGTACGGCCTCAAAATCGCCGAGATTGACGGCGAGCTGTGCCTGCACCTCGATCGCACGCTCAATCCCGACATGAACCTTTACGACCTTCTGGAGCTCTGGCACAAGCAGTCCATGCGTCTCGCCAACGGCCTCATTACTAAGCAGGACTACGACGAGTGGCGCTACAACTATACCGCCAGTCAGGCGGCGCTCGAACAGGCTGTCCGCGACAAGCGCCGCAGGGAGCGCAAGGTTGATCCCGAAGATTAACACAAAAAGTCCTCTGGAAAACATCTTGTCGTTTTCCAGAGGACAACTTTTGTATTATCCTACAGAATAATGGGAACCCGGAAAATAGTATCAAAACAGTATCATCCGGTTGTCACACCCCTCGAAAAGCCCGTATTTTCAGGCACTTTCGCGGATTGTACTGTTCCGGGGCAAGGTCACTGTCCCTGAAAAGGGCAAAATAACTGTCCCTGGATACTGTCCAATTTTCCACCCTATATCTTCTCACACCCTCCCCCTCTCCCCGGACCCCTCACCCCCACCCGGGGGATACAGGGGTTGCTGCAAGGTTGCTACGATCACGGCGCGGATCCCGGCGAAATCCCAAAAACGGAACACTGTCGCGCCGCATCTTGCGCCGATATCGTAGCGACCTTCCCACGACCTTTCCGAGGCTCATCAACGCCACCCTTATGCCGCGAAATCGCCGCAATATCAGGGCCTCTGAGCGATCCAGTGTCGTATATGGAGCATTCCAGAATCGGGGCACTGGAGCGAACACCGTAACGGGATCTGTTCCCGCTTTCGATACGGAATCATATAGAATTGGGAAATGATTTGGGACGTATGAAAGCATAGAAAAACGCTCCGAGGTCCACCTGGAAGCAGCCCAGGTTCGGAGCGTTTTTCCGTGTTTCTTTTATTGGTCGTTCGTACTCGTTTCGTGCTCGTTTCAGTTTCACTCAGGGACAACTTTTTTGCCCCTTCCAGGGACATCGGGGTTGCCCCTTGACATGGTACTGGATTTTTCCCAAAAAAACATGATTACGTGTTCTTTGCTCCCGTATCCCATCTGTCAAAGCAGCATTCCTGCATCGCTGTACTCGGCATATCCAAGTGCATAACCATGGTTTATCTCATTCACACACATGGTTCTCGATTATCAATATCCATTCAGAACAGGAGCCGTAATCAACTGCCGTCAGGCAGTATTATATCGCACCATATTCGCGTCTCCTTACAGCACAGGATTCTTCTGTATCATTGCTGGCAAAACGCCTTCAAAGGCTTGCAAATGCCTACAATACATGTTACAAATATGGTTATTAGCAAGCGGTTTATTCGCTAACGCGAGGTACGATATGACTTTCAAAGGCGTCGTATTAAAGCATATCCTGCCGAAGCCCAAAGGCAGAAGATTGAACAGACCTTTGTGGGCTCTCGGCTTGTCTATAACAAACGGCTTGCAGACCATAAAAAGCGCAGGCAGCAGACCGAGGAGTACCTGCTTCCCCGACATCAGATCGGAATACTTCAAGGATTTCCCTTTTCTGGACAGTGTTGATATTATGGCATTGGTCTGTTCGCTCCAGGATCAGGAAAAGCTTAAAAACCCTGGCATGACTACGGATCTCTCTTCTCTAAGGTTCAAGAGTAGAAGAGACCTCTGGCAATCATACAGAACGTAGGACGTTCGCCTAAACAGGGAAAGGACCAGAATTGATCTGCCAATCGTTGGCTCCATTAAGATCAATCTTCAGTTCGTTTGCCTTGTGCCACATTGCTCCGTCGCATACCAGCAGGATTTGGTCGTCCGGATACGCCTTGGCCAGTTCAATGAGAAACATATTCATACAATCTGTATTGCAGTAGGGAAGCACCAGGAAGAAACTCTCTCCGTTCTTCGGTTCCACAGCCCCGTATACATAGCGGTATTCGCGGATGTGATGACACGGAACCGATGGCCGCTTTCCCTTCCCGCACCAGCAGCTCTTCGGCTTATTGATGCGTCCGAAGCCCGCTTCATCCTGAAACATCAGCCTTACGTTTTGGCCCGGGTTTTGGGAAACTATTTTGGCGTACTGAGATTTAATTTTTTTGAGGAGTCCTGCTCCTCCTGACTTGCCGCCTTCGGATGCCTCGATCTCGGCATCACCTTCGCCATCCGTTTCGCTCCATGACCCGGTATACATAATTCGTGCTCGTCTCTCTTCCCAGCTGTTCTTCCAGCTTCCTGCGCACCGTCTCCGCCGTCAGTACCTTCCCAGCTTCCGCTTCTTCTTCGCACTGCGCAAGTACCTTTGCTTCTTCTTCCTCGCTCATATTCCGACGGTGGCTCGTTTGCTTGATTCGGATATATTCCTCCAGTCCTTGCTTCTTGTACGTCTGGATCAGCGTCGTCACATATAGCTTGTTGAAGCCTGTCTTCTCTGCTATTTCTGCATTGTTCTTCCTGGCATACCGCAGTTCCAGCACTTCTAACCGCTTGGCTACCCGATTATTCTTGTTCGCCTTGCTCGCCGCTTTGATTCTTTCGTACTCCGCTTCGCTGATCTTTAGCATTTCACATCACCCATATACATTATATCATATCTCACTTGTTTTGTATATGGTTTAGATGGAAATTAGTATAAAAGGTGGACTTGGAGACAGACAGGTTTTGCGTCTGAACGAGGTGATACAAATATTGTTCCTTGTTGATGCCCTCGGTAATGATGCGGTCATTGTCGCAAAAGGATTCCTTGGACAGGGCAATTCCGGAAAGGCTCTCGACGAGCGTCTCCCGATAGGCTTTATGGGCAAATCTGGCCAGATATTCATGCTTCTCAAGCTTGCAGCTCCACTTGCGCTGGCAGCCATTACAAACAAAGGGCGCTTTCAGCAGGTTTGGGCAAGGCCTCGGATTTTCTATGCGTGCCGGAATAACCTGTATGTGCTTCTTGTCTTCTTTGCATACCGTCATAGGGTCTTTTCCGATTTGCATGGCAATCCTCTTGAATGAGACTCCATGAAACAGACAATCCCGAATCTCAATGCGGTCATTAAATATATGGTGCTTACCGGTGGTGGTTTTCTTTAAGTCTGACATTAGGTGACCTCCTTTGTATTTTTCCCAAGCTGACTTCCACTCCCCCACATCCACTGTAGACGTTACTTTGGGAATTCACTATAGCTTCTTCCCCCGGATTCTACACAGTATTAATATAGACTTGTCAAATTGAACATGATATAATGATATTCTACGGTTCACTGAAATATGTACCTGCCAAATGAACAGAGGTCAGCTATTAGGCAGCTGAGTTATACATTGACAAGCGATGATGGAACCTCCTTCTTGCGGGAGTATGGATGATTACAAAAGCACTCGCAAGAAACGTGAGGATTCCATATAACTGTTGAGTCCACTCCCGAGGAATTCGGGTTCGACGGGGGTGACGGTCCGTCAACTCTCCGAAAAACCCCTGTTTATAGCAAAGGGTCGAACCGATACAGCTGGACTGTACGGTGAAAAAGGAAGGATGAAACGCTATGGAAACCCGCTTATTGTCAGCGCGGATCTGCCGGGACTATCCGGGGCGCCCGGCCATCGTCGGCAACGGCGGCAGCTGCACCTACGAGGACATGCAAAAGGGCATCCGGGGGCTTGAGAGAAGGCTTCGGGAGATGGGCGTTGAAAAGGGCAGCCGGGTGGCGCTGTGGAGCTACAATTCCGCCAACTGGCTGATCGCGTTCTTCGCCATCGTCCGGACGGGCGGCACCGCCGTATTGGTGAATTACAGCATGGGCAGCGCCGACGCCGCCGAACTGCTGACCATGACGGATACGGGCTTCCTGCTCTGCGGCGACAACGGCGAGACGAAGAAGGACCCCGACGCCATGAAAAAGCTGGCGTCCCTCGCGGGCATCCCAGAAGGACACTGCCTGGACATCCGCCCCGCCGCGCTGGACCTGGGGCATGTGTTCCGCGAAGAAGCGGAGGAGGATGTGCCCGATACCTCCGATGAGAACGCGACCGCCTTCATCATCTTTACCTCCGGCACCACCTCCCAGCCCAAGGCGGTGCAGATCTCCCAGAAGGCGCTGACCTTCGATGCCGATGCTTTCGAGAACATCGGCGAATACGCGGGCCGAAGCGTGTGCGTGGCCGTGCCGCTGTTTCACATACTGGGCCTTTTGATGAGCTACGCCTACCTGTGCCGAGGCGCGACGGTGTGCCTGCCCGCCAACTACAAGCCGGACACTCTGGTTCGGGAGATCGATGCCTATCGCGTCTCCGACATGGCGGCGGTGGGCGCGGTGTACATGGGCCTGGCCGACGCGCAGGGCTTCGAGGAAAACGTGGTGCCGAACCTGCACCTGTGCATGATCGCGGGCGGCATGTCCACGCCGGTCCAGATGATGCGGCTGGAGCTGCAATACGCCAACGCCACCTTCATCAACATGTACGGCCAGAGCGAGGCCGCGCCGCTCACCATGGTGCGCCCCTCCGACATGGTGGAAAAGCGCGCCCAGACGGTGGGCCTGGCCATCGTGGGCATGGACATACGCATTTCCGATGGCAAGGGCGGCTTCCTGCCCCAGGGTGAGATCGGCGAGGTGGTCGCCCGGGGCGAAAGCCTGATGAACGGCTACGACAAGCTGCCCACAGAGAAGCAGCCCATCGACGAGGACGGCTGGCTGCACACCGGCGACCTGGGCCGCTTTGACGAGGAAGGCTATCTGTATCTGGCAGGGCGCATCAAGGATGTCATCATCCGGGGCGGCGAAAACATATCGCCCTCAGAGATCGAAAGCGCCCTGAATCAGCTGGAGAACATTCGTGAGGCCAAGGTCATGGGCGCGCCTCATCCCATCTATGGCGAGAGTGTGGAGGCCTGCGTCACCATGACCGACGGCGGCAAGAGCTTCGACCAGGAGGCGCTGAAAAAAGCCCTGAGAAGCGTGATCGCCCGGTACAAGGTGCCCTCCCACATCTTCCTGTACGACAGCTTCCCCCTGAACGTGAACGGCAAGCTGGATCAGCGTTCGCTGCATGCCGACATGCTCACCCGGCTCCGGCGTCTTGCCGTGGACGAGGAGCTGGCGGGCGGCGTGACGGTGTTCGACGTGGTGGTCCGCAACAGCAGCTACGCCATCGTGCCCGTCACCAGCATGGCCAGCGAGCTGGCGGAGGCCGTGGGCTTCAGCCGACGCCGCCTGATGTCCATCCGCCTGGCGGTGGAGGAGATGCTCACCGAGCGCATCATGGATGCTTATTCCGCCGCTGGCAACATCCGGGTAAGGATCACCCTGATGCCCGAATGGCTGCGCATTTCCTTCAGCGACGACGGCGCGGAATATTTCATCGACAAGCGCCGGGACACCTCCATGAGCGCAAAGATCATCCTGAAGGCCGTCAGCGACTTCCACACCGATTACCCGAATGGCAAGCCCATGTACTGCATGGACTTCCTGTATGAGAACGATTTCAGCATTCAAGAGTTTTTGATGAAGAGCAAGGAGGAGAGCAACGCATGAGCATCACACGCCCGAGCTTTGAGAAAAAGGAAATGGCGATTTCCAGCAGTCCCTACGTCTATCTGCCGATGGACATCCCCGCCTACACCGTGGAGGTCACCCACCGGGACCCCATCGACGGCGAGCTGCTCCAGCGCGCCCTGGACCGGACGGTTCAGCGAATGTCCTATCTGACCGACACGCTGGTCGTCGACCACGGCGCGATCTACTACGCCAATAACCCGCTGCCCATGGAGGCGGCGCATGTGGCGGGCATCCGCCATGTGGGCGGCAGTGAGACCAACTATCACATGCTGGACCTCACATGGGACGGGAATGTGACCTGGTTTTCCATGTATCACGGCTTCTGCGATGGCCAGGGCATCTACACCTTCCTGGAGTCCGTGCTGTATCACTATTACTGCATGAAGGACAGCGTGGAGTACGACCCCAATGGCATCCGCGCCGACAGCACCGAAATGACGGAGGCGGAGACCTTCGAGCCCTACTCCCGGCAGTATGAGGTCTCTCCCGATTTCACCATGCCGGAAAACAGGCAGCAGCCCGCCTTCTATCACCTGCCGGAGATCGTCCGAAATCACGGCGGAGAGGTGGAGGAGCACGGTTTCCTGCTGCCCTCCGAGGCGTTCATGAAGTTCGTGAAGGCCAACGGCACGTCGCCCTCCGTGATGTTCTCCATGCTGGTGGGGGAGGCCATTACGCGGCTGCACCCCGATGCCGACGCGCCCGTCATGGTCAACATCCCCGTATCCATCCGGCGGCAGTTGGGTTGCGAGGAGACCTTCAAGAACTGCTCAAGCCGCATAATGCTGCCCATCAGCGGCACGCCCATGGACGCGCTGCCCTTCGACCAGCGGGCCGCCCAGCTTCGGGCCATGCTTAAGCAGCAGATGGCGCTGGATCGCTTCCGCGCCATCTACAACAGGCTGGGCCAGATCTACCGCGAGCGCATGGAGCAGGCCACGGACTACCGGGAGGAGCTGAAAAAGCCCGCCGGGTTCATGACGGTCACCCATGACACCTTCTACATTGATTACATCGGCTCCATGCACAAAACCGGCTATTCCGAACAGATCACGGACGTGCGCTTCCTCTGCAAGCCCGAGGCGGGAAACACGCTGCACCTGAACGTGATCGAACACAACGGGGAATTCCGCGTCACCTGCCTGGCGTGCAGCGACATTTCTGCCCTCGCCGACGCGCTGGAACAAGCGATGAAGGACCATGGCCTGCCCGTCCAGCGCGTCCCCGTCCGGCGCTTCACCCTGCCGCTGACCGCCTGGCGGGAAGGCATCCTTTGACAGAAAAACACCATGAATCAGCCGGATTTTCAAATCGAGGAGCAGAGCTTCAGCGGCGCATCTCATTTTACCGCAGCATCCCCTCCCGCGCCTATGTGGTGGAGGTGGGCCTGAAAACCAGCACCGGGGCGGCATCCTCCAGGAGGCGGTGAACGCCACTCTGCGCCGTATGCCCCGCTTTTCCGACGCGCTGGTGGAGCGCAAAGGCGATTTTTACTACACCGTGAACCCGCTGCCCTTTGAGGTGGCCGAGACGGAAACCCTTCGCCGTGTGGGCGGCGCGGAGACCAACTGGCACTGCCTCGACGTGACCTGCTGGAACGACACAGCATGGTTTTCCATGTTCCACGGCTTCTGCGACGGGCTGGGCCTGAATCTGTTCATCGAGGCCACGCTGTACAACTATTTCTGCATCCGCGACGGGAAGCAGTATTCCGCAGAGGGCGTGCGCGCGCCGGAGAGCCCCGTGCTTCCGGAGGAGGAGAAGGACCCCTTCGCCCGGGCCTACGAACTTCCCGAGGATTTCAACATAAATCTCTTCGGAAAGAAGGTTCGGCATCTTCCCGGGATCGACGAAAAGCCCCTGGATTATATGTCCGGTGTGCCTGTCCGGGTGAAGGTAGTATGAGATAATCGCCGTAAAACGAAGAGGCTGTCTCAAAAAGCAGCTGGACTCGCGATTCCTCCCGTAGGGGCGGCATAGATGCCGCCCGCGGACGCCATATATGGCGTCCTACGGTGGAAATGGAATCGTCACTCAGCGTTTTGAGACAGCCCCTTTGCCGGTCAACGGCATGGATCGAAGAGGCTTGCTCCGCCCCGTGCCACGGTTTTCCGAGAAGAACCTATTTTTGCACGGTGGGCTGGAGGAAGATCCTGGAGAGGAAGAACGCGGACGCTAGTATGAAGGCCAGCGTGAAGTTGAGATAGACGTACATGGCCACGCGGGTCTCGTTGGTCGCGTAAGAAACGAAGGCGAAGGCGAAGTAGCTCAACGCCCAAATGGTGGTGATCGTGCCGAGATACAGCTTGTAGATCTTCTTGACGGCAAAAGAAACGCCTGTAAGGAAGATGATCACGATGCCGGTGAACAGTTCCTCCCACTTGAAGCCGGTGTTCCATCCGGAGGTCATGGTCATATCGATCAACCGTATGATCGTTATGGCCAGGCCGACAAAGGCCACCAGGTCGCCAATGAAGTTGGGATTGATCTTTCTGCCCTTCAGCAGATCCAGGAGATACTTCGCGGCGAGCAGCATGGACGGTACCGCGATGATGAAGCTGTAGGCAATTTGCAATGTGGCTTCGCGAATGAGATCGGGGTCAGAGGTGGGAACGGCCTCGACAAACGGCATGTAATTCATGGAGACCAGGCTGATCGAGCCCAGAAACAGAAATACGCAGAAGGCGGAGATCAACGAGGCGTTGATCAAACTCTTTTTATTCATGGCTGAATGGACTCCTTTGTACAGTATTGCGGCATGTCAGGTTCAGAATTCGACAGACGCCTGGCTGGGGGACCGGACCCGGGGATTGAACGAGTGATTATCATATGAAACCCTCCTCTTTGAGATGACTTTGGGGCCATGAACGCGGTGGTCCGCTGCCCGTAGCTATCATCCCTTTATGAGATTCTATCACATTCTTGCGCATAAGGCAATATAGGCTTGACGCATTCTTTCTCTGCGCCGTGATCCGGCGCGGCGTCAGGGCTGTGCGCGCTGTAAGCTGACCCCATTTCGCTGGTTCCCCAAGCTCACGTAAGGCTGTTTTTTTGTGGCTTATGGGACGTCGCGGCATGGAAAACAGCCAATAATATGATATCGTATCAGGAGCAATCCGGAATCGGGGCACTGGGACGAACACCGCGACGGGATCCGTCTCCATTTTTTGATGCGGAATTGCGCAGAATTAGGAGCGTTCGTTTCAGATCTGGGAACGGTTTTGGCATAGAAAAACGCTCCGGGGTCCACCTGGAAGCAACCCAAATTCGGAGCGTTTTTCCTTGTTTCTTTTGTTGGTCGTTTCGTGCTCGTTTTGCCTTCGGTTCAGTTTCGCTCAGGGACAACTTTTTTGCCCCTTCCAGGGACATCGGGGTTGCCCCTTGACATGGTACTGGATTATCCCCAAAAGCATGATACAGTGTTCATTACTCCTGTATCCTTTCTGTCAAAGCAGCATCCCGGCATCTCCCCAATCCAGCGAATCCAGGATGTCGACGAGGGATTCCCCGTCTTCGTCCTCCTGAGAATCGTAGTTCGCGATTTCCGGATGAGCCTCCAGCTTGAATCGCTTGACCTTCCGGGGCGGTCTGCCCCGCTGGATGAGGAGGGCATCCTCCGGGTCCATCGACAGCACATCCCAGGGCATTTTGTTTGCCCGCTCCGCGATGTATCTCGCCGTGCCGGGATTGTTGCCGCCAAGATACAGCACGGTATCGAAGTTGTCCAGGATCGTCGTCGCCTTCTCGTGATACAGGGCTTGCAACTGCGCGATACTCTGGATCATGCAGCTGACGGAGATGTTCCTGGAGCGAACCACTGATATCAGGTTATCAAAGTCGGGAATACAGCAGCTGTACGCCGCAAAGTCGTCCATGATGATGCGCACCGGGATTCCTGCCGCGCCGCCCTCGATGAGCGTCTTGAACGCCTGCTGGAAGAACAGGGCTATCAGCCGGTCCAGGCTTCGGTCGCAGTCGGAGACGTTCACGATCAGTACCGTCTTCTCGTTGCGCAGGCTGGCGAAATCCACGCGCTCCCGCTGGGTCAGCAGATGCTTCATCCCGTCGAAGCGGAAGATTGCAAGCTTTTCCCCGACAATGCCGAAAATGGAGCCGCGCATTTTCTCGGCATCCTTGCAGGCACGGATAAAAGCGTACTGATGGATCGAAAAGCTGTCCGGCTCATCCCACTCGAGATCCTCCAGAAGCTGTTCGTATCTGCCGTCCACAACTGTGTCAAAGAGCTTCCCAAGGGTAACGAGCGTTCCCTCTTCCTTCGGAAGGTAGGACAACACATAGTACAGCATCGATGCAATCACCCCTCTGGCAGCGTACTCCCAGAAGGGGTCTCTGGTATCTTCAATCGGACATAAGGCCGCAGCAATGGACAGCACGTCCTGCTCGTTTGGCCTTTCACCCAGCCCTTCCAAGCGGATGAAGCCCAGGGCGGAATAGCCCAGCGGCGATTCTTTGCTGTTGCGGAAGTCCAGCTTCAGAACCCTGTATCCCCTGGACTTCAGCGGGCCGGCGACCTGCTCGTACAGATCGCCCTTCGTGTCCGTGACGATCATCGACCCTTCCGTCTGCAGGATGGCGGGAATGACATAGCCCCGCGTCTTTCCTGCTCCGGACGGGCCGATGACCAGGTCATGGGCATTGATGCCCGTTTTTCGGCTGTCGGCAGACACCTGCACCCCTTCGGCGAGCGTTCTCATGGATTCATCCCACATGGCGAAGCTCACCCCAATCCGCGATGATCTCATCGACGAGCCCAAAGGCCTTTGCCTGCTTGGCGTCAAAGAAGGTGTCCCTGGCCGTCGCGCTCAGCACGGCGTCCAGCGGCCTTCCGGTACACTGGCTCAGGATTTCGCCCACCTTCCGCCGCGTTCGCATCAGGCGCTTGGATATGGCGTCAACGCTCAACGCCGGGCCCCCGCAGTCCCCGGTGATCAGCGGGTCATGGATCATGACCTGGGCGTTCGCCAATGCATAGCGGTGGCCTTTCTCTCCACCTGCCAGGATCACGGCGGCCATGGAGCTGCACTCTCCGACGCACACCGTCCATACGGGCGAATGGAGCGCCTGCATCGTGTCATAGATCGCGAGGCCGTCTATGACAGAGCCTCCGTTGCAGTTGATCAGCAGCAGGATCGGCTGGGTCGAGTCCTCGCCGTCCAAATACCGCATCGCCCGGATGGTATCCATGGCGACGGACCGGTCTATGGTTCTGTCGATCTCCAGTTCCCTGTGGAACAGCTGTTCGTCCTCCAGGGTCGTTCTCAAATACCCGGCCGCTGTGCTGCGGACCAGGCAGGGCTTGTCACTCATCTGTGTCTCCCTCCTTTCGATGTTCGATGCTCTCCTTTCGGGGTTTGCGCTTCTTCTTGCTGGTTTCGTTGTCCTTCTTCAGAAATGGATAAACCAGCAGATCCAGGAGGATATCGCAGCCCTGGACCTCAGAGGCATCTACGGCCTTCTCTACGAACAAGCCCATCTTCCCTCCCAGCGCCATGTTGTAGCATCTTCTCTCCTCTTCGATGTGCTTCCCGATCTTACTGCCTGGATTCAGCCTGTCCACCGCATGGATATAGGCGCCAACCGTCATCCCATAGGGAAGCTTTGGCAGGACGGTGGACGGTTTCACGGCATTGTACAGCCTTGTACTCAATGGTATTCTTGTCATGTTCCCTCTTTGATCTGCTTCATCGCCCTCAGGTAAGGCACGGCCAGGATCTGCAAGGCCTCGCCAACCCCTTCCTCTTCCGGGCTGTTCAGGCGCTTCATGATGATCTCCGCCAGCGACTGGTAGTCGATGTGAAACAGCACTTCACGGCTGAGATGCAGCGCAGCGCCGAGCGCGTCCAGGAGCCGCACATCTCGCATACAGTAGTCCAGCACCGGCATTTCAGCCTGTTTCCGGAGCATTTCAACGCATCGATCGGCACTGTCGTTCCCATTTTTCAGCCAGCACAGCCTTGTTTTCAGCGGTACTCTTTCCATATCCATTAAAAGGATGCCCTTCCCCATCAGGAGAAGGGCAGCTCGGCGTCGCCGAAGTCGTGGTCGGTTTCGGGATTGTACCCACCGCAGGCCGGCGCGGAAAGCTCGACGGGGTCAGCGGGCTCGGTGTCCACTTGGGCCTGGTTGCCGGCGATCCTGCGGTTCGCCGCGGCGGACTCGGCGAACTCCTGGCTCTCGACCAGCACTTCGGTCACGAAGTTGCGGTGGCCGTCCTCGGCGTCGTAGGTGCGGGTCTGCAGCTGGCCGCACACGTTGATCTTGATGCCCTTGCCCAGATAGTCGTTGGCGAACTTCGCGGCACCGCCAAAGGCCTTGCAGCGGATGAAATCCGCTTCGGGCTGGCCGTCCTTGGCAAATGGGCGGCGGACTGCGAGGGTATAGTTGGCGATGGCGATCTTGTTCGGGCCCACATCGATGCGGACTTCGGGATCCTTGACCAGGCGGCCGGACAGAATGACTTTGTTCATGGAGATACCTTCCTTTCTTTGGTTCATTGAATGGGTGTCAGATGTAGGCGGCCAGGAGATCGTAGACCATGTTCCTGTTCCGACCATACGCTTCGGCGAACGGTTCGTCGTCGGGATAGTTGAGATACAGGACGCCCAGGTTGATGCTGTACAGCCGCTGGAACAGCTCCCGGAGGAGGCTGTTGTGGGCAACCTTCTGGTCCATGGCCGCGCACAGGGGCAACACTTCGCACCGGAAGATGAAGTCCTCCAGGGCTTCCGCCTCGCGGAACGGCGTGCCATCCCGCATTTCCCAACTCTCGGGCGTATATGCTTCACCCGCTTCCGGGATGCCCAGGGCCAGATGGTAGCCCATCTCGTATCGTTCCTTCCTGCCCTTCTCACGGATGACCGCTGGGGCGGCTTCCAGGGGGAACAGCTGGCATGCTCGTGGCCGGACACCGCGAAGGGCACAGCCGCTTTCCGTAGCGAAGGGGCAGCGCCCATCCTCCCCCGCCCTGAGGGTTACCCTGGGAAAATACCGGTACAGCGGTTCGTGCCGGCAGTACTCCCTCAGCGCTTCTTATTTTGCAACGCCGAGAGAATCAGCCATTCGGGCAAGCTCAGCCGGGGATACAGGGACAAGGTCTGGCGCATCACAGTATCGGCAGGGGGCCGTCGTTTGGAACCGGAATAGCTCTTGCGACTTGTGTTCTTCCGCTTGCTGGTGTTCATTCACGTTCCTACCTCCTTCGTGTATTCACAGATACAGCCGACATCCGCGCGCGAGCGCGGCGCTCCCCTTCCCGTCATGACTCAGGGGATTCACAGTTCCACATGGGTGATTGAGCCATCTGCACCGATGGCGATGATGTTTTCATTCACCCGGGCAAACGCCTGCGGATGATAGAACATCTGCTCGTACTTCTCGGCCAGGTCATCGGGCAGGTCGGTGAAGTCCTCCTCGCCCAGGCCACAGATGAAGAACGTCCCGGCGATGACCATGCCGGGCAAGATGTAGCGGTTCAGGGGCTTGCCGTTGATGAGGCCCTCTTCGTCGCAGACCAGCGCGACGAGATCCTCCCACGGATACACCGCCTGTATGTGTCCGCCCACCACCCGCTGCATCTCCTCCAGCGTGTGCGGGATCTCCACCCTCTTGGGGCGATCATTCGGGGCAACGACCAGTATTTTCATGATATTTGCTCTCCTTTCGCTTTATTGTTCATAGTCATATCATCTATTATTGCATCAGCCGACTTGAAATCTCACAGATTTCTTCTTTCTCCTCAAATCCGGTTGCATTTTTGCTTCTCATGGGATATAATATAGTCAAGAAGACCAGCTTGGTCATTTTGACCATCTCAAAGGAGGTATCGCGATGCAGGTCAACATCCTTGAAGCCAAGACCGAGCTTTCCAAGCTGATCCGCCTGGTGGAGACGGGCAAGGAAGAAAGCGTGATCATCGCCCGCTATGGCAAGCCCGTCGTCAAGCTGACCCCCTACAGGGACGTTCCCGTCAACAAGCGCATCGGCATCGCGAAGGGCAAGCTGAAAGCGCCCGTCGACCTGGACAAGCACAACGATGAAATCGCCGACCTTTTCGGAGGCAGCCTATGAACCTGTTGCTCGACACCCACATCCTGATCTGGGCCCTGACCGAAGACGAACGCCTCCCTGAAAAGGCGCGGCAGTTCATCCTGGACCCGGACAATGCGATCTACTACAGCACCGCTTCCATCTGGGAGATTTCCATCAAGCACGCCATTCATCCGGACGAAATCGAGTTTTCCGGAAGAGAGCTTTCCACCTACTGTCAGGAGGCTGGCTTCCTGCAGCTTGAAATCAGGGACAGGCACGTCTATGCGCTGGAGACGCTCGTTCGGCCCAAGGACGCCCCGCCCCACAAGGACCCCTTTGACCGAATCCTTCTGTCTCAGGCCAAGGCCGAGAACATGTCCTTCCTGACCCACGACTCCCTCATCCCTGGCTATGACGAAAAGTGCGTCATTCCCGTGTAAAAGACGGGGCACCTGCAAGCAGCACCCCATATGCCGGGTTGGTATAAAACCTGCAGGCAACCGGGGTGCTGTTTTTTTTCTGCTTCTATGCTGTCAGGATGTAATAAATCCTGCCGTCCGGATCATTCCGAAGATGCAGCTGTCCGCAGGCGATATCCCCCTGAAGGGTGTCAAAGGCAAAGTCGCACCCGCCGATGGCTGTCAGAAATACGGTGTCGTCCCTTGCAAAGCCGTAGCTTTCCAGGTCACGCATCATCCTGATCAAAGCCCTTTTGGATCGCTTGTCCTTCAAGGCATTCCTGACCGATTCGCCCGCTGCCTTCGTATCGACCCGCGGACCCGATGACCGATCCCGGCACAATCGGGCGATCTTGTCAGCAGTCCCATCCGCGATATCCTCAATATCGTTGGCAGCCAGCTGGAATGTCTGTTCATGCCCTCGCAGTTCACCCTTATCTCTTTCCAGCCACACAACGCTGCATTGGATGCTGTCGTCCCGGCGCTGCATAGTCAGAAAGCTGTTCCCGCAACTGTTCCATGAGCGGCAGATGGATCTCATCGGTCGAAGGGCGGTAAAAGGCCCGGTTTCCCTTTTCGTGGATGATGGGCACGCCGCAGCGGGAGCTGTAATCCGCCAACACTCGCTCCGCTTCTTCCACGGGATTCAGTGGCGTGAACACAGGTTCTTTATACTTCGGCTCGATGCCATCACACTGATCCACATGGAAGACATAGTAGTATTTCAGGATCGGGAACTGCTTGATCTTCAGTTCGACGATATCCCTGTCCTTATCCGCCTTCGCGTCCAGCTTCCAGAATATGACCACGCTGCCCTTCTCGCCTTTGCGCACCTGCCCGCCTGCCTGCTGTGCCTGTTTGTAGGTCAGCCACTCACCTGGCCTGCCCAACAGAATCTGGTTGAGCAGGGAATAGGGCCTGCCCGTGGCGCGGGAATAGGCTCCGTCCCGCACACCCGTCCACGGACGTTCCCACGGGATGATCCCCTTCTCCAGCTCCGCAATGATGCGGTCCGTAACGATCTGATAGACGCTGACGCCCATTCTGCTCCCCCCTTCCTTCTTCATAGTTAAAGCCGACATCCTGACCGACAGGTCAGCAGGTGTTTTCACCTTTTCGTTCAAGGGCATAGAAAAGGCACTGTGGTTGTTCCACAATGCCTTGCCATTCTTATTCAGCTTTACTGTACCCCCAGCGACGTGAACGATGTGCCCTACCAACTGAGCCATGCGACCATGCGTCCGAAAACCATATTCAATTTGTCAATCCCATCCTTCGGGGGAGTAAATCGTTATGTACTCTGGACAGTACGTCCTACCAACTGAGCCATGCGACCATGTGTTTTCGGCTTGTGGTATTCCATGTAGAGGAACCAGTATGGACTGCCATACTGGCCTGTTTACATAGACAGATTGGTGGATCATCGCTCATTTGATCGGCACCTGGTTGGCCGAGCCGTTGCGAGCCATCTTGTTGTCAGCCCTATTATACCACAGCACCCGGCCCGATGCAATGGGGAACCGTGGCTAAGCCACGGCCGCAACGTCAGATTACAGAAGTATGAAGCAGCCCTGAAGGCAGCCGCAGCGGCGCCATGCGTGACATCGTCGTTCCCCGCAAGCATCGCAGGCGGACGCCATATATGGCGTCCCTGCGGTGAGAACACCCCGCTTTGTAACACTTCTGAAATCTGACGAAGTGACCCTGGGGCGCCTTGCAAATCAGGCGTTCTTATTTCATTATATCATCCTCTCAGCTTCCCTCTTGTCACAGCGCCGTCAGCAGCGTCCCTGCCCCGATCAGCAGGCAGCCGACCAGCGTTTTCTGCCCGGCTGCAGCGCGCGGTAGCAGCACAGCCGCGACATCCGCGCCTCGGTTTTTGATGGGAGGATATCCGCTATGGTCGCAGCGGCGATGCTGGCATCCTACTCGCCTGAGTTGTAGTCGCGATAGTAGCGGTCACCGGGATTGCGCCACACCTCCCGGGCATCATAACAGACCAGGATCATCACTGGCACGTTGTAGTGAAAATGTGTCACCTGCTTGAGCGTTTGAAGCCCCTGCGCACTGCGAATCACATAGAAGTGCTGCGGCTGATAGTTGCAGGCCGTGGGCACGACCCGCCCCGCTTCAAGGATGCGGTCCAGTTTCTCCTGCTCGATGGGCCTACTGTCAAAGAATGTCGATCATGCCATGTGCTGCGCGCACTTTGAGCGGGAACTGGTCTACGCTCATGAGACTGGCAACCAGGCCTGGGCGAAACTGCTGCGGGAGTTGCCGCAAAAGCTGTGCCATCGCCGCAAGGTGCTTCAATCCGAAGGGAAAGCAGCCTTCCCGGAGCAGGAATTGGCAGTATACCTTGAACGCTACGACAGACTGGTCGACGATGGACTTGCCGCCAATCCCATTCCGGAACGCGCTCCCGGAAAACGAGGGCCCAATGCCAGGGGCAAATTCAGGTCTCTTCTGGAGCGCTTCCGCGACTTCAAGGATGACATCCTGAGATTTGCGAGGGACTGGCGCGTTCCCTATACCAACAATACCGCTGAACGAGCGATTCGCTGCACAAGGGTCAAGGAGAAAGTTTCCGGGTGCTATCGCACCAAATCCGGCGCAGATGATTTCGCTCGTGTCCTCAGCTTCACCTCTTCGGCGGCTCTTCATGGCGTCTCTTCTTTTGATGCCATCGTTGCTGCCTTCCAGGGTAACGCTGTCGGGGCATTATTCGGGGTGGACTGAATAGTTACAAGAATAAAACGGAAGACACCCCGCGTCGAGGACTGCGGGGGAGCTTTCACAGGAAGTATAAATGATTAGCGAACCGGCGATTGAAACGAGCGGTTGCGCGGGCCGGCGGGATCCGCAGGATGACGCCGGCAATCATTGCCATCTGCCCCCGAAAGCACGTCGGCACATCGAAAAAGGCCGCTCCTATCGCTGAGAGCGGCCGGTGTCTTGAGGCTGTTCCTTAGTTCTGCAATTCCACGAACTCGCAGTTGTCATGCTCCAGGCAGTATGCCTCAGTGGTTCCGCCCGCCGGAGCGAAGACGAACACTATGCCGCAGCCGTCAAAAGCGGTTGCGTCAATGGTGCAGTTCTGCATCAACCTGATCTGTGCCAGCCCTATGCAGCCCCTGAAGGCTTCCGCGCCGATGGAGCTGCAGCTGTGCGCGTCCACGATGGTGATGCCGACGTCGCCCTCAAAGGCATTGTCTTCGATGACGGTCAGGGCGGAGGGCAGCGTGAAATCCGGGGTGCCGAAGGCTGCAAAGCCCGTACCGCACCAGATACACAGGCCGTTGACGAAGTTGTGTTCGCAGCACTCGATCCTCACCTCCCCGCCGTGGCAGGCGGAGATTCGCTGGGACTCATTCACATATTCCGTGCCGTCGGCGGAGCCGCATACTTTCATATTTGCCCCGAGTGTCAGGGTTCCGATGTCCAGGCCTGCCGCTTCATTATTCACGCCGATGGCCTGCGCAGTCGAACCGCCGATGGCAATGACTGTGCCGCCGGTGATGGTGATGGTGCCGCTGTCCCAAACGGCTGCGCCTTCCGGCGCACAGCCCGCGCCGATGCCCGGCCCATTGTCCGCAGCTGTATATTTACCCCTTGTGAATACGTAGCCGCCGGTGATGGTAACGACGCCTCCGCTGCCGTATCTGCCACCGCCGATGCCTGCGGCGCCTTTACTGCCTTTGATCTTCAAATTGCCGCCGTGGATGATGATCGTACCGCCGTCGGCCTGATCACCGCTGCCAATGCCGGCTCCGCCGATATTGTACGTCGAGGTGTATGCGTCAATTGTGCCATCGTTGATCGTAATGAAGGTTCCGATGCCATTCGCGCCTCCGCCAATCCCCGCGGCCCGGCCTTTCGTGGTTCCAGCTTTGATCTGGCCGCCATTGATGGTGATGGCACCGCTGTTCAGGCTGTTATCGCTGCCGATCGCTGCGCCGATTTCGTCTGAGGTGGACAGGGCGGTCAGCTTCCCCATATCGTCGCCCGTACTCTGGGCGCAGATGGTCAGGCTGCTGCCGCTGTTGACAGCAATGCCCTTGGCCGCGGTCAGGTCGCATTTGTCCATCAGGATCAATGTGACGTCGCCTGAAACGACGGCGCGCTCGCTGATCCCGATTTGACCGTAAGCGATCACGACACCCGACCACTGGGTGCTCTGCGGCGACAGTATCACCGCGTCTGCGGGAACCTCTGCCGTCACGAACGCGTCATTCACACAATTCCGGTACTGCAGTATCACCGGAGTCAGCTTCAGGCCGTCCAGCGCGGAAGGCTCGCTGACTGTTCCGGCCGGGATGATCGTGCCGTCGACTACGAAAGCCTTGTTCAGCGTAACGGAACCCCGGTAGCTGTCAGCCACGACATAATCCTCAAAGCTATTGTTCCATCCCAGCGCAATCGTGCCGTCGCCGCCCGCGCCGCCGCCGATCGCCGCGCCGTTTCCGTTCGCGGTCAGCGTGACCCGACCGGCGTTGACGGTGACTGTGCCGTCGCCGCCTGCGCCGCCGCCGATCGCCGCGCCGTCGCCCGCCGTATTGGCCGTAACGAAGCCGCCGTTGATGATGATGGCGCCGCTGCTGCAGCCGCTGCCGCCGCCGATGCCTGCGGCGCTGTTGACAGGCGAGGTGACGATTAGACGGCCCATATCGCCGTTGTCGCTCTGCGCGCAGACGGTCAGGCTGCTTCCGCTGTTTACCGTGATGCCCCTGGGGACGCTTAATTCACAGTTGTCCAGCAAGATCAGTTTCACGTCGCCGGCAACGGTGACGCGTTCGGAGATCTCCACATCGCCAAACGCCAGGACACAGCCCGACCATTCGGTGCTTTCCTGCGTCAATACCGGAATGCCCTCGGGAATCGTCGCTCTCGTAAATCCGTTGCCCGCCTGCTCAAGATAGGTGTCCTGCACCCAATGGGCCGTGTAGGCACGATCCGTCTTCGTTCTCGAAATCCTGACCTCCTGAACCGGTTCATTGCCCAGACCGGTGCCTGTCCAGCCCACAAACACATAGCCCGGGCGTACGGGATCTGTCAATGTGAAAGAATCCTCGATGGTGCATGTTACGGGATTATCGGTGCTGCCTCCGCCCAGATCGTACTGAATATTGTATGTGATGGGCGTCCAATGCGCCAGGTAATAGCGAGGCTCGGTATAGACGCCCTCCGGAATGATGAATGACTGAACCGGTTCATCGCCCAGATCAGTGCCTGTCCATCCATCGAAGATATAGCCTTCGCATGAGAGCGGTTCAAATGTTATCGGCGTGTCAAAGGCCGTTAACGTATTCATGCCTTTTCCAAGCACACCACGGTCGGTATGCAGCTGCCATTCCAGGATCCACCATATGGCCTGAATCCTCCGATTCCCCCTGGTAAAGCGCGGAATGATCGTAGTTCCATCCTCTCTGTCCTCAAGGGATCCCTCGAGCCCGACCCAACCCTGGAAGGAATAACCGTATCGCGTTGGATTCTCCAGCGGGATATCGTTCCTGCTGTAGACATAGCTTGTGGGAAGGGGCTCGATCGTCTCGCAGTTCTCGAGACACTCGTAGGTAATGGTGTATTCAATGACGTGCGGTTCCACCGCCATGTCGAAGGTCCTGGTAAACGAAGGAATAGTGAAAGCACTGACAAACCCCGTGTATTTCCACAATTTCAAATTGTCACCGTAGATCGTGAGCGGCGTTCCATCCGCCGCGTCGATGCCGCCGCTGTAAGTGACCACATTGCCGAGACCAAAATGCAAAGGGTTGAAAGCGTCTTCATCAGGGCTGAATTCACCCCAGCTGGTTTTAAGGTTCGTGCACATATCCACGGGCTTGTCAAAACGCAGGCTGATATGGACCAGGTTGTTGCTCGCCTTCGGTCCCGGTGCCACGACCACGTCCGTGAGAACAGGGTCAGATCCCGCCGCGACGAGCCCCACTCGGATGAAGAGGTTTTTCACTTCCCAGTCATCGTCTTGATTGCCGGCGGCGTCGAATCGTACGCTGATCTTATCGACCAGGGGCAGACACAGCGCGCCCGTTCGTTCGTCACGCAGGCTTGAGTCCCTGAATGCCTGTGCGTAAAGCTTGCAGTTATCGGTGGGGAATTCCGTGCAGCCTTCAAACAGGAGATTCGGTCCGCCTTCCGCACGGGTTTGATAATCATATCGGTGGGGGAAAAACATCAGCTGATCATCGTTCTCCACGCTGGACCCGGTGGCGCTGAGCTCGAAGCAGGCCTTGTACAGCGATGTGGAAGGAGTATTGACCCCGCTGTAGGGATCTTTATCGTCAAAAGTGGTATCGTTGTCGGCAAGAATCTGAATGTATTGATAGCCGTCGTTTATTTCACGCATTGTGAATCCTACCACGACATTCAGTCTGATGCCGAGTTCCTCCAGGTATTCCTTCGACGCACCGTATGCGGCGTAAAGATCATCGAGATGGGCTGTAAAAACGGCCTGCCCATAGCCGCTGTCGGTTATGGTCACATAATCGTCTCCGATCAGAGTTTTGTCGACAGATTTGAATTTACTGTATGTCCAATATTCCCCATACCGGTTATCGATCGCCAGTATGTCCTTCGGTGCATCGTTCAAACGGTTGGTAAAACGGTCGACATAGAATGCGCAGTTTTCCTTGCTGTATAAGATTTCCCGCACTGCTTTCGCCATCCTGAGGCCTTCCTGGTCCGTTACCTCGAAGCCGTATTGGCGTGCTATAAGGTCAGGGTGAACCTCACCGACTTCCCGATCCCGAAAGAGCAAGTATCTGTCGGCAAGCGACAAATTCTCCTCGGGCGTTTCCTGTACCGTGATCGACTTGTTGTGTTCGCCTACGGCAAAGGTCAGCGTGCCGCAGACTCCGGTAAAATGTACGCCGTCCAACGCCGTGAGGCTGTATGTATTATACCCGACGGTCTCTTCCTGGTCTGTGATGTCGCGTGAGATGGTAAAGGTGTTGCCAGAGACCGTAATGTGCCATTCCGTGTAGGAAGCCGCCTTCGCGGGTTCCGTGGCTCCCAACAGGTCGAGCAGCAATGCAGCGAACAGCAGCGCTACCATGGTATGTATAAAACGACGTGCTTTCATCGGGGCTTTCCTCCTTGTCATGAGCGCTGACGGGCGCCTGTTATAAAGCCTTTCAATCGCTTCCTGTGGCGAATACACCGTTCGTAATAATCGCGGCCGGTTTTCGGTCAGACCGGCCCCGGGGCAAAGACGTCCACTGTGCCGCGGCCGCCAAACGCGGTTTCATCGACGGCGCAGTTTCCGGACAACCTGGTCGGGTTCACGCAATAAGCGGCGCCGTCGAAGGAGATCCCCGGGTCGGACAGGCCGCCGCACACATCAGGACAATCAACAGCCTGTGTTTCATGAGTCACCCCTCCTTCTTTCCTTATTTTTTTTCAACTGCCTGTACTGCTGCGGGAGCAGGATGGCGACGATTCCCAGCACGAACGCCAGCAGTGCCACGAGCACGTAGCCGCCCGCTTCCGGGCCGAGAATGGTAGCGCCCAATGTGGACGCCCGCGGCGGTGCCACGATGCCGGTAATACCGGGAGCCAACAGCAGTGCCGCCATCAACAGCAGTCCGAGGCTCACGCCAAGGGCAGTTAATCGATGGACCTGCTTCAAGGCGAGATAGTATTCCTTCCGTCGGAGAATTTCCTTCATCTGATTTTGAATGCTGTGCATGTCGTCGCCTCCCCTGACAGGGTCCGCCAATATCCTCGCACCTATATAAATGCAGGTTTTTGGGATATTGGGCAGGGGAAATTCAGATTTAATAATTTTGTAACAAATATAAACCGTACCGCGTTTCAGAATGGAAGGAAGCACTTTCCATTATTGTCCGATCCGCTGCCTTCGCAGGGCAAAGAGCAGAAGCCCCGCGGTCAAAAGGGGAAGCGCGTAACCAATGATGGCGGTGACGCCGGGACCGGACACCAACAGATTGTAGATGCCGTGAAACAACATGCTCAGGGAGAGCGCTCCGACGGTGCTGGACAGGCGCAGGACCCGGAAGCGCCGGGCGATCACCAGCCCCATGGTCATGGCGAATACGCTGACGATGTGCATCACGCCCACCGCCAGGCCCCGGATCAGCAGGAAGCTCAGGCTTTCCGTGCCGGAGGCGATCATCGAGCAGATGTTCTCAAAGGTGGCAAAGCCCGCGCCGACGCCCACAGCCGCCAGGATCAGATGATCGTCGTCAGGATCGAACATGAGGAAATAAAACAGCAGGGGCAGAAGCTTCATGGCCTCCTCCGTCACTGGAGAAATGAATATCGCCGTGTCCACCACGCCCAGCCCGGAGGCGGCGTCCACAAACCCGCTGACGTAGGCTCCCAGCAGGCAGGCCGCCATGCCCAGCAGGAAATTGAACACGAATTGACGGGCGTTGTCCCGCAGGAAGAACAGCGTCAGCAGTAGCGGTACTGCCATGCACACCAGCACGTTTTCCGAAAAGATCATGCCGCCACCACCCTTCTGACGGCTCCGTACAGCATCGGCAGGCAAAGGGTTTCACAGACCATGAACACGGCATACCAGGTGCCAGCGCTCATGTATTTCGCGATGACGACCCAGGCGATCCAGGCAAAAACCAGGCACAGCAATGAAACGTCGCCGGCGTCTTTCCGCCAGGTAAGCAGCGCCTTGGCGGCCCACCAGAGCGTCCCCGCCGCCAGCAGCACGGAACAGCCCGTATCCAGCGCGGCTTTTGTCGTCCCTGTCACAAGGAAGGTCAGCCCCTGCCCCACGATCAGCAGTGCGCAGCCGATGCCGAGCAGCGCCCATTCCCGGGATATCAGCGATCGATTGGAGGCCAGTGCGCGGGCGGCCTGGACCAGAAAACCGGCAAAGGCCATGCCGACGAAGAGATCATCCACCCATTCACCTGACCAGACGATCCACAGTGCCACGTTGCAGGCCGCGAAGACCAGCGCCCCGATGGCCTGGGTAAGCAGGAGGCCCTTCCAGCCGCGGGCAAGGGATCTCAGCATGGCCCCTTCCATAAGGAATATGGCGGCTTCGCCGATTTCGTTGGCGGCGAAGGGCATCCGGGAATCATGGCGTATGAAATCATAGATTACCCAATACAGGTCGGTGAGCAGCCAGAGGGACAGAATAAACGTGAGGAATACGGCGAGAATGGCCTGTCCGCTTTCACGGATCAAACGCGCCGACAGGATCACCAGCGCCACAAGTATGGCGATCTGGAGGCTCACGGGCATCAGCGCGAGCATACCGGGGGCCATTATAACTCACGCTCCCTGTCTCTCTTTTGTTTCCAATGCTGGCACAGCAGCGTCACCGCCGCGCCCAGAACGAAGGCCAGTAGCGCGATGAGCACATAACCGACGGAGGGCATTGTCAGCACCATGCCTCCGTATTGCTGGATCGGAGCCCGATCGGACATACCGTTCAGCCAGGGCAGGAAAACGACGACCGCGATCATCATGAAGGCGCAGCAGCCGCACAGCGCGGCTTCCAGGATGATCTTCTGCCGGAGGGCCTTCATGGCCCGGTAGATATCCCTGCGCCGGAGTATCTCTTTCATTTGCCCGTCAATACTGCGCATCGCCCAACCCCATCCCTTCCAGCGCCTTTTTCAGCGCTTTTCTGCCGCGTTTCAGAATGCTGTAAACCTGTCCCTTGCGCAGGCCCATCGCCTGGGCGATCTCGTCATGGGAAAAGCCGTCGAAATACAGCAGGCTCAGCGCGCGGCGGTATTCCGGCCTGAGCGCCTCCATGGCCTGATAGAGCAGGCGATTGCGCTCATCCTGCAAAAGCGCCGTCTCTGGCAGATCGCCGCCGGAGGGAACGTTTTCCTGCATAGGAACGGCCTGCACCCTCCCCTTGCGGATATGCATGCGCGCGTTGTTGCGAGCAATGGCGTACAGCCAGTTCTTAAAGCTGCCAGGATACCGGAGTGTAAAGGCCGGCTTGTCCACCGCCAGCCGGGCGAAGGTGTCCATCAGCAGCTCCTCGGCATCCTCACTGCTGCGTACGAACGAATAAAGGAACAGGAAAAGGCCGTCTCTGTGGCGGGCCAGCAGGGCTTCCAGGTCCGCTTCGCTCTCCTCCGCGAGATAACGGAGGTAGATCGCTTCATCGGTGTCGCGCATCCCTGCTTTCACCTCCCGTCTTCACGTCACTATTTTACCCTATAAACAGGTTTTCGTAAACCATGAAAGCGGGGTAACTGTTCAGTCCCTCCACGAATTAACGTAAAAATCCAAAAGGGAATTACGAAGTCATGTCGAATAATAAACCATAGCAAGAGAAGCTATGGGGAGGTGTTCGGCATGGAAAAATGTTCAATCAGCTGCTACAGCAGATGAAAGAACTGACCGAGCAACTCCAATGAAGACACGGGGACGGTTCTTTTGTCATGCTAGATCTTTGTAATTCGTTCGATGATTGCCTTGCTGATGCCCGTCAATCTGGACAGTTGCCGGATAGAAACCCCGGTTCCCAATGCCTTTCTTAACGCTGTATCGCGTTTCTCTGCCGCCCATCCGCCGATATCCTGCGTATTGCTGCACCCGCAGGCCATCCGCAGGCGTTCTGTCGCTTCACGGTCTGTCAGGCGCTTTGTCCCGTTATCCTCCAGATGGTCCATGTCACATCGTTCACTGACAAATCTCAGAAGAGCGTCTCCCTTTAGGTCCGTCAGATTCCCAAAGCCATCCAGCAGCGCGTCGCATTCCGTGATTCCGCTGCACCCCAGCCACGGATACTCAAAGGGTTTTGCGCAGAGACCAGCCTTCACTGGGTTCTGACAGATATACCGAAGGACTTCCAGAAAATACGCATCGTCCTCCACCTGCTCGCTTCGGTATCTGTCCTGAAAGAGATGTCCGTGTAGCTGGTACTTCCAGTTGTAATAATACACATACGAAACCCCTATGCGTTTGAAAGTCATTCCCAGAGGTTCTTCTCCTTCCCTCAGAAGAAGATGAACATGATTTCCCATCAGGCAATACGCGAACAGCTTAATCAGGGACTCCTGCTTCACGCGTTGCAGTATTTCTAAAAAACGTCGGTTGTCTTCATCATCCGAAAAGATGATTCTCCTGTCGGCTCCCCGCAACATCACATGATATAATCCCGTGCATGACTTTACCCGCGCCATTCTAGACATACGATCACCTGCCCTGTGGAATGAGCATACCACCTTTGGACATTCATATCAAGACATTAGAACCGTCCCCGTGTCTTTCAATCCTATCGCATCCTCAGGCTGCTGGGCCACGGCAAGGGCGGGTATTCCTGGCTTGCGAATTGCGACGGGCAGCAAGTAGTGGTGAAGCAAATCCACCATGAACCTTGCGATTATTATGCCTTCGGCAACAAAATCGAAGCGGAACAGCGGGATTATGAACGCCTGCAGGCGGCAGGCATCCGCATCCCGCAAATGCTGGCCATCGACATGGACGCCGAGCGCATTGTGAAGGAATACATCGAAGGACCCACCATCTTTGAACTGGTCAAAAGCGGAACGTCCGCAGCGCCCTATCTTGCTCAGGTGCGAGACATGGCGGCCAAGGCGAAGGCCGCCGGTCTGAACATCGACTGGTTTCCCACCAATTTCGTGGTGCGGGACGGGCTGATCTGGTACGTGGATTATGAGTGCAACAATTATATGGAAGAATGGAGCTTTGAAAACTGGGGCATCCGATACTGGAGCTGGACGCCGGAGTTTGAAGCGTATCTGAAAGGCCATACACCCGCCATTACGATCCGGGAAGAAAGAATCACGGCGGAGGAATACACCGACTTCCTCAAACGGACAGACCTTGGCTCCCAGTACCCCAAAGAACGCTTCGAGGAGCGGATCGTCCGCCTGGTAAATACAGTTTCCATCAGCCTCACCGCCCGGAATGAACAAGGCCAGCTGGTGGGCGTGCTGTTCGGGCTGACGGATTACGCCTATTGGCTCTACATCACCGATCCACCAGGGCATCGGCAGACGCCTGATGCAGACCGCGCATCAGCTGGCCGGGGGCGAGAAGGACATCGCGGTATATCTGGTCGCCAATGAAAAAGCCGTGCCCTTCTATGAAAAATGCGGCATGAAAAAGGCCGACGACGTAATGGAGTACAATCATGTTGTATGGACAGAGTTCACGGTGACATGATAATAATACAGTGATCGATGGCTGATATACTGAAAGATCATCTGACCCATAAGAGAGGATTATACCATGAAAAAATGGCTGTCACTGTTGCTTGCGCTGTGCATGCTCGCAACGCTTTCAGGCGCGCTGGCCGAGTCCTCGGGGACGGAGGCGCTGTCCGTCACCCATCACACCGCTCAGATCGCCGGGCAGACCCTGAGCTATACCGCCACCACCGGCCGGATGATGGTGGAGATGGAAGGCAGCCAAGCCCAGATGTTCTTCACCGCCTACACGCTGGACGGAGTGGAGAACCTGGATCAACGCCCCATCACATTCGCCTTCAGCGGCGGCCCCGGCGCGGCTTCCCTGTATCTGCACCTGGGCATGCTGGGCCCCCGCCGGGTGAATGTGAACGGCGACGGTGCGCCGACCGGACTGCCAACCGGGCTGGTGGACAACCCCTGCTCGATCCTGGATATGACGGACCTGGTGTTCATCGATCCGGTGGGCACCGGCTATTCCCGGGCAATGAAGGGCACCGACCCGTCGGACTTCTGGAACTATGATGCCGATATCATCTCCGTGAGCAAGTTCATACGGCTATATACCAGCCTGTACGGTCGCTGGGGCAGCCCGAAGTACCTGTCGGGCGAATCCTACGGCACCGTCCGGGCCGTGGGCGTGGCCGATTACCTGGCCACGCAATACGACCTGTACGTGAACGGCGCGATGCTGATCTCCAGTATCAACGACATGAACACGGCGCTCAATGGGCGGGACGATTCCACCGATCTGAGCTACGTGCTGACCCTGCCCAGCTACGCGGCCATCGCCTGGTATCACGGCCTGTTGGACGAGAAGTATCAGTCCATGTTGCTGGAGGATTACATGACTGAAGTGCGGGAATTTGCCGGGGGCGACTACCAGCACGCCCTGTTCAATGGCACACATCTGAGCCAGGTCGAGCTGGACGACATCGCCGGGGGGATCGCCGCCTACATCGGTCTGAAAAGGAAGCCGTGATCCACGACAACCTGCGGGTCTATGTCGACGATTTCTACTCCGACCTGCTCAGCGATCGTGAGCTGGCGGTGGGCTGCCTGGACGGACGCCTGACCGGCTACGTCACCGATGGCCGTCCCATCGAAGGTGACGCCGATCCCTCGTCGACCACATTCGGCACGGCCTTCGGCAGCGCGATCAACAACTACTTCGCCGGAAAGTTGGGCTATCAAACCGACCTGCTCTATGTAAGTGTCGGCCAAACCCCGTACAGCGAGTGGAAGTACAACCGCGACAACCAGGCTCTCGATCAGAAAAAGCTCATCCGCAACACCATGACCCGGAACAGGTTCATGAAGGTCTGGGTGCTGTGCGGCTACTACGACCTGTCCACCCCCTTCTTCGCCGCCGAGTGGGTATATGACCACGTGTTCCTCAACCCGGAGAACCGCGAAAACCTGTCCTTCACCTACTACCCCGCCGGCCACATGATCTACATGCACCAGCCCTCCCTGGAGCAGTTCAGGAAGGACGCGGAGGCGTGGTACAATGCAGAGTAATCAGCTATGTAACCGTACCTTTTAATAGCCGCCTTGAAATGCTTATCAATGGCCTTTTTCCCGCCATTGCCGAGGCGACCGGCATATGTTGTGGATGCGATTGCTCATGGATCATACCTCCCGTATGTACATATAGATGTAGAAGTCATACACGCCCGGATAAGGCGAACAGCGGATGTAGTAGTCGTACTTCTCCGTAGACACCTGATACCCGTAGGTCATGATTTCACCCGCATCGAGGATCAGTGGCGGGTGTTGCTGGATGTGTTTGCGCATTGCTTTCCTGCTTTTGAGCAGGTTGTTGCGGAGCGTGTTTACCAGCACGGTCAGCTCTTCCCTGCAGTCTTTCCCGGCCGCATTGCTACCTTCATGTTCCCAGAAGGTCGCCCAATACTCGTCGCCATTCTTTCCGAAGTCACCTCGGATATGGCCTACACAGCAATACTCCCGATCACTGTCGGAATAGTAATAGCCCTTGTTTCCTTCCGAGCCAGGAATCACCGATAAGATATTCTCCTTCACCGAAATCACTCCAATTCATTATATTCTGTATGTACGCATCGGCGATATGATCCAGTACTCAACGCCGGTGGCTTCCAGGAGATCCCGGATCAGCTCTTCGAAGCAATAATCCGTGTTCTCCTCTGCATAGGTTGCGACGGAATCCTCAAGGCTGTCCAACTCATCCGGCGACAATACCCGGCCCAGGAGGACCATCAGCGAAAGGGCATCCTCCGTTTCAGCAGATCCATATGTGAACTCGATCACTGGCAGCGGCAGATCCTCCTTTGGGAGGGTGATGCACTTGAACGGCATAAAGTGATAGGCCGCGTCATTGTGCTCGCACAACTTCCCCTTGAAACGGATTCGCTGGAAAAACTCCTCGTCATGGTTCGAGTATTCTATCTCCAGAATGATTCTGGGATGGGCCTTTGCGTATTTGGAGCACGCCTCCTGAACTTCTTCCGGTGCGAACTCATATTCCGTGGAGAAGCGCATGAACTGCGCCGAATCCTCGCTGAGATCCTGCTTGAAGTCATCAGCAATCAGCTCTTCCAGGATGTCGATGACCTCCTACTTGTTTTCGGCTGGCAGTGAAGACCCATCCTCCTGCCAGCCGCTCACATCGAAGTAACACAGCTTACTCATCGTCACCCTCCTCCGGGATATACTCTATTTCGACGCGCACGATCTTCCCGTCGCTGTTCCTGCTGACAAAACAGTCATAGGATCCGTCGCCATATCCACTGGAAGCTACCACGCCATAGGGCATCACGCCCGCAGCCTCCCTGGTCAGCGTCCGGCAGCAGCATTGCATGTACCACAACATGCCAGCGTCCTTCCGGCTCACATTCGGATGCTCGACGGCCACGGTATCATCCCTATAATGCAGGCAGTCAAACAGGCCCGCCTGCCCGGAATCCACGCCCACCTCAAACGGGGCGAGCTCCGCGGCGAATTCGCAGGTATCCGCGTATTCCCTGTGCACTGCGACGAGCCGGACGACGCGGGGCCCCCACTCCCCCTTGTCACGCTTGATCGCGTATGCCTGCCAGGTACCCGGCAGCACATTCTCCAACTCACCCCGACACCACACGTCTGCATCATAGCATGGGTCGGACACCGCCATCCTGCTTGAGACCATCTCAAACGTTCCAAGGTCCAGAGTCTCATGGGTTTCATTCCTCCTGCCCTCACGCGACAGGGGTATCGTATTGCTCATATTCAACTCCTCCAAAACGCAGGAAAGCACCCCGTTGCCAGAGTGCTTCTCTCGTGCTCGTATTCAGTTATTCGTCTTCCAACGGCATATTCATTAGTTGTCGCTGTTGATCCCGCTTGATGTAAATCACGTCGATGACCTGGACCTTCTTTCTGTCCTCATCGATCCAGAAATACACATAGAAGTTCTTCACCGGCAGGCGGTGGATGCCTTCACTGTTCCAGGGTTCCTCCGGCGTCAGGTGGACCCGACCAGGCATGTAGGCCAGCTTCTCCATCTCCTGCTGCAGAATCACCAACAGGTTGACCGCCGCCTCCGGCGCCAACAACTCAAAGGCGATGTATCGCGCGATCTCACGCATGGCGGCTTCAGCGTGGCCTGTGACCTTCACCTCATAGCGATCATCCATTGGCGATCTCCCCGATCAGTCTGTCGAACACCTCAGGCAGCGGTGCCGACTGATCCGCCTTGGCCTGGGCAAGTCCCATCGCCATGCGCCGGTCGAACTCTTCATCGGTCATCTCATCGCGGGCATGGGGCCGCCCGGATGGAATCGAAGGCCGGAAGGGCATACCGTCCCACAGGATCACCTGTCGATAGAACATATTGATGGCTGTGGACGCAGGGATGCCCAGGGTTTCAAAAATGGCTTCCGCCTTCTCCTTGATGTCAGGTTCCACCCTGGCAACGACGTTCGCGCTCTTGACTGCCATGCTGCTCACCATCCTTTCTGGCCCCATTATACACCATTGTATGACGGATTGCAATACAGAGCAAAGATTTCTGGCAATTCATCGCTTATCCAGCTTCATCCAACGGCATGAACAGCCGGTCCAGATCACGCTTCGTGTTATACCCCATCCACCATCTCATGACGTCCTCACCGGTGTTCCACAGCGTAGCGTGCTCTGTCTTTCCCGCCTTCCGACGCGCCTCAATCATCTTCTCGAAGGCGCTGACATACAGCTTCCGGTACTGCGGCCAGCGTTCCAGCTCCCGCTTCTGGGATAAAGTGCCGCCCAAGGGGCAGCCGATGCAGCCAAGACGCTTGAAGCCCTCGTCGTAGAGTTCACAATAGGGGATGTTGTAAGCCTGGAGGAATTCCCACACGTCCTCATCCGTCGGCGCGGCGCTTGAATCTTCGATTCAACCGTCCGCGGTTTCGGCCCTTGGCCGAAACTTGGAATCCCTCCGGGATTCCAACCTTCAGCGATGATGGGATTTACGATGGTCTTGTTCGTGCGATAACACAGCTCCACCGTCCTGCGGGCAGCGTCATCGTCGTAGTTCATGATGATACCCCTGGCACGGTTGTCGGTATACCGCGCACCCTGCTCCTCCGCTACCTTCGCTGCCTTGCCGTTGAAAATGGTCACAAGGCCCTGGTTATTCTTCCGACGCAGGCTCTCGGCCCACCGGACGCCGGTGACGACGACGCGACCTTCGCCGTTGGCTTCCTTCAGCTTCTCACAGCAGTACCGCGCCAGGCGGGTAGGTGGAAACTGTTTCTTCACGATCAGCTCCCGCATGGTGTGCTTGGGGATGGAGAAGTGGATCGTGCGCTTGCCAACTACAGTCTCAGGAGAGACGGGCAGGAGCAGCTTTCCCGTATCCTGTACAGCGAAATACTTGTGTGTCCCATCCGGCATATCATAGATGACAGCCTCGTTCTGACGTATGACGAAGCGAACCAACTCAGGCGGATCGACGGTGGTGACATTGTAGTGGGATTCATATTTCACGCCCGCCATGCGGAGGATAGCCTTGGTCGCGGTGGAATCCTTGCCGCCTGAATCCGCCAGATAATAGCCCTCCGGCGGCTCAAAGCTACGCACGATGTCAATCGCTCGCTGAACCTTGTCCAGTGTCTCGCCGAACAAGTTGTACTCTACAAGGCTCATGCCCGTTCCTCCTTCCCGTCAGGCTCTCCAAAAATGCGGAAAAGCGCCCGTTGTTCACGGACGCTCCCCGTTCTCATTTTCTGCCCTTATTCTTGCTTATCTCCAAGCCCCGCCTTTGCCTTGAACATCTTCAGCCTGCTTCGTATGGTTAGGGGCGTGGGTTCATCCCGATCCTGCACGAAGCAACCAACCACCTCCAGCATCGCGGCAGCACGTTCAAGGTGGATCACCTTCATCCGCTTGTTGTAGGCGATGGATTTGGCGTGCGCCTGGATGGCTGCGTCGTCATCCGTACTGCGGATACCAGCAATTCCCTTCTCCACGTTGTCCTCGAACTGCTGGACATAGGACAGCTCGCACTCCACAGCGTTAATCAGGCGTTCATGGAATTCTTGTTTGTTCACTGTTTCGCCTCCCATTATTTGTGTTGCTTCATGCATTTTCTTGTCAGTTCGTCCAAAGCGAACATAAACGCAGCAGCCTCACGATCACTGGAGACGACATCTCCCCGGTATGCTGCGAACTCGCGCACGAAGCTCGCATTCGCCTTATCCTTGAGAAAAGCATCGAAGCTGTCTACGGCTTCATCATAGCCGGCCACATAATCGTGATGATCATAGAGATAATCGTATTCGCGGTTAAACTGCTCAAGGAAAGCACAGATGTTGATATTGTTGATCATGCCAGTCCTCCCTCAGAGAATCTGGGAAGAGATCATGTGTGAACTGAATACTGGAGTTTGGGAAAAGTCCCATGAACGGTATTGACGGACCCATCGCTGTACAACGTGACGGTATCCCCCGGCCAGTGGAAGTGATCCCGCATGCCCTTGGAGAATGCACGGCGGACCCGGTTGTCCTGCTGTATCTTCCGAAGCGTATTCGCCGCCCGAACAGCATGGAATCTCGTCGGTTTCTTTGCGGCCCTGTACAGGTATTTGGCCATCATATCCCTGCTGTTCAGAACACGCAGAATCAGGGTCAATGGGATCTCAAATGATTGCTTGTAACCGCTGATGACATCGTTGTTCACGCTGATCCAGTAGAAACGCATCTGGACCATTTCGTTGCGCACAAAGGCTTCGAGAAAGCCGTCCAGGTCGCTGTCGATGGCCGTCTCTCCCTCGGGCAGCTTCCAGAGGACCTCGCGGCGCACGATGAAGCTCCTGCTGCCCCCATGAGCCCGGTCAAAAGTGCGGATTCGGATGAACTCCCCGTCTGCCCTCAACTTGACGAGGATATTCCCACGGTTGGGATTGGTAGAGAAGTGCCTCTTGCTGAGCTTATACATGGCCGTGATCCAGCTCCTTTCGTGCGGATAGTGTCCGAAGACCAAGCATCCTTTCAAAAGTGAAGCCGAAATCAACTGCCGCAAGGCAGTTTGGATTGGAATCAAGAACTTCCTGTTTAGGAGCAAAACAAGATACCAGATTCTTTTCATCCCAGAATTCAGCATAACTACAAAACGACTCTAGAGGAGTAGCTGACTGCCATGAAGTGACTCGATTGGATCAAAGACGTTTGCTAATTCCATCGATTAATGGGCATAGTACATGTGATCATACCTAACAGTATATCCTTTTATTCGACCCTTTAGCCCAATGCGAAAAGGGTCAGAAAACCGTGGTTTTCACGGTTTGGAAAAGCATAATTGACCCTTTGGTTTCATTGGTTTTTGTCAGGCCAAAGCGGGTTCTGTGAGAGCAACCGGACATAGTGTACATTTATCAAACAAAATCGGTTGTCATCCAGGTGTATCAAATTTGGGGGCAATCCGGCAGAATCCACCATTTTTGTGCAACAGGCACAAAAAAGGCCGCCTCACGTGCGGCAATACGGCACCGCAAGTATATCACAGCAGCTCAGCTCGATGCAACAGGAAATCCCAGGCTTTTCGATCTGGGATTTGTCCGGTTCGGGTAGGGCTGGGCTCGCGACGCCATCGAGGCGGACCGCAAGAACACAGGAACGGTCCGTTCAGACGCGTTCCTTCCCGGTCTTCCCGCAGTAACTGCAGGTGTAGAGGTCATATCCATAGTGTCATTTCCGATATCCCGTGAAATGCATGAATATGACCTTTTCTGTTGCACAGGATCAGGCTGTTATGTTATACTTGGATTTAGGAAATCCTTGGGTGGGCATGAGGAAGCGCTTCATTTGGCTGACAATACCATTGCGGTATTCATGCCGACTGTAGCAGATCAACCAGACAGACTACAATATAAAATGTGAAGGGCAGATATGCTTTCAGGTACCTTTGTAGAAAAGTGAAAACGCAAACGGAGAATGGGGTGTTAGAACGGACTATGTCTGTGGTTTGTTGGTATTGCAACGTTCAGCCGCTTTCGGACGAGGCGCTGTTCTCCCGCAGGCTGTCTCTGTTGCCCTGGGAGGAGCGACGGGAAAAGGTTATGCGTTTTCGTTTTGATAAGGACCGACGCCTTTGCCTTGGCACGGGGCTCCTGCTGGCATACGCGCTGCGTCGGGCAGGCGCATCCGATTTAAGCCTTCACACCCTTCCCAATGGGAAGCCAATACTGGCCAATGATCCAAATATCCATTTCAATCTGTCCCATAGCGGGCTGCTGGCTGTCTGTGCCGTTTCCGACCATCCGGTGGGCGTGGATGTGGAACCCCTGCGAGACGCGATTCCAGAGGTTGTGACAATGTGTTTTCAGACTGCTGAACAGGAATGGATAAAGGCCTCCGATGATCCGGGATACGCATTTTCGCGCCTGTGGACGCGAAAGGAGAGCTATCTGAAGCTGACAGGAGAGGGCCTGTCTCGTCCGCTCGATTCATTTTGCGTCTTGCCGGGGAAAGGCGCTCCGAAAGAGGCTCATTTTGCTGAATCAGAGGAAATGGGGCATCTCATTTGTGTTTGTACACGGCAAAATGATGCCGTTATCTTCAACCAATGGCAGGTCTCGCAGCCATGACGTAAACAGGCAGAAACCATATCCTGATAAGAGATGCAGGAAGAAAAAGGAAAGTGGGGATTTGGGGTGATGGAACAAGCTATACTTGATCGCATAATCGCTCTCTCCAACGGGGAAAAGCTGGATTACGATTGCACAAAGATCTGGGTCGACCTGTTTATGGAACAGGCCCGTGAGCATCCGGAACACATGGCGGTGGTGGCAGAGAACGGCAGCCTCAGCTACGGTGAGCTGGATCGACTGTCAGACCGGCTGGCTGCGGCTTTGATTGACCAGGAGGACGTTCAGCCGGATGAATTCATCGCGGTGCGCATGGGCCGGGTGAAGGAATTTCACGCAGCGGTGCTGGCCATTCACAAGACCGGCGCGGCCTACATGCCCATTGATCTGGAATATCCCCCGGAGCGCGTCGCCTACATGATGGAGGATTCCGGGGCGCGGCTGACGCTGACGGAGCAAAGCGTCGTGGCGCTTCTGAAGGCGGACTGCCCGGCTGTCGACCTGTCCGCAAGGCGAGGGCCGGACCGTCGGGCCTATATGATCTATACCTCCGGCTCCACCGGCAAGCCCAAGGGCGTGGTGATTCCCCAGCGTGCGCTGACCAATTTTGTGCATTTTATCTCCAGACGCTGGGGCCAGGGAGTCCACAGCCGCATCGCGCTCCATTCCAATTACGCCTTCGACGCAGCCGTGGAGGGAATCTTTCCAGCACTGACCGTGGGAGGCACCGTGTACATCGTGCCTGAGAGCACCCGCAGGGATGTCTTTGAGATGCGGAACTACATTGCAAAAAACCACATTAACGGCACTTGTTGTTCCACGCAGTTTGGACAGCTGTTGGGCATGGAGGAACGGCTTGAGCTGGACTATATATGTCTGGGCGGAGAGGCCATGGTGAGTCCACCTCAATGCAGGGGCGCCGTTTTCAATGGCTATGGTCCCACGGAATTCACTGTGGCCGCGACCTATTATGAGCTGGAAAAAGGCAGGAAGTACGACAATATTCCCATCGGCAGGCCACTGGACAACTGTGCCGCGTACATCGTGAACGATCAGATGGAACTGCTACCGCCGGGCGAGATAGGCGAGTTGTGTTTGGCAGGTCCGCAGATGGCGGAGGGATACTGGAACCGGCCGGAGCTGACGGCACAGAAGTTTACCACATTGAAGCTGACGGAGGATGAATCTGTCCGAATCTACCGCACCGGCGACCTGGCCTGCTGGAATGACGAGGGCCAGTTGGAATTTTGCGGCCGCATCGACACTCAGGTGAAGCTGCGGGGCTTCCGCGTGGAGTTGGGCGAGATAGAGAGCCGCGCAGCCCGATATCCCGGCATCCGGCAGACAGCGGCGGAGGTGCGGAACAATACGCTGTGCCTGTATTACACAGCTTCGGAGACTATCGACGAAGCGGCACTGGCCGCGTTCATGGCGGAAAGCCTCGCGGAATACATGGTACCGGGTGTTTTCGTCTCCATGGAGACCATGCCCCACAATGTCAACGGCAAGATCGACCGAAAGGCACTGCCCGATCCCGTGATCCACGCGGCTCAGGATTATGTGGCGCCCGCAGCCGATCTGGAACGGGACGTCGTCAGCGCCATGTCCAGGGTGCTGGGCATGGATGAAGCGCTGGGCGTGACCCACGACTTCTTTGAGCTGGGCGGCGACTCCATCAAGGCCATCCGCATGGTCAGCCAGCTGCGCAACATGGGGTATTCCACCTCGGTGGCGAATGTCATGAAGGCCCGCACAGCGAGGGCTATCGCCGCAAGTCTGGCTTCTGGTGCCGATGAGGCTATCAGCCAGGAACCCACAGAAGGCGCCGTGGAGGATACGGCCATCCTTGGTTTCTTCCGGGATTGGAATCTGCCCAATCCCGATTATTTCAACCAGTCTACGCTGCTGAATATCCATGGAGAGGCCTCTCTGGATGCGCTCCAAAAAGCCTCGGACGCCATTGTCTATCAGCATGACATGCTACGGGCCGTCCTGCGGGACGGACATCTGTGGGTACGCTCTGCGGAGGAAGGCATCGCCATCGAGGAATACACCCTGGAGGCGGATGAGCCGGAAGCCGTTCGCGCGCTGTGCGAGGAGATCCAGTCCCATCTGGATGTCAGGCAGGCCCTGGTCCGTCTGGCACTCATCCACGCCGGAAAGCGCGATCTGTTCTTCCTTACTGCCCACCATACCATCGTGGACGGCGTAAGCTGGCGCATCTGGATGGACGACCTGGAGACCGCCTACGGACAGGCCCTCCACGGCGAGCAAATCCGACTGCCCGCCAAGACCCACACCTACAAGGATTATGCTGAAGCCATGAAGGCCTACCGCTCCAGCTACGCGCTCTCGCAGGAGATCCCCTACTGGAAGGCCGTGGAAGAGCGGATGCTTCGGCTGGAAACCTCTGACAACAGGGATTTCAGCCGCCGATTCGATACGCTGAGCGTCGCCATGAGCCCGAAGGACACCGATCTTTTCTTGCGGACCAAGTTGAATGTGCTGCGGCTGGAGGTCAACGACCTGCTGCTGACCGCCCTGGGCCAGGGCTACCGGCAGGTGTTCGGCAAGGATGCCGTATCCATCCGCATGGAGGGCCACGGCCGCGAGGAGCTGGGCAGAAAGCTGTCCACCGATCGGGCCATCGGCTGGTTCACTTCCGTCTATCCCGTCGTGCTGGAAGGCTTTACCGGGGATGCTGGGAGTGATCTCATCCGCGTCAAGGAGATACTCCACGCCATCCCCAACAAGGGCGTTGGCAGCAATATCCTGACCTTTGTGGCCGGGAACCCGGAAGCGGGCCTTCAGACAGTCCTTGCGCCCCTGGTGACCTTCAACTACCTGGGCGACGTGTCCGGCGAGGGAGAACGGGGCGAATACTTCGAGCCGGACACTTGCGACGGTATTTCAGCCGGTCTGGATTACTACGATCCCCGGGATCACGCCGGCTCCGATATAACGATCAACTGCCTGGTGGACGAGGGCAGCTTCAGTCTCTGGATGGATTACAATGTAGGCCGGGTCACCAAGGCACAGGCAGCGGAATTTGCTGAAACGATCCTGCACCGGATCATCAGCCTGAGCGACTTCCTGAACTCACAGCCCCAGCCGCTGGCCTCGACCGCGTCCGATCTGGGCGAGACGGAATGGAGCCCCGAGGAATTTGCAGGCATCATGGCCGAATTTATCGCCCGGGGCGAGACCATCCGGCGAATCTATCCTCTGACACCCATGCAGGAGGGCATGCTGCTGGAGCATGTCGCCCACCCAGAGATCCGGGCTTATCGGCTGATCGAAATCTATGAATGTACCCGTCCGCTGGACGAGGCGCTGCTTCGCCATGCCGTGGATGCACTGGCTCAGCGTCACGAGGTTCTGCGCACGGCCATCATCCACAAGGGCGTGTCCCGCTTCCGTCAAGCCATCGTGGACCGGAAATTGCCGCTGACCATCGTCGATCTGACAGACAGCGCTGCCCCCTTTGCCGAAGCTCAGAAGATTCGTCTGGACATTTTGGATAACGGCTATGATTTGCAGGACAAGCCCCTGACACAATTCGTCTATTGCAAAACCGCTCAGGGCGGCTACCTGATCTTCGCTACCCATCACATCATCACCGACGGCTGGTGCTTTGAGACCATCCTGAAGGACCTGAACGCCTTGCTGCGCGGGGAGGAACTGACGGGCAATAGCGACGGACAGTACGAGTGCGCCGTGCGGGAGCAGCTCAGCCGAGACAAAAATGCCGCCGTCAGCTACTTCGCCAAACTGCTGGATGGGTATGAGGAAAGCGCCATCGTTTCCTCCTGGGGCGAGGTGCCTGAGGGCGAGCGCGACGTGGACGATCAGATCCAATGCGTGTTGCCCCAGAAGAATACGGAAAAACTCTCCACACTGTGCAAGAGCGTCGGGGCTACGCTGGC
This sequence comes from uncultured Eubacteriales bacterium, assembly GCA_902800625.1. Taxonomy (GTDB): domain Bacteria; phylum Bacillota; class Clostridia; order Christensenellales; family Aristaeellaceae; genus UBA2862. The sequence continues at coordinate 10,032 of CADCFG010000026.1, read as the reverse complement.
GGATGGCTTCAACCTGGCCTGGGGCCTGGTACTGCAGACGATCAATCGCACGGACGACGTGGTCTTCTCCACCATCACCTCGGGCCGCGACGGCTACAGTCTGGACCTTTCTGATCTCGTGGGCCTGTTTATCAACCCCGTGCCGGTGCGCGTCAATGCGGATGCGCAGACCACGGCCCGACAGGCGCTGATGGTGCTGAACCGTCAGGCCGGTGAAACCAAGCCTCACGACTTCTGCCCGCTGGCCGACATACAGAACGCGCTGGGCGGTGACATCCGCCTGAGCGGCCTGATCATTTCCTTTGAGAATTACAGCGAGGGTGAACCGGGCGAAAGCCTGCTCAGACCCGCTTTCATCCGGGAGGAGCATGAGGCCGGTTCGGTGGATGTGGACGCTTCTGTCCAGCCGGACGGCAGCATCAGCATGCTTCTGAGCTATGATCCCGCGATGTATCGGGGAACTGACATGAAGCGGTTGCTGGCGCTCTTTACAAACTACGTCGAGCGGATGACGGAGATGCCCGACACACCACTGGATACCCTGCCCCTTCTGAACGACGCGGATCTACAGTCGGTGCTGGCGCTATCAAAGGGCGAAACGCTGCCTTACGACGTAAATCAGACGTGGCTCGACCTGTTCGGGACCCAGGTGTCGAAGACGCCCGACGGCATAGCCGTGTCCGACGAGGGAGGCAGCTATACCTATGCCGGGCTGGACCGCGCATCGGACAGCGTGGCCGCATATCTCATTGGCAGGGGTGTTCAGGAAAACAGCTTCGTCGCCATTCGCATGGGACGGGAGAAGGAATTCCTCGCAGCGGCCATCGGCGTGCACAAGGCCGGGGCGGCCTACGTCCCCATCGACCCGGAATATCCTCAGGAGCGCATCGACTACATGCTTGAGGATTCCGGGGCGAAGGTGCTGCTCACCCGGGAGGATGTGCTGGAGGCCGTCTCGGAAAACCCGGACCCGATCCACATAAACCGCGCGGTCCCGGAGCACCTGGCCTACATGATCTATACCTCCGGCTCCACGGGGCTGCCCAAGGGTGTGATGATCCCCCACCGTGCCCTCGGCAACTTTGTGCGCTTTATCGCAAAGCGCTGGGGCCTCGGAGCGCGCAGCCGCGTGGCGCTGCACTCCACCTTCTCCTTCGACGCGGCGGTGGAGGATCTCTACCCTGCGTTGACCGTGGGTGGCCGGGTGTTCATAGTGCCCGAGCGGGCGCGGAAGGACGTCTTCGAGATGCGCGCATACATTTCGAAGAACCATATCAACTCGGGGTGCTATTCCACTCAGTTCGGCCAGCTCCTCGGCATGGACGCGCCGCTGGATCTGAATTACATCTGTCTCGGCGGCGAAGCCATGACCACCGTGCCCCAGTGCCGGGGGAGCGTATACAACACCTACGGGCCCACGGAGTTCACGGTGGATGCTACCTATTTCGAGCTGAACAAGGAAAAGAAATATCGGAACATCCCCATCGGAAGGCCGCTTGATAACTGTTCCGCCTACATACTGGATGCCCAGGGCCGCCTGCTGCCACGCGGCATGACGGGCGAGCTGTGTCTGTCCGGTCCCCAGCTTGCGGAGGGCTACTGGAATCGTCCGGAGCTGACTGCGGAGAAGTTCACCCATCTGACCTTGCCGGATGGGCAGAGTGTTCGCGTCTATAAGACCGGCGACCTGGTGCGCTGGAACGACGAGGACCAACTGGAATTCTATGGACGCATTGACTTCCAGGTGAAGCTGCGCGGCTTCCGAATCGAGCTGGGCGAGATCGAGAATGTATGCATGAGCTGCCCCGGCGTGTCCGCTGCGGCGGCCGAGGTGAAAAAGAGCGGCGCGAGCCAAATCCTCTGCCTGTATTATACGGAAAAGGATGAAGGCGTCGATGTGAAGGCGCTGGAAGCCCTGTGCCGTCAGCGGTTGGCGGATTACATGGTGCCCTCCGCCTTCATGCGGCTGGAGGATATGCCGCTGTCCCCCAGCGGCAAGGTGAACCGCCGTGCCCTGCCGATGCCGGAATTTGAGGCGGTCGGCGATGTCGTCGAACCCGAAACCGGGACGGAGCGGGTCCTCTATGCCCTCGTATCCGAAATTCTGGGCACAGGCGGCTTTGGCGTTACGACGAACCTGACGGAGCTGGGGCTCTCCTCCATCTCCATCATGCGGCTTTCGGCGTTGATCGACAAGAAGCTCAACAGGCATGTCCCTGTGGGCGACATCATGCGCCAGCCCTCGATCCGGGCGCTGGCGGCGTTATTGGACGAGGGCAAGGAAGTCGCTGACCAATATGAATATTCACCGGAGAAGGAGCAGAAGGCCCGCCGCATGGCATTCCCTGTGACCTCGGGACAGCTCAACATGGTAGATTATCAATTAACCCATGCAAAATCCATAATGTACAACCTGCCGATGCTTTACCGCTTTGATGCCTCAATGGACGCGCAGCGGCTGGCAGACGCGGTGAGTACGGCTATACGGCAGCATCCGGCGCTCACGACGGTGCTGGAATTTGACGAGAACGGCAATGTGGTACAGCGCAACCGACCGGAACTGTTTTGCGATGTCCAGGTCGAGGAGCTTCCTGAGGACCGGCTGGAAGCGGTTCTGAGCGGCCTTGTCCGCCCCTTCAGGCTGTTCAGGGAGCCGTTGTGCCGGGCGAGGGTGATTCGCAGCGGCGTGTATACCTACCTGTTTATGGACATGCATCACACCATTTCGGACGGCACCTCCATGGACATACTGGTGGGGGACATCGCGAAGCTGTTGCGCGGAGAGAAGCCGGGACAGGATTATTATTACTCCTTCCTGCAAAGGGAGAGCCGGGAAAAACAGTCTGAGGAATACCAACGTTCACAGCGTTACTTCCGGCAGCTGCTGGGCGACGAACACTGGCACAACGTCCCCATCCCGAATTATGAAACCTGGGAAACAGAACCCGGTGAGGAGGCACTGGACATGGAGCTGACGCTTCAGGATATGGCCGAAGCAGGAGCGCGCCATGGCGCTTCCGGCAATGTGCTGTGCATCACTGCGGCCATACTGGCACTTCAGGAATATTGCCACCGGCACAGGATCCTGGTGAACTGGCTCAACAGCAACCGGGGAGAGGGCTATTATGACAATACCATTGGCCTGCTCTTTCGGATACTGCCCGTAGCGGTGCATTCGGAGCGCTTTAAAGACCTGGGAGCGCTGATCGCCGAGGTGAACCGGCAGGTCGCCGAGGGCTTTGTCAACAGCAGCTGCGACTATATGGAGGACACGGAACAGGCGCTGGAGGATTCCCTGGAGGTCAATTACCTTGTGAGCCTCGGGGAAAACGATCCCCTGGAGGCGCTGGGCGCGGAGGCACTCCCGCCGGATTATCACTATGATGCCGTCGGCGGGCGCGTGGGCGTCTATATCGAGCGTTGGGAAAACACGCTGGGCGTGACGATAGAATACCAGAAAAAGGCCTATGCAGATGGCAGCATGGCGCGATTTCTGGAAATGTTCAAAAAATATTTGCGCTATATCGTTCTTGAGTGACAGCTCAGCTTCCCGACTCCATTGAAATAAGAGAGCAGCGATATTTCCGTCTGCCCGGGCAATTGAACATTGACAAATACAAAGGGATGAAAGGGTGTGGAGATACAATGACATTTATAAGTGAACTGTTGAAGCATGCCGCGAGCAATCCGAATGCCTTTGCGCTGTCGGACTGCACGGGAAGTGAAATAAATTATGAACGCCTGGCCAGCTTCTCCGGCAGGGTCTATGGCTATCTGAAAGCCCACGGCATCGGACGCGAGGACTTTATCAACATTCTGCTGCCCCGCGGCATGGAGGCTTTTATCGCCATAATCGGTGTCTGGCGGGCCGGCGCGGCCTTTGTCATGCTGGAGGAGGGCTATCCCGCCGAACGCGTGTCATGGATTCAGAGGGATTGCGGCTGCAAGCTGGTGCTCGACTACACGGTGTGGCAGGAGATCCAGGCTTACGAATCCCTGTCGGGTTATGAGGAAGTGGACGATCATCAGGCCGCTTTCGCGGTTTACACCTCCGGATCCACAGGGAATCCCAAGGGTGTTTTGCACGAATACGGCAATGTGGACAGGATTGCCATTTCCCTGGGCATGGCATTGCCCAGGTTTGGCCTGATTGCGCCGCTCAATTTCGTCGCAAGCGTTATTGCGTTTGAATTGACTATGCACAGTGGCGGATGCCTTTTCGTCATTCCCAATTCCACGTTAAAGAATCCGCCTGCGCTTGTTCAATGCTTTGTGGACAATAATATCACTGAAACGTTCTGCGCGCCGTCAATCTATCACCTTTTCTGTAAAATCCCATCCCTGCGCATGCTGCTCATATCCTCTGAGCCGGCATATGGCATATGGTCTGAGGATCCCAAGCTGGAGGTCTATAACCTCTACGCGATGAGTGAAAGCGGCGTCATCGCCACGGGGGCAAGGCTGGACGCACCCAATGAAACGGCACCGATTGGCCAGCCCCGATTTGACCTGACAATCACCCTCAGAGACGAGGATGGAAATGCCGTGCCGGAGGGGCAGGCCGGCGAAATCTGCCTGGACAGTCCCTATGTGAGGGGTTACATCAACCTTCCTGAGCAGAATGCCCTCGCTTTTGTCAATGGTGAATACCGAACGGGGGATCTGGGCAAACGGCTTCCGAACGGCGATTACGTGGTGCTGGGCCGCATCGACGATATGATCAAGATCAATGGCAACCGCGTGGAACCCGCGGAAGTCGAAAATGCCGCGCGACGGGCGACCGGGCTGAAACAGGTGATCGCCAGGGGCTTCATTGAGGGAAAGTCCGCCTTCATTTGTCTGTACTACGCCGACGATGTGAAGCTTGACGCGGATTGGGCCAGGACGCAGATGTCAAAGCTGTTGCCCTATTACATGATTCCATCGCACTTTATCCGAATGGAGGCATTGCCCCGCACCCAGAGCGGCAAGCTGAGCCGTCGTTTGCTGCCGAAGCCGGATATGAACGCCGATGCTGAAGCCTATGTCGCTCCGGCGACCCCTCAGGAAGAGGCCCTGTGCAATGCCATGGCCAAAGTGCTTTGTATCCCACGTGTCGGTGCTGAGGATGATTTCTACGCTCTGGGTGGCAGCTCCATTACCTCCATGGAGGTCGTATCCCTGTGCGATATTCCGGAGCTGAATGCCACGCAGATTTTCAGGGGCCGCACCCCCCGAAAAATCGCCGTGCTCTGTCTGGAGGAGCGCTTGTCGGACAGCAATACGACGGAACAGCGCAATCGCGAGGCCATGTCGCGGGCGTTTCCGCTGACTGAAGAACAGCGCTATATGTTTGATTACCAGCTCTATACCCCGAAGTCCACCATGCTGAACATAGCCGGCCTGCTTTTGATCAAGGGCAACCCGGACGCAGAGCGCTTTTGCGCCGCGGTAAACGCGATGATTCAAAACCATCCGGCGCTGATGACCACGATATCGTTCAATGACGACGGGGAGCTTGAGCAGCGGTTTACTCCGGAACACTTCCAACCCGTGGAAATTGAGGCGATCTCTGAAGAACAGCTGGAAGTCCTGAAGCATACGCTGGTGAAGCCCTTTACGCTGATCGGACAGCCGCTTTTCCGCAGCCGCCTGTTCAAAACGGAGCTGGGACTTTACTGGTTCTATGATGTTCACCACATGTTCTTTGACGGCACCTCCGGCAAGATCATGCTCAATGAGATCTGCAATCTGTATCTTCAGGAGACGCGGCCCATGTCCAGTGGGCCGGATGGCTATTTCCTGATGCTTCGGGAGCGGGAATTGCTCCGGAAGAGCGCTGTGTATGCCCAAAGCCGGGATTACTTTGAGCGGAGATACGGCGGCGTGAATTGGAGCACACGCCTGGAATGTGAGCAGGATACGCGCAACAATCGGTATGGCGACAAGGAAACGGTGCTGGATATTTCTGCCGATTAATTGGAAGCGCTGATGCAGCAGACCGGGCTCGGAAAGAACGGCTTCTTCATGGTCGCCGAGCTCTTGGCGATGGCGGCCCTGAACGGCAAGCCGGATGTCATGGTGGCCTGGGTCTATAAGGGCCGCGATTCTAAAATCAAGGAAAACATACTCGGACTGCTTTTCCGGGAGCTGCCTGCCGCGCTTTCCATCGCGCCGCAAGTTACCCTTGGGGAGGTATTCGCGAATATCCTGGATCAGATCCGGAATGGCATATCCCACAGCGATTATCCCTTTATTGACAGAAACGCAATGGTCAGAACCAACGATTATTTCTATTTCATCTACCAGGAGGATAATTGGAATGCTCTGGAGAGCATTCCAATTGAAATGGATGAGATAGTGATCGATTTTGAAGGAGACGCTTCCCAGACCGCCATGGATGTTCAGATTCTGGATACGGAGGATGGACTCGTCCTGCTGTTGGATTATTCCATAGACCGCTACCTGGATAGAGATGTGGCGCGGTTTATGGATGCCATTCAGCGCCTGGCGCACGGCATGCTGTCCTTCCGTGACAAGCCGGAAACGACTCTGGGCGAACTGTTTGAGGCTGTTTCGCTGCCTTTCCCCAATCAGGCCAACTGACCGGAAGTATATTCAAGAGGACGACATGAAAACAATTGATCTGTCGGAGCATTTCACCTGCTCAAAGCTGCTCCTGTATTCATTGCCCACCATTGGAAACGCGCTGGCAATCACATCCTTCCAGCTGATTGACGGCAGCTTTATCGCCAATATAATGGGCGTGACGCCTTTTGCGGCCGTCAATCTGGTTTCCCCGCTGTTCTTCATGTTCTACGCGATAGGCTTCATGTTTGGCTCCGGGACGAGTGCCCTCGTATCGCAATACATGGGGCAGGAGGATCCAAACCGCGGACAGCGAGTTTTTACCATGTCCATGGTCGCCATGATGCTGGTAGGCCTTCTGCTTGGAACTGCTGCCACGGTGTTTTTGCCAGGCCTGCTGCGCATGATCGGCACCAGTGAAACAATGGTCCCCTATTGCGTGGAATACGGACGGAGAATGTTCATCTTCCTGCCCTTTCACCTGATCAACGCTGCCTTCCTCACCTTATGGATTACTGCGGGCAAGTCAGTACTGGGCTTTGTCATATCCATAGTGAACGGTTGTGGAAACGCGCTCCTGGACTGGCTGTTTATGGGGCCCTTGCACATGGGCATCGGGGGTGCGGCACTGGCATCTTCGATCGCGGCCACACTCACGGCCATTATCATCCTCTGTTACTTCTTTCACACACGAACCAGTTCCCTGCGCTTTGTGCGTTTTACATTTCAAGACATTGGGGAGCTTTGGCAGATCTGCTATAATGGGCTGTCTGAGATGGTGGGCAGTGCGGCGGGCAATTTTACGGGACTCGTCATCAACAGGCGCCTTCTTCTCCTTTTCGGCGAGATTGGCGTGGCAGCCATGGGGGTTTTCGGTTATGTCATTGAAGTGTTCATGACACTGTTCCTCGGCATATCGGAAACCGCGATTACAGTGGTGGGCTATAAGTATGGGGAAAAGAACAGGATGGAGATCGATGACCTGTTAAAAAAGGGATTGCGACTGATGCTGGCAGCCGGTGTTGTTGCCGGCCTTACGTGTTTTGTGTGCTCGCCCATCATTTCTGAATTGTATCTCGGCAAAAGCGATGAAGCCTTGCAGCTTGCCGTGCAGGTTCTGCGCATCTCCGCGATGGGTTGTCTGTTCTATGGAATCATCATATTCTGCTCGTCCTTTTTCACTGGATTGGGCGACGGGCTCTCTTCCATGCTCATATCCGGAATGATGTCTGTAGCGTGTCCCATCGTCCTGATCTATGCGCTTCCGGAATTGTTTGGTCGGGATGCCATATGGTTTGTGACCCCGGTGACGACTGTGATCTCAGCGGTACTTTGTGTGGCTTTGCTCAAGACACGATATGTTGGATTGATGAATCGGATGGATTCGAAGATGGATAAGAGCTGATGTCATTGACTTCTAAAGCGCGGGCTGCTTGGGAAAGGGCATAAAAACACAGGCTGAGGATTCACCCGGCTCGCATTCGCAAATGTGTGTTTTCCCATCGGGATTGACTCACGATGGGAAAAGGCAAAACATGAAATGGACGCCGATCACTAGAGTGTGTTTCTAAAATGAGGGATGTGCAGTTTCGAGTGGATTTGCCTGCAGTTCAAGGCGATTTTCCGCAGGCTTAGTGGGGCTAAGTCAAGGGAAATCAACGCAGAAATGCAGGCAAAGATACCGAAAATGCATCTTGGCGAATTTAGAAACACACTCTAAGCTTCTTGCGCAGAAATATTGCGTTGATTCCAGGAAAATGTTATAATTCAAGCGTCGCCTGTTTCCTTCGACTCACAGGGAGAGTGCAGAATGTTTACCCGGAAGAATACGCTGAAAGAGATTGTGACGGATCCGAGAATCAAGCCTTACGCAGACAGGATCGTAGTCGGACTTGACCTTTCGCAGACGCCGTTTTATGAGATGACCATTGAGGAGCTTTCCCGGCAGAGGATGTTTCATGGCTATACCCTGCTGAACGGCTTCAATCGTCTGCTCGAGGCCGTTGAGGAAGGCCCATTCTGCTATCCGCTATATTCGGAAGAAGAAATCCGAAAAGACCCGAAAAAGGCGGAAGCATGCTTCATGCTCTTTCCCTCGATGGATCCTGACGCCGATGAAAAGCCGTTTCTCATCTGCGTCCCCGGCGGCGGGAATGTCCAGATTTGGAATATGAGCGAAGGTTTCCCGATCGCCAATCACTATAATCAGCTCGGCTATCATGTGGTTGTGCTGAATTACCGTTACGGCGGCGAAAAGCTGTACCCGGCCCCACTGGAGGATATGGCCCAGCTGCTCAGATATATCGAAGCACATAAGGCTACGCTTCACCTGAACGCGGGTCATTACTTTACCGCCGGTTTTTCCGCGGGCGGATACCTTGTCAATTCTTGGTGCACGACCAATCACGGTTACGCGGCCTATGCCCTTCCCAGGCCGGTCATGAACATATCCGTTTATGGATTTGCCTCCTGGAAAGGGGTTCGCGACGACTGGGACGTGGACTTCTTCGGCATCACGACGCATGGCCTGACCATCAAGGAAGCGGCCAGGACGGACTGGAATGTGGAAGACCATATCGATGGGTTCCCGCCGACCTATCTCCTCCACGGAGACAACGACCATTCCTGCGACTGCATCAATTCCTGTATTCTGGCGGACGCGCTGAAACAAGCGGGCATCCCCTATGAGCTGGAGATCGGCAAGGGCATGGATCACGGCTTCGGCGAAGCGCTGTTCAGCCCGCTGCGCGGCTGGATCGAACGGACGGTGAATTTCCTCGTCGCGCATCCGGAAGAGGGAGAAAAGAATAATTGTCCTGATTCTCAATTCCAACAATAACTGTGCGCATGTCCATCGCATTTGTGGCAATTCTGCCCATAGTACAGGATACCACTAAGAGACCTGATATCGCAAATACGCAGCCCCGCGACGACTGAATCGTGGGGTTGCTCTTATGTAAATTTATCCGTTATTTGGCCATCGTTTTATTCGACCCTTTAGCCCGATGCAAAAAGGTTAAAAACGCATGATTTTCATCGCTCCGAAAGTATAATTGAGCAATTTTACTTCATTACCTTCCCTTGCATGTACATAATGATGCTCCCTCCTTTGTTGACAGTTCTTCTTTTTTACTGTCTCCAATAAAGGGTGCATATCAATGCCGGGTGTGGTTGTCCTTGCCTTGTATTGCTGCATACCGATATGTTTACTTCTTCTGCCTTAGCCTATCGAAAAATTGCCTGATCTCCTGACGTTTATTCTCTACCATGCCGTTCCATTCCGCCTTCTTTTCCGCCCGGAGCTTTGCCCGCGCTTCCTTCGCCATTTTGCGCTCAAGGGCCTGCGCTTTTTCAACTTCCTCAGCGACCTCCGCAGCGTCATGCCGGATAATTTCTACCTTAAATGGATCAAACGCGCGCTCAAACCGCATATCATCGTCTTCCTGAACCAACGCAATCAGGGCT
>CADCFG010000025.1 GCA_902800625.1 uncultured Eubacteriales bacterium | reverse complement strand
GCCAAACATATCGCTGCCCACCTTGCCGACGAAGGCGCAGGTCTTGTCCAGCTTCCGAAGCATCGCCAGCACGTTGCAGGGCGCGCCGCCGGGATTGGCCTCGAACACGGGGTTGCCCTGCTCGCTCAGGCCGCTCTCGGTGAAGTCGATCAACAGCTCGCCCAGCGCGACGACATCATAACGCTTACTCATTGTCATCATCCCTATCAAAAATCAGGTCGTGCTTGTCCACGTCCATCAATACCTCGCCCTCGGCCTCGAAGCTGATCACGTCCGCGGTCTGCGGTGTGTGCAGCACGAAGCTGGCGGCCTGCTCGCCGTCGTTGACGAACAGCTCCAGGCTGTGCTTGTCCATCACGCAGCGCAGCTTGATATTCCCGTGCTTGGAATAGACCGGGAACTCGCGCACGTGCACGATGTCAAACGGGAAGCCGCAGCGGCTGCGGTCCACCCGCACGATGCCCTGCTCCGGCTTGAAACGGATGGTGGTCACATGCTCGCCGTCCTTGGCCAGGTTCATTTTGAACGCGTGATACATCACGCTGCCGTTGGCCGGCCGCACGTTCACTGTCATATCGATCACCCGGCCCCGGATGCCGGTGAGGATGGTCTCGGTGGACAGGGGCACGTTTTTGTAGCTGATCTTCTCACCGTAGTAGTTGGTCAGCTCCCGCACGGGCTGCTGGATGAGCCGGCCGTCGCGAACGCTCAGCTCGCGGGGCACCGTCATCATGCCGCAGGTGCGGATCGTGATGGGCTGGCTGCGCGCCGTGTCCCAGTTCTGCATCCAGGCGATCATGATGCGGCGGCCGTCCAGGGCCAAAAGCGTCTGGGGCGCGTAGAAGTCTATGCCGTAATCGATGGCGTGCACGTTCTCGCGGATCAGGTGCTTCTTCTCGTTCTCCTCGCCGATCATGCAGACGGTGCCGTTGCCCGCGTGGAACTCCAGCCCGATGGGCATCATTTCCTGGGGACTGACCAGCAGCACGTCCTTGCCGTCCAGCTTGAAGTAGTCGGGGCACTCCCACATCTTGCCGTACTGGTTGTGGTTGGAGGCCACGCGGCCCTGATAGGTCCAGTGGAACGCGTCCTCGCTCCTGAACAGCAGGATGGAGCCGCTGCCGTCGGAGGGGCGGTTGCCCACCACGGCGTAGTAGCTTTCGCCTTCGCGCCAGATCTTGGGGTCGCGGAAGTCCATGTCGCTGCCGCCCTTGGGCAGGTTCGCCGCCGTCAGCACGGGGTTGGCTTCGTACTTTTCATAGTCGACGCCGTCCCCCACCGCCAGGCACTGGGTCTGGTAGGGCTTCAGCGAGCCGTCCTCCTGCCGCTCCTCGCGCACGCCGGTGTACATCAGCAGCTGGCGTCCATCGGGCAGCTCGATGGCGCTGCCGGAGAAGCAGCCGTCCTTGTCGTAGGGCATGTCCGGCGCAAGGGCCGCTGGCAATCGCTCCCAGCGGATGAAATCATGGGTCTTGACATGTCCCCAGTGCATCGGCCCCCAGATGGGCTTGTAAGGATGGTACTGGAAGAACAGGTGGTACTCGCCCTTGTACACGGAGAAGCCGTTGGGATCGTTGATCCAGCCGATGGCGCCGTTCACATGGTATTCCGGGCGCTCATCCTCCGGCACATAGTGGCTGTACTGCGCCTCGAAATCTCTCGCCTTACGCAGCTTTTCGCTCATCATGGGAATACGCTCCTCGCAGAGTTATTGGTGCTTCTCCCGCCCGTCCTCGGGACGGGGCGGGAGAAGCGGAGAGGGACAATCAGCCTTCGTTGGCCGCGAAGCGATCGTAGGCCGCCTGATAGACCTCCAGCAGCTGGCTCATGCCGCAGTTGTTCTCCAGCATGGCCTTGTAGCTTTCCCACTCCTCGTCGGTGGGGCCGCCGTTCTTGATCCACAGGCCTTCCTGCTCGGAGACGGCGGATTCGAAGTCAGCCTTGTAGCGGTCGATGACTTCCAGCTCGTCCAGCGAGGTGGGCATATCCAGACCCAGGTCGTCCAGCCAGGCCTTGTTGATCATGGCGAACTGGGGCAGGACGCCGATGTTGTAATCCTTGTCCATGCCGATGCCGATGGTGGTCATCTGGTCGCCGCTGGGCAGGCCGTAAATGTTGCCGTCCGCCTGGGTGATGGCAGCGCGGAACTCGGGATGGGCCTCCAGGATGGCGGTCAGGTTCGGCATGACTTCCTCGTTGATGTAGGGCGTCAGGTCGATGAAGGTCTCGTCCTCGCCGTAGGTGGCCAGATCATAGTTGTTGAAGCCGACGCCCATGAACGCATCGGGCATGGTGCCGCCGTTGATGCTGATGTTCACCTGGGTGCTCAGGCCCTCGCTCATGGAGTTCCACTCGATGGAGATGCCGGTGTCGGCCATCAGCTGGTTCAGCACTTCGTTGTCCTTGTATCCGGGAGACAGGCGGACTGGCCCGCCATGATGGTGTACTCGGTCTGCTCGGCCATCGCGGGGATCGCGACCATGGCCAGCATGAGGGTGAGAATCAGAGCAATGATGCGTTTCATATTCAGATACCTCTCTTTCGATTGCGATAATGGTTTCAATCGTTCCCGGCGACGTGCGCGGCGGGAACGGAGTTCATTTTTCAGGAGGCAAATCCCATTTGCCGGATGAAAAATGCCAGCCTTGCGGATTTGGCGGCCGGAGTTCCGGCGGAACTCAAGCCAAATCCGGATGAGGGTTATCCCTTCACCGCTCCGGCCATGAAGCCCTTTTCAAAATACTTCTGCACGAACGGATAGACGATCAGCATCGGGGCAGCCGCCACGATAATGGACGCGAACTTGATCATCTCGGTGATCTTGTTCAGCTCGGCATAGCCGCCGGAGATCGTGGCCGCCTGGGAGGCGCTGGCGCTGGACTTGATCAGTATGTTGCGCAGCACCAGGGGCAGCGGGGCCTTCTCGGTGCCGGGCAGGTAGATCAGGGCCGTGAACCAGTCGTTCCAGTAGGCCACCATGCTGAACACCACCATGACCGCCATGATGGGCATGGACAGCGGAATGACGATGCGCAGGAAGGTCTTGAGCTTCGAGCTGCCGTCGATCTCGCTGGCCTCGATCAGCTCGTGCGGGATGCTGTTCTGGAAGTAGTTGCGCACGATGATCATGTTGCCAACGCCCACGCCGCCGGGCAGGAACAGCGCCCATATGTTGTTCACCAGGCCGGTCTGCTTCACCACCAGGTAGGTGGGGATCAGGCCGCCGCCGAAGTACATCGTGATGATGAAGAACACGCTGAAGAACTTTCTGCCGGGCAGGTCCTTCTGGGCCAGCGGATAGGCCGAGATGTACAGCAGGGTGACGGAAAAGATCGTGCCGATGACGGTGTACTTGATGGAGTTGCCGTAACCGGTCAGGATGTTCGGGTCGGCAAAGACCGCCTTGTAGCCGTCCAGCGTGAACTGGCTGGGCAGCAGGAAGGTCTTGCCGGCGTACACGTCGTAGGGGTTCGAGAAGGAAGCCACCAGCACGTAGTACAGGGGATAGGCCACCAGGAGGAGCACCACGGCGGTGATCACCACGAGGATGATGTCGCTGGTCTTCTCGGACAGGCCGTGGGAATTGTTGTTCTTTGCCATTCTCACCGCACCCACTTACACGAAGTTGACTTCCGAGGTCTTGGAAGCGATGGTGTTCACGATGAACAGCAGGATCAGGTTGACCGCCGTGTTGAAAAGGCCCACAGCCGTGGAATAGCTGTACTTGGCGTTTTCAATACCCTGCTGGTACACGTAGACGACGATGACGTCCGACGTGGCCTTGTTCAGGTCGGTCTGCAAGAGCCACACCTTCTCGAAGCCGACGTTCATCAGCGAGCCCGCGCTCATGATCAAATTCAGGATCGCCATGGGCAGCAGCGCCGGGACGTCCACGTTCATGATGCGCTGGAACATGCTCGCGCCGTCCACCTTGGCCGCTTCATACAGGCTGGTATCGACGTTGGAAAGCGTTGCCAGGTAGATGATGCAGCCCCAGCCCGCGTCCTGCCAGATGCCGGAGGCGATGTAGATGGTGCGGAACGCGCTGGATTCCGTCAGGAAATCGATCTGTTTCCCTATCAGCAGGTTGATCAGGCCGCCGGAGGGGCTGAGGAAGATGCGGATCATACCGCAGACGACCATGATGGAGATGAAGTGGGGCGCGTACAGCACCGTCTGCACCACGCGCTTGTAGCGCGGGAACCGAAGCTGGTTGATGCACAGCGACAGGATGATCGGCACCGGGAAGCCCCACAGCAGGCTGTACAGGCTGAGCAGGATGGTGTTCTTGATCATTCGGCCGCAGGTCGGCGCGGTGAAGAACCGCTCGAACCATTCAAGGCCCACCCATTTGCTGCCCCATATGCCCTTGGAAGCCTTGTAGTTCCTGAAGGCAATCTGGATCATTCCCGATATAAACGGACTCGAGTCCCGTTTTGGCGGTGGTGTGAAACGTTACACTATTCCGTGGTTATAGAATAACAGATTGCCTTTCGCTTGTCAACCCCTTCGTCTTATCTTTTAAAATATTTTGGACTGTCAATTTTGGAGGGTAAAAATTGTTAAACACCACTGAATTACTCCAGTTTGTCACATTTTGACGCCAAAAGACCTTTACAAATGAAATTTCACCTGCTATACTGTGAAACAGAATCACAAATCGCATGAAACGATACATTATCGGAGTGTAGAAATGAGAAATTCCGGAAAATCCCCCACCATGAAGGACGTGGCCCGCGAGGCCGGCGTGGCCCTGGGCACGGTATCCAAGGTCTTTAACGGCATTCCCGTGGGCAAGAGCTACAAGCAGAAGGTCGAGGACGCGGCCGCCAGGCTGGGCTACAGCGTGAACAGCTATGCCCGCGGCCTGCGCGCCGACAAGACCCGCACCGTGGCGCTGATCCTGCCCTGCCTGGATCATTCCTTCTTCAGCGAGCTGGCCAACGCCGTCAGCTATGAGCTTACCCGGCGCGACTATCGCCTGGTGATCGCCACCACCCAGTTCGACATCAAGGCCGAGGCCCGCTGCATCCAGATGGTGCGCCAGAACCGGGTGGACGGCATCATTGGCCTGACCTACGCGCCGGGCCTTGAGATCAGCGACGACCTGCCCTATGTGTCCATCGATCGCTATATCAGCCCCTCCATCCCCTGCGTGTCCTCGGACAACTTCTCCGGCGGCGCGCTGGCGGCGAACAGGCTGATGGAGCTGGGCTGCGCGAAGCCGCTGTTTCTGCGCATCGGCTCCCAGGTGATCGGCGAAACGGACAAGCGCGGCGCAGGCTTTATCGCCGCCTGCGATATGAAGGGCGCGGACTACACCGCCCAGCGCTTCAACGACGAGGACGGCCTCGAGGCCATATACCGCTTCCTGGACGGGCATATCATCGATGGAAAGCTGGAATACGACGGCATCTTCTGCTGCACCGACCGGCTGGCCTTCTATGTCATCAACCACCTGAAGCGCCGCGGCATCCGCGTGCCGGAGGACGTACAGATCATCGGCTACGATGGCACGCGCCAGTTCTTCACCGCTGAATACTACTGCTCCACCATCGTGCAGCCGGTGAAGCAGATGGCCGAAACCGCCGTGAACATCCTTCTGAACGAAGAGCGCTCCGTCGCGCCCGCGCTGATCTGCCTGCCCGTCAGCTACGCCGCTGGAGGCACCACCTGCGAACCCACCGCCTTTGACGAGGAGGCGCTGCAATGGCAAGCGAATATCTGAAATGGAAGTATCGGGACGTGAAGCCCGACCAGCCCGCCGAGCGCACGGCGAAGCAGAAGGCCGCCAACTGGTGGCACTACCACAAGTGGTGGCTGCTGGCGGGGGCCGTGCTGGCCATTGCCCTCGTGGACATCGCTGTGAACGCCCTGGGCATCGGCAAGGTCGAGCCGGACTACCAGCTGGCCTACGTGGCCTCCGCGCCGCTGTCGGATGAGACCCTGGCCGCGCTGGAAAAGGCGTTCTCCGCCCTCGGCGAGGATCTGAACGGCGATGGCCGCGCGGTGTTTGAGATTCACCCGTATGTGGACATGGCCGCCAGCGAGGAGCGCGACCAGGCCGGTTACGCCTACGCCGCCGGTGTGAAGCTGATGGCCGACCTGGAGGCCTGCGAGAGCTACTTCTTTATTTGCGACGATCCTGAAACGTTACACGCCAATTACGACATCATGGCCCGCCCGGACGGCGAGATCGCCGGGACTGATGAAATCATCGATTCTCACGCCTGGGAGAGCCTTCCGGTACTGGCGGGACTGGACGTGGACCAGGCGGAAATGGCCGGCCTGTACTTCGCCCGAAGGGGCTCTGGCAGGACCGGGTCTGCAGGCACAAGGACGGATGCGACGCGCTCTGGAGCGCGCTGACGGAGGGTTGACATGAAGCGGAAGCTGAGCAAGATATGGCTGTTCATCATGCAGAAGTGGCTGATCATCCCCATCATCGTGGCGCTGATCGTGGGCGCGGCGCTGCTGGTGCCCACCTTCTCCCGATATCCCGGCGAGGCCATCGACGGCGCGAAGTGGGACAGGAGCTGGGAGATGCTGGGCACGGTGCTGGGCGTGGAAGCGCCGGGGAACGGCCTGACGCTGCTGAACAACGACACCGCCTTGGCCGGGGACGACACCTATTATGCCTCCTGGGTCGCCGGCGAACCCACGGACTACACCAACGCCGAGGGCAAGGCGGTGGACCTCTACCCGGCCCAGGTCTACCTGCTGCTCTACGGCTGCGCCGACGAATCCGCCGCCGGGGAGGCTTACGCGGACTGGATGGCCCGCGAGGAGGAAACCTATTCCGTCCGCGAGCGCAGGAGCGCTGCCCACAACGGCATCGACTATGAGCTGCTGCTCTACGATGTCGCCTCAGACGCCAACCCCTACAGCCGCGGTGTGTCCGCGTTCGCCCTCTACGGCAAGTACGTGGCCATCGCCGAGCTTACCGTCACGGATGGATTTGAGGGGGACGAGGAAGCGATGCTGTCAGAGTTCCTGGACGGCTGCCACCTCGGCAAGCAATAAGGAGGTTCTATATGGCCCTTTTCCGCGACGACACCGATTACACCCATCGGCAGGAGGGCTTCGCCCGCTACAAGCAGCTGATGTCCTTCTACGGCTTCAACTGGCTGCGCGTCAACCTGCTCACCACCGCCGGGGCGCTGCCGCTGGCGGCGGGCGTGCTGATGGCGCTGCTCGCCTCCAGCCTGGTGGTGCTGCTGCCCGCGTCCATCCTGGGCGGCGCGATATTCGGCCCGTTCCTGGCCGGGATGGTGGATGCCATCATGCGCGGCCTGCGGGACGCTCCCGGCAACTGGTGGAAGAACTACAAGAAGGCCTGGAAGCAGAACTGGAAGGGCAGCCTCCTGCCGGGCGCGGTCCTCGGCTTCTTCGTCGGGCTGTACGCCTTCATGGCCTACATCATGATGAGCGCCCGCGTCTCCCCCACCCCCGGCACGCTGGTGATGGCGCTGGTCAGCCTGGCCCTGGTGATATGGATCAACACCCTCTACTGGCCCCAGCTGGTGCTGTTCAGCCAGAGCGCCCTTAACCGCGCCCGCAACGCCATGCTGTTCAGCATCAAGCACTCGATCAGGGTGTTGGTCGCGGTGCTGATCCAGCTGGTCTGGATCGCCTTCATCGTGCTGCTGGCCCCGTGGACGATCGTCGTCGTGCCGTTCCTGGGCTTCTGGTTCCCGATGCTGCTCTCCCTGCTGCGCCTCTATGCCGATTTGAACCGCGACCTGAACATCGAGGAACAGTTCATCGCCGTCGAGGGCGACCCATGGGCCAAGGATTCCTTTGAGGAATTGCCCGAAGAGAATCCCGCCGAGCCCGACCCGATGAACAGCGGCGCCCGGCATTGGGAGGCGCTGCTTCGCGACATCGACCGAAACAAGGAGGGCAAATGATGGAACCCGTCGCCGTCAATCGCATCACCGTGGATCACGCGCTCTTTGCCGAGAGCCACGCGGCCATCTTCTCGAAGAAGCGCCAGAAGACGCTGCTCTACTGCGGCATCGTGTTCCTGGCCTTTGGGCTCGTGTTCCTGGTCCTCCAGGCGCGGGTCCCCGTGCTCTCCGCGCTGTGCGTGCCCACGCTGCTCACCGGCATCCTGGTGCTGATCTGGGCGCTGACCCTGCAAAAGTCCGAGCTGCGCCGCAGGTACAAGGCCTTTCGGCGCGTCAACGGCGATGCCTCCGAGCGCACCGTCACCTGCCATCACGCATCCCTCTCCGTGGACACCGGCAGGGGCGAGCCCATCGAGATCGACTACACCGACGTGCGCGAGCACAGGGAGACGGAGCACCTCTGCCTGCTGATCTGCGCCGATCATCGCGGCGTGATGCTCGCCAAAGATGGCTTCGAGACCGGCTCCTTGGACGCCCTGCTCGCCGCCATCGACAAGGCCAAGCAGGAAGCCAACGAATCCGCACAGCTGCTTTAACCCTATTGACGCAGAAACAGAACCCCTCCGCAGCGCGCCTCCCTTTGGATCGAGGACGCACGAAAGAATGGAAAACGCTCCGATGTCCCCCTGCAAAAAGCCCAGGTTCGGAGCGTTTTCTTTTTTTGTTCTTCACGTTTTCCTGATGGACATTAGAGTGTGTTTCTAAAGTCCGGGATGTGCAGTTTCGAGCGTATCAGGCTGCATTTCAAGGCGAAAAACCGCAGGCTTACTGGTTGCAAGTCAAGGTTTTTCAACACAGAAATGCAGCCTTAGACGCCGAAAATGCATGTTCAGGATTTAGAAACACACTCTAACACCTCGTCCTGGCCTGACGGAGGCTTAATCAAACATGCGCGCCCAATGCCGGCTCATTGGGTCCCATCTCGCACGACCGGGTCCTGCCTCGCCGCAATGCGCGAGGGGGGCGTCCGGCAAAGCGCCCATACAGCCCACAGGACTGTTTTCCAGGCACGGCAGCCCTCCTCAATGGGAGGGCTCACTGTCCACAGGGCTTCCAGCCGTTCCGACTGCCCCATCAATTTGACCGGGCGCTCCCTCTTTCCGTTGTGCTTGCCGCACCATTCCACCGGCTGAACCGGTCCGGCAATCGAAAATGTCCGCAGGATGCGCAGCATCAGCGCCATGAAAAACCGATTCAGCGTTTCATTCTGTTGAGTTTGGCCATTGAGGCCAGGGTCGGGATCTTCATGGGACAGACCTCCATGCAGGACAGAGACTTGGAGCAGGTCTTTGCAAAGTGTTCCGCATAGACGGTTCGGATGCGCCTGTCCTCGGCCCGGTTCCTCGAAGCCACCAGGTAGCAATCATTGGCGAAGGCCGCGCCAAAGAAGGTTTCGCCGTTTACGTAATTTGGGCACACCTCCAGGCACAGCCCGCATTTCAGGCACTTGGCCGCGGCGTACTGGTGCGCGTGGTCGGCGTCGGCGGAGGGCCGGTATTCCCCGATGCAGACGTCGGCCTGCTTCAGGTTCTCGTGAATCGAGGACCGGTCCACCACCAAATCGTGGATGACGGGGAACTTCTGAAGGGGGCGGATCGTGATCTCCTTCCCCTGGATATCCCGCAGGAACGTCTCGCAGGCGAGGGCGGGCTGCCCGTCGATCACCATGGCGCAGGCCCCGCAGATGCCCTGCAAGCAGGAGCACTCCCAGCCGATGCGCGTGGTCCGCTTCCCGTCCGCGTCGACGATGTCGTCGTGATAGTTCAGGTAGTCCAGCACCCCGGCCACGGAGTTGTCCTCCGGGCCGTCGTACTCAAAGGTCTCCCAGTAGGGCGCGCTGCCGGGAAACTGCTGCCGCAGTATTCTAACTTTCATAGGCACGCTCCTCATCCAGCCGCACGCTGTATTTCCCGCCGTCGTATTTGATGATCGTCGCCGAGCGCTGCGCCTCGTCCGTCTCCGGGAAGTCGCTCCGCCAATGCGCGCCCCGGCTCTCCCGGCGGGACAGCGCGCAGGTGACCGTCGCCCGCGCCAGCGTCAGGATCGCCGTCAGACTGTAGTTGAAATAGGGCATCACGTTGGGATCGTAGTTCAGGCGCCCGGCAATTGAGAGATAGTAGTCGATGTCATCCACGCCCTTCATGAGATTTGCCTCGTCGCGCACGATCCCCAGCCGCTTTTGCATCGTCTCGGCCAGCATGTCCCGGATGTACATGACAGGGAACTGGCTCTGCGTGTCCCGGCTTTCGGCGAGCCGCGCCTTCTCATGCTCCAGCACGCCGCTGAAATCGGGATGCGCCGGGGCTTCTTCCTTCCGGCTCGCGATTTCATCCGCCGCCACGTTGCCGCTGTAGATTGCCGCCAGCAGCGAGTTCCCGCCCAGCCGGTTCGCCCCGTGGTACATGGATGCGCACTCCCCCACGGCGAACAGGTTTCGTATGTTCGTCTCGTGGTTCAGGCGCACCGCCAGTCCGCCCATGAAGAAGTGCACCGACGGCTCAACCGGGATGGGCTCACGCGTCACGTCGATGCCGCCGTACTTGGCGCACAGGTCCCGCACCTCCGGCAGGCGCTCGTCGATCGCGTCCTTCCCCAGGAACGAGATATCCAGGAACACATTGCCGCCCAGCGCGTCGATCTCCCGGGAGACGACGTCCCGCGTCATCAGGTTGCCGCCCGGGCCGTACTTCTCTTCCATGAAGTAGATGTTCCGACCGTCCGCCCTTGTAAACAGCCGACCGCCCTCGCCCCGCGCCGCCTCGGAGATCAGCATGCGCTTCTGCGGAGTCTCCAGCGTGGTGGGGTGGTACTGTATGAACTCCAGGTTCTTCAGCTCCGCGCCCTGCATGAACAGCTTGCCCGCGGCATAGCCGTCGCACTGGGTGGAGCCCGTGGTCTTGCCGAACATCGCGTTCTGCCCGCCGGTGGCGATCACCACTGCGTCGGCGTAGACCGCCTCCAGCCCGCCGCGCGCCTCGTCGAACAGCATCGCGCCGTGGCAGACGCCATCCTCGATCAGCGCCGAGTGGAAGCAGCACCACAGCCGGCGCTCGATCAGCCCCGCCGCCTCGAAGCGCCGCGCCTCCATCACCAGCGCGGACACGATCTGCTTGCCCGTGGACGCGCCGCAATAGTATGTGCGCTTGTGGGACTGCCCGCCGAAGGCCCGGCGCAGGGGGCGGCCATGCCCGTCCACGGAGAACACCGTGCCGATGCCCTCCAGATACCGCAGGATCTCCCCGCCGTGTTCGCAGAGGCCGGTCACGGCCCGCTCGCCGCCCAGCCCGCAGCCGCCCTTCAGCGTGTCCTCGACGTGGCTTGATACGGAATCGCCCGGCTCGCCCTCCGGCAGCACGGCGTTGATGCCGCCCGCCGCCATCACGGACTGGGAGCGCTCCGACGGGAACGGCGATGCCAGCGTCACGCGAAGGCCCCGCTCCGCGCAGCGCACGGCGCAGGCCATGCCGGAGATGCCGCTGCCGATGATCAGCACATGCTTCATGCCGCGCCACCTCCAGAGAGGAACATGGCGAGCTCCGTCCGAACCACCACAAAGGTCGAAACCGCGAACGCCAGGGCGCAGAGGATGTATACGACCCTGTCGATACGCTTCTGCCTGTCGATGGAGGTCAGCAGCCCCAGCGTGATCAACCCCCGCGTCACGGACACCGCCACGTGGGTCAGCGCCACGCCATAGAACAGCGGCTGGCTGAGCATCAAAAGCGCAAACCACAGCCACTGTCCCGCCTGGGCAGTGGACTGGAGCAGATTGAATGTGTTGATGTGCAGGATCAGAAGGGGCAGCATCAGCGCCGCGGAGACCCTTTGAAGGATGGTGCGCAGGTTCTGCCGCGGGTACAGGTTCAGTCGCGTGCCGTCCGACTGGAGGAACACCGTCAGCATGCCACAGACGGCGTGCAGGCAGGCCAGCACCATGAAAGGAACGGCTGTCAGCTGCTTCAATGCCGGATTATAGTAAAATGCCAGGTATGCAAACACGGTGTACCCGATGTGCAAAAGCATTGCGGCAATCGACAGAAGGCCCAGGGCCGCGTTGAGTTTCTTGAGTTTCACCACGATCTCCATCCTTTCACGTATACCGCGCAAATCGGCTCCTTCGACATGCGCCGCGCCTCCCGGGTTCATTGGTTTGGTCCTGAAGGGCCTATCCGTCCAGATCGAATATCCCGCCCTCCAGCGCGCTTCGGGCCGCCAGGATGTACTTGCTGGTGTCCAGCGGGTCCACGCTGCACCGGGCCGCTGTCGCTCCCAGCTCCATGGGGCACTCCCGATAGCTGTGCAGCCGGGCGCTCATACCGCCGCGTCCGTTCGTGCTTTGGGCCAGCTGCGCGGCATAGTCCATGCTGGAGGCCACCGGCACCAGCGCCGTCATCGCGGCGAAATCCTCGCCGGCTTCTACCCCCGTCACTTCGCCCCGCATGGTAGTGATGTCGCTCATCACATGGCCCACGCAGTCCTGGGGCACGCGCAGGCGAAGCTCCAATATCGGCTCCAGCAGCACGCTGCCGCCTCTTGCCAGGCCATCCTGGATGCCCCATGGCGTGGCCACGATGAAATCCAGCGGATGGGTATGGAACTGGTGATGGCTGCCGCCGACGAGGGTGATATCGACGTCCGTCACCCGCCAGCCCAGCCTGCCCTGGTTCAGTGCCAGGGGCAGGGCCTGCTCCACCTGGTGCTGGTAGCGTGGCGCGATCTCCCGCGCGGGCACCTCCGAGTGAAAGCGCACGCCGCTGCCCCTGGGCGCGGGCCGGATGATGAACCGCAGGATCGCCCAGCAGGGCTTGGGCCAGGTGTACTCCGCATAGCCCTCGGCAGCATGAGCGATGGTCTCCCGGTAGATCACCGTGGGCTTTTCAATGGATGCGTTCAGATCGAATCGGCTCCTCAGTTCCTCTTCAAGGACCTCCAGCTGGATACCGCCCATGACCTCCATCTGCAATTCGCCCGTGGCCTTGACATAGCGGGTGCGCAGCAGCGGGTCCTCGTCCGCGAGCATCTCGCAGGCATTGGCCAGCGCCGTCATACGCTCCGGCGTCTCCGGCACCACGCGCACCGTCATCAGCGGCATGCGCAGCGTGCCCGGGCGCACCTTCCGGGGCAGCGCATCCCCGCTTCCGACAACTTGGCCGATCTTCATCTGCCCCAGGCCGTAGACCACGCCGATCTCCCCCGCCGACAGGCTGCCCCGGTCCGCGCCGGAGACGTCCCGTATCTGGGTGATCTTGCCCTGTACCTGGGTTGGCTCTCCCGTCAGGGGATCGACGCGCCCCGGCAGCGTCAGCTGCGCCCGGTTTTCAATTCGCCCGCCAAACAGACGTATCCAAACGCCCTTGCCCAGCAGCCGGTCGCGGGCAACGGCGAAGGCCACGCCGCACAATGTTTCCGACGCCTTCGCGGGTTCCGGCAGATAATCGAGGATTGCGTCCAGCAGCGGTTCGATGCCGAAGCCCTTGAGCGCGGAGCCCGCTAGCATCGGATAGACCTCGCCCAAGCGCGCCAGTGCCGCCATCCGCTCCTCCAATTCCGGATCGCCAATGGTTTCTCCCGCCAGCCAGCGCTCCATCATGTCGTCGTCGGCGTCACAGACGGCTTCGAGGATCTGTTCGTCCTCCCCGATCAGCGCCGCCCGCGAGGACAGTCTTCTGCGGATCTGGGCCGCGACGCGCGCAACGTCCGCGCCTTCCCGATCCACTTTGTTGATGAAGAACAGCACCGGCAGGCCCTGTTCCCGCAGCGCCTCAAACAGCAGCTCCGTCTGGGGCTGCACGCCCTCCGCGGCGCTCACCACCATGATCGCCCCGTCCAGCGCCCACAGCGAACGCTCTATCTCCGCCGAAAAGTCGGAGTGGCCGGGAGTGTCGATCAGGTTGACGGCTGTGCCCTTCCAGTCCATGCGCACGCAGCAGGCGCGCACGGAGATACCCCGTCGCTGTTCCACGGGCAGGCTGTCGGTGTGGGCGGTGCCGTCGTCCACGCTGCCCGCCTTGCGGATCGCCCCGGCGCGCAATAACAACTGCTCCGACAGCGTGGTCTTGCCCGCGTCCACGTGGGCGAATATGCCAATATTGCGTATACTCATCATCTTACCGTAACGTATTCAAATCTGTCCTGATCGCCTCGAGTCAGACGCGAAAAAGGAGCTTTGCCTTTTTTGCCAGCCGCACAACAAGCGGGCGGTTGTAGCGCTGCATGGCCACAAACATCAGATCCAGCAGCGCGCTGAGGACCGACGTGGCCAGGAATACCGCCAAGCTGCCAAACCAATGCGTCGCGACGAGCGGAATAAAACGACAGGACGGCAATCGTCTCATGCACCAGCTCGGCCTGGCACATGGCCTGCGCGATCTCGTCCCAGCTGTGCTTGTGCAGGTCAAAGAGGCTGCTTTCATAGGTCGGCATCCTGCCCTTCCATCTCCTGACCCGCAGCTTTTCATGCAGCCCCGGCTCAAAGCGCCTTTGCCGATACCAAGGCTTCGAATAATCCGCTCGGTTATGCATGCACCTGTCGAAGATGAGGCCGACCATCAACCGCATGGCAAGGTGATAGCCGATCGTCCCGAAGGTAATCGCCAGCGAGTACCACAGCGCGGCATGGCGCCAATGGTGCAGAAGCGCGAATACGGCCGTGAGCGCAACGCTTCCCAGCGCCGCGCCTTTCATTTTACGAGGTATAATCTCCGCCCTGTTTTATATTTCCTGCTGACCATCGTGCGCTTTCCACTTGCATAACATGATTGTCGGCATCTTTCCCTGCAGGAGCCGCCGACCCGGCCAACCACGCTTCGCGCCGGTTGCCTGATCATTATACCACGTCAGCACAGGTCCTGTCAGCTATATAATCCTGAGCAGGCGATGATTAATTCAAGTATCAAGGCTGCGAGTGAGTTTTCGGCAGGCGGCCTTGCAGATCTCAATGGTTTACTGGAGGTAAATCTCGAAATCTGCAGGCGGCAGATGCCGGAAAAGGCGCCGCAGGATCGGTGCGGGAATGGATCAGCGGCTACCTAAGCATTGGACGGGCCGCCCTGCTTTTTCATGCCGCTTTCCCGTCTGAACCTGCTCGGGGAGACGCCCGTCAAATCGTGAAACGCCTTGCAGAAATAGCTTGGGCTGGAGAATCCGCAGTCAAAGCCGATTTCCGTGACGCTTTTCGCCGTTTCAACCAGCAAGCGTGCGCCGCGATTGATCCGGTGCTGCAACAGGTACAGCGTGGGCGTGGTGTCCAGCACCTGTCTGAAGCATCGAAAGGCCTCGCGGCGGCTTATGTTGGCCGCATTCGCAATATCGTCCACATTGATCGCATCCGCGCAACGGTCATGGATAAAGGCCAGCATCACCTTGACCCGGGCGGAAGCAATATCCGTGACCTGTGAGACGGAGCACAGACGCGGCTCTGACAGCAAAAACAAATTGAGCCATGCGTCCACGATATGTCCCAGGATGCGCATCTCATATTGCTCCGGCTCTTCGGCCGCAATATCGAACATGGCGGCAAAGTCGCCCAGTATTCGCTTTCCCGGCTCGTCCTCCGGGGACAATCGGATGGCTTCGAGGCCGGCGTCCCGCACAATCGGCATGACGTATTTTTCGCTGATGGCCTCCGACCCGCCCATCACGCTCGTCTCAAATTGCAGAACCCTGTACTTGACCTGCGGACTGTCCGCCGCCATCCGGTTCATATGAAGCACGTCCGTATTGATGTAATATCCCTCGCCGGGATAGATTTTCAAGACCTGCTTTGGCGTACAGCATTCCAGCACGCCTTCAAGCACAAGCACAAACTCCACAAAATGATGCCAGTGCCACTTGGCGCAGTTGTTGACGAATTCGTTGCCGTCCACCTCACTGGCGGAAAAGGGAAAGTGGTCCCCGCTGTCCCTCATGGATTCCCGCAGTTCATCCGTCGTGGACAGTTCGTTGACGTAATGGATCATGGAATCACCGCTTTGGCACAATATTTATAGTTTTTGGCGTTGTATTGATTGTACCCTCCGCCATGATCGGATAGAATGGAATCACAGCAAGGGAACCGGCCTCACTTCATTATAGCATATCGACCTCGAGAAAGGGAGGGTTTTTGATGAAGCTTTACAATATTACAAACGCTGCGGAATTCCTGAACCGGGTGCTGGCCTGCAGGGGAATGGTCTATGCCGTGGAAGCCGACGGAAGAGCGCAGGATCTGAAGGCGCTGGCACAATACTTAATCAGCTCCAACATGGCTGACAAAATCGACGGCATCCGGGAAATCGACCTGGCCGTCGAAAAGCCCGCGGACAGGGCCCTGCTTCTGAACTACGTTGCAGGCATGAAACTCAACCGCAAAACCGCATAGGATCGCAGCAGTCTCTATTGTACAATAAAACGGGAGCCTGCAGCTTTGCTGCGGGCTCCCGTTTTCATATTGCATCAGGCGGCGGGTTCTTCTTCACCCTGGTCAGAGCTTTCGTACATGGTTTCGGTCTTGCCGATCTCCTCGGTCAGCGCTTCACCGTCCAGGGTGACGCTGGCCTCGCAGCTCTCGATCACGGAATTCTCCGCGCGGCCCGCCACGGCGCCGGGGGTGACAGCGCCGATGATCTCGCCGTTGACGGTGCAGTTCGCGATCCTGAAGGCGGTCTCCTCGCCGTAGTAATACAAACCGGTTCCGATCAGGCCGCCCACGTGGGTCGCACCGGGCACGTTCATCTTCACCGTAACGGAGCAGTTATCGATGATGCCGGGATACTCGGTGGTCTGGACGCCCTCGGTCGCCAGGGCGATGTCGCCCACGGAATGGGTGCCGCTGAAGCCGCACAGACCGCCGATGGCGTGGCCGCCCTTTTCGGAGATGATCTCCACCTCGGCGGTGCAGTTGGTCACGCGGTCCATCATCTCCAGGCACCCCGCGATGCCGCCCAGGCCCACGGGCTCGTTGCCCTCAGCGACGACGGTGCCCTTGGCGGTGCAGTTGTCCATGGTGCCGCCGAAGCTGCCGCCGATGATCAGGCCGCCACACTCGCCGATGTCGCACTGTATGATGCGCCCGTCGGAGAAGTCATTGTCGCCCAGCACATGGATGGTGGCGTCTTCCACGGTGCAGTTCCACGTGGTACCGGTGGAGCCACCGCAGATGCCGCCGGTGGCATTCACGCCCGCGATGTCGTTTTTGCCGGTCAGGGTGACATCGTGCACCGCGCCCATGTTGTAGCCCACGATGCCGCCGATGGCCATGGAATAGGTATCCTCGCAGCGGATCTGGACGTTTTCGACCGTCAGGTTCTTCACCTCGCCCAGGTTCATGCCGATCACGCCCACGCCGCAGACGGGATAGTCGGAGTTGAAGGTCACGTTGGAGATGGTGTGGCCCTGGCCGTCGAAGGTGCCGAAGAACATGCAGCTGGTGTTGCTCATATCCTCGAGGTCCATGTGGCCGATGGGCTGCCAGTCGACGCCCGCCAGGTCGATGTCGTTCGTCAGGACAAAAAACTGTCCCGGATAGCCCTGGGCGCTGCCGTCGTTCACGGTGGCGGCGAGGGCCAGGAGCTGTTCGGCGGTGGCGATCTCAAAGGGATCGTCCTCGGTGCCCGCGCCGCCGGCGAAGATCGACGCCTCGGCGGTGGCCACGGCGCACATCGCCAGCATCAGGCAGAGGGCAAGCAGTATTGAAGTCAGCTTTTTCATGGGATTACCTCCTATAATGTTTTGTATGTCAACGCCCGGTGGCGCAAACATCAAAATTAGATTTAACTAACCATCTGCCTCAATAAAAGCCGGAAGACCCGGCTTCTGTCATATCCCCAACAGATCTGACCACCCCTGTGTGAAGAAGCGGCGCAGCTGGCTGACGTAGCTCATGGCGTCGTCCTTCGCCATGTCGTGCCGCACGATCTCGAACAGCCCCGAATAGTAGGCGCTCGACAGCATGTGCAAAAGCATCGGCGTCAGCCGCCCTCTTGCCAGGGCGTCGTTCCCGGTGGCCTCCAGGAATCGGCGGGTGTAGGCCACCTCGATGTCGATCATGCGGTTCAGCATGTCCTCGTAGCAGTCGATGTCAGCGCACCGCGCCAGCAGGCGGAACACGTCCCAGTGGGCATAGATGAAGTCCACCAGCTGCTCCCAGATCTCCGGCCGGTAGGTGAACACCGTCTCGCGCTGCTCCCCGGCGGGCCTGTCGGCGAAGGCTTCATTGCCCTCCCGCATCCACAGCATCAGATCATCGATGGTCGAATCCACCAGCGCATGGAACAGCCCTTCCTTGTCCCTGAAGCGGGTGTAGATGGAACCCGTGGTGGTATCTGCCTTCGCGGCGATCACCCGCAGCGACGCCTCCTGGTAGCCCATCTCCATGAACTCCGCCATGGCGCACTCCAGCAGCTTGTCCGAACGACCCTCGACGCGCTTGGCCATACGCACACCCCGGATTCATAACAGTGTTTCATAACGATGTTATTATAAACCAACCATGCCCATGTGTCAATCCCCCGTTCCAAAATTAACACAGGGCCGTGGAACAGACAAGCTGTCCACAGCCCCGCGAAGAATCAGGCGCCTGTTTTGCCATTTCGCCGATCGAAAACGCATGATAATATTTATCCTGCTTCCTTCGGATACCCAAGCCCCCGCCGGCCGTCGATGCCCTTAAGCGCCGTCGCGGCTCC
The DNA here is from genome assembly GCA_902800625.1 of uncultured Eubacteriales bacterium. GTDB lineage: Bacteria > Bacillota > Clostridia > Christensenellales > Aristaeellaceae > UBA2862. The sequence continues at coordinate 7,556 of CADCFG010000025.1, read as the reverse complement.
GGGACCGGAAGCACGTCGAGAGCCTCCATGCCTTTGTGCCCTCCGATCCTTCAATCCCCGGCCAGTTCCATAAACTCGTCGATTGCCTTCAGGACCGGCGCGGTATACTTCTCGCCGCCAAACAGCCACTGTTCGTGCTGCATGTCAAATTCCCGGATCTCCGGATCCCGGAAGTACTTCCTGTAGCGCTTCAGGTACTTTTCACCCATCCTGTTCGCGTAGATGAAATGGACCTTCGTGTCCTTTACGTGAATGTCGTCCCTGAGCCGGGTGAGCAGGTCCGTGTAGTACTCGTTCTTGATGGACTCCGGGCTGAACTTTTCAAAGCATCCCATGAACCGATCCGCCGCCTCGTCGCTCATTTCAAAAAAGCCCTTGAGCTTTTCCCGGGTCTTTGCCCTCTTTTTTTCTCCCTTCGTAAAGCTGGTCAGCAGCGGAACCACCAGCTTCGACTGCAGCCACGCGCTGAATTTCCCACTCTGGTCAAGGTCCGGGCTCCCGAAGATGCCGTGATCGATATGGACGTTTTCCCTCTGGATCAGCTGTCCCACGAAGGTGCTGCCCAGGGAGGAACCGATCGCGCCGTCGATCCTCCCGTTGAAGTTGTCTTTGATGTACTTTTCTATCTTCTCCGTGACCGTGATCATGTCGGAAAAGATATCGCCGCTGCCGTCAAAGCCGTCGTAATTGACGCAGATCAGGTGATACTTCTCACCCAGCCGGTCCAGCACCGTGGCAAAATTCGTCTGATAATCACAGGCCGTGCCGGGCAGCAGCATCAGGGTCTTTCCCGAGCGGTTCCCCATTTCATCAAATTGCATCGTCGCGCCCTCCTCCGTTGATTCAGTTCACCTTTCCTGTGACGGTACAGATCATGCCCTTGATCCGCCGGGAATCCGCGTAGACAAATCCCGCGCCAGCGGTCAAAACGCTGTCTGCATAACGCCTCGCAATCCTTCAAATCGCTCGCCCCTCCTCGCGCCGGGGCCAGTGTTTCGCGGATACATCGGGCATATATTAGAAGAATCTAACCCTTGCCCATCAAGAAAGCCCATCGTGCAGCCGTCCATCTACGGCTCACTATATGATGGGCGAAAAGCCATCGTTAGCCGTCACTTACCATTATATACCGCCAGGCAGGTTTTTTCAAGATGGACCGCAGATAAACTTTCAATCGGGTGCCCCTGCTCGGCAGGCGACCGAAATTGCAGAATAACATAAACCGTTGAATTGCGAAGCAAAAGCCATGCCGTCCTTCGCGCATCGTGTTATAAACGCACCGATTAATTCTATAAATCGGTGGAGCGGAGATAACGGCGGCGACGCCCTTATGGCAGTCTCGCTTGTGCGCCAGGCGCAAGCGCACCCAGGACATCTTGAAGGCGGAGGCTATTTCGGCCAAGGGATATTGCATACCGGAAAGGCCGGATTGAAAAAGGCAGGCATTGCCCGCCTTTCAATAATCCGCCAGTCTGTAGATCAGTTCCCTGCTCTTCTCCCAGCCCAGGCAGGGGTCGGTGATAGATTGGCCGTAGACGCCCTCCCCCGGCTTCTGGCAGCCGTCCACAAGATAGCTTTCGACCATCAGGCCCTTCACAAGGCCGCGGATGTCCGACGACAGCGAGCGGCTGTGCATCACGTCCTTGCAGATGCGGATCTGCTCCAGATACCGCTTGCCGGAGTTGTTGTGGTTGGCGTCCACGATCACGGCGGGATTCAGAAGAGCGCTCTGGCGGTACAGCTCCAGCAGCTCCCACAGGTTTTCATAGTGGTAATTGGGGTGGGAGCGCCCAAAGTTGTCCACGAAGCCCCGCAATATGGCGTGGGCCAGCGGATTGCCGGGGGTGCGCACCTCCCAGCTTCGGTAGATGAACTCCTGAGGGCTCTGGGCCGCCGTGATGGAGTTCATCATCACGGTGATGTCCCCGGCGCTGGGGTTCTTCATGCCCGCCGCCACGCCCAGGCCGCTGGCCACCAGGCGGTGCTCCTGGTTCTCCACGGAGCGCGCGCCGACGGCCACGTAGCTGAGCAGGTCGGAGAGGTAGCTGTAGTTGGACGGGTACAGCATCTCGTCAGCGCAGCTGAAGCCCGTCTCCCGAAGGATGTGGGTGTGCAGCTGGCGTATGGCGATGATGCCCGCCAGCAGGTCCTCCCCCTTGCCCGGGTCGGGCTGGTGCAGCATGCCCTTGTAGCCCACGCCCTTGGTGCGGGGCTTGTTGGTGTACACCCGGGGCACGATCAGCAGCTTGTCCTTCACCTGCTGTTCCACGTCGGCCAGCCGGCGCATGTAGTCCAGCACCGCGTCCTCCCGGTCCGCGGAGCAGGGCCCGATGATCAACAGCATCCGGTCGTCCTTGCCGGTGAGGATGTCCGCGATCTGCCCATCCCGCGCCGCCTTCCTTCGCTTCATTTCCTCGCCGATGGGATAGTCCTTGAGCAACTCCTGGGGCAGGGGCATCTTCCGCACGAATTCCATTTGCATAGGCATTCCTCTTGTATTCTTGATCAGCGGCCGTCGCGCAGTCGGCGCGGGCCGCAGGGCTTCGCCGACAATCCCGTCAGGACAGCAGTATCCTGTCGTTGGCAAAGGCCTCGCCGCTGGCCTTGGCGAAGGCATCCATCAGCATCTCCACGGTGAGGCGCTTCTTTTCGTTCCCGGAAATGTCCAGGATCACGCGGCCCTCGTTCATCATGATCAGCCGGTTGCCGTAGCGGATGGCGTCGCGCATGTTGTGGGTGACCATCAGGGTCATGAGGTTATTCTCGGTCACGATCTGCTCGGACAGCTCCAGCACCTTTTGAGCGGTGCGGGGATCCAGGGCGGCGGTGTGCTCGTCCAACAGCAGCAGCTTCGGCTTTTTCAGCGTGGCCATCAGAAGGGTCAGCGCCTGCCGCTGGCCGCCGGAGAGCAGGCCCACCTTCGCGGTCATGCGATCCTCCAGGCCCAGGCCCAGCCTGGCCAGCTTTTCCCGGTAGGCCTCGCGCTCCTGGCGGGTGATGCCGATCTTCAGCGTGCGCCTCTGGCCGCGGCGGGCGGCGAGAGCCAGATTTTCCTCGATCTGCATGGTGGCGGCGGTGCCGGTCATCGGGTCCTGGAACACCCGTCCCAGCAGCGCGGCGCGGCGGTGCTCCGGCAGGTGGGTGATGTCCGCGCCGTCGATGGAGATGCTGCCGCTGTCCACGGGCCAAGTGCCCGCGATGGCGTTCAGCATGGTGCTCTTGCCCGCCCCGTTGCCACCGATGACGGTGACGAAATCGCCGTCCTCCAGGCGCAGGTTCAGCCCGTCCAGCGCGATCTTCTCGTTGACGGTCTTCGGGTTGAATGTCTTGCGCACGTCTTTCAGCTCAAGCACGGCCCCGGCCCCCTTTCATGTTCGCCTTCCAGTGGGGCACGGCGAGGAACACGGCCACGATCAGCGCGCTGAGCAGCTTAAGCAGGTTCGTGTTCAGCCCCAGCCACAGCACGACCTGCAGCACGATGTAGTAGATCACCGCGCCGATGGCCACGCCGGTCAGCTTCAGGGCGAAATTGCGGAACAGCTTTCCGAAGATCACGTCCGAGATGATGACGGCGGCCAGGCCGATCACGATGGCGCCGCGGCCCATGTTCACGTCCACGAAGCCCTGGTAGTGGGACAGCATGGCCGAGGACAGCGCCACGATGCCGTTGGAGATCATCAGGCCCAGGATCTTGCAGACGTTCGTGTTGATGCCCTGGGCACGGCTCATGGCCCCGTTGGCGCCGGTGGCGCGCAGGGAACTGCCCAGCTCAGTGCCGAAGAACCAGTACAGCACCGCGATCACCAGCACGAGCACGATGAGGGAAGTGAAGATCGGATTGGAAAAATTGATCTCGCGCACGTTCCGCTGGCTGACGATCAGCGCATACTTGGTGACGTTGATGCCCTGGTTGGCCTTGAAGCCCATGACAGCCAGGTTGATGGAATACAGCGAAAGCTGGGTCAGGATGCCGGACAGGATCGGCGGGATGCCCATGGCAGTGTGGAAGACGCCGGTCATCAGCCCCGCCAGCATGCCCGCGACCATCGCGCACGCAAGCGCCAGCCACACGTTGCAGCCGCTGAGCATCAGCATCACGCACACCGCGCCGCCGGTGGCCATGCTGCCGTCCACGGTCAAATCCGCCAGGTCCAGCACCTTGTAGGTGATGTAAACGCCGATGGCCATGATGCCCCAGATGAGGCCCTGGGCCACCGCGCCGGGAAGGGCGTTTAATAGAGATGTCAGGTTCAAGGCAATTCCTCCAGACAGGTCAGGGAGGGGGATCGGTCCCCCTCCCGTTTATGGATTACTGAATGGCCATGTAGTCCTCGGGCACGGTCACGCCCAGCAGGTCGCAGAGCTCGGTGTTGTACTCCTTGGTGACGTTGGGAGCAAAGGCGACGTTCAGCGTGGCGACGTCCGCGCCGTTCACCAGCACCTCATAGGCCATGTCGCCGGTGGCGTAGCCCAAGTCGTAGTAGCTGATGGACAGGGTGGCCACACCGCAGCCCTTGCAGATGCCCTCTTCACCGGCGATGACCGGTTTCATGGCGGGCTCCACCACGTTGCGAATGGCCTCGGTGCAGCTGGCGGCGGTGTTGTCGGTGGGGATGTAGATCACGTCGCTGCCGTCGCAGGCGGACTGAGTGACGGAGGCCACGTCATTGGAATCCGCAAAGGTGTATTCCACACATTCATAGCCCATGTCCGTCAGATACCCGGTGATCACGTCCACCTGGTACTTGCTGTTCGGCTCGGCGGAGCAGTACAGCAGGCCCACAACCTTGGCGTCCGGGAACAGTTCGTTCAGCATCGCGGCCTGCTCATCCAGCGGGGCCAGGTCAGATGTACCGGACACATTGATGCCCGTCGCGCCGGTCCAGTCGTCGATGTCCAGCGCTGTAGCGTAATCGGTGACGGAGGTGCCCAGGATCGGGATATCCCCGGTGGCGGCCACGGCGGCCTGCAGGGCGGGCGTAGCATTGGCCATGATGAGATCCACATTGTTCGACACGAAGCCGTTCACGATGGTGGAGCAGGTGTTGGAATCGCCGGAGGCGTTCTGCACGTCGAAGGTAACGGCGTCGCCCAGCTTCTCTGTCAGGGCATCCTGAAAGCCCTGGGTGGCGGCGTCCAGCGCGGGGTGCTGCACCAGCTGGCAGATGCCCACGGTGTAGGTTTCTTCGGCAATGGCGGCCATGCTCAGGCAGAGCACGCTGGCGATGAGGATGGCAAGCAGTTTCTTCATAATGGGGTTCCTCCTAAGAAAGAATGTATCATAAAAGCGGCCCTCCCATCCGGAGAGCCGCCTCGATGATCCTTGATCCATGTCCGCGATTCTTCAGATGGGAAACGGCGTAAACCAAAAGCCAAAAATGCCAAAAAACAGCTGCGCGAAGAAAAATCGCACAGCATTGAAATTGACATACAAAGTTTTCGCAACGCGGCAGATAGCGAGGCGAGAAACGGCATAACAACTATGATGACGACACTTCATACCATTTCCCACCTTTCCCGTTCCTTTGATTGGCATTATATCACGATCCGTGAAAATGTCAACAGCACGCAGCCATGCTAAAGCGTTAAAATATTATTATGGGAAACCTATCTAATTGCAACGCAACGCAGCCCTCTTCACAGGTGCAGACAGGCACGATATTTTCAACATCGGTGATTATTATCCTGCCAACGCCGATGTGATTGGTGTGCAGCACGCGCTTGGCGGTTTCGATGACTTGCCTGACGGGTATCTCGCTGACTGCGATGTCCACCTGAATCTTGGGCTTCAGCGTGATCTCAACAGGCGTGCCGCGGTAGTATTCCGGCTTGCCCTTCTGCATGACGCAAGGCAGTGTTCTTTCGCATCTTGGCTCTTTGTCGGGCTTGGAAAAAGTATCGATAATGGCATAATTAAGCTCATGCCCGTTAAGATCTGCTGATCTTGTTACATGGAATAGTAGAATCATCTCGTTCTAAACGATAGTTCTCACGGACAATTTGAAAGCCGAGCTTGTTGTGATAACAGTCCATGTCCGAATCCTGGTCGGAACAGATTACGGCAATGTGATGTATGCTGCCAAGGTTCATGACTGCTTGCTACCTCCTTCACACAGTTACTCTTCAACCCCTTGCCCGTGACAACCGTGACAACTGTGACGACCTGCACGATACCTCGGTAGGCTGTCACGGTTGCCTTTATCATGGCCGTTCATCGGCCATGCTGTGAGCGCATCGAACCAACAGAAGCATCCACTTGTGGATGCGCTTCGAGGGCACGGGGAGCGAAATCCCCATCAAGTACGCCAGTCAAGTAAATTGCGAAAGCAATTTGTTTGACATGGCGTATCTTGCCTTTATACTTAGAAATGAATCCGGATGGGCGGTAATCAACCAGATTGAACCCAGGCAGCGAATCGTGTATCATGAAAACCACGGATGGAAGTGCGTATGAATCTTGCCGGGTATCCATCGGATTGATTCTGTGGAATTACCCACCCGAGAGACTTTGTTTTCATCTCATGGAAAATTCAATGATTTGGCTGGTTGGGTTCAGCGAATGATTACCCGCATCACACGAAAGCCTATTGATTTCTGTGCCTGATGAAGCCCATCCGGATATCTTTTTTCTGGAGGCAGCGCCCATGAAATTAAAGCCTGTTCCCGTCGCCGGTGTAGATGTCAGCAAGGAATTCAGCGATATGTGTATCCTCACTCCGGACAACGCCGTGTTCGAGAGAGTGAAAATCTACCATGACAAGGCCAGCATGACCCAGTCGGTCAAGGCGCTGGCCCGCGCTGGCGCGGCCTTTGGGCAGCGGCCTGTGGTCGTCATGGAGTCTACGTCCCATTATCACCGCACCCTTCAGCAGTTCCTGACGCGGCACAAGTATCAGGTCATCACCATCAACCCCCTGCAGAGCAGCGCCTTCAAGAACGTCACTGTTCGCAAGATCAAGAGTGATCCCACGGACGCCTACCGCCTGGCACTGGCGTACCGCACCCAGGCACTCAGGCCCAATCTCGTTCCCTCCGACAAGATTGAAAACCTGCGCCTGCTTACCCGCCAGCACTTCGACCTGAAGCGGGATATCACCTCCTATGTTCAGCGCCTTCAGTGCGTCCTGGACCAGGTGTTTCCCGGTTTCAGAAAGCAGTTCGAGCACCTCCATTGTGAGACCTCGCTGATAATCCTGGAGCAGTATCCAACTCCGGAGGCGCTGAAAAGAGCCCGAACTTCCTCTATCGCCAAGATATTCCAGTGCGCCGCTCGCAGGAGCCCCGAGTACTGCCGGAAGCGTGCAGAGGCTTTGAAGGCGGAGGCTCTGAAAGCCTTGGAAATACGCGTCTCCAGAGAGTCCGCCGACCTGCTTATCAAGGCTTACGTCTCTGTGCTGCGGGCACTTGAGCAAACCATTCGCCAGGTGGATGATGAGATCCACCGGGTTATCCAGTCCGACCCGAAGCTGCTGGCGGATGTCGAACTGCTCTGCTCCATCCCCGGCGTCGCTGAGTTCGGCGCTGCCGTTATCATCGCCGAGATCGGCGACTTCTCC
>CADCFG010000024.1 GCA_902800625.1 uncultured Eubacteriales bacterium | reverse complement strand
ATCCCTTCGTTCAATCCTCTTGGCGTTCTACTCAATGATTTCTGACTGTTCGCCTCACTTCCGCGCTCCCCGATCCCTCGGCTCGTCGCGCTTCCGCTCCGCTTTCTCTCTCGTCTCTCTGTATCGTTTTCAAGGTTCGCGCCGTCGCTCCGTCAGGGTTTTGACCCCCTGTCCTCGCGACAGCTTGATTAGTATATCAAAATGGATTTTGAATGTCAAGCACCCAATTGCACATATTACCGATTTATAACCTGCATATTTCATTTCTCGCCATAATTAACGTAAAAGTGGCTGAATCTGCCGTCCGGACAGCGCTGCCGCCACGGTTTCCGGAATCAGGTCGAATTTTGCCACCAGCGAACAGGGCTTTCCCAGCGCGTCGTCCTGGCCGAAGGGCACAAAGTAGACGTGCTTCATGGACATGAGCTGGCCGATGCTGCGGGCGTTCTGGGACAGGGCGTCGTTGCTGGAGACGGCGATCACCAGCGGCCTGCCGTTGCGCAGATGGGACTTAGCGGCCAGCGTGACCGGCGTGTCGGTGATGCCGTTGGCCAGCTTGGCCAGCGTGTTGCCCGTACACGGCGCGATCACCAGCGCGTCCAACAGCTTCTTCGGTCCGATGGGTTCCACCTGGTTGAGGGCCATCAGCGGCGCCTTGCCGGTGATTTCTTCCATTATATGTCGCGTTTCTGTCGCCGGGTAGAAGCGGGTGTCCACGCTGGCGGCGTTAAAGGACAGTATCGGCGTCAGCACAGCCCCCGCCGCCTTCAGCGCCCGCCACGCCTCGAACACCGCCTTGAAGGTGCAAAACGAGCCGGTCATCGCGCAGCCGATGCGCGCGTCCATCAGTTCAGTCATGCCGATCTCCTCCCCTTTCGCTCCGGTCAATGGCGTTCAGCAGTGCCTGCGCCGCGCTGCGCGGACAGTACCGCCCCGGCAGCGCCGGTTCCCGCCAGGCGCGAAGCCCCAGGTCCCAGGCAGCGAACAGATCGACGCCAAAGGGCGGGCTGGCCAGGTCGACGATCATGGCGTCCCGGTCGCAATGACCCAGCGCGACGGCATCCAGCACCATGCCCGGCGCGGTGTTGAAGATGAGCCGATGCCCGGGCAGGATGCCTGCGATCTCCTCGGTGGGCACGGCCTCCGCACCCCGCTCCACGGCGCGGTTGCGGCCCGTCTCCGAGCGCGACGCCACCGTGACGCGGGCGTCCAGCCCCACCAGCAGCTCCGTCAGTGCCCGGCCGATCCGGCCCCAGCCGATCACCAGGCAGCACATGTTTCGCAGGGCAGTATCGCTGGCCCGCATCGCCGACGCCAGCGCGCCTTCCGCGGTCAGCTCTGCGTTTTCCAGGATCAGATCCTCGTCCGCCCACAGGTCGACCACCCTGCCGTCCCCCGCCGGATGGCCCGGGCCGCAGGCGTAGACAGCGGCGTCCTCCGGCAGAAGGGCCAGCAGCTCGTCCAGCGACAAGCTGCCGCCGGTCAATCTGGGCGGGACGTTGACGACTGCCCGCTTCACCCGGGCCAGGGCGGACACATCCACTGCGGGCACGCCGTCCACATTCTCGCGAAACAGGGTGCCGACGCCCTCGCCCCGCTCCCGCAGCAGCCGCGCCAGCCAGCCAAAGCGGGCGTCGCCGCCGATGATGACAAAATCCATGCGCATTCCCCCTTTTCGTTCACGGGGTATCCTATGGCATTGGCGGCAAAAGGGTGCGGCATGAAAACGCGGCGTCATTTCAAGTTGAAACGGCGCCGCGGGGCATTTATAATAGCCATAACAGGCCTGGAACACACCAACGGGAGGGTATGATATGAAAGATCAGTACAACATCAGCGAGCTGGCCATGATCACCAGCCTGACCACGCGCACGCTGCGCAATCACCTGCGCCAGGGCACGCTGACCGGTGAGAAGGTGGACGGCGCGTGGGTATTCACGCCGGAGGACGTCGACGCCTTCATGGCCCAGCCCGCCGTGCGCAGGAGCATCCACGCCAACCACAGCGCCGTGGTGTTCGACTTCCTGGCGGACACCATGAAGCCGCAAAACCGTTCCTGCGTGATCCTGGACTTCGCCGTCAGCGTCGTCGAGGGCACGCAGATCTCCCTGTTCTTCTGCGAGCAGGCGAGCCAGTCCACAGACATCGAGCTGCGCTGCCAGCAGACGCGCAGCGGCCTGCGGGTGATCCTGTCCGGCGGCGAGCAGCAGGTTTTGGACATCCTCAAGCGCTACTACGAGCGCTGAATGCGCCTCTGAAACGGCGGTTTGGCAGGTTTTTAGCCCGCGCTAAACTGCCTTTGCGTCCCCCATCGGCAGGCGCAGTGTGAATGCGCTGCCCAGGCCGGGCCGGGAGCGCAGCGTCAGCTCGCCGCCCATGTGCCGGGCCAGCTCCCGGGCGATGGGCAGGCCGTAGCCGTGACCGCCGTCACTCTCGCCCCGCAGGAAGACCCAGGGCTGCTTTTCCAGCGGGATGCCCGCGCCGGTGTCGGACACGGTCAGCTCCACGGCTTCGCCCAAGGCGGCGAGCGCCACGCGGATCTCCCCGCCCGGGGGCGTGAAGCGCAGGGCGTTTGAGATCAGGTTCAAGAGCACCCGGGACAGCGCGTCCTCGTCCAGCCGCATGGCCAGCGCCGCCACGTTGCCGGAATACCGCAGCGAAACGCCCCGCTCGTCGGCGTATGGGCGGCAGGATGCGCACAGGCTCTTCACGCACATGACCAGGTCAACGGCCCGCTGCTGCGGCGCCTCCCGCCGGGAGGCCGACAGCGCCTCATCCATCAGCCGGCGCAGCTGGGCCACCGAGGCCAGCAGCATGTCCGCGTAAGCCCGGCCATCCAGGGTCGGGTCGTCCAGGGACAGCTTGAGCATCGTGGCGCTGGACTGGATCAGCTGCAGGGGCATGCGCAGGTCGTGCGCCCATTCCACATCCATCGACATAAAATCACCTTCCAGCATATATGTGATACTTTATATGCGGGAAGGTGATTCAATATGATTGAGGGGGAACCCCTCCGACCCGCTTCGCGGGCCACCTTCCCTTGAAAGGGGAGGCAAGGAGAAAAAGTGTGCTGGCCACCTTCATCATGACAGGAATGCAGGAGAAAGGCACAGGCGCCTTCATTTTGACAGGGGGCAAGAAAAAGGCGCAGGGCACCTTCATCCTGACAGGGAGGCACGGCAAAAGCGAGTCGCTTCACTTAATAGGAAGACAAGCGTCTCAACAAAACAGCGCGGGCTTATCCCAGCCCCTTCAGCGCCAGGAAGATCAGCTCGTCGGCCTTGTCCGTCTGGCCCACCACGCGGCTGACGGCCCTGGCGGCCTCGGAGGCGCTGTAGCCCAGGGCCACCAGCGCGGCCACGGCCTCGCTCTCCGGACCGGCATTGGCGCTCTTGGGCGAGACGGACGTACCGCTGCCGGTCAGCTGGCTGTCCTCCACCTTGTCCTTCAGCTCCAGCACCAGGCGCTGGGCGGTCTTCTTGCCGATGCCCGGCACCCGGGTGAGGGCGTTCGCGTCGCCGGAGACCAGCGCCAGGGACAGATCACGCACACTCATGGCGGACAGGATCTGCAGCGCCGTGCGGCTGCCAATGCCGCTGACGCCCTTCAGGCGCTCGTACATGGCCTTTTCCTCGCGGCTGTAGAAGCCAAACAACTCCATGGCGTCCTCGCGCACGCTCAGGGAAGCGTACAGCTTCATCCGCTCGCCCACCTGGGGGGCCATTTGCAGCGTTGCCCCGCTGACCAGCAGCAGGTAGCCCACGCCGTTCACGTCCAGCACGATGGAATCCGTGGTCTTTTCCGCGACGATGCCGTCAAAATGTGCAAACATTGTATCTCACTCCGTTCGATTGATGGGAAACCACACTGTTCCTGTTCCTATTTTATCTTGAACAGCTTTTTCATGTTCATGGAGTTGGCATGGGTCAGGGCCACGGCGATGGCGTCCGCGGCGTCGTCCGGGCGGGCGATCTCCTTCATGTTCAGCAGGATCTTCACCATCTGCTGCACCTGGTGCTTGTCCGCGCCGCCGTAGCCGGTCACCGCCTGCTTGATCTGCATGGGCGTGTACTCGTACAGGTTTTCGGTGCGCTGCACCACGGCCAGCAGCGCCACGCCGCGGGCATGGCTGACGTTGATGCCGGTGGTGATGTTTTTGGAGAAGAACAGCTCCTCGAAGGCCACGTCCTCCGGCTGATAGATGTCCATCAGCTGGTTCATGCCCTGATAGATGGCCCGCAGCCGCTGGGGCATGGGCTGTCCCGCGGGGGTGGTGAGGGTGCCGTACTGGATCAGGCGGCGCTTCTGGTTGTCCGCCTCGATCACGCCATAGCCCAGCGTGGCCAGGCCGGGGTCAATACCCAAAATGATCATGGTGCCTCCGGATTATCAGTCGATCTAATGCCGTATAACATCATATCACATAGGGCGGGAAAAAGCAAATCGCGCCGGTTTTCCGGCGCGATTTGAGGGACGATCGTGTCACTCTCCGAATGGCACAATGCTCGCTGAATCAAAGGTGACGGTGTAGCCCACCTCGGTGGCGGGCTTGATGGCGGTGCTGTCCACGATGATGGACAGTCCCCGGTCAAAACCTGCCACGGGCACGGTGAAGGCGACGCCGTTCTCGCTCTCCTCAGGCAAGTATTTTTCGCCGTCCACGAGCACATAGTCGATCTTCGTGGTGCCGAACACCAGCGTGGCGCGGACCTCGCCGCCCTCCACCGTCATCAGTGCCGGAGTGAGCAGCTTCGCCTTGCCGCCCTCCAGGGACACGTCCGCCAGGTACTCGCCGTCCGCGAGTTCAACACCGGCGGTTTCCTTCCACGCCTCCGCAGGCAGGGAGTCCGCCCGGAACAGCAGCGTCCGGGGATACCACAGCGCCTTGCGGGCGGAGAAGGCCGCGCAGTCCACTCCTGCGTCCAGCGCGGGCACAGGGAAAGTGAAGGTATATGTCTCGCCGTCCGCCTTCAGCGGCAGCAGCTCCGCCTCGTCCGCAGCCGCGGCATCCTCAGCCGCGCCAGGATAGAGATAGGGGTAGGCGTCGCTCTTCATGATCAGCAGCGCGGTCATTTTCCCGTCCGCCACAGTCAGCGCGCAGTCCACGATCTTGAACATGGACGAAGAGCAGTCCACCATCACGGGATAGGTGCCCTCGTTCAACGCATCGGCGGTCACGGGCACCATGCCTGCCTCCACCACGTCCACCACGTCCGTCATGTCCGTGGTATCCGCCACATGGGACATGTCGCCGTCGGCCAGGGCGGCGCAGGCGACCATCAAAAAGGCCAGAATCAAGCCAAGTGTCTTTTTCATTCTTCACACCCCGATACTATTGAAAGTTTATTCGGCTTCGGCAGCCTCCACCGCCGCCTGGGCGTGCTCCACGTAGATCTGGCGGATCTCGGGCACCTGCCCCAGGCCTTCCAGCACGCATTCCACGTCGTAGCCCGCGGCAGTGAAGATGCTCTTCCAGGAGTCCTCCTCGTCGCCGGCCATGTCGTTGTTGGCATGGTCACCGCAGACCACCATCATGTCCCGCAGCACCACGCGCTTGTAGCCCTTGCCCTCGATGGCGGCCAGCACGTCGTCCACGCTGGGTTCTGCCTCAACGGTGCCGATGTAGTAATTCTCAGCACCCTTGGCTTGCAGCACCTCCTGCATCCGGGCATAGACCTTGTTGTACTCATGTTCGGTGCCGTGGCCCATGTAGACAAGCGCGGTTTCGCCGTCATCGTAGTCCTTCAGCAGATCGATCATGATATCGCCCACCCGGTCGAAGTCCTCGTCGCTGGTCAGCAGCGGCTCGCCCACGGTGATGCCGTTCTCGAATGCATCGGCATACTCCGCCAGCTCTTCGATCACGTCGTCATACTCAAAGCCGTGCATCAGGTGGGTCGGTTGCACCACCAGGGTCTTGACCCCGTTGGCCACGGCCCTGTCCAGCGCCTCGGTGATGTTGTCGATGTGCATGCCGTCCCGGCGCTCTACGTGGTCGATGATGATCTGGGCAGTGAAGCCCCGGCGCACGGCAAATTCAGGGATCGCCTGGGCGATGTCGCCCTCGATGGCGCCGATGGTCAGGCGGCGGCTGTCGTTGTAGCTGGTGCCGAAGGACACCACCAGCAGTTCCTTGTCGCCGATGTCGTCCTGGTTGCGAACGTCGTCCAGCGTCGCGTCGCCGGTCTCATAGTTCTCCTCGTCAGCCTCCTCGGCCAGAGCCGTCAGGCAGCCCAGCGCCAGCACCAGCGCCAGCAGGATCGCAAGCAGTTTCTTCATGGAAATACCCTCCTTGTCTTTTCCGCACGGAGCAGTCCCGCCAAAAACAAATCTCCTGCCCACGGGCAAGAGAAAGGACGCAGGTGGTTTCCATCTGCGAATGGTACGATCAGTTGCTCGTGATCCGGGAGGCGCACTCGGCGCGGCCCTGTACCGACGCAAGGCAGGTCTCCTGGCTTGAGGCTCATCGGGCGGGCGCGGCCTTCCCGGCTTTCGCCAGTGACACGATATGCGCCGTCCTCCCCTGATACAGTGACGAGTTCGTACAGGATTCACACCTGTTTCCCTATTATCGCCCGCGATATTGTACAGTCAATATCCGGGCGCACCCTGCGTGCTATGCGGTTGTGTCGCCGTTTTACGGCTGTGGTTATTGTAACACAACCCAAGCGGCATTGCAAGCGTTGACAGGTGAATCTGCGTCGTGATATGATAAAGGCGATCTCGATGACAGGATGGTGGCCCCATGAATACCGATGTACTCCTGCGCGCCTATGAAATTCTGGGCGACAAAACGCCGATGCTGACCGACTGCGGACAGCTGTGCGGCGCGGCCTGCTGCCATGAGGATGAGGACGGCCAGGGCGGCGTCTACCTGTTCCCCGGCGAGCGCGAGCTATTGGGAAGCTGCGGCTGGGGGCGCGTTCAGCCGGGATCCCTTGCGCCAATGCTGGTGTGCGAAGGGCCCTGCGACCGGGAGCGGCGGCCCCTGGGCTGCCGCATCTTCCCGCTGACGCCGGTGCGCGGCAAAAACGGCAAGTGGACCGTGCGCATGGACGCGCGCGCCCGGGCGATGTGCCCGCTGGCCAGAAGCGGAGTCGGCGGGCTGGACCCGGCGTTCGTCCGCGCCGTCCGGGACGCCCTGCGCACCGTGGCCGAGGATGACGAGGGTGAAGCGTTCATCGAGCGCTGGTTCGAATTGGAGGAGGAATACCGCAGGCCGCTCTGGTGAGCGGCAAGCATTCGCCTCCCGCGCTTTTACTGCCCTGCGCGAAGCGACGCGGAAGCCGCAGCCGACGGTCATGCGCGAATGAAGCCGCCGCGAGCTGCATCTGTGCGCCAAACTATCAACTCTTAACTCTGTTTTTTGGCTTTCCCTATGGTATTTCCCGTGAAAATGTGTTATAATATGCTGTGTGTGTATTGATTTCCGCAATGGAGCGTGAAGAAATTGAACCATCTTGAGGCGTTTTTGAACGCCATGCGGGCGGATGCGGCGCTGGTCCACCGCCCGGAAAACCTGCGCTGGCTGGCGAATTACACCGGCGAGGGCTGCCTGTTCATCTGCAGGGAGGCCCAGGTGATCCTGACGGATTCCCGCTACACGGAGCAGGCCCGGCGCGAGGCCCCGGAGTGGGGGCTTGAACAGGTGGACGCCCAGCGCAAGTATCCCGCGCTGATCGCGGAGCAGATCGCAGCCCACGGCACCAAGACCGTGCACGTGGAGACCGACTTCCTGACCTACGACGACTACCGGAGGCTGGAAAGCGCCCTTGCGGGCGTGGAGCTCGTGCCGATGGACGGCATCCCGGAGAAGCTGCGCGAGGTGAAGGACGAGGAGGAACTCGCCTGCATCCGGCGCGCGGCGGCCATCGCCAGCGACGCCTTCATGAACATCCTGCCCAGCATCCACGCGGGCATGACGGAGAAGCAGGTTCAGCGGGTGCTGGAATTTGAGATGCTGGAGCTGGGCAGCGAGGGCGTGGCCTTTGATACCATCGCCGCCGCGGGCCTGAACGGCGCCCTGCCCCACGCGACGCCCTCGGATCACGTGATCGCCAACGGCGAGCTGTTGACGCTGGACTTCGGCGCGACGGTGAACGGCTATCGCTCGGACATGACCCGCACGGTGGGCTTCGGCAAGATCACCGGCGAGCTTCGCCAGATCTACGAGACGGTGCGCATGGCCCAGCAGCTGGGCCTGGACGCCCTGGCCGTGGGCAAGCAGTGCGGCGAGGTGGACCGCGTGGCCCGCGACTACATCGACGCCCGCTATCCCGGCGCGTTTGGCCACAGCCTGGGCCACGGCGTCGGGCTGTACATCCATGAACAGCCCCGGGTGGCTTCCGGAAGCGCAGCCGTGCTTGTGCCCGGCAACGTGGTGACGGTGGAGCCCGGCGTATATATCCCCGGCGTCGGCGGATGCCGGATTGAGGATACGGTGATCATGACCG
Source organism: uncultured Eubacteriales bacterium (assembly GCA_902800625.1). Lineage (GTDB taxonomy): Bacteria > Bacillota > Clostridia > Christensenellales > Aristaeellaceae > UBA2862. Next base: position 20,380 of record CADCFG010000024.1, on the reverse strand, counting down.
ACGGCGGCATCATCAACACGATCGCCGCGCCGAAGCACTTGATCGAGCTGTAAGCAACCTACGACTACTATTTGAGGAGGTACATTCCCCATGATCAACGCAAGCGATTTCAGAAACGGCGTCACCTTTGAGATGGACAACGGCGTTTGGACCATCGTGGAGTTCCTGCACGTGAAGCCCGGCAAAGGCGCCGCCTTCGTGCGCACGAAGCTGAAGAACGTCGTCACCGGCGCTGTCATCGAGCGCACCTTCAACCCCACCGAAAAGTTCCCCAAGGCCTATATCGAGACCAAGGAGATGCAGTACACCTACAACGACGGTGACTTCTATCACTTCATGGACCTGGAGACCTACGACGACCTGATGCTCACCCACGACCAGGTGGCCGACGCCATCCCCTTCGTGAAGGAGAACACCAACGTGACCGTGCGCTTCTTCAAGGGCGCGCCCTTCAGCGTGCAGGCTCCCAACTTCGTGGAGCTGCAGGTGACCAACACCGAGCCCGGCTTCAAGGGCGACACCGCCGCCAACACCACCAAGCCCGCCACCTTCGAGACCGGCCTGGTGCTGCAGGTGCCGCTGTTCATCGAGACCGGCGAGGTGCTGAAGATCGACACCCGCGACGGCGGCGAATATCTGGGCCGCGCATAAGTCGCCAGGGCCGACCGCCATTTGCTGCCGCCTTTCTGATCCCGCTTTTTGCGCCACTGATTCAAGCGCAAAAACCGGCGGCAGTTGAAATCCCTTTCGAGGGACTGTCTCACCTTTGAGACAGTCCCTTGCGGTATAACCATTAAAAAGCGGGCATACTATGCCCGATGAACAGGAGGTGCGGACTATGGAGAACCTCGGCAAGAAGGTGGGCTTCCTGAAGGGCCTGATGGAGGGCATGAATCTGGAGGCGGACGGCGCCAACGGCAAGCTGATGGCCGGCATCGTGGACCTGCTGGGCGATCTTTCCGATCGCGTGGAGGCCATCGACGAGCTTCTGGACGACCTGAACGACTATGTGGAGAGCATCGACGAGGACCTGTCGGAGCTGGAGGGCGCCGACGACGGGCTGGACGACTACCTGGACGACGACGCGATGGACTTCGACGACGACGATGACGACGACATATTCCCCACCGGCGAAGACAAGCTGCACCTGCTGCGCCCCGCGGCCCCGGCGGAGGAAGCGCCGCACATGGCCCGGCTCTGCCCCAAGTGCAGCCGCATGTTCTTCACCGTCCAGGACGAGGGCGACGTGGAATACATCTGCCCCCACTGCAACGAGCGCGTGAAGCCCGTGGAGCTGACCGCCGACAGCGCGCCCATCGCCAAGCCCGCGGACAAGGAATAGCTCCATCTGTTAAACCTCCCGTGTCAATGCGACGCGGGAGGTTTTTTGCACCCTTTTTCCCCGGCGGCATAGGATGCACTGTGGGCCGGCAAAGGGCCCGCCGCGAACAAGCGAGGAGGTATGAACATGAGCTTTTACTCGTACAAGAACGCCCATTCCGACAACTGTCCCGGCGTCGTGAACGGCAACATCCTCTCCGGGCTGAACCAGCGCGTGTGCGTGCAGGTGAAGAACATCTACGACAGCTGCATGCAGCAGGAGCAGTTGGACGACGAGCGCATCGTGATCGAGAACATCGTGCCCGTGCTGCCCGGCAATGACTGCCAGGGCACGTCCCGCCCCTGCAACTGCGACTGCGACGGCAACCGCTGCAACTGCGAATGCCCGCCCAGCAGCATCCCCATCACCCACGACGAGGCCGTGCAGAACGCGGAAAACTCCTTCGATCCCCTGCCCCGCCCCGCTGGCGCCTGGACGTTTGAAAGCTGCCGCAGCTCCACCACCGCGGGCCGCATCAGCAACCTGTCCGTGGAGCGCATGACCGACCGGCCCCAGTTCGCCCGGGTGCGCTGCACCGTGGACGTGCCGCTGGACGTGCTGTTCCTGGACCAGCGCTGCCAGGAGTGGATGGGACAGACCGTGGTCAAGGTGGACAAGGACATCCTGCTGTGCATCCCCGACGACTCCATCATCCCCTTCACCCTGGAAAGCCTCGTGAGCGCGATTTGCGTGTCCGGCTCTTACATCGGCAACTGCGCCTTCGACATCACCGTCTGCGTCACGGTCGTGCTCAAGGTGCTGGCCGAGGTGGACATCCTGATCCCCACCTACGGCTTCTGCCAGGTGCCCCCCTGCGAGGAGTTCGCCGAAAATGTGTGCGACGAATTCTTCAGTCTACCCTTATTCCCCCAGTCCAGCTGCGCGCTGGAGCAGGTCTCGGACGCCTCCGGCAGCGGCACCACCACCAGCGCCACCGGCGGCTGCTACAGCTGCGGCCCGGTGAACCCGGTGCGGCCCTCCCGGCTCAGCCAGTGCAGCAACTGCGGCACCACCTGCGCCAGCACCAACAACCTGTGCCCGCGCTGCGGCAGCACGATGACGAATTTGAACTGATGAAAGGGGTCGACTCAAAATACCGTTATAGGTCTTTTGGGTCGCCCCCATGCTTTTGATGGGAAAACCAGATTGCCACGTCGGACTGCTTTGCAGTCCTCCTCGCAATGACGCAGTCCTGGATGTTTCCCTTGGTGGTAACGCGATGCGTCCAAGGGTTCAATATCGAACAACGTCATTGCGAGGAGCGAAACGACGTGGCAATCCGGTTCTCTTGTTATAGCAGCGTTGCAGCGACGCCCACGCGGAGTGCCCCACTGGCGCTTGCGTGCTGCCTCACCACTTGCGATGGGGAGGCAGGTGTGGGCGGGCAACTGTACTTAAGCGAAGCGGAGGGCGGCGGCAGCCAACTTCAACTCCACTCTCCACTCCCCTTACGTCAACTCGCTCTTGCCGGTATACAGCTCGTAGTACCTGCCCTTCATGGCCAGCAAATCGTCGTGGCTGCCGCGCTCGATGATCTCGCCGTTCTCCAGCACCATGATGGCCGCCGCGTTGCGGACGGTGGACAGGCGGTGGGCGATGACGAATGTGGTGCGCGTGGCCATGATGCGGTCCATGCCGTGTTCGATGTGGCGCTCGGTGCGGGTGTCGACGGAGCTGGTGGCCTCGTCCAGCACCAGTATGGGCGCCTTGCTGATGGCCGCGCGGGCGATGTTCAGCAGCTGCCGCTGGCCCTGGGACAGGTTCGCGCCGTCGCCCTCGATCATGGTGTTGTAACCGTCGGAGAGCCTGCGGATGAAGCTGTCGGCGCTGGCGGTCTTGGCCGCGGCGATGACCTCCTCGTCGGTGGCGTCCAGCCGGCCATAGCGGATGTTCTCCATGATGGTGCCGGTGAACAGGTGGGTGTCCTGCAGCACCATGGCGATGTTCTTGCGCAGGTAGTCCCGGGGCAGCTTTTTAATGTCGATCCCGTCGATGGTGATCTTGCCGGAGTCGATGTCATAGAACCGGTTCAGCAGGTTGGTGATGGTGGTCTTGCCCGCGCCGGTGGAGCCCACGAAGGCGATCTTCTGGCCCGGCCTGGCATAGAGGCTGATGTGCTTCAGCACCGTCTTCTCCGGAACATAGCCGAAGCTGACGTCGTCCAGGACCACATGGCCCTCCAGCTTCTCGGGCAACACGGCGTCGGGGGCATCCTCCGCCTCCGGCTCCTTGTCCATCAGGCTGAACACCCGCTCCGCGCCGGCCAGGGCGGAGAAGATGGTGGCCATCTGCTGGGAGATCTCGTTGATGGGGCGGGAGAACTGGCGCGCGTAGTTCACGAAGATGGCCAGGCCGCCCACGTCGAACCGGCCCAGGGCGCACAGCGCGCCGCCGATGCCCGCGGTGAGGGAATAGCTGATCTGGGTGGTGTTGCCCATGATGGGGCCCATGATGCCGCCGAAGAACATGGCCTTCTGCTGCTTGTCGCGCAAATCGTCATTCAGCAGGTCGAACTCCTGCACGCAGTCCTGCTCGTGGTTGAACACCTTGACCACCTTCTGCCCCGCCACGGATTCCTCGATATAGCCATTGGCCGCGCCGAGGGCCGCCTGCTGGGCGGAGTAGTACTTGCGGGACTTTCCGATGATGACCCGGCCGCCGATGGCGAAGATGGGGATGAACACCAGAGTGATCAGCGTCAGCCAGATGTTGGTATAGATCATCATGGCCAGCGTGCCCACCAGGTTGATGATGCCGGAAACCATGCTCATCAGCGACTGGTCCAGCATCATGCCGATGTTGTCCACGTCGTTGGTAAAGCGGCTCATCAAATCGCCGGTTGTCTCGTTGTCGTGGAAGCGCAGGGGCAGCTGCTCCACCCTGGTGAACAGGTCGTCGCGGATCTGCTGGATGGCGTTGCGGGACACGCCGATCATCAGCTTGGACTGCAGCCAGCTGCCCACCACGGCCACGATGTAGATGGCTGCCAGCACGCCCAGCATCATGGCCAGGTAGCTGACGCGATCCGCCGCGGAGGTGGAGGCGTCGGCAATGTTGTTGATCACCGGGCGCAGCACATAGCTGCCCGCCAGGGAGGCCGCGGTGCTCAGCAGCATGCACAGGAACACCAGCACCAGCCGGCCCTTGTAGCGGCTCACATAGCCCAGGATGCGGGACACGGTCTGTCGGGAGTGCTTGGGCTTGCCCTTGAAGTTGTTGGTGGCGGCCATGGGGCCGCGGCCGCTGGGGGCGGCAGCGGTGTTGTACTGCTTGCGCAGGGTGTCGAGGTTCCTCGCCATTTACGCCGCCTCCTTTCCGGACATCTGGGAGTTGTAGATCTCCTGATAGGCCTGGTTGGAAGCCAGCAGCTCGTCATGGGTGCCCACGCCGGTGATGGTGCCGTCGTCCATGACCACGATCATGTCCGCCTCCTGCACGGAGGTGATGCGCTGGGCGATGATCAGCTTGGTGGCGTCCTTCAGCTCGTTTCGGAACGCCTCGCGGATGGATGCCTCGGTGGCGGTGTCCACGGCGCTGGTGGAGTCGTCCAGGATCAGTATCTTCGGGTGCTTCAAAAGCGCGCGGGCGATGCACAGCCGCTGCTTCTGGCCGCCGGACACGTTCTGGCCGCCCTGCACCAGCTCGGTCTCATAGCCCCGGGCGAAGGAGCGGATGAAACCGTCGGCCTGGGCGCTCTGGGCCGCCTCGACCATCTGGGCCTCGGTGGCGTTTTCGTCGCCCCAGCGCAGGTTGTCGGCGATGGAGCCGGAGAACAGCACGTTCTTCTGCAGCACCATGCCCACGCCCTCGCGCAGGTGGAACAGGCTGTAGTCCTTCACGTCGATGCCGTCCACCAGCACCTGGCCCGCGTCCACGTCGTACAGGCGCGGGATCATGGACACCAGCGTGGTCTTGCCGCAGCCGGTGGAGCCGATGATGCCCACGGTCTGGCCGGCTTTGATCTTCAGGTTGATGTCCGAGAGCACCGGGTGCTCGGAGTTCTTGTAGTAGCGGAAGGACACGTTCCTGAACTCGATGTCGCCTCGCTGGACGCGGGCGTCCTTATGGGCGGCGTTCTCGTCGGTCAGGTCGATCGGCTCGGTCATGACCTCCTTCACGCGGCGGCCCGAGGCCAGCGCGCGGGAGGAGTTCATGAACAGCATGGACAGCATCATCAGCGACATCAGGATCTGGGTGATGTAGGTCAGGAAGGCGGAGAAGTCGCCCACGGGCATCTTGCCCGCGATGACCTGGTTGCCGCCGAACCACACCACGGCCATGCTGGTGAAGTTCATCAGCAGCATCATGATGGGCATCATGAATATGACCACGTTCAACGCCCGCAGCGCGGCGTCCTTCAAATCGCCGTTGGACTTGCGGAACTTTTTGGCTTCAAAGTCCTCCCGAACGAAGCTCTTGACCACGCGGATATTGGTCAGGCTCTCCTGGATGTTGGAGTTCAGCTTGTCAATCTTCTCCTGCATGGCAGTGAAGCGCGGGAAGCCGGTGCGGATCACCAGGAATTCCACCACCAGCAGCACCGGGATGGTGACGGCCAGCACCCGCGCCAGCTCCGGGTTCATGGCGATGGCCATGATCAGCGCGCCGATGAGCATGCCCGGGGCGCGCAGGAACATGCGCAGCATCATGTTCACGAAGTTCTGAAGCTGGGTGATGTCGTTGGTCAGCCGGGTGACCAGCGAGCCCGTGGAATACTTGTCGATGTTGGCGAAGGAGAACTGCTGCACCTTGCCGTACACGTCCCGGCGCAGGTCGGAGGCGAAGTTCACCGCCGCCTTGGCGCCAAAGTAAGCGCCGCCCACGCCGCCGCCCATCATCAGCACCGCGGTGAGGATCATCAAAAGCATGGTGACAACGATATAGCCCACGTTGTGGGTCTCCACGCCCACGTTCAGGATCTGGGAGTACAGCTTGGGCATGATGATCTCGCCCAGCACCTCCACAATCATGCACAGCGGGCCCAGCACAAAGTACTTCCAATAGGGCTTGACATACTTGCTCCACTTCATTCGCCCCGTCATCTCCTCTCATCGGCGGCGGAGGGCTCCCCCTCGCCCCGCTCCATATTCACAAGGTTGGCCTGGATCTTGCGCAGGATGCTCCCCAGGGCCTCCATTTCGCCTTCGCTGACGCCCTCGAACATCTCTGCGCCGATCTCCATGAAGATGGCCCGGGAGTTCTCCACCAGCGCCTGGCCCTCCGGCAGCAGGCTGATCTCGTTGCAGCGGCCGTCCGCGCCCTCGGTCTTTTCGATGAGGCCCGCGGCGGCCAGCTGCTTCAGCGTCCGCGCCACGTTGGCGGGGCTCACGTCCATGGCCTCGGCCAGCGCCTTCTGCGAAGCGCTCTTGCCCAGGAAGGACACCTTCATCAGCATGCGGTGCTGCCCGTGGTGCACCCCCATGCCCTCCACCCGCTTCTCCACAATGCGGTGATGCAGCCGCATGGTGTGGATCAGCAGGTCGATGTTGTCCTTGACGCGCTCGTATTCCTCCATGTCCGCGCCTTCCTTTCAATGGTCAATTTCAGATAATTAACAAGTTTATCGTTAACACGTTAAGCATTATAGCATCCCCAACCCCGCCGGTCAAGGGGACAGGACATAGATTTGGGTTAAAATCAGGTTCATGGGCAAGCAAAGGGCTCTTCACGGATAGTTGAGGGATGACTGCTCCCTCGGCGAGGGAGGCATATAACCTCATTTTCGCTGCCAAAAGGCCCCCCTCTCTGAAGGAGCTGGCGCCGAAGGCGACTGAGGGAGTTACCATTGAGCCCTTCAACTTTCCATGATGTACCAGACAAAGAGCGCCGGGCCATTGGCCCGGCGCTCGTCAGTCGGTAAGTTATCGGTTATCGCCGCGCCTGCGCTTGCGGCCGAGGACGGTCGCCAGCACCAGCGCCAGCATGCCAAGCCCCGCGTACACCCAGGGCCAGGCGGGGGTCTCGTCCCCTGTGGACAGCAGGTCGCCGAACAGAGGCGTGCTGTAGTCCATGATATCCATGAAGTCGTCCATGCCCTCCTCGTCCACGGTGATGAACACCGGGGGCGGGGTGCCGGTCTTGCGTTCGGGGATGCGGGCCGTCTTCTGGACGGTCATTTCATTGTCGGGATCGTTCGGATTAGTGTTTCCATAGGTGGGATTGTCAGGGTCGTTGCTGGGCACATCCACCAACAGCAGCGTGTTGGTCACGTTGTAGCCGTCATAGCGGGCAAAGTAGCCGCTGACGGCGTCCTCGCGGATGGTGTAGGTGTAATTGTGGCCATAGCCGTCGTCCGCCGGCAAATCGCTGAAGCTGTAGCTCCAGCTGCCCGCAGCCGTGGCGGTCGTCTGGTCCACTTCCGCGCCGTCGCGCAGCAGTCGCACGGTGATAGACGTGGGTCGGACGCCCGCAGCGTTGTCGTTGTCCGACCAGGACTTGACGCCGGAGATGGTCACATGCTCCTTGGTGTCCTGGGGAATCAGCGTGTTGGTGATGGTGGTGCCGCTGACGCTGCTGGTGTAGCCCGCCACCGGCTCCTCGCTGACGGTATAGCTGATGGCCGTGCCGGCCTCGTTCACCGCGGGCAGGTTGCTGAAGGTATAGCTCCAGACGTTGCCGTCCTTGCCCGTCCAGGTGGGCGTGGCGTTCACCCGGGTACCGTTGGCATACAGGTTGACGATGATGTCCAAAGGCCGGGTATTGTGGACGTTGCTCTCATCCGACCACACCTTGGTGCCGCTGATGTTGGTCACGGGCACGGGAGTGGGATCCGGATTCACCACCGGTACAGGCGTGGGGGTGGGTGTGGGCGTCGGCTCCGCCGTCGGCGTCGGAGTGGGCTCCGCCGTCGGGGTGGACGTCGGCTCCGCAGTGGGCGTCGGCGTCGGGGTGGGCGTCGGCGTCGGGGTGGGCGTCGGCGTCGGGGTGGGCGTCGGCGTCGGAGTTGGCGTCGGCTCCGCAGTGGGCGTCGGCGTCGGGGTGGGCGTCGGCGTCGGAGTTGGCGTCGGCGTCGGGGTGGGCGTCGGCGTCGGAGTGGGCGCCAGCGTGCGGAAGTTGGTGATGGTAAAGCCCTCCGCCGCCGAGCCGGCGCTGCTGGTCTCATAGTCGTCCAGTTCGACCTCGTTCACCGCATAATTGTCGGGCATGAGGGTATTCTCATCGCCCTTGAACTTCATCAGGTTGTCCCAGGTCACGCTCTGGCGGTTGCCGGAGGTGACGTCGGTGATGGTCTGCGCCTCGCCGACGGTCTCACCGTCGTAGGTCAGGGTGAAGGTGACCGGGACGCGCAGCTCCTCGACGCCGTCGTTGTCATCCCAGACCTTGACGACCTCCACCTGCGTCACCGGGGAGAGGTAGAAGTAATCCCAGCTGTTGTCCGTGACGGCGAACCTGTAGCCCGCATCGGGAATCGGATCCTTTGCGGTCTCGATGGCGAATTCCCGGTTGCCCGCGGCGAAGTAATCGCCGCCGGACTGCACGGTGTGGGTGGCATCGCCGTTCACGGAGACCGCGAAGGAGCGATAGCCCTCGGGCAGGGTGAACGCCGCGCCGCCGCTGTAGGTCGCGCTGGAAACGGTGACATTCAGGCCCTCATAGGCGCCGCTGGCCAGGTCCACGAAGGTGCCCTGGTACACGCCGGACACGCTCTGCGCGAAATGCTGGGTGACGCCATAGTCCTGCACATTGTCGCCGCTGTACGCCTTGGTATCCACGGCAAACTTGGTGCCGTCGGATTCGGCCAGCACCTTGCCGCCGGAGACGGTCACGCTGGCACGCTCGTTCAGGGCGCCTGAGCCGATGCCCGCCGCGCCCCAGCCGCCAACGGCCTTCACCGAGCCGCCGGTGATGGTGACGTCCGTGGCCGTATCCACGATATACTTGGCTTCGCCGGATTCATCCACCGCGTTGTAGCCGCTGCCGATGCCCGCGCCGCCCTTCTTGTCCGCTCTCGACGAGGCCGAGCCATAGGCTTCGACGGCGCCGCCGCTGATGCGGACGGTCACCTTGTCCGCGCCGTCGCTGCCGCCGATGCCCGCGCCGCCGCGTTCGCCCGCCCGAGCCGTCACGGTGCCGCCGCTGATCTGGACCGTGGTCTGGCTCAGGCGCTGGGCCACGCCGCGGCCATTGGTGCCGCGTTCAGCTTTCCCGTTGGGGGAGCCGCCCGCGCCGATGCCCGCGGACGTGCCGCCGCCGGTGGCGTTGACCGTGCCGCCGCTGATGCTGACTTTCCCGTGGCCCTCGTAGCCGCCGCCGATGCCGGCAGCGCCGTGATGGTAATTGGGGTTGCCCGGGCCGCCGGTCGCGGTGATGTTGCCGCCGGTGATCACGACCTCGGCATCGCAGTACATGCCGCCGCCGATGCCCGCGGAATTGTAGGAACCGCCTTCGGCCACGATGGTACCGCCGTTGATCTCGACGGTGGCAAAGTAATAGCCGGGGCCCTTGTCGGCGTCGTTGCCCTTGTTCTTGCTGGAGCCGATGGACGTGCCGATGCCGGCGCCGCCGCCGGTGGCATAGATATCGCCGTCGTTGATGATGATCAGGCCGCTGTCCACATGGTTGCCGCCGCCGATGCCGGCGCCGCCGTTGCCGCTCGTGCCGCCATAGGCCTTGATCGTGCCGCCATTGATGGTGATCGTGCCCCACGTCTGGTCCGTATGCTTGAACGAACCGTTGGACTTCCCGCCGTTGGGGTTGCCGGAACTTCCGATGCCCGCACCATCGCTCTCGCCCCTGGCGGTGATCGTGCCGGACTGGATGGTAATGTCGCCATAGACGCCCTTGTCGCTCTTGCTGCCGCCGATGCCGGCGGATTTCGAGCCGCCGACGGCCTCAAGGGTGCCGCTGCCGTCGATGGTCAGGTGTGCAAATTGATCGGCGCTGTCCCAGCCGACCTGCAGACCCGCATATTCACCGTTGCCGCTCAGCTTGTTATCGCTGCCGTCGGCCAGAATCACGGTCACCGTCGCGGTGGGGGCGATCTTCATAGCCGGGGCTTTCTCTGCTGGCTTCACATTCACGTCGTCCAGGGTCACGGTGGCGTCGCCGGTCACTTCGATGCGCGCGTCGGCCACGTCCACGCCGCTGGCGTTGCGGACGGTAACGCTGCCGCCGCTGATGGTCAGAATCTTTGTGTCCGCGTTATATGAAATGTTGTTCTCGTTGTCCGCCTCCACCTCAAACTGGGGCGTCGGCTCGCTGTAGATGAAGGTGGAGAAGCTGTCCGCCTCAAAGGCGATGCCCTCCGATGTGCTCTGGGCGTCGACGACCTCGGTCGACACGGCATTGGACTGCACGCCGTCCGTCAGAGCCTGCAGAGCTTCCCCGTCCAGGCCGCCATTGCCGTCGGTCACGTCCATGCCCGCGTGGAGCAGCTCGCCCTCCAGCCCCGGCATGGAGGGGCGCACGTTCTTCACGTTCACGCGCACGCTCTCGCCGAAGGCGACAGGCTGGTACTTCTCGCCGTTGTAGAGGATGCTGATGTCGTAGGCGAACACCACCTGGCGATCTGCGTCGCCGGAGGCGGCGGCCACGATCTGCTGGGCATCCTCCACCGGGATCTCCACCACCTGCACCGCGGCGTCCGGGGGCAGCATGCCGCTGATCTCGATCACCTGCTCGCCCGCCTGGGCGGAAATGGTGCGCTCGGCCAGGGAATCCGCCAGCAGGCGGTGGACATACACGGGATCCCATTCCCGCATGATGTCGGCCATGGACACATAGCCCAGGATGTCGCCGTCGTTCAGGGCGTGGGACGTGGCGGCCACCTTGCCGTTCACGTCGCCCTCGATGGCGGTGAAGCCGCTGTCGCTCGCAGCGGAAACAATACCGACGTCGGTTTGTTTTTTCTCATTCTCGACCCGTTCAAAGAACACCAGGTCGCCCGCTTCAGGCACATAGCCGCTATCGACGGGAATGAACTTCCCGCCCAGAGAGGCGATCCACTGCCCGGCGTCGGTTCCGCGGCACAGAGCCTCGCCGGGAATGCCCGCGGCGTCCAGCACATAGGCAGCGAACATGGTGCTCCATGGCTCGTAGTCCCTGCCGTACTTCGCGCCGTAGGCGCTCCAGCTGTGGCGCGCGCCGGCCTCGTCCAGCACAAAGTTGGCCTCCACGGCGGCATAGCCGCGCTGCGCTCCTGCCACCAGCAGCAGCCTTTCGGCGAAGGTCAGGCCCTCGCCCAGCGCCGGTAGCGCCGGCAGGTCGTTGGTCTCGTCGGTGGATTCCTCCAGGGGATCCTCCTCTGGCAGCTCCTCTTCCCCGGTAGGCGGGAACTCCTCGTCGTCGGAGTCATCCACGGTCAGGCCGGTCTCCTCGGCGATGGCATCCTCCGACGCCTCGGGGATGGAGTCTTCCACGTCTTCGCTGTACTCGGCATCCTCCACGTCCCCGGCGGGTTCTTCCGTCTCGACGGTCTCCACAACCTCGACGGCATCAGGAGCCTCAACCTCCACAGGCACGTCGGCCGCTTCGCTTTCTTCAGGCGCGTCTGCCTCCCCGGATGCCTCGGCGTCCACAGGAGCTTCGGTGCTCTCGCTCTCTTCAGGCGCAGCTGTCTCCCCGGATCCCTCGATCTCTTCGGATGCCTCAGCGTCCTCGGCCTCGCCGAACCCCAGGGGCATCTCGGTCTCCTCGGGCTCACCGTTTTCCTCGGGCTCGCCGTTTTCCTCGGGCGCTTCGGTCTCTTCGGGCTCCACAGGCCCAGCCTTCTCCGGGTCCCCCATGGCAGCCATCCGCCCAGTCCCGCTCTCCGCTAGCACGGGCCGCACCCCGCCAGTGGATGCGCACAGCATCACCAGCGTCAGCAGCAGCGCCATCAAACGATTCAATTTCATATATTCATACCCTCCGCATTCGGTCGGTCGGTTCAGTGCCTCTATTATATTATGCTGCGGCGGGCTTTTCGCCACAGGGCATACCTTTCCTACCATATAAGTTACCCGTATTGTAACACAAAAACCCAAATGTGTCTATACGTATTGATGAACAAATCGAAAACAAACGCCGTCTCGAATGTAAAATCGCGCAAAAAACCCCTTCAACCCTGCGGTTGAAGGGGCTCCTCTCCGGCATACGCCGGAAGGCTGGGGATTAATCGTCGTCCTCTTCCTCGGCCTTGTAGGCTTCGATGACCTTCTTGGCCTCGTTGGCGGGCACTTCCTCATAGCGCTCGAACTTCATGGTGAAGGAGCCGCGGCCCTGGGTCATGGAGCGCAGGTCGGTGGCGTACTTGAACATCTCGCTCAGGGGCGCTTCGCCGACGACGCGCTGCAGCTCGCCCACCTTCTCGGAGCCGAGGATGCGGCCGCGGCGCTTGCTGATGTCGCCGTAGATGTCGCCCACGTTGGCGTCAGGCACGTCCACTTCCACATGGTAGATGGGCTCGAGCAGGACGGGAGAGGCGGTGGTCAGCTGCTTGAAGGCCAGGCGGGCCGCCGTCTTGAACGCCATTTCAGAGGAGTCGACCGGGTGGTAGCCGCCGTCGTACAGCTCAGCGGTCAGGCCCACCACGGGGAAGCCGGCGAGCACGCCGTGCTTAATGTTGTCGATCAGGCCCTTTTCAACGGCCGGGATGTACTGGCGCGGGACGGTGCCGCCCACGACGCTGTCTATAAAGTGGAACTCGGTATCGTTCGGATCCTCGTTGGGACGGAACCGGATCTTGACGTCGCCGAACTGGCCGTGGCCGCCGGACTGCTTCTTGTGGCGACCCTGCACGTCGATGGGCTTGCGGATGGACTCGCGGTACGGGATCTTGGGATCGCGCAGGTCGCACTCCACCTTGAACTTGCTGGCCAGCTTGGCGGCCACCACGTCGATGGACATCTCGCCCAGGCCGCTCAGCACGCTCTCGGCGGTCTCCACGTTCTTCTCAACCTTGATGGTGGGATCCTCCTCCATCAGGCGGTTCAGGCCGGAGAAGATCTTGTCTTCCTCGCCAGCCTTCTTGGCGTACACGGCCTTGGAGATGTTGGGGGCCGGGAAGTCCATGTCGGCAAACTGCACGGGGTTGGCCTGGTCGCACAGGGTGTTGCCGGTAGCCAGGGAGGGCAGCTTCGCAAGCGCGCACAGGTCGCCCGCGCACACCTTCTGGGTGGTGGACTGCTGCTTGCCCTTCAGCAGGTAGATGTTGCCGGGCTTTTCAGACTTTTCAGCGTTCACGTTGTACAGCTGGGTGGAGCTGTCCAGGGTGCCGCTGGTGACCTTCAGCAGGCTCAGCTTGCCCACGAACGGGTCGGCCATGGTCTTGAACACGCGGGCGGAGAAGGGCTGGTCGTCGGCGCACACGCGCTCCACGGCTTCGCCGGTCTTGGGATTGGTGCCTTCCAGAACCTTGCCGGCCGGGGAGGGCATCAGGTCGATGATGTTGTCCAGCAGCTTGGCAATGCCCACGCGGGTGGCGCTGGAGCAGCAGACCACGGGAACCACGGTGCCGTCGGCGATGCCCTTGCGCAGGCCGAACATGACCTCTTCCTCGGTCAGCTCCTCGCCGCCGTCCAGCCACTCGAGATACTTCATTTCCAGCTCTTCGTCGGCGCCGGCAGCGGCCTCGACCAGGGCTTCGTGGCACTTTTCCACCTCGTCCTGAACGGAGGCGGGGATGTCCACGGCCTTCAGGCCCTTGCCCTCGCCCATGAACGCCTTTTTCTCCAGCAGGCAGGCCACGCCGGTGAACTTGCCGTTTTCAACGATGGGCACCTCGATGGGGGCCAGGCAGGCACCGTACTTGCCGGTCAGCTCGTCCAGCACCTTGTCAAAGTTGGCGTTTTCCTGGTCCATCTTGGTGATGACGACCATGCGGGCATTGTGGGTCTTGTCGCACATGGCCCAGGCCTTCTCCGCGCCCACGTCCAGGCCGGAAACCGCGCCCACGGTGATCAGCGCGCCTTCGCACACGGTCATGGGGCCCACCAGCTCGCCGGCGAAGTCGAAGTAGCCGGGCACGTCCACCAGGTTGACCTTCTTGTCCTTCCACTCCAGCGGCGCCATGGCGGCGGAGATGGAAATGTGACGCTTGGTCTCCTCGGGATCGTAGTCCATTGTGGCCTGGCCGTCCTCGACGCGACCCTGGCGGTCAATGGCGCCGGCGGTAAACAGCAGCGCCTCCGCCAGCGTGGTCTTGCCCACGCTGCCGTGACCGGCAATGGTCAGGTTGCGGATATTCTTGGCCTGATAGTCTTTCATAAAGAATTCCCCCTGTATGATATTTTACTGCGCGCACAAGCGCAACGGATGTTTCACCCAATACGCGCTTATATGCCATAGTATATACATTTTAACAGAAAAACGTCATTTTGAAAAGCCCCTTTTGGCAGGATTTTTGTAATTTGCGAGGAATTTTTGTTTTGGAAGGTGAAACATTGAAGAAATTTCTATCGGTATGCTTGCTGGTCCTCGCGCTGGCCGCGCTGCCCGCCCATGCCCATACCCGGGACGAGGTGCGCGAGGCCTACGGCGCACTGGGCGACGTGGGCAGCGAATCGCCCTACCTGACGGAGCCCGTCATATCCGCCCCCTACGCCGAGGGCGACCTGACGGAAGCGGCCCGGGCGGACGCCCTTGACTACCTGAACTTCGCCCGGTGGCTGGCGGGGCTTGACGACGTGCGCCTGCTGCCGCTTTACAACTTCCGCTGCCAGCACGGAGCGGTGCTGCTGGCGGCGCTGGACTACGTGGATCACGACGCCCCGCAGCCCGCGGACATGGACGACGACTTCTACGAGTCCGCCCACACCGCCACCTCCGCCTCCAACATCGCGCGCCTCAACTGGATGCGGCCCACCATCCTCCGGGAGGGTGTGGAGTACTTCCTGCGGGATGACGGCGAGGAGAATCTGCCCACGCTGGGGCACCGCCGCTGGGCGCTGACCCCGGAGATGGCCTGTACCGGCTTCGGGCTGGCGAACGCCGCTTCGGGCAACACCTATGTTGTGATGTACGCCCACGACCTGGCCGGGAAAGCGGACTGGACCAGCGTGGCCTGGCCCGCCGCCGGGGCCTTCCCCGCCGAGCTGATGCACAACCACCTGGCCTGGTCCATCATGCTGAACCCCGGCGAATACGACCTGGCCGCGTCCCGGCCCGTGGTGACGCTCTCGGAGCGAAACGGGCTGACCTTCGCCTTTGACCCGGCCAGCGACGACGGCAACGGCTTCTGCGCTATGAACCTGGAGGGCTACGGCACCGGCCCCTGCCTGATCTTCCGGCCGGACTTCACCGGCACGGGCTTCACCGACTACCAACAGAACCAGGTCTGGACGGTGCGCGTGGACGGCCTGGTGGACGCGGACGGAAAAGACGCGCCAATCGAATACGAGGTGGACATGATCTCGCTGACCGTGCAGGACGCGGTGAACGTGGAAATCTCGCAGTTGGAGGCAGAGCTCGCTCCGGGGGATGAAATGCAGCTCGCCGCCGACGTGATCCCCGCCTACGCCGATGACCTGACTGTCACCTGGCGCAGCACGGACGAGGCCGTAGCCACGGTGGACGGCTCCGGAAATGTCATCGCCGTCGGCCCCGGCGAATGTGAAATCATCGTCGAAAGTGCGGGAGGATTCACCGACGCCTGCGCCCTTTCCGTGATTGACAAAGCCGGACAATGATGGTAGAATTTGACTGGATTAACGCTGTATATACTTATAAATGAGGTGCGAATATGAGTGACATGGCTTACCGGATGAACATCGCGGGCCTGGACCGCGACCTGCCCCTCTGCCCCATCAGCGACAAGCTGATGATCGGCGCGTTCGTGATCTTCGGCGACCCGGAGCTGACCACCGCCTGCGCCAGGGAGCTGCTCGCGCGCTGCCCGGAGCACGACGTGCTGATCACCGCCGAGTCCAAGGGCATCCCGCTGATCTGCGAAATGGCCCGGCTGAACGGCAACGAGCGCTATGTGCTGGCCCGCAAGGCCCCGAAGCTGTACATGAAGGACGTCATGACCGTGGAGGTGCGCTCCATCACCACCGACCACAAGCAGACGCTTTGCCTGGACGGCAAGGACGCTGAATACATGAAGGGCAGGCGCGTGGTGATCGTGGACGACGTGATCTCCACCGGCGAGTCTCTTCGCGCGCTGGAGGAGCTGGTGAATCAGGCCGGAGGCAACATCGTGGGCCGCATGGCCATCCTGGCCGAGGGCGAAGCCACCCGGCGGGAGGACATCATCTACCTGGAGAAGCTGCCGCTGTTCAACAGCAAGGGGCAACCTCTGGATTAGAGTTGAGAGTTTGAATTGGATTGTGAAGGGTTCGCTTTCTGATCCAATGGGCTTCATGCCCGGAATGCACAGATCCTTCGCCGTGCTCAGGATGACGCGTTTTGTATCGCTGTCATTCCGGGCGCGGCGAAGGACTTTTTGTTTCACGCAACATTTTACAAACATTCCTCATTTACTCCCCCATCCCCGCTTGAAAAATCGGCGACAGTGTCATAAAATGTTGGATATTAATATGTATGCTCATCAGGAGGATTCGGGCCTGCGGACTGCTTGTCATTCCTCATTCCTGATTCCTCATTCCTCATTCCTAATTTTTCCCAAGGAGTGATCCGCATGAACGACGTCGCCAATCGCTTTGCCGCCAAGGTCTTCAACCTCGCCACCATGCGCCAGCGCCTGCCGAAGGACACCTATCGGGAGATGCTGCGCTGCATCAGCGAGGGCAAGCGCATGGATCTGGGCATCGCCAACATCGTCGCCAACGCCATGAAGGACTGGGCCATCGAGCAGGGCGCCACCCACTTCACCCACTGGTTCCAGCCCATGACCGGCATCACCGCAGAGAAGCACGACAGCTTCATCAGCCCCAACGGCGACGGCGGCGTGATCATGGAATTCTCCGGGAAGGAGCTGGTGCGCGGCGAGAGCGACGCCTCCTCCTTCCCCTCCGGCGGCCTGCGCAGCACCTTCGAGGCCCGGGGCTACACCGCCTGGGACCCCACCAGCTACGCCTTCATCAAGGACACCGTGCTCTACATCCCCACGGCCTTCTGCAGCTACGGCGGCGAGGCGCTGGACATGAAAACGCCCCTGCTGCGCAGCATGGAGGCCATCAGCCGCCAGGCGCTCAGAGTGCTGAAGCTGTTCGGCTACGAGGGGCCCGCGCCGGTGACCACCGTGGGCAGCGAACAGGAATACTTCCTGGTGGACCAGGGCATGGTGGACGCCCGGGAGGACCTGATGCTCACCGGCCGCACACTGCTGGGCGCAAAGCCCCCCAAGGGCCAGGAGTTGGAGGACCACTATTACGGCATCATCAAGCCCCGGGTGCAGGCCTTCATGCAGGAGCTGAACGACGAGTTGTGGGAGCTGGGCATCCTGGCCAAGACCGAGCACAACGAGGTGGCCCCCGCCCAGCACGAGCTGGCGCCCATCTTCACCACCGCCAACATCGCCGCCGACCACAACCAGCTGACCATGGAGCTGATGCAGAAGATCGCCCACCGCCACGGCATGGTGTGCCTGCTGCACGAAAAGCCCTTCTCCTGGGTGAACGGCTCCGGCAAGCACGACAACTGGTCCATCGCCACCCGCGACGGCGTGAACCTGCTGGACCCGGGCACCACGCCCTTTGAAAACGCCCAGTTCCTGCTGTTTTTGTGCGCGGTGATCAAGGCCGTGGACGACTATCAGGACCTGCTGCGCATCTCCGTGGCCACGGCGGGCAACGACCACCGCCTGGGCGCGAACGAGGCGCCGCCGGCGGTGATGAGCCTGTTCCTGGGCGACGAGCTGACGGAGGTGCTGGAGGCCATCGAGCACGACGCGCCCTACGGCGGCCACGACGAGGAGCAGATCAAGATCGGCGTGGACGTGCTGCCCCGTTTCCCCAAGGATTCCACGGACCGCAACCGCACGTCCCCCTTCGCCTTCACCGGCAACAAGTTCGAGTTCAGGAGCCCCGGCTCCAGCCAGTCCATCGCCAAGCCCAACATCGTCATCAACACCGCCGTGGCCGAGAGCCTCAAGCAGTTTGCCGACGAGCTGGAGGGCGCGGAGGACTTCACCACAGCGCTGCACGACCTGATCCAGCGGACCATCAAGCAGCACAAGCGCATCCTGTTCAACGGCAACGGCTACGACAACCACTGGCCCCGGGAGGCCGAGCGGCGGGGGCTGATGAACCTGAAGACCACGCCCGAGGCCCTGGCCCACCTGTTGGACGGCAAGAACGTGAAGCTGTTTGAGGCCCACGGCGTGTTCAGCGAGGCGGAGCTGCGCTCCCGCTACGAGATCCTGCTGCAGAACTACGTGCACATCATCCACATCGAGGCCCAGACCCTGATGGACATGGTGGGCCGGAACATACTGCCCGCGGTGAGCGCGTTCAGCGCAAAGCTGTGCGAGAATGCCCGGGTGAAGGGCGAGGTCGCCGGCGTGGCCTGCGGCTATGAAAAGGCCCGCTGCCGGGAGCTGTCCCGCCTGACGGACGAGATCTACGCCATTTGCAGCACCCTGGGCGAAGCCCTGCACCACGCGGACGCCGCCGAGGATTCCCTGGAGCGCGCCATGCGCTACAAGGACGACGTGGTTGGCGCGATGAACGCCCTGCGCGCCGCCTGCGACGCCTGCGAGGCCATGACGCCCCGCGGCGAATGGCCCTATCCCAGCATGATCGACGTGCTGTACAGTGTGAAATGATATGGCGGGGGACCTGCTTCCCCCGCCAACGGTGCCGCGCATCAAATCTTCGATTTGAGCCGTCGGCAGTCCAGTCTTTGACTGGACCAACAAACCCAAAGGGTTTGTTGCCTTAACCAACCCTTTGTCAGATTTGCCTTGAGATTCTCGTCTGTTGTATGAAATATAATACAGGAACCAACAGACAAGAATCTCCGGTCGGCAAATCTGCAAGGAAATCATTTTTGCTCTGGTCGGCAGGCTCCCCGCCTCAAAAATGATCCCGTCCCCGCCGCACGTGTCGCCGGGGACGATTAAACATCGGGGCGCTGCCGCCCCCGATACCCCCGGCAAGTGAGCATAGAGAGGTCTTACAATGTCCACACTTTCAAATCTCATTGTCCTCTGCGGCACCAACGCCTCCGGCAAGAGCGGGCTGGGCGTGACGCTGGCGGAGCGCTATGGCGGCGAGATCGTTTCCGCCGATTCCCGCCAGGTGTTCCGCGGGCTGGACTTGGGCAGCGGCAAGATCACGCCGGAAGAGACGCGGGGCGTGCCCCATCACCTGATCGACGTGTGCGAGCCGGGCGAATTCTTCTCCATGCACGACTTCCAGCGCATGGCCTACGGGGCCATCGACGGCATCCTGGAGCGGGACAGGCTCCCCTTCCTGGTGGGCGGCACGGGGCTTTACGTGGCCTCCGTCACCGAGGGCTATGTGATGAGCGACAAGGCGCCGGACCTGGAGTACCGGGCCTATCTGGAGACCTTCGGGACGCCGGAGCTGTATGAGATGCTGCTCAAGGCGCTGCCGGATACGGACGTGGAGCCCAAGAACCGCAACCGGGTGATGCGGCTGCTGGAAAAGCTGCACGCCGGGGACGACCACATCCCCCGCAGCCAGCCGAAGTACGACTGCCTGAAGCTGGGCGTCACATGGGACCGGGAGGTCCTTCGCGCGCGCATCGACGAGCGGCTGGACCGGCGGCTCAATCAGGGCATGATCGAGGAGGTCAAGGACCTGATGGACGCGGGCGTCAGCACGGAGTTCCTCTACAAGCTGGGTCTGGAGTACCGCTTCATCGCCCAGTACCTCACCGGGGAGATCGCCAGCCGCGAGGAGATGGTGGAGCTGCTGGGCACCGCCATCAAGCAGTTCGCCAAGCGCCAGATGACCTGGTTCAGAAGGGACCGGGAAATCCTCTGGCTGGACATGACAGGCGACCCCGTGGCCCAGGCCTGCGGGGAGATCGACAGGTTCATACAGGGATAAATGATGGTTCTTCACGGAAAGTTGTGGGATTCAAGCCAAGCAAGAGGCAGAGCAAGATAGCGAACGAGGGTAAAGAAATACTCATCGTCTCTATAGCCGTAGC
>CADCFG010000023.1 GCA_902800625.1 uncultured Eubacteriales bacterium | reverse complement strand
TACGGCTATAGAGACGATGAGTATTTCTTTACCCTCGTTCGCTATCTTGCTCTGCCTCTTGCTTGGCTTGAATCCCACAACTTTCCGTGAAGAACCACAAAAAAGCCTTCCCCCTTGGGGAAGGCCATTCAAAGAGTCGCGAACCTGTTTCAGTCCATGATCCGTTCCACGCAGCCCTCGCCGCGCTTGTAGATGTGCCTTTCCGGCACCACGCCGCGCACGCAGGACGTGGGATAGACGATGCAGTCCCGGCCGATGATGGTGCCCGGGTTCAGCACGCTGTTGCAGCCCACCTCCACGCGGTCGCCCAACATGGCGCCGATCTTGCGCAAGCCGGTCTCGATGCCGGAACCAGAGTGGATGACGATGTTCTTCTTGTCGCTCTTCACGTTGCTGGTGACGCTGCCCGCGCCCATGTGGGCCTTGTAGCCCAGCACGGAATCGCCCACGTAGTTGAAGTGGGGCACCTGTACATTGTCAAACAGCACGCAGTTCTTCAACTCGCAGGAGTTGCCCACCACGGCGTTTTTGCCCACGATGGCGCTGCCGCGCACGAAGGCGCAGTGGCGGATCTCCGCGCCGCTGTCCACGATCAGCGGGCCGTTCAGGCAGGCGGACGGGGCCACCTTGGCGTCCCTGGCGATCCAGATGTCCTCGGCGGGGTGGTCGAATTCATCCGCGCTCAGCGTCGCGCCCAGATGGAGGATGAAGCCCTTGATGTCCTTCAGCACTTCCCAGGGATAGGTTTTGCCGTCGAACAGCGCCGCCGCGATGGTGTGGCTCAGGTCGAACAGGCTGGCGATTTCAAGCTGCTTGCTCATGGTGATTCCTCCTGTTTTGGTCGAATTATGGAAGCATTATAGCACCGGGGTCCGTGCCTGTCAAACGAAGATCAGGTTGAGCACCCCGTCCTCTGCGCGTCCTCCCCCAGCATGTACCGCAGCACCGCCCGGGCCGCGCCGTCGTGGTCGCAGTCGTCGGTGAGCACGTCCGCCACGGCCTTCACCTCGTCCGCCGCGTTGCCCATGGCCACGCCCAGCCCCGCTGCGCGCACCAGGCCCAGGTCGTTGCCGCCGTCGCCTACGGCCAGTGCGTCCGCCACGGAGATGCCCAGCAGGCCGCAAAGCCTTTTCAAGCCCTCGGCCTTGTCCGCCCCAGCCGGGGACAGCTCGCAGCCATAGCCCAGGGAACCCACCACGTTCAGCCCCAGGCCGTCCACCCGGCGGCAGAAGTCCGCCTTCTGGGCGGGGTCGGCGAAGTACAGGTTGATCTTCTCCACCCGGCCGTGCTCAAGCGCCCTTTGGACGACGTTTTCATCGTACTTCGACCCGCTGTCGAACACCGGCACGTACTCCGCCACGTGATAGGGCGCGAGGGCCGCCTCGCCCCGGTACTGCAGCCAGGACTGGCCCTCGATGAAGCACTGGACGCACAGGTCGTACTCCCCCGCCATTTCGAGCGCCGCGCGGGCCGCGTCCCCGGGGATGATGGCCTGGTGCAGCACCCTGCCCGCCTTCACGTCGTACAGGCAGCCGCCGTTTTCGCCGATGGCGTAGCCGATGCCCGGGGCCTCCCGGAAGGTCTGCCACAGCTCCGACAGGCAGCGGCCCGTGCACAGCGCGATCACCTTGCCCGCCGCCGTCGCGCGGTCCAGCGCGTCCCGGGTGAAGGGCGTGAGAAGGTGGTCGGAGTTCAGCAGCGTGCCGTCCATGTCCAGCGCCGCCAGGGCGTATCGCGTGGTAGGTTCGTGTGTCATGTCGCGTCCTCGCTTGTGTTGTGCTGGGTCTATTATCATATGCACGGGTAAAGATTTCCAGCGCAGTTGTATGAAATGATGTCGCTGCCGCGCGGAGCAGCGGATGCAGCTTGGCTCTCTGGCGGGCGGCACAGCGCCGCCCCTGCCTCCGCGCTGCAGCCGCTATCCCTATTCCCTATTCCCTATTCCCTATTCCCTATTGCTTATTCCCTCTTCCCTGTTCCCTCCCCCTTGACAATCCGTCCCATTCGCCGTAAACTGTTATTTGGTGATATTTATGCAAACCGCGTGTGACATGCCCGCCCTCGTTCAGCGCCTGGAGGGGCTGGCGGACGAAAAATATCGGGATTTCCATGCTTCTCTGGTGCCGGACATGGCCACTGGTTTTCTGGGTGTGCGGGTCCCGGCGCTGCGGTCTATGGCGAAGGAGATCCTGCGCGGCGACTGGCGCGCCTTCCTGGAGGCCAGCCGGGCGTATCCGCTGTACGAGGTCCGGCTGCTGCACGCCTATGTGCTGGGCGGGGCAAAGTGCCCCATCGAAGAGAAGCTCGAGCTGGTTGAGGCCTTCCTGCCCATGGTGGACAACTGGGCAGTGTGCGACGGGCTGTGCTCTGCGTTCAAGCCCAGGGCTGGCGAGCACGAGGCGCTGTTTCGCTTTGTCGTCCGGTGTGCCGACAGCGACATCGAGTTCCGCAAGCGCTTCGGCCTGGTGATGCTGATGAGCTATTTCGGCGACGACCCCTTCGGCGAAGGGACCATGGCCGTCTACCGGCGCTTTGCCCACCCCGGCTACTACGCCCGCATGGGCGCGGCCTGGGGGCTGGCCACGCTGTGGCTGAAGCAGCGGGACGCGGCGCTGGCGATATTGCGCGACGGCGCGTGGGACGAGTGGACCCACAACAAGGCCATCCAGAAGCTGAAGGAGTCCTGGCGCATATCGGGCGAAGACAAGGCCCTGGCCCAGAGCCTGCGCAGAAAGGCGGCGAAGAGCCATGAATGACAACGACACCACGATTTCCACCTTGAAGGAGAAGGTGCACCAGCTGTGCCTGCGCAAGGGCTGGGGCGTGGAGGGGGTGCAGAACCCCCAGCACGTGGCCATGGCCATGACCGTGGAGATGAGCGAGCTGCTGGAACACTTCCAGTGGCTGAACCCGGCGGACGTGGACGCGCTGATGGCGGGCAGGGACCCGGAGCGCGTGGCCCTGATCGCCGAGGAGTTTGCCGACGTGATGATGTACGGCCTGCAGCTGGCCCGCACGCTGGGCATCGACGTGACCGAACAGGTGCTGCGCAAAATCGACATCGTGGACCATCGCCCGCCCAAGAGCTACAATCCGAAACGGTAAGACGCGATACAAGAGGTAAACCATTATGATGCTGAAACACGCCAGAGAGCCCGTGGACGGCCAGCCGGTGGAGAACACCTTCCTGGCCATCGACGAGTACAGCGGCGCCCAGCTGGGCGCGTGCACCATCTTCTGCGACGACAACCCGTCGCTCTACCCCGCCCGGCCCCTGCAGGTGCGCTTGCAGCTGGAGGGCAGCCCCATCCCCGACGCGCTGCTGGGCGCGGCGGTGGCCCGGGGGCGGGAGATCTGCAACGAATCGGGAAAGTTCTGCCGGCTCTACACCCGCTGCGACCCCGACGACGAGGAGATGCTGGAGAGCCTTGCGCCCATGGGCTTCAAGGACAACGACGGCCTGGTGCAGATGCAGCTGCGGCTGCCCTTCGCCCAGGACTACCGCCTGCCCGCGGGCTGCGTGGTGGTGAAGGACGACCTGAGCGATGCCACGGAGCAAAAGTTCTTCCTGGAGCGCTACAACGAGCTGTACAACACCGACCACGACTTCGCCTGGCTGCGCTCCTTCATCGACCGGGAGGGCTTCACCCGCATCCTCACCGTCTCCCCCACCGGCATGGCAGGAGAGATACTGATCTGGCGGGAGAGCTATGCCGGCATCATCGGCTATATCCAGACCAGCAAGCGCTGGCGGCGCATGGGCGTGGGCACCTGCATGCTGGGTCTGGCCTGCGAGGAATTCGAGAAGGCGCGGCTGTTCTGCGCCGAGGCCAACGTGCGCGCCCGCATCCCCCACGTGCTGAAGCTGATGGAAAAATGCGGCTTCAAGCAGACGGAGCTGCTGATGCGCTATCCCGGCGTGGACATCAACCCGACGGAGAAATAAAAGACAAACAAGCCTCCTTCCTGCATACGCTTGAACGATGCGGGAAGGAGGTTTTTTCATGCACGGAAACCTGTTTTACGGCTGCGCGACAGCGCTGGTGACGCCCTTCAAGGGCAATCGGGTGGACTACGATGCGCTGGAAAGCCTGATCGACTGGCAACTGGACAGCGGCATCGACGCCCTGGTCATCCTGGGCACCACCGGCGAGCCGTCCACGCTCTCCGGCAGCGAGCGCAGCGCCATACTGGAGTGCGCCGCCGCGCGGATTGCCGGGCGGGTACCGCTGATTGCGGGCGCGGGCAGCAACGACACCCGGCGGGCGGCGGACCAGTCCAGGGAGGCCCAGCGCCTGGGCGCGGACGCGCTGCTGGTGGTGACGCCCTACTACAACCGGGCCAGCCGGGCGGGGCTGATGGCCCACTTCACCGCCGTGGCCGACGCGGTGGACCTGCCCGTCATCATGTACAACGTGCCGGGGCGAACCGGCGTGAACCTTTCGCCGGAGACGGTGGCGGAGCTGGCGAAGCACCCGAACCTTTGCGCCGTGAAGGAGGCCGGCGGGAGCATCCGGGCCTTCACCGACCTGGCGCGGCTGTGTGGCGAGGGCGTGGCGGTGTACTGCGGCAACGACGACATGATCCTGCCCGCCATGGCGCTGGGGGCCCGGGGCGCGATCAGCGTGGCGGCCAACGTCATCCCCTCTGAGATGCACGATATGACCGCCGACTGGCTGCGGGGCGAGGCGAAGCGCTGCCTGGATGCGCAGGTGGAGCACCTGCCGCTGATCGACGTGCTGTTTTCGGACGTGAGCCCCATCCCGGTGAAGGCCGCGCTTTCCATGATGGGCCGGATCGAAAACACGCTGCGCCTGCCGCTGTGTCCGCTGGACGACGAAAAGAGCGCGCGCCTGCAGGAAGCAATGGAGAAAGCCGGGATCATGGACCGCCGATAGACGAACGCAGGGGCGCCGCGGCGCCCCTGCGTTCGTCTGTCCCATTGACTTCAGAGCAAGTCAAACATGTTCATCTGCTGGCTGCGGGAGCTGCTCCAGTGGCGGCTCATGGCATCGACGTCGGCGTCGGTCAGGCCGGAGAAGGGCACCGCGCCCCGGGCGATCAGCGGCTTGCTCCCGGCATGGGGCTCGAAGGCGTAGATCCAGTCACAGGTGCGGTTCTGCAGCGCCTCCAGCTCGCCCCGGCGGCCATCGGTGTTGAAGATGAAGGCGGCGTCGGCCAGGGAAAACAGCAGCCGGTTGCGGGCGATGGCGTGGCTGACGGTGAACATGGCATCCGGGTGCTCCAGCGACAGCACCGCGCCGCGGCCCGTGCCCACCAGCTGGGCGATGCCATCGTCCTGCAGGTGCTCGCGCATGCCGCCGCCCAGGATGTCCGTAAGCGACCCGCCCAGCTCGCCCACCAAGCCCGCCGCCATGCGGGAGACCCCCGGTTCGCCGCCGGTGAGAATGCCGTAGCCCTTTTCCAGCGCCCCGCGCACCAGCGTCTCGATGGCCATACGCGCCTGGGGCGTGGTGCGCACGCCGCTGATGCCCACGATGGCGATGGCGGGCTTGTCCAGGAGCTCCCCATTGCCGCATTGATAGAATGCGGGCGGCGCGCCGGCCCCCAGCTTGCGGCGCAGGCGCTCGGGGTATCCGGCGTCGTACTGGGTGACCACCTCGATGCCCTCGGCGGCAAAGCCCTCCAGCGCGTAGCTCAGCTGCACGCCCCGGTGCAGCAGCGTGAACGCCCGGTAGGCCTCCTCCTCGGTCAGCCCCAGGTAGATCATCAGTCCGCTGATGTCCATGTCCAGCAGCTTTCCGATGCCGTGGAACGTGGATTCCCGGGCCGCGGCCTCGAACCGGCGGAACTCCGCCGTGCTCAGCGGCCGGGCGTACTCCTCCTTGTTCGGCGACAGCGCCATGGTCAGCAGCATTGCCGCGTATGCGTCGTCCGTGTGGGCCATGCCAGCGCCCCCCTGCTTTCATGATACGTCTATTTTAGCATGACAGGCCGCATTTTGCAAGGCTGGTGGAAGCAGGTGCGGCGTGAGGATTTGCGCCGCAACTCCACACTCCACACTCCCTATTTCCTCCCCTCCATCGCCTCCCGCAGCTTCTCCAGCGCCCGCTTTTCGACGCGGGAGACGTAGCTTCGGGATATGCCCAGCCGCGCGGCCACCCGGTGCTGGGGCCAGGGTTCGCCGTCGAAGATGCCGCAGCGCAGGCGCACCACCTCCCGCTCCCTCTCGGTGAGCACGTCCTCCATCAGCCGGATGGCCCGGGAGGACTCGATGGCCGTCTCCGCCTCCTCGCTCACCAGGTCTGGCTCGGTACCCAGCAGGTCGCTGAGGGACACGTCGTCCCCGTCCTTGTCCTGGCCCAGGCTCTCCCCCAGCAGCACCACGCCCCGGTTCTTCTTCTCGGCGCGAAAGTGCATCAGGATCTCGTTCTCGATGCAGCGGGAGGCGTAGGCCGTCAGCCGCCCCGCCTCGGGCCGGAAGGTCTGCACCGCCTTGATCAGCCCCAGCGAGCCGATGGAGATCAGGTCGTCCTGGTCCACCCCGGCCTGGGCGTACTTCCGGGCGATGTGGGCCACCAGGCGCAGGTTGTGTTCGATGAGGCTGGCGGCGGCGCGGCTGTCCCCGGCGAACATCTTCTCGATCAGCGCCGCCTCCTCTTCCTTTTCCAGCGGCTTTGGGAACGAGGCGCGGGCCGACAGGTGCAGCAGCATCAGCCAGCCGTTTTCCGACAGCCACAGCAGCATTTCGGGCAAAAACATAGGGCGTCCCCCACTTTCTACGGAGTCTGCCCTACAATGGTATGCGGTTTTGGTCGAAACGTGTCCCGGGATTCAATGAGGAATCAGAAATGAGGAATGGAGAGTGCCCCCACACTATCAATTCCTCATTCCTGATTCCTAATTTCCATCTCCGGGCTTCTGGGCCTCGGCGGCCTTTTCCAACGCCTGGCGTCGGTCGTACTCCTCCCACAGCGGGCGGTACATGGCCACGTTGGCGTCGTGCTCGGCCTTGTCGATGGAGAACACCAGCTTGCCGGAGCCGGGCTCGGTGGCACAGAAGTAGAGGTAGTTCTGGTTGATGAAGTCCATGTCCGGGGCCAGGGCCGCCTCCAGCGCCGCCACGGAGGGGTTGCAGATGGGGCCGATGGGCAGACCGGGCAGGTAGTAGGTGTTGTAGTTGTTGATGGCGCCGGTCTCCTTCTCGGTAAGGGCCAGCTTGTTTTCGCCCAGCAGGTAGGTGGCGGTGGGGTCGCTCTCCAGCTTGATCCCCTGGCGCAGTCGGTTGTGGAACACAGCGGACACCCGGGCGTAGTCCTCCCGCGTGGCGGCTTCCTTCTCGATCATCGAGGCCAGCGTGACAATCTGGTCCATGGACAGGCCGCTGTCATAGCTGGCCACCTCGTGGTAAACGCCCTCCTCGTCGGTGTAATACTCGGTGTGATTGGCATAGTACACGCTGTCGATCACCTTGTTATGCTGGTTCAACAGCGTGCGGATGATGCTCTCCGGCGTGGCGGTGGAGAACACGCGGTAGGTGTCCGGGGCCAGGTAGCCCTCCAGGGCGTACTTGCGGCCCGCCAGGGTGCCCGCGTTCTGGGCGTCCCGCAGGGCATAGCTGCTGCCCACGAACAGGTCCACGTTGTTGCACAGCGACAGGAATTCCTTCGTGTCCTCCAGCGCGCCGATCTCCACCAGGTAATTGGCGATGTCCTCGCAGGTCCAGCCGGGCACGATGGTGATCACCCGCTCGTTGGTCTGGCTGCCGGAGGTCAGCTCCGTGATGATCTGATCCACGTTCATGGAGGGCGACAGCCGGAACACGCCATAGCTGAGCGCGTTGGTCAGGCCCCTGAACTGCACCATGTATTTGAACACGCGCCTGTCCCGCAGCAGCTTTGCGTCCTCCAGGCGCTGGCCGATCTGGGTGACGGTCTCGCCGCTGTCGATCTGGAAGTCCACCACCTCGACGCTGTCCCGGGTCACCGGGGCGAAGAACGCGCCGTAGATGCGGTCGTAGCCCACGGACACCATGCCGATCACCATCAGCACGCTGCACAGGAAGATCAGCACCGGCCGCAGCAGCTTCCACAGCCAGGCATACCAATAGAGCCCGTATTCCCTGTCTTCGTGCAAGGCGCGGATACTGTACTTTTCCGATTGTATCGCTGGGCGGCGCGCCGAGCGCCTCTTGCGTTTCTTTGCCATTGAGTCCTCCAAATCAGATCAACCGTTTCGCGGGGGCCTTCTCCCTTTTTGGGGGGAAAGCGCCACAGGCGCTCATTACTGCTGCGCCAGCATATCCAGATCCACCCCTGCCACGTCGGCCAGGATCTTGAAGATGTCGGAGAGCATGCGCTGGAAGCGGAACTCCGCCATTAAAAACGCGCTCACGTCCGGGTTGAATTGAAGCAGCGCGCCGATTTGCTGCAGGCGCTGCATATCCTCCGCGGGCATGCTCTCGCCCGCGGCCAGCTTGGCCTGCATGCGAAACTGCAGGCGCTTGTACTCGTCCAGCAGCGCCTTGTTGGTGCCGTCGTCGTAGGCAGTCTCCTTCAGGCGCATGTACTCACGGTACTCCTCGCTCTCCTTCAGCGCCCGCGCCAGCGCATGGGCCTGGTCATATGGGTTCATGGGTACCTCCTGTATATTCTGACGCAGGTTCGTAAGATCAGGTTGCATAATGGGCGGGCGGCGACCTCTTCCGGCCTCGCTCTGTTCGACCACCTTTCCCTGAAGGGGAAGGCTTTGCCGCCCCCCGCAGGAACGCGGCAGTCACAATCCCTATTGCCTGTTCCCTGTCCCCTATATCCTAGAGTGTGTTTCTAAAATCCCCGAAGCGCATTTTCGGCGGATTTGGCTGCATTTCTGCGTTGCTTTTCCTTGATTTACCGCCAGTAAACCTGCGGAAAACCGCCTTGAGATGCAGCCAACTACGCTCGAAACTGCATCTCCTGGGATTTAGAAACACACTCTAAATCTCCACGATAATCGGCAGTATCATCGGATTCCGCTTGATGGTGTCGTAGATATAGCGCTGTACGGATTCGCGCACGTCGTTCTTCAGCCGGTTCCACTCGCTGGAATCGATGGGGCCGAAGGCGTCGATGGCCCGGGTGGCGGCCAGCCGCGCGCCCTCCACCAGCTCGTCGCTCTCGCGCACATACACGAAACCGCGGCTGATGATGTCCGGGCCGGACACCACCGTGCCCAGCTCGTGGTCCAGGCCCATGACGACGATCAGCAGGCCGTCCTCGGACAGGTGCTTGCGGTCGCGCAGCACCACCGCGCCCACGTCGCCGATGCCCAGGCCGTCGATCAGCACGCTGCCGCTGGGCACCACGCCGGTCACGTCGATGGAATCCCTGTCCAGCTCGATCACGTCTCCGATCTCCACCATCAGCACGTTGTCGTCGCTCATGCCCAGCGACTTGGCCAGGTTGGCGTGGTGGTACAGGTGGCGGTACTCGCCGTGCACGGGCACAAAGAACTTCGGCTTGATCAGCGAATGCATCAGCTTCAGCTCCTCCTGCCGGGCGTGGCCGGACACGTGCACCTCGGCCAAGGAGTCGTAGATCACGTTCGCGCCGATGCGGATCAGCTGGTTGATGACCCGGGAGACGCTCTTCTCGTTGCCGGGGATGGGCGTGGCCGATATGATGACCATGTCGCCCTCGCGGATCTCCAGCTTCCGGTGCTCGGCAAAGGCCATGCGGGAAAGGCCGCTCATGGGCTCGCCCTGGCTGCCTGTGGTGACCACGGCGATCTGCTCGTCGGGATAGCGGTCGATCTCCTCGGCGGTGATCAGCGTGCCCTCGGGGATCTTCAGATAGCCCAGCTGCATGGCCACCTTGGCCACGTTCACCATGCTGCGGCCCATCAGGCACACCTTGCGGTGGAAGCGGACGCAGGAGTCCACCACTGCCTGGATGCGATGCACGTTGCTGGCGAACATGGCGATGATGACCCGGCCCGTGGCCTTCTGGAACTGGTCGTTGAAGGTGGCGGCCACCTTCTTTTCCGACATGGTGTAGCCCTGGCGCTCGGCATTGGTGGAGTCCGCCATCAGCAGCAGCACGCCCTCCTGGCCCAGCTCAGCGAGCCTGCCCAGGTTGATGGGCGCGCCGTCCAGGGGCGTGTAGTCCACCTTGAAGTCGCCGGTGTGCACGATCAGGCCCACGGGCGTGTGGATGGCCAGGGCGCAGGCACCGGCGATGGAGTGGTTCACGTGGATGAACTCCACCGTGAAGCAGCCTGCCCGGATCACGTCACCCTCGGTGACCACGTTCAGCGGGGCCACGTTCATCAGCCGGTGCTCCTTCAGCTTGTGCTCGCACAGCGCCAGCGTCAGCTTCGTGCCGTATACGGGCGCGGGCAGGTTGCGCAGCACATAGGGCACCGCGCCGATGTGGTCCTCGTGGCCGTGGGTGATGAAATAGCCGCGGATCTTGTCCTTGTTGTGCTCCAGATAGCTGGTGTCGGGGATCACCAGGTCCACGCCGGGCATGTCCTCCCGGGGGAAGATGCTGCCCAGGTCGATGACGATGATGTCGTTCTGGTATTCCAGCACCGTCAGGTTCTTGCCGATCTCGCCCAGGCCGCCCAGCGGTATGATTTTCAGTTTCGGTTCTTTGTTTTTCCTGGACAAACCATTGCCTCCTTTGTCGTTTTGATGAAGTTTCCCTTATATTTCACGCCGCGGCAGCTCCGCCGGCGCGATGATTCATCTTTCAGTATGCGACACTATGCCACAGCATACCAAAATAAGTATAGCACAATTTCCGTTAAATTCACAGCCATAGCCGTGTCTTTATAGGAAATTGTGCGTAAAGTCGCATTCATTCCCCCTGCGGGCGAATGAATGTTGGCGGGGAACCCGCTTTCCCCGCCAATACCACCCCTTTGACGGTTTTTGCTTGAGTTTTTCGCGCGTTTGCCCGAAAGAAAACAGTTGAGCAAACCCGCGAAAAACATCCGGCCGCAAAATCCGCAAGGACGATTTTTGCCCATGCAAAAATCCATCGGCCCTGACGCGCATGTCGCCAGGGCCGATGGAACATCAGAGGGGCTCTGCCCCTCCGATACCTTCCCGGAAGTCAGCCAGCCTGTTCTGCCCTTCCGGCTTCGGAGTGCCTTACCGGTTCCTCTCGATCATGGCCTTCAGGGCCTCCTTGGTCTGCACGCCCACCGCCTTGTCCACGGCTTTGCCGTCCTTGAACAGGAACAGCGTCGGTATGGCCTGGATGCCCAGACCGATGGCCACGTCGGCGTTCTCGTCCACGTTCACCTTGGCGAAGGTGACACCCTCTGTCTCATTCGCCAGCTCCTCCACGACGGGGGCGATCATGCGGCACGGGCCGCACCAGGCCGCCCAGAAGTCCACCAGCGTCAGGTGGTTTTTCGACAGGTTCTCAAATTTCATGTCCTTGGAGGTATAGGTCTTGATCTCTGCCATGGTTCATTCTCCTTTGCGGTTGATTATGTTATTGTCGCCGAAATGACGCCGAGGTATACCCGCGGGGGCTCCCCGTCATTCCTTCAGCAGCTCGTTCAGTATGGAGATCAGCGTGCCCTTGGCCCCCGGCCCGGCGGAGGCGCCCACGCAGGAGGGGCAGCCGTCCTTGCAGGGGCAGGCGGTGAGCAGCTCCCGGGCGTGGGAGAACAACTCCCGCTGCATTTCATAAACCCGGTCGGACAGGCCGATGCCCCCGGGCACGGAGTCGTACAGGTAGATCGTGGGCCGGCCGGTGAAGGTGTCCTTCACGTGGTAGACCACGCTGATGTCCTGGGGCGCGCACATCAGGTACATGGGCGCGATGTGGCGCAGCAGGTGGGAAAGGCCCACCAGCGCGTTCTTCAACGGCTCCTTCTCGTACTTCTCCTCCAGGCTCTCCGGCAGCATCCACCAGGTGGCGGTGGTCTGCATCTCCAGCTCCGGCAGCGTCACCGGCCCCCAGCCCAGGTTCTCGTGGGTATCGAAGGCGATCTTCTTGAACACGGTGACGATGCTGGACGTGAGCACCTCGCCCCTCGCCCGGGCAATCGCCCCCTCGTCCTCCCGGTCGAACTCGTCCAGCACCTTGAGGGAGGTGGTCAGATCGGCATCGGTGTAGTAGCCCACGTCCTCCAGCTCCTCCACCTGGTACTGGGTGCCCTCGTGCATGTAGATGGCGTACTGGTGCAGCAGCATCGGCACGGTAAAACGGTCCATCTCGCCGATGACCCGGTGCTTCTTCGGGTCGGTGATGTCCACGATCAGGAAGTTCTGGTCGCTGGCGGAGCGCAGGTTGATGCCCGCCTGGGGGAACTCCTCGGCCATCCAGTAATACTTGCCGGACACCTGGCGGAGGATGTTCTCGTCCTTCAGGTACTCCAGCAGTTCCGCCGTGTCCTCCACGCCCTCGAACGTCTCGCCCATCTCAAAGGGCAGCTCGTAGGAGGCGCACTTCAGGTGGTTCAGCAGGATGTACAGGTTGTTGGGGTTGATCAGCGCCTGCTCCGGCGACTGCTTGAAGAAGTACTCCGGGTGCTGGATGATGTACTGGTCCAGGGGACTGGAACTCGCCACCACGATCAGCAGGCTCACGCTGCCCCGCCGCCCCGCGCGCCCGGCCTGCTGCCAGGTGGAGGCGATGGTGCCGGGATAGCCGCAGAGCACGCAGGCGTCCAGCTGGCCGATGTCGATGCCCAGCTCCAGCGCGTTGGTGGACACCACGGACGTGATGCGCCCAGCGCGCAGCTCGCGCTCGATCTCCCGGCGCTGGGTGGGCAGGTAGCCCCCGCGATAGCCGCGCACCCTGCCGGCGTTGCCAAGCGGGTCGCGCACCATGTCCTTCAGATACCGGGTCAGCACCTCCACCGTCAGCCTTGAGCGGGCAAACACGATGTGCTGCACGCCGGCGCGCAGCAGCGAGGCCGCGATCTTCCGGGTCTCGGGGATGCTGCCCGCGCGGATGCCCAGCTGTTGGTTCACCACGGGCGGGTTGTAGAACACCACATGCCGCTCCCCTGCCGGGGCGCCGTTTTCGTCGATCAGCAGCATGCTCCGGCCGGTCATGGTCTCCGCCAGCTCCTTCGGGTTCTTGATGGTGGCGGAGCAGCAGATGAAGGTGGGGTGCGCGCCATAGAATTCGCAGATGCGCTTCAGGCGCCTTATGACGTTGGCCAGGTTCGAGCCGAACACGCCGCGATAGGCGTGGATCTCGTCGATGACCACGTATTTCAGGTTCTCAAACAGCTTCACCCACTTGGTGTGGTGCGGCAGGATGCCCTGGTGGAGCATGTCCGGGTTGGTGACCACCACGTGCCCGGCCTGCCGGATCGCCGAGCGCGCCGAAGCGGGCGTATCCCCGTCGTAGGTATACGCCTTGATTTCAGCCCCCATGTCCTGGATCATGCCGTACAGCTCGGCCACCTGGTCGCTGGACAGCGCCTTCGTGGGGAACAGGTACAGCGCCCGGGAGGCCTCGTCCTTCAGTATGGACTGGAGCACGGGGATGTTGTAGCACATCGTCTTGCCCGAGGCCGTGGGCGTCACCACGACGAAATCCCGCCCCGAAAGCGCCGCGGCGATGGCCTGGCTCTGGTGGATGTAGGGCCGGTCGATGCCCCGCTTATGAAGCGTCTCCACGATGCGCCCGTCCAGCTCCTCCGGGAAGCGGCCATACTTCGCCTCACGCGCCGGCAGCACCTGCCAGCTCGTGACGTTGTCCATGAAGGACGGGTTGTTCATCAGTTTTGAGATGTATTCCTGAATATTCATAAATCAAATGAGGAATGAGGAGTGAGGAATGAGAAATGAATGGCGAAGGAGCCGCGCGTCAGCCACAATCTCCATTCCTGATCCCTCATTCCCAATTCCTCATTCAGGGTTCGACGATCACCATCTCCGTGCCCGCCACGGCCTCCTCCACCAGGGCGTCCACGTCCAGCTTGCTCTCCACCCTGGGCATGGTCTCCAGCTTGGGCCTGGTGACGGGGTGGCGCGGGGTGAACACGGTGCAGCAGTCCTCGTAGGGGAGTATGGAGGTCTCGTAGGTGTCGATTTTGTTCGCGATCTCCATGATCTCGGTCTTGTCCAGGCCGATCAGCGGGCGGAACACGGGCATGTCCACCACGGCGTCGGTGCAGCACAGCGCCTCCATGGTCTGGGAGGCCACCTGGCCCAGGCTCTCGCCGGTGATCAGCGCCAGCGCGCCGAAGTCCCTGGCGATCCGCTGGGCGATGCGCATCATGAAGCGCCGGGTGATCAGCGTGCCCAGCTCGTCCGGGCACTTTTCATGGATCTCCAGCTGGCACCTGGTGAACGGCACCAGGTACACCCGCATGCCGCCGGAGTACCAGGCCAGCTTCTTCGCCAGCTGCATCACCTTGTCCCTGGCCAGCTCGCCGGTGTAGGGCGGGCTCTGGAAGTGGATGGCGCACATGCGCACGCCCCGCTTCATCAGCTGGTAGCCCGCGACCGGGCTGTCGATGCCGCCGGAGAGCAGCAGCGCCGCCTTGCCGCCGGTGCCCATGGGCATGCCGCCCACGGCCATGATCTCCTGCACGCAGATATAGGCGTTGTCGCGGATCTCCACCATCAGCCTGTGCTGGGGCTTGTGCACATCCACCTTCAAATTGGGGTTGGCCTCCAGCACCTGGTGGCCGATCTCCGCGGCGATCTCCATGCTGTTCATGGGGAACTTCTTGTCGCTGCGCTTGCCCTGCACCTTGAAGGTGCCGGAATAGCCGGCCATCATCTTCACCGCCTCGGCGGCGATCACGTCGATGTCCTTCTCCATCTCCACCGCGGGGCTGACGGAGTAGACGCCGAACACCTTGCTGACCCGGTCGATGGTGGCGTTGAGGTCGTCAAAATCGGACACGTAGACCCGGGAATCGGACAGCCACACGTGGCCGCCCAGGGGCTTCACAGCCCGCTTGATGTTGTCGGTCAGGACCTTCAGAAAGTGAGGGCGGTTCGCGCCCTTCAAAAACACCTCGCCATAGCGGACGAGCAATACATCCCGCATGCCTTTGATTATCTCCTTTGGAACCGCTTGAGCAGGTCGTACTGGACGCCGACCCGCTCGGCGGCGTAATCGATTTCCTCTTCGGTGGTGTGGGGGCTCAGGCTGAAGCGCACGGCCCACTCCGCCTCCCGGGCGGGCACGCCCGCGGCGGTCAGCACCGCCGACACCTTCAATTTCTTGGACGAGCAGGCCGAGCCCGTGGACACGAACACGCCGTCGCCCTCCAGCGCGTGCAGCATCACTTCCCCGCGCACATTGGGGAAGCCGATGTTCACGATGTGCGGCGCGGAGGCCGTCGGGTCCGCCCCGTTGACGATCATCTCCGGCACGACCCTTTTAATGCCCTCGATCAGCCGCAGCTTCTTTTCCATCAGCCGCTCCGGCATGTCCGGGCCCATGTCCACCATCTCCCGCACCGCCGCGCCCAGGCCCATGATGCCCGGGGTATTCTCGGTGCCGGAGCGGACGGCGCCCTCCTGGCCGCCGCCCACGTGCTGGGGCTGGAGCTTCACGCCCTTCTTCACCACCAGCGCGCCGATGCCCTTCGGCCCGTGCAGCTTGTGGCCGGAGAGGGTGTACATGTCCGCCCACTTCATGTCAAAGGGCACCCGCAGGTAGCCCTGCACGCCGTCCACGTGAATGAGCGCTCGGCCGTTCACGAAATCGTGCAGCCGCTCGCCGCCCAGCAGCCAGCCGGTCTCGTTGTTCACCTGCATGACGCTCACCAGGCTCGCGCCGTCGGAAAGCGCCTTCTCCAGCGCGTCCCAATCCAGCTCCCCGTCCCGGCTCACGCCGATGTATCGCACGTCGTGGCCCAGCTGGGAAAGCCGCTCGCAGGCCGCCAGCACGCTCGGGTGTTCCACCGAGCTCACCGCCACGACCTGCCTGCCCCGCATGCGCTGGACCGCGCCCAGCACGGCCAGGTTGTTGGCCTCGGTGCCGCCGGAGGTGAAGTACAGGTCGCAGAGCGCGCCATGGACGGTGTCCAGGATCAGCTGGCGCACCTCGCGCACCCGGCGGAACACCTCCACCGAGGGCTTGTAGACGGAAGAGGGGTTGTACCAGTCCTCGGTGAGGCACTTCGTCATTGCCGCCACCGCCGCGGCGCAGGGCCGGGTGGTGGCGCTGTTGTCAAGATATGCTCGCGCCATAGCTCGAATTGCCGTTCTCGTCGTACCACACGCCCCGCGGCAGGTAGTTCTTGCTGCGGATCATGGCCACCATCTCGTCGTTCAGCTCCACGATGATGACGTGCTTCATGTTCTTGCGCTGGAAGTAGAAGTAATACAGCTTGGCGTCTCGGTTCACGAACCAGTTGTGCCTCTTCGCGCCCTGCTCGTTCAGCGTCTTCATGAAGGCCGGGCCGGCGGCGGGGCCGCAGCGGATGACGTCCTTCATCTCCAGCGCCGTCAGGTACTTGCGCCGCTTGTTGTTCAGCACCCGGCTGACGTCCAGGTTGCCGTTGGTAAAAGTATAGTCATACTCCACGCGCAAATTGTCCGAGCCGCGCCACAGCAAAAAAGCGCCGCCGCCGAACGCCACAGTCCACAGCAGGCTCTGCCAGGAGAACACCATGCTGCCGGTCTCCGGGTTCATGCCCACGATGTTGGACAGCATGAACGCCGCCACCAGCGCAAACGCGATCAGCACTGCCCAGCACAGGTAATACAGCATCGTGTACAGGCCCTGCCTGTGCCTTACGGCGATAATCTCCAGAAAGTCATCCATGCCAAAGCACCTCCCGCTCCCTGCCCGCACAGCCGCGCCAGGGAGCCATAAAGTCAATTTTCCACATTTAGATTATATCACAATTTTCAGGATTGTCGATAGTTAAACACAAAATTGACCCACAATTCTTTGCGTTGGGCGGAGATGTGTGCTATACTAACGGGTGTACGTATTTCAGGCTTCCCCTCGCGGGGATGCGTTGGATTTCATTGTCAATACCGGAGGCAAACCGTGAAATGTCCCTACTGTGGCAGCGTGTGCGCCAGCGACGCGCTCTACTGCCCCAACTGCAAACAGCCCCTGCCCACGGCCCAGGCCGAGGAGCGGGAGGATCTGCGCGCCCCAAAGGAGAAGCGCACCCCGCTGCAGAAGGCGCTGATCACCCTGGCGGTGGTGGCGTTCGCGGCGGCGCTGGTGATCGGCGGCTTCAAGCTGGCCAGCTGGATCCGCAACTATCAACTCACCCGCCTGTACACCCGCGGCATCTATACGCCCAAGGTGTCCCAGGTGCAGATGGAGGACCTGCGCTCCGGCCACGCCATGATCTTCTACGGCAAGGACGGCGACCAGATCTACCTGCCCGAGATGGAGCGCTCGCTGACCATCTCCGGCGGCGTGGCGCGCATGGAAGTGGCGGATTCGGACTGGTTCGACGCCAACGTGGCCGACATTGAGTACGCCGACATCACCCTGTCCCCCATGCTGATCACCGAAAAGGGCACCAAGACTGAGCTGCCCCCCTTCAACTTCCAGGTGGAGGTGCCGGAGTCGCCCCTGTCGGTGACCACCCCCGCCCAGGAGCGCACCACCGTGGTCACTGGCGTGTATCCGCTGGTTTTGAACGTGGTGCCGGGCAGCACCGTGTTCGTCAACGGCGAGGACGTGACCGAGTCCGTGGACCGCAGCGGCCTGCTGTCCACCTACGTGGGCGTGAAGCCCATCGGCGACAACGTGATCACGCTGATCGTGCGCACGCCCAAGCACCGGGAGTGCCGCCGGGAGCTGGTCATCTTCCGCGAGCACTACGACATCGACCTGGAGCTGGACACCACCGTGTCCGACGTGTCCTCCGCCCGCACCATGGCCATCACCGGCACCACCGCGCCGGGGGCCTCCATCTCCGTGGACACCGACTATATTCCCGAGAGCCTGCAGGTGGACGCCACCACCGGCCGCTTCTCCTTCATCAGCAAGTTCACCAACTACGGCGAGAACATCGTGCGCTTCCACGCCAGCATGCCCGGCAAGGAGGACGCGGTGATCAGCTTCGCCGTGAACTACAAGCCCTCGCTGGCGGAGATGTCCAGCCGGGCCTGGAAGATGGACTACGAACAGTTGAAGAAGCTGTTTGAAAACTGGCACTACCAGAGCTTCGCCTGCAAGGGCCCGATCCTCGACAGCTTCACCGACGACGACGGCACCAGCTATCTGGTGATGGACGTGGGCACGGAGGAACGCCAGCTGGTGGTGCTGGAGAACCAGAGCAGCGTGACCAACCCGGTCATGGGACGCCGCTACCTGGCCTACGCCTACGTGGAAGGCCAGCAGATGTACCAGTCCCAGTACTATCCCAAGCTGATCGCGCTGTACCTGGACGTGGACGGCTGACGATAAAACACGCATGGGGCTGTCTCAAAAGTGAAACAGCCCCAATACTTTGCGCCTTCGGCGCGTAAATTGCCCTTCGGGCATGCATTGCGCCGCAGCGCATTAGTGAGGCGCAGTTCAAATCATGCGCCAGGCCGACAAACCCGACGGCTTTATCCGCACCACAGGTACAAATCATGGCACAAAGCGCCAATTCATTCGGCTTTCAAACCGCGTCCTCATAGTGGAATACAGGCAAGGGCTGTTTCAATTCATTTTGAAACAGCCCTTGTTAAAATGATACGGTTATTCCAAATTTACCGACATTCCCATGTGCTCTCCCGTCCGCTTGTCGGCGGTGGCGACGGCCGAGCCGACGCGCGTGAGCGCCTCGTCCGCCGCGGCCTTTGATTTGGAATAGCCGCGCACGGTTTCAATCGTGTAGCCCTCGTCAGAATCGGCCCGCCGTGCAAAGGCCTCGGCGTCCAATCGGTAGACCGCCAGCGAATAGGTGATCTCCGGCCTTCCCACCTTGCGGTTCGCGCTCTCGATAATTGTCACCGTCTCCTCGGGGTCAAGACCCGCCTCGGCGCACACCCAGTCGTTCATTTCCCCGTTGCGCTCCAGGCGCTCCTGGGGGCTGTAGCCGGCGCTCATGGAAGCGGTGTTGTAGTCGTACACCGCGTAGCCGCCCACCGCTGCCGCGCCGATCGCCAGCAGCACAATCAGCAGCGCCACGTTCTTTTTCGTGAGCCGCAGCTTCTCCACGCCGCTGTCGACGTAGCCCATGCGCCTGGCGGATGGAATCACAGCGCGCAAGAACAGGATCAGCAGCACCGATTCAATGGGAAACATCGCCAGGTTCTTCACAATGCGCACCAGGTCGAACAACGCGTAGCTGCGGCCCATGACCATGCTGTAGTAGAGCCACATCACCGGCGTATTCAGCACGATGTTCACAAAGAAGTCGATGCAGAAGCGGGACAGGATCACCCGCCCGGCCGTCACCTCCGCCCGGTAGAAGAACAGCGCGAAGATCACGGAGCCGGCGATTTCGATGAATACAAACGGGAAAAAGTAGGCACCCGTGGGAAAGAGGATGCAGCCCAGCGTGTCGGAGATGGCCGCCGCGGGAATGGCCACCACCGGGCCGAACACCATCGCGCCGAAGGCATTGATGAAAAAGGCCACGTTGATGCGCAGGTCAGCGGCGATGGGGATGCCCAGCGGCTTCAGCGCCACCCGGAGGGCGATCATCAGCGCCGCGAGGATCAGCATGCGCGGCTTCCTGAATTCCCCTGCCGCCGTGTGCCAGTATTCCCGTGAAAAGGGCGTTTTGAACAGCCTACAGGATCCGACAGAATTTTCAGACATTTAAAAAACCTCCTTTCAGAGCAACGCACTTGCTCCATAAAGAGGCGGTATAAAGGTTCTCCTTATGGCTCAGCGGGTGCGAGCCCGCAACCGCGGCATGCGCCTTCGTCCGCCAGACAACTCCCCATTTTGGCGGCACTTAACGAAGCGGGCTCTACTCTGATTGCCCACATTATAATATATCTTTCCCAAAAATACAATAACGCTGGAATATATTATACCCCACTCACGGTTGATTTTAGCCACCATCTGTGCTATGATAAAGCAGTAAAGAAATTGATTCCAGACCTGCGCGACCGACCGAGCATTGCCGAAGGAGGCAGACCGAAACCATGTTCAGAATTGTTGAAAAGCAGCCGCTGAACCCCACCGTGACGAAGATGGTGGTGGAAGCGCCGCTGGTGGCCCGCAAGGCGCGGGCCGGCCAGTTCATCATCCTGCGCGCCAGCGAGGACGGTGAACGCATCCCGCTGACCATCGCGGGCTATGACCGGGACAAGGGCACCGTGGACATCATCTTCCAGATCGTCGGCGGCACCACCATGGAGCTGAACACCCTGAACGCGGGCGACTTCCTGCCCGACTTCGTGGGACCGCTGGGAAGGGCCAGCGAGGTGGAGGGCTTTAAAAAGGTGGCCGTGGTGGGCGGCGGCGTGGGCTGCGCCATCGCGCTGCCGGTGGCCCAGGCACTGGCCGAAAACGGCTGCGAGGTGCACTCCATCGTGGGCTTCCGGAGCAAGGACCTGGTGATCCTGGAGGACGAGTTCCGCGCCTGCTCAAAGGTCGTGAAGATGATGACCGACGACGGCAGCTACGGCGAAAAGGGCCTGGTGACCAATGCCCTGGAGGCGCTGATCAACGAGGGCAACGAATACGACGAGGTGATCGCCATTGGCCCGGTGATCATGATGAAGTTCGTGTGCCTGCTGACGAAGAAATATGGCATCAAGACCGTGATCTCCATGAACCCCATCATGATCGACGGCACGGGCATGTGCGGCGGCTGCCGGCTGACCGTGGGCGGCGAGACGAAGTTCGCCTGTGTGGACGGGCCGGACTTCGACGGCCATCTGGTGGACTTCGACGAGGCCATGCGCCGCGGTGCGATCTATCGGGATTTTGAACAGCACAAGCGCGAGGAAATGTGCAATCTCTTGCAGAAGGAGGCGGAATGACATGGCACAGAAGAACATGAGCCTGACCAAGTGCCCCATGCCCTCCCTGGCCCCGGACTACCGCAACAAGGTGTTCGAGGAAGTGGCCACCGGCTACACCTATGAAATGGCCATCGAGGAGGCGCGGCGCTGCCTGAACTGCAAGAACAAGCCCTGCGTCAGCAAGTGCCCCGTGCAGATCGACATCCCCGCCTTCATCGAAAGGCTGGCCAACGAGGACATCGAGGGCGCGTTCGAGGTCATCAACCGCTCCTCCAGCCTGCCCGCCGTGTGCGGCCGCGTGTGTCCCCAGGAGACCCAGTGCGAATCCAAGTGCGTGCGCGGCATCAAGGGCGAGCCGGTGGGCATCGGCCGCCTGGAGCGCTTCGTGGCCGACTGGCACCGCGAGCACGCCACCGAGGCCCCCAAGGCTCCGGAGAGCAACGGGCATAAGGTGGCCGTCATCGGCGCCGGCCCCGCGGGTCTCACCTGCGCGGGCGACCTGGCGCGCATGGGCTACAAGGTGACGGTGTACGAGGCGCTGCATGTGGCCGGCGGCGTGCTGAGCTACGGCATCCCCGAGTTCCGGCTGCCCAAGGCCATCGTGAACAAGGAAGTGGACAACCTGAAGGCGCTGGGCGTGGACATCGAGACCGACATGGTCATCGGCAAGGTGCTGACCATCGACGAGCTGTTCGAAATGGGCAACGAAGCCGTGTTCATCGGCTCCGGCGCGGGCCTGCCCCGGTTCATGAACATCCCCGGCGAGAGCCTGAAGGGCGTCTACTCCGCCAACGAGTTCCTGACCCGCATCAACCTGATGAAAGCCTACCTGCCCAGTAGCAAGACCCCCATCCGCCACGGCAAAAAGGTGGCCGTCGTGGGCGGCGGCAACGTGGCCATGGACGCGGCCCGCTCCGCCAAGCGGCTGGGCGCGGAGGAGGTCTATATCGTCTATCGCCGCAGCATGAACGAGCTGCCCGCCCGAAAGGAAGAGGTGGAGCACGCCCAGGAGGAGGGCATCATCTTCAAGACCCTCACCAACCCCGTGGAGGTGCTGGGCTTCAACAACCCGGACGACCCCCGCGATCCGAAAAACGGCGAGGTCATCGGCATGCGCTGCGTGGAGATGGAACTGGGCGAGCCGGACGCCTCCGGGCGCCGCAGGCCCGTGGTGAAGGAGGGCAGCGAATTCACGCTGGACATCGACACCATGATCATGGCCATCGGCACCTCCCCCAACCCGCTGATCCGCTCCACCACCCCGGGCCTTGAGGCCAACAACCACGGCTGCATCGTCACCCAGGGCGAGGACGGCCTCACGTCCCGCGAGGGCGTCTACGCCGGCGGCGACGCCGTCACCGGCGCGGCCACGGTGATCCTGGCCATGGGCGCGGGCAAGAACGCCGCCGCGGCCATCGACGAGTATATCAGGGGGAAATAAGGGAACCGGAGCATTATCCGTTCTCCGTCCCCTTTTGTCCTGCTTGTTCGATCAGACAGATCCTTCGACTGCGCCGCTTCGTGGCTCCGCTCAGGATGACAACGAAACTATGTCGTCCTGAGCGGAGCCCTGTGAAAGCGGGGCTCCGTCGAAGGCTCTTTCTTTTTGTTTGCCACAGGACGATTTTTCGACAATTCTGCGCCTTCCCTTGACACTCCCGGCGCCCGGCCGCTATAATGGCCCTACACTGGTTCAGAATATACATCAGAAGGAGTTATCACTATGGGTGTTATCAGTATCCTGCTTGGGTTGATCGCCTTTTTCGGCTTTACCGCCGCAGGGGCGATTACCGCATCCTATATAGAGAAAATGCTGACCCGGCTTTCATCTTCGCTCACGGTACTGCAGAACACGGCGACGTCCACGGTCACTGCGATCATCATCGGCGTATTCGCCTTCATCGGCCTGCTGATCTGCGTCAACCTCGTCATGCACGGGCTGATCTACATGAACAAGACCCGGTACAACAGCTCTGTCAGCTACATCTGCTTCGCCCTGGGGCTCATCTCGATCCTGTGCCTGATCATGTCGGGCCTGTACGTGGCGCGCAACGTGGTCAACAACAGGAACATGCTCATGCTGCTGGGCGTGCTGCCGGACATCCCGGAGGCCCTGCTGTTCTGGGGCGTGGTCGGCATTTTCACGTTCCTGGGCATACTGATATTCGTGGACTTCCTCATGCACGGCCTGACGTACAAAAAGGTCGGCAAGCTGCAGGTGCGCATTCGCAGAAAGGGCGAATAAGCCCCCGTCGGGCGCAAGGAACCGGATTGTCATGCCGCTCTGCTCCTCCCGCAAGGCCGTTGCGAGGAGGGCAAAGCCAGCACGACGATCCGGTTTTTCTTTATGCCATTCACTTTATTCACGAATTTGACATCAAAAAAACGTGCATACCATGCAATTCTATGCTATAATGTAGGTTGATAAATTGGGATATTATCCTTTTCGGAGGCACTATAGATTTGAAGTACGCGATATTCAAACCCCGGGAGACCGAGCGCAACTTCCTGTTCGCCGTGATCCTGACGACGGTGAAGATGCTGTTCTTCGTGATACTGCTGATCGCGCTGATCGGCGGCGGGCTCGTCGCGGGCATCGCCAAGGGCTGGGTGGACACCTCCCCCAGCCTGGACCTGTCGGCCATCGGCGCCCAGAGCCAGACCAGCTTCATCTACGACAGCCAGGGCAACCTGATCATGGAGTTCAAAGGCTCGGAGAACCGCATCTACACGGAGATCGAGGACATCCCCCAGCAGCTGATCAACGCCGTCATCGCCATCGAGGACGCCCGCTTCTACGAGCACCACGGCGTGGACCTGAAGCGCATCGCCGGCGCGCTGGTAAACAACCTCATGGGCGGCGACACCCAGGGCGCGTCCACCATCACCTGCCAGCTGGTGAAGCTGACGCTTCTGAACAGCGACCAGAATTACAAGCGCAAGGTGCAGGAGGCCTACCTGGCCCTGCAGCTGGAGCAGAACCTGTCCAAGGAGCAGATCCTGGAGGCGTACCTGAACGTGATCTACATGGGCGGCTCCAGCTACGGCGTGAAGATCGCCGCCCAGGACTACTTCGGCAAGGACCTGCAGGATCTGACGCTGCGCGAGTGCGCCTGCCTGGCCGGCCTGATCCGCAACCCCTGGCGCTACAACCCCCGCCGGAACTACTACACCCGCCACCGGCCGGAGGAGACCGACAAGCGCACCAACTACGTGCTGGACGAGATGCTGGACCACCGGCTGATCACCCAGGAGGAATACGACCTGGCCCACGACGACAAGCTGAACATCATCGAAAGCGGCACCGCCGCCA
This sequence comes from uncultured Eubacteriales bacterium, assembly GCA_902800625.1. Classification (GTDB taxonomy): domain Bacteria; phylum Bacillota; class Clostridia; order Christensenellales; family Aristaeellaceae; genus UBA2862. The sequence continues at coordinate 18,552 of CADCFG010000023.1, read as the reverse complement.
GCGACAACATGTATGACAACGCCTACTACGTGGAGTATTCCATCTACGACGTCGTCACCAAGATGCTGCGCGTCGAGGGCCTGGAGGACACCTCCTACAACCGCAGCCAGATGGAGACCAAGCTGCGCAACGGCGGCTACAAGGTGTTCACCAGCCTGAACGCCGAGGTGCAGCAGGCGGTGCAGGAGACCATCACCAACTGGACCCAGTACCCTTCCATGCGCTACAGCAACGACAGCTCCACCCAGGCCTCCCTGGGCGGCGGCGAATACCTGACGGTGGTGCAGCCCCAGTGTGCCTGCGCCGTGATGGACTGGCACACCGGCGAGCTGATCGCCATCGTGGGCGGGCGCAACGAACCGGTGCAGCGCAAGCAGCTGAACCGCGCCTACCAGAACGACATGCCCGTGGGCTCGTCCATCAAGCCTTTGGCGGTCTATGGTCCCGCCTTCGACATGGGTTACTCTCCCGGCACCCCGGTTCTGAACCTGCCCATCCCCATCAAGGGCTGGGTCAGCGAGACCGGCTATCCCAACAACTTCGGCGGGCGCAGCTTCTCCGGCGTAGAGAGCATGCGCCACGCCATCAACCAGTCCCACAACACCTCCACGGCCCATGTGCTGATGGACTATGTGGGCATTGAGAACTCCGTCACATACCTGCTGAAGCTGGGCGTGGACCCCGACCACATCCTGGCCAACGGCTCCGGCCTGGCGCTGGGCTCCTCGGGTCTGACCGTGGTGGAGCTGGCCACCGCCTTCGGCGCCATCGCCAACCGCGGCGTCTACCAGGAGAGCTACGCCTTCACCCAGATCCTGAACGCCGACGGTACGGTGTATATCGACGTGAACGAGGTGCAGGAGACCTGGCAGGCCTTCAAGCCCTCCACCGCCTATATGCTGGTGGACGTGCTGAAGGGCTGCGTGCAGCCGGAGCTGGGCACCGGCTCCAAGGCCAACTTCGGCGGCTTGACGGTGGCGGGCAAGACCGGCACCAACACCAACAACATCGGCGTCACCTTCGCCGGCATGACCGGCTACTACGCCGGTGCCGTTTGGGTCGGCTCGGACAACTACAAGCCGCTGACCAGCGACGCCACCGGCGGCAGCTTCGCCGCGCCGCTGTGGAGCGCCATCATGAGCCAGGTGCACACCCTCACCGGCTGCACCCAGGACCGGCCCATCATCGCCGGCTCCCCAGCGGACTTCGGCCTGACCGCTTGCACCGTATGCTCGGTGTCCGGCATGCTGCCCACCAGCGCCTGCCGCAACGACGTGAACAACTACGGCACCACCACCGACTACTACCTCACCGGCACCCAGCCCACCGCCTACTGCAACATGCACCGGGCCGTGACGGTGTGTCTGAACAGCCACCAGGTGGCCGCGCCGGGCTGCTTCAACACCCGGGTCTACGGCATGATCTACATCCCCGAGGGCCATCCGCTGCGCATCGCCAAGTCCCTGGATGATGTCACCCCCTACTTCACCGGCGCCTCGACGAACGAGAATTCCACCAGCCTGGGCCGGTGCACTCTGGGAAGGTAGCGATCGGTAAACAGCGGGCAGTGAAAAGCCCGGCACCCCAAGCCTCCCTCCCCGAGGGATGCGGCGCGAAGCACCGGAGGGAGTTCGCTTCCCGTGGAGCGAAAGCCCTGCGCCCCAAGCCTCCCTCCCCGAGGGAGGTGGCGCGAAGCGCCTGAGGGAATTCGCCTTCCTGCGGAGCGAAAGCCCATGGACCGGGCCGATGTATAACGCATAATCCCCCGTCAATACTCTCATTGACGGGGGGATTCTTATGGCTGCATATATCGACAGAATCGTATTTACATCCCTGGCCGCTGCCGGATTGTACCTGTTCTTCCTGAACGCCTGGGGCAGCATCCCGCTGGCCATGGCGCTGGCGTTTGCCTGCGCGGCGCTGGGGCGGCGGCTGATCGCGGCGCGGCCCCGGCGAAAGCATGCGTCCCTGAACCGGGTGCGGGGCGAGCTGCTGCGGCTGGCAGGGCTCCCTGATGCCCATGCCCAGGCGGAGCTGACCGCGCTGGTCAAATCGCGCTGGCCGGGGGAGCATTTCGTCCTCGCGCCGGTGCTGAAACACCCGGAGGCCACGCTGACCTCCGGCGACCTGCTGAACGCCTGGAAGGCGAACCGGGAAGCAGCGCGGCTGGTGGTGGCCGCCACGTGCCTGGCGGAGCCCCGGGCGCGGGTCTATGCCCGCCAGCTGCGCTCGCCCACGGTGGCGGTGGTGGACAGCCGGGCGCTGTCGCAGCTGCTGCGCAAGACCCTGCCGCCGGAATCGCCCACGCCGCGCACGCCCGTCCGGCAGCGGCTGCGGCATCTGGCGGCGCGCGCCGCCACGGTTCGCGTCTCGCCGAAAAACGCCCTGCTGGCCGCGGCAATGCTCATGCTTTACCTGCGCGGCGCGGGGCCGCTGTACCTGTTCGGCGCGCTGGCGCTGCTGGCCCACCTGGGCGTGGCGCTCATCCAGCGGCGGGTGGGAAAGAGGCTGTTCGAGGAATGAGAGACAGGGACCTTGCGCCGAAAGCACCTCCGCGCAGCCGGGGCGGAGCAAGGATTGGCTGGCATGGGCGGGCGGCGTAATGCCGTCCCTGCAGGGATTACGCACAATCCAAAGCCCTCCCCACCGCAGTGGAGAGGGTTTGAAAGGCCTGTCGGCGTCCCCGTGGAACCGCCAGAATCCTTACAGATCCTCCAGCCGGATCTTTGAATCCTCCCGCGCCTGGCGGTAGATGCAGAACCGGTTGCCGATCACCTGCACGCCCTCGGCGTGCACCCGCTGGCACAGCTCGTCGCAGGCCTCCCGGGTGCTCTCGAACGGCGCGGTGTTCAGCACCTGCACCTTGATCAGTTCCCGTGCCTCCAGCGCGTCCCAGCACTGCTTGATGAGGTTGTCGTTGATGCCGTCCTTGCCGATGTGCAGCACCGGCTCCATCGTATTGCACATGGCGCGAAGCTTCGCGCGCTGTTTGGTGGTCATGGTCTTGTCCTCCTGTGTTCACTCGTTCGGGCGGGCGGCGCAGCGCCGCCCCTGCAGTATCCGTTACTCCACGAAATCGAATTCCATCTCGCCGATCACCACGCTGTCGCCCTCCTTCGCGCCGGCTTCGCGCAGCGCGTCGATGACGCCCAGCCGCCTGAGCGAGCGGTGGAAGTAGTTGAGGCTCTCCTCGTTGTCGAAGTTGACGGACACCATCAGCCGGTCCATCTCGCGGCCCGAGACGAAGTACACGCCGCCGTCCACCTCCACGGCGAAGGGCTCGCCGTTCAGGTCGCTGGCGTCGCCCAGCGCCTCCTCCAGGAAGGGCTCTGCGGGCGGGCAGGTGTCCAGCAGCTCCACGGTGGCGTAGAGCAGGGCGCTGAAATTCTGCCGGGTGGCGGCGGAGACAGGATAGATGCCGATGCCCGTGCCCTCCAGCTTCTCCCGCAGCCGGGCCAGGTTCTCCTCCGCGCCGGGCAGGTCCATCTTGTTGGCCACCACGATCATCGGCCGGTTCTTCAAATCGCCGTAGGCCTCCAGCTCCTTCATGATGGCGTCGTAGTCCTCCAGCGGGTCGCGGCCCTCGCTGCCGGCGATGTCCAGCACGTGCAAAAGCATCCGCGTGCGCTCCACATGGCGCAGGAACGCGTGGCCCAGGCCGACGCCCTCCGCCGCGCCCTCCACCAGGCCGGGGATGTCCGCCAGCACGAAGCTGGCGTCGCCCTGCTTGACGATGCCCAGGTTGGGCTGGAGGGTGGTGAAGTGGTAGTTGGCGATCTTGGGCCGGGCCGCCGTGACCACGGACAGGATCGTGGACTTGCCCACGTTCGGGAAGCCCACCAGGCCTACGTCCGCGATGGACTTCAGCTCCAGTGTCAGCTCGATCACGTCCCGCTTTTCGCCGGGCTTGGCGAACTGGGGCGCCTGGCGAGTGGGCGTGGCGAAGTGCTGGTTGCCGAAGCCGCCGTTGCCGCCCTTCACCAGCGTCTTGCGCGCGCCGGGCTCGAACAGATCCAGCAGCAGCTTGCCCGTGGCCTTCTCCCGCACCACCGTTCCCGGGGGCACCTGGATCACCACCGGCTCGCCGGACTTGCCCGTGCGCCGGTTGGCCATGCCGTCGCCGCCGTTCTCCGCGGTGAACTTGCGCTTGTAGCGGAAGTCCATCAGCGTGTGCATGCGCTCGGAGGCCTCGAAGATCACGTCTCCCCCGCGCCCGCCGTCGCCGCCGTCCGGCCCGCCGGCCTGCACGAACTTCTCCCGGTGGAAGGACACGCAGCCGTTGCCGCCGTCCCCGGCCTTGACCGTAATACTGACTACATCTACGAATAATGCCATAATCTCAATTCTCCAAATGCTTTTCGCACAATCCTTCGTTCAACGGGCACCGCTCGCACTCCGGCTTCCTGGCGTGGCAGCAGCGCCGCCCGTGCCAGATGATCAGGTGGTGTCCCAGCGACCAGATGTCCCGATCCAGCAGGGCGCGCAGTTGCTCCTCCACCTTCTCGGGGGTGTTGCCGTCCGAGAGGCCGATGCGCCGGGAGACCCGGAACACGTGGGTGTCCACGGGGATCTGGTCGTCCCCGAAGGCCGCCAGCAGCACCACGCCCGCAGTCTTTTGGCCCACGCCGGGCAGGGCCATCAACTCCTGCCGGGTACCCGGCACCCTGCCGTCATACTTCTCCACCAGCGCGCGGCTGGCGGCCACGATGTTTTTGGCCTTGTTGCGATACAGCCCGCACTCGCGGATCATCGGCTCCAGCTCCTCCGGCGTCAGCTTCGCCATGGCGAAGGCGTCCGGGTATTTGGGAAACAGCTTCGCCGTGACCAGGTTCACCCGCTTGTCGGTGCACTGGGCCGAGAGGATCGTGGCGATCAGCGTCTCGTAGGGGTTGCGGAAGTTCAGCTCCGGCTTCGCCTCGGGGTACAGCTCCCGCAGCGCCTCCATCACCTGTACCGCGCGACTTGCGTCCATGGCCATTCCTCCCGCTTTTGTAATTGCCATGATTATACACTTTCCCGGGCTGGCCGGTCAAGCATGAAACGGTAAATCAGGCCCGCCGCGGCGGAAAGACGGCCTCGTGCGCCCGTCCGTCGTCGACCATGGCGATGAAATCCCCCGCCACCGCCGCGCCGTCCAGCGTCACCCGCCGGGCGGTCTTGTCGCAGGTCAGGCGGTATTGGCTCTTTCCATGCGGCACGGTCACTGACGCCCGGGGCCAATCGCCCAGCAGGGCGTTCAGGCGCACCCGGTTTCCCCGGCGCTCGTAGCCCAGCAATTCCAGCACGCAGGTGTGCATCCAGCCCGCCGCGCCGGTGTACCAGGTCCAGCCCCCGCGGCCCTCCATGCCGGGATGGTCGTACACGTCCGCGGCCATCACGTAGGGCTCCACGCGGTATCTTTTCACCTTCTCCGGCGAATCGGCGTGGTTCAGCGGGTTCAGCATCGAAAGCGCCCTGTGCGCCCGTTCGGCGTCGCCCATGCGGATCAGCGCCAGCAGCAGCCACAGCGCGCCGTGGGTGTACTGGCCGCCGTTTTCACGGATGCCCGCGGGATAGCCGCGGATGTAGCCGGGATTGGCGCCTTTGCCATTGAACGGCGGGGTCAGCAGCCGGATGATGCCGCGCTCCTCGTCTGCCAGATGCTCCCAGGCGGCATCCATGGCCATGCGGCAGTGGGCCGCATCCAGCCCCGCCAGCACCGCCCAGGCCTGGGAGATGGCGTCGATCCGGCATTCCGCGCTCCGGCTGCTGCCCAGCGGCGCGCCGTCGTCGTCAAAGGCCCGCAGGTACCAGCCGCCGTCCCAGCCGTGCACCTCCACGGCGATGCGCAGCCGCCGGGCGAGCGTCTCCAGCCAGGCCCGGTCTGCTTCGACGGGCGCAACGGCCCTGTAGGCGTCCGCGCAGGCGATGGCGAACTGCGTCAGCCACACGCTCTCGCCCCTGCCCGCCGCGCCGACGCGGTCCATGCCGTCGTTCCAGTCCCCGGTTCCCATCAGCAGCAAACCGTGAGCGCCCGCCCTCGCCGCACGGCGGAAGGCGCGCATGCAGTGCTCGTGCAGGCTGCCGCGTTTTGCGCCGGGGCGCATTTCCATATATATGTCCCTTTGCCCCTCCGGGATCTCCACGTCCTCAAGGTAAGGGATCGACTCATCGAGGATGCCCGCGTCGCCGGTTTCCTTCACATAGGCCGCGACTGCGTACGGCAAAAACAGCCTGTCGTCGGAGATGCGCGTGCGCACGCCGCTTGCGGGCATGTGCCACCAGTGCAGCACGTCCCCGGCCCCGAACTGCCGCGCGGCGCACAGCAGCAGGTGCTCCCGGCAGCGGCGCGGCTCCTGGTGCATCAGCGCCAGCATGTCCTGCAGCTGGTCCCGAAAGCCATAGGCCCCGCCGGGCTGATAGAACCCCGTGCGGCCCAGCACCCGCGCGGCGCGCACCTGGTGAATGAGGAAATCGTTGAACAGGTGGTTCAGCGCCTCGTCCGGGGTGTCGATGGTCATCCTCGGCGGCATTTCAGGGGGCATGGGTGGCTCAGAGCGCAGCGCCTCCACGCGTTCAAGCGCCGCCTTCACACTCTCCGACCAGCCCAGCACCAGCCGAACCTTTTCCGCACAGCCCCGGTCCAGCGCCAGCGGCACCGAGAGCGTTTCCAGGCCCTCCCCCATGGCGGCGGAGCGCGGCGCGGCCAGCCAGCCCACGCCTTCCATGACGCCGGCGGCAAGGATCGCCCCGTCCGCGTGCCATTCGTTCAAATATGCCGCGTCCCGGGCATTCTCGCCCATCAGCCAGTCCACGCGGGCCAGCAGCCGGAAATCCTCGCCCCTCAAGGCTCGGTTTTTTGGGCTGACCGTAATGTTCATCTCCGGCGCGCCGCCGTTCATGGAAAAGCGCACCTCCCCGCTCACGCGGCGGGTCTCGAACGCATAGCAAGCCGAGCCCGCGTCGTACCGCGCGCGAAAGGGCACGGCGGGCCGCTTGCCGGGCAGCAGAGAAAGCGCCTCGCCCCGGTCGTTCACAAGCCGCAGCTCCAGCCCCCAGCCCTCGTCCAGGGCGTCGCCCGTCCAGGGGGTGAGCCGCCCCGTGCGGCTGCTGTTCGCCCAGAAGAAGCCGCCACCCCGCTCGGTGAGCAGCATGCCTGCCGCGTCACCCGCCAGTATGTGGCACCAGGGCGCGGGCGGCAGGGCCCCGGCGCGCACGTCGATGCCGTAGCCGCCCTCCGGCAAAAAGCCGCCGATGCCGTTGTCCAGCAGGCGCTCCTCGCGCCGCATCGTGGACGCGCCGGTGAGCATGGGTTTCCATTGCACCGCCGGAACGTCCGCCCGGGCGAGGGTCTCGTGGATCTGGGCATAGAGGTCCCGCTTACCGGTAAACACCGCCGCGGCCCCGCGCTGGATGGCCCGCCGCTGCGCCCGCGTCAGTGCCGCGCCGTCCAGCAGCCACACGCCGCCCCGCCCGCTCCTGTGGGCATTCAGGGGACTGACGGCGATCAGCGCCTCCAGTGCGTCGCGCACGGGCCGGGCATAGCCGCCCTCGCCATCGTCCAACAGGATCAAATCCACGGACAGCCCCGCCGCGCGATAGAACCCGCAGGCACGAATCAGCTCCCTCGCGGTCTCCCTCTCCCCCACGTCCTTCACGGACAGGGCCAGCATCGGCTCCTCGCCGGAGAGGCCCAGCGGCCACAGCGCGCGCCGGTCCACGGAGCCCTCGCCGGGCTGGGACAGGCGCGCCCGGGCCGACAGGCGGCCGTCGACCAACAGCGCAGAAAAGCGCTGGAGGGCGTGGTAATGTCCGGCGCTCAACCCGAGATGGCCCAGCATGGCCCGCGCCTGTCCCCCGGCCAGCCGCAGCGCCCGCTCCGGCTGCCCCGGCTGCCGCCAGCGCCCGGCCCAGGCTCCGGCGGAGGTCTTTTCATCCAGCAGCGAGAGCGCGGTGTAGACCTTCGCCCTCTCGCCGGGAGCCAGCTCGATGGCTGCGCGAATGGCGCTCACCGGGTTCAGCGTCGCGCCGAGGCTGCCCGTCAGGCGTATGGCAATGCCGCCGGGAGCGCCGCTGTCACCCTCCCGACCGATCAGTTTTGTATAGTCCGTCTCGTACTCGGTTTCGCCCTCGGCCTCCAGCAGGTGGACCAGCTTCGGCCCGCCTGCGCCACGGCTGCCGGGGCGGCGGCGAAACAGAAGCGTCCCGTTGGCCAGGCGCTCGCTCTCGACAAACAAATTCTGGAAGCCCGGGTGAGCCTCGAAATCCTCCCGGCGGCACAGCGCCACGGGAACCACGTCCGTCAGCATCAGCCGCACGGGCGACCCGCCCCGATTGTCCAGCTCGATCACCCGAACCAGCGTGCCGTCCTCCGGCGAGATGCCCACGGCCATCGCCGCCTCCACGCGGCCCAGCCGGGTAACGCTGTGCATGAGGCCCGGCTCGAAGCCCACGCGGCTGCCCTCGCCGCCCAGTATGACGGACGTGCCCGTGCCGCGATCCAGCAGGTGGACGCAGGCCCTGTCCCGCCGGCTGCGCAGGTTCCCGGCGAAGCGGGTGGCGTCCACGCCAAAGCGGGCGTAGTGCGCCGCGCCGTCCGAGGTACACAGCGCCGTCGCCCCCGCGCCGCTCAGTAGATGTGTCTCCAGCGGCCCCCGGGCCATGCGCAGGAGCCGCGGCGCGGGTTCCGCGGCTTCGCGCCGCCTCTCCGGCTTCCGCCGCCCCGGCGCATCGCAGGGCCGCTCCTGCAGCAGCAGCGACAGCGCCCGCGCTTGTGGAATGGCCATGAAGTCCCGCCGCAGGGAATTCCCCGTCAGCGCGTTGCACAGCGCGCACAGCGCCATGCCCTGGTGGTGGGCCATGTGGCTCTTCACCAGGGCGGGCGCGCCATCCATGCCGGAGCGCAGGTAGTCCGCCGCCTCGTAAAAACCCCAGGCCCCGCGAAGGCCCAGCGCCTCCATCCGCCGCAAATCTTTCGCCGCCTCGCCTGGCGCGACCATCGCCGCCAGCGCCGCGGCGTACGGGGCGACGACCCCTTCCTCGCTCTCCCCGCTCATGGAGAGCGCCCGCAGACCAAAGGCTCGGTACTGGTAGTTGAGAGCCGCGTCCAGGGCGCTGTGGCCCGATTCGGACACGCCCCAGGGCCGCCCCAGCCGCCTGCCCTGGGCGATCTGCGCCGCCACCGCGAGGCGCTGCCCCTCGCCCAGCAGCGTGCCTGCCGGGGCCTCCATGAAGACGGCGGCCATCAAATACTCAAACATCGTACCGGACCAGGACAGGGGGCACGCGCCGCCCGCCGCCTTTATACAGGGCCGGCCCAGCCGGTTCCAGTGGCGGATCGGCACCTGGCCCAGCATCATGGCCACGTAGCTCAGTATCCGCGCCTCCGACGCCAGCAGGTCGTAGTGGGAACGGCTCAGCTGGCCCGTCTCCCCGTCCAGGCCGATGGCAAACAGCTCCTTTTCGCCGTCGTAGAGGGCAGTGAAGTCCATATTCTCGGCCAGGGCGATCATCCTCCGCGACAGTTCCCCGCCCATCTCCGCCGCGTGGGCGCACAGCAACAGCCCCGCCGCCAGGTTGCCGCTGTCCACCGAGGACACGTACCGGGGCCGCAGCGGCGCGAGGGTGTCGATGTCCACCCAGTTGTACAGGTGCCCGCGCCACTTCTCCACGCGCTCCAGGGAATCCAGCGTCCGTGCGATGCGGGCCCGTGTTTCCTCCACGCCAAGGAAGCCCAGCCGCCTCGCCGAGAGGCAGCCGAGCAGATACAGCGCGATGTTGGTGGGCGACGTGCGCCGGGCCGAACCCACGGGCGGGTCCAGCTGCACGTTATCCGGGGGCAGGCCGGTCCCGTCCAGGGGCACAGAGGTCTCGAAGAAGCGCCAGGTGTCCGCGGCGATCTCGGTGAAATACCGACGGTTGTCGCCGGAAAGGGATTCCTGCGCGCCGATGGGCGTATCCTCCATGTCGCGGATCCAGCCGGGGCCGATCAGGAACAGCGCCGCCAGCGCCAGCGCGCCCATGGCCCAGCCGGGCACCAGCAGCCCCGGCAGCATGAGCAGCGCCGCGATCCGCCCCGGCCAAGTCAGCGCGCGTCCCCCGTCCCGGCCCTCGGCGTCCGCGGCGGTGACCCACTCCAGAAGGTGTTTCCCGGAGACGAACACCCGCCAGAGCGTGCGCATGATCGCGTCCAGCGCGTTCCAGGCCAGTGCGGGCATCTCCGCCAGTTGGGCCGTGGCCCTGCGCCACAGGCGCTCCCGGGCGCCGGGGTTCAGAATCGGCTCCAGGTAGTTCATCAGCAGCGCCGAAAGCAGCGCGCCGCCGTCGCCGCCCCAGACCGCGCCGACGAGCAGCGTCAGCAGCGCCGGAGCGCGCAGCGAGCGGATCAGGTTGTCCAGCATCCGGAAGCGGTCGGCGGCGGTCAGGCCCGGATGGCCCATCAGCGGCAGCAGCTGCCAGTCGCCCCGCGTCCAGCGGTGCAGTCGGCGCAGGAACGCCCCCAGCGACGTGGGAAAGCCGTCGTAAAAGGCGATGTCCCCCGCGAAGCCCGCCCCCGCCAGCGCGCCTTCGATCAAATCGTGGCTCAGCACCCGGCCCTCCGGCAGCGCGCCGTCCAGCCGCCCGTGAAACGCCGCCACGTCGTAGATGCCCTTGCCGGCATAGATGCCCCGGCCCGTCAGATCCTGCCACAGGTTCGAGACGGACACGGGATAGGCGTTCAGCCCGCCAGGGCCGCAGAACAGCTTGACAAAGCCGTTCACACAGGCCTCGGGCAGCGGCTCCATCCGCGGCTGCAGCACGGCATAGCGCCCGTTCAGCGGGTGGGCCATCGCGCCGATCAGCCGGCGCACCGCATCGGGCAGCAGCCGGGTGTCCGCGTCCAGGGTCAGCACGTACCTGAAGCGGCCCGCCAGCCGCCCGCAGGCCGCGCCCTCCGCGCCGAAGGCCGCCTCCGCGCCGACCTCGCCCAGCAGCAGCCGGTTCAGGTCGGTGAGCGCCCCGCGCTTGCGGTCCCGGCCCATCCAGACGCCGTCCACCGCCAACGGCACGCGGTCCCGGTGCAAATAGGCATACTTCTCCCGCCCCGCCCGCGCGTTCATCGCCGCGATGGCGGACCGGGCAGCTTCAAGGATCGCTTCATCCCCGGGCATGTCCCGGCGCGGCGCGTCGGCAAAGTCGCCCAGCAGCAGGTATTCGATGTTTTCATCCGCCTCCAGGCAGCCCAGCGCCTCCAGCTGGGAAAGCACGTCCTCCGCCCGCTTCGGCGAGGACAGCAGCACCGGCATCACCACCAGCGTGCGCATATCCTCCGGCACGGAGTCCAGCTCCTGCTTCAAAAGCCGCGCTGGGGGCGTGAGCTTCGGGTAGAACCGGCCGATCAGCGTTCCCGCCGCCGTCCAGGCCAGCAGCGCGCAGGGGACGCCCAGCCACACCCGCCCGGTTAGCGCCACGAGCCCCGCCGCAAGCAGCGCGGCGAGGCCGATGTGAAGCGCCATCACGCCCCGGCCCGTCGGGTCGGGCACCATGGGTCTGAGGCGCGCCTTTTCCCGGTTCATCCGGGCGAGCAGCGTCCTCCGGCCCGCGTCGTCGTACAGCCACCAGCAGACGTTGCGTCGGACGCCCTCTTCTTCCCTCGCGGCGTCCAGCGCGTGCCGCGCCACGGAGATCTCCGGCAGGCCCGCACGCCGGGCGATGTGTGCCAGCTGATCGCGCAGCGCGGCGCGGGAATCGTCGTCCATGCGGGAATAGACCCCGGCAGGGTCCCGCCGCAGCGCCCGGTCCACCCGGGAAATCGCCTCAAAGCAGCGCTGCCAGTTCAGGCCTTCTATCATCCGGCGCGCCGCCAGCAGGTTTTCCAGCCGCAGCGCGTCCCGGGCCGACTCCGCCTGGGCCCTGCGCACCGCGTCCTCTGCGGACTGCCCCCGGCGGGCGAGCTCCGATTCCAGCCGCGCCCGCGCCCGGGGAGCGCCGTCCTCCGCCGCCCGCTTCAGCGCATATTCGACAGTGGCCGGCTCCGGCGCGATCCGGCCCCTGCCGCCCCGCTCGACCCAGCGCGCAGCCCTTGCGCACAGCCCACCCCGGCGGACGATAGAGCCCGCCACCCGTAAAAACGCCCGGGAGAGGGCCGCCTCCGCCGCCTGCGGCGCGGCCCAGAGCTCCGCCATGGTCAGCGGCTGGAGGGCGTCCAGGGCCGACAGGGCGTCCATCAGGCGCTCCTGCGTCAGCTGCCCGTCGCTCCCGGCGATCAGCCGCTCCAGCACCGCCTCCACCCGCGGCCGGCCCCGCCAGGCAGGCAGCCTGTCACCTTTTCGGGATGCCTCCCGAACGCAGGCGGCGATCCGCCGCGCCTCCCGTCTCAGCCGGGAGAGCGCCTCGTCATCCAGTTCCGTGAACGCCTCCGCCCGGCGCAGCAGCGCCCGCAGGCGCGCCTCTTCCCGCCGATTCAGTCCAATCCTCGCTTCGCCCGCCCGGGCGTTGCCCTCGGCCAGGCGGCGGATCATGGCCGCGTCCTCTATATTCAATCGATACTTGCCGTCGTTTTGATCCATACTTGCCTCCTGCATAGCATGAGATACTATCAAGTATGGGCGGATTCTATCCAAAATATAATGAACCGCCGCGAAGCGTATGGCCCCGCGGCGGTTCAACTCTGTATTTCGCTTTACTCCTGCTCGTCGCCCAGCTCGGCGCGGCGGCGGCGGATGTTCTTCATGGCCTCGGTCATCTGGTCCTCCACGCTGGCCAGCAGCTGGTAGGCGTCGTGCTGGGCCTTGAGGCGCATTTCGCTGGCCTCCACCCGGGCGTCGTTCTTCAGGATGCGGGCCTCCTCACGGGCCTGGCGCATGATCTCGCTCTCGTCAATCATGTGGTCGGCGCGGTCCTGGGCGTCCTCCAGGATGGCGCGGGCCTCGTTCTCGGCGTCCAGGACCCGCTGCTCGGCATCCTCGCGGGCGCGCTCCAGGGCGGCGTTCACGCGCATTTCAGCGGAGCTGATGCGGTTCATGGCCTTGGTCTCTGCCTCGTTCATGATGCGCTCCTGCTCGGAATACATCTGCAGGCCGTACTGCACGGCATCGGGCAGGTTCTTTTCCATATCGTCTATAATCATCAGGCATTTTTCCGCATCGATGATCTTTTTGCCGGTCAGCGGCACGCTGGTACCCGCGTTGATCGCCGCGCGAATGTGCTTGAGCAGCTCCAGGAAGTAACGCATATCGTTGACTTCATCGTTTTGCTGCGTCTGCGGGGTTTCGCGGGTATCCAGCTCCTCATCCTCGTAGAACTTATCCTGATCGCGATCCATGCTTTAGCCCTTCCTTTCCGCACCCGGTGGCCGCCGGATGCAGCTTAGTCTGCCCGGAGTGTCCGGTTTAATCCTGTTGGAATGTGTCTTGTGTCAGTCTTCCGCAGCCGCCAGCTCCACGAAATCCACGGCCGTGTCGCTGTAGTTGCGGGTGTCAAATATCCGGAACTGCTCCGGCAGGGCGATTTTCGCGCTCCCCAGCCGTTCCATGACGATCAGGCAGCCCGGGGCGAGCATATCCGCCTCCAGCAGCCTTCCCAGCGCGTCACCATAGGCCTCCACCATCCGGTAGGGCGGGTCCAGGAACACCAGATCGAACATCCGGCCCTCCAGCGACGCGATGGCGCTGCGATAGTCGGTGCGGATGATCTGCGCCCGATACTCGAAGTCGTCCTTCAGGACGTTCCGGGCGTTGCGCTCGATGACCTGCCAGGCCGCGCGGGCGTTGTCCGCGATCACCGCGGATTCCGCTCCCCGGCTGAGCGCCTCCAGCGCCAGGGCCCCCGTGCCGCCGAACAGATCCAGCACCCGCGCGTCCTGCACGCGGGAGGCGATGATGTTGAACAGCGACCCCCGAATCTTGTCGGATGTGGGGCGCGTATCCGAGCCGGACGGCGCGAAAAGCGTGCGTCCCTTGGCCTCTCCAGATATAATACGCATAACTCCACCTATGATATTGTCTCAATTATATCATATTTGCGCTATATTTGCAATCGGTTTTTCTAAAAAATATCAAATTTCAGGTTTCTGGCTTCTGGGCACCCGTTTTTGGCGCACCACGCGGGACTTTGCCTTGGCTCGGCGCTTGCCCTCGGCCATGGCTTTTTCCGATCTTGCCCACAGTCTCGGCCCCTGCATGTAGCCGGCGAAGGTGGCCATCGGCAGCACGAAGGGCGAGATCATCAGCACCGCCACTACCGAGGGCGTCAGGCGGTCGAAGGTCTCCGTCCAGCCCAGCACGCAGGGCCAGAACGGCGCGGCCAAGATCCAGGAGATCAGCCGCAGCGGCAGCACCAGCGGCTCAAAGCCCGCCAGCGAGCAGATGATGTAGGCGCAGCCGATCACATAGGCCGGCAGCGCAAAGGACAGCGCGGCACGCAGCCCGTGGCCCACGCTCCAGGCCCGCTTGGTCACCTTTTCGTCGATCTGGCCGTGGGTGGGGCTGGCCGGGTCCTGGGCCTTCTTCACCGTCTGCAAAAGGCCGCAGGCCTCGTGGCCGAAGCCCATGCCCTGCCTGAAGCACAGGTACAGCGAACCCGCCAGCAGCAGCAGCCCCAGCACCATCCAGGCCAGCCGGTTCTGCAGCGCGAACAGACCCAGGTTCACGAAGATCATCAACACCAGCGTGGCGATGTTCGTCCGCCACATATCCGATACGCTCATTGTATTTCCACCTCATCCGCCCCTGCGGGGCGCTTTTCCCACAAGGGGAAGGCTGTTCAGTCGATCACTTCGACCGGTATCCGGCTGGAAAAGCCCAGCATGATCTCATAGGGAATGGTTCCGGCCAGCTCCGCCAGCTCGTCCGGTGTGATGCGCTCGCCGCCCTGGCGGCCCAGCAGCACCACCTCGTCCTCCAGGGACGCGTCCGGGATGTCGGTGACGTCCGCCATCACCATGTCCATGCACACCCGGCCCACCAGCGGCGCGCGCCGGCCCTTCACCAGCACGCTGGCGCGGTTTGAGAGGATGCGCGGATAGCCGTCGCCGTAGCCGATGGGCAGCGTCATGATCAGGCTGTCCCGCCTGGCCGTGAACGTGCGGCCGTAGCCCACGGTGTCCCCCGCGGCGATGCGCTGGATGCGGATGGGATAAGTCGAAAGCGTCTGGGCGTTTTCGATCTCCCCCGCCAGCTCCTTAACGCAGGAGCCGTACAGCCCGATGCCCGGCCGCACCATGTCGTGCTGCAGCTCCGGCGTGAACATGGCGCTGGTGGCCGCCGCGTGGGCGATGGGCTCAAAGCCCGCGGCGCAGATCGCCGAAAGGGCTTCGTTGAATCGCGCGTTCTGAAGCGCGGTGAATTCCGGGTCGGTGTCCGCCACGCAGAAGTGGGTGAACGCGCCCTCCATCTCAACGTCCGGGCAGCGCCGCCAGTGGTGCAGCAGCGCCTTCAGGTCGTCCATGCCGCGCACACCCACCCGGCTCATGCCGGTGTCGATTTTCAGATGGGCCTTCGCGCGCAGGCCGGACTTCTCCGCCTCATCCTGCAGGATGTCCAGCATCGCCGGTGTGTAAACCGCCTGGGACGCGCCGCAGCGCACCGCCTGGCGCAGGGATTCCTCGCAGGCGCCGCCCAGGATCAGGATCATGCTTTCGATGCCGGACGCGCGCAGCGCCTCGGCCTCCTCCACGATGGCCACGGCAAAGGCGTCCGCCCCGGCGTAAAGCAGCTTCCGGGCCGTGCGGGCGGCGTCGTGGCCGTAGGCGTCGGCCTTTACCACGCACATCATGCGCACCTTCTCCGGCAGCCTGGCACGGATCGCCCGCGCGTTGGCGGCGACCGTGTCGGTGGAAATCCTCATGATCGTGGGCCGCATACGCTTCTACCTCCCCCGCGGCGCAAGGCCGTTTTCATCCCACAACATCCTATTATATCTTATTCTTGTCAAGATTGCAACATGATTGTCCAAATCGGGTCGAATTTTATGTTAGACGGTTGCAAAATGAGGGCCGGACGTGTATACTGTAATACAGCGAATCTGCATTGGAGGTTGACCCATGGGCTTTCGGGACTTGATGAACAACTACTACTACGGCAAGCAGGGCAAGGCCGATTACACCATTGAGAACATGCCCCAGAACCGGCGACAGCTGTTCGGCGAGGTGCTGAAGGTGCGCTGGAGCGCGCTGTTCGGCGTTAACCTGCTGTACATGATCGCCTGGATCCCGGCCATCGTGTGGACGGTCATCAACGCGCTGGCGCTGTTGAACCTGCCGGAGGGCGGCACCGTGGACCAGATGGTCAGCCTGGTGTTCACCTGGCTGATGATAATGATCCCCTGCATAGCCATCACGGGGCCCTTCAACGCCGGCGTGAGCTACGTGCTGCGCAACTGGGCCCGGGACGAGCACAGCTTCGTGCTCAGCGACTTCAAGGACGCGGTGAAGGGCAACTGGAAGCAGGCGCTGGTGATGTCGTTGATCGACGGCGTGATGCCGTTCATACTGTTCACCGGCTGGCGGTTCTACGGCAGCATGATGCAAAACAGCATGATCTACGTGGTGCCGGCGGGCCTGCTGATGTTGGTGGGCATCATCTGGGCGCTGGCCAGCATGCTGGCCTATCCGATGCTGATCACCTACGACCTGAAGACCATGGACGTCATCCGCAATTCCGTGCTGCTGAGCGTGGCCAAGCTGCCCTTCGCGGTGCTGATCAAGCTGCTCACCTTCGTAGTGCCCGCCGTGGGCATCGGCCTGGGAATGCTGATCCCCGGCATCCAGTGGCAGGCTCTGGGCATCGTGGTGGTGCTGTACCTGGTGTGGCTGGTGGCCTTCAACAAGCTGATCGTGGCCAGCTACGCCAACTGGCTGTTTGAGACCTACCTGAACCCCCAGATCAAGGGCGCGCCCACCAACGTGGGCCTGCGGCCCGAGGATTGGGACGACGTGACGTACATCCCGGAGGACGACGAGGACTGATGGAAATGGCGGGGGACCAGCTTCCCCCGCCATTTCCACCCCTTTGACGGATTTGCCTTGAGATTCCAGCCTGTTATATGAACGTCAGGGTTATTGCAACAACAGTCTGGAATCTCCGGTCGGCAAATCCGCAGGGAATGTATTTTTCTCCGGAAAATGAGATTTCCCTGCGAAAAATACCCCGTCCCTGACGCACATGTCGCCAGGGACGATTTAAGTCAGGGGCTTCCAGCCCCCGACACCCCCGGCAGATTTGCCACAGGCAGGTGAATACGATGTCAAAACTTGAACTCCTCTCCCCCGCCGGGTCGATGGAATCGCTCCGTGCGGCGCTGCGCTTTGGCGCGGACGCGGTCTACGTGGGCGGGCCAAAGCTGCAGCTGCGCGCCGGGTCGGCGGGCTTTTCCATGGACGATCTCGCCCAGGCGGCCCGCACGGCGCACGCCCTGGGGCGGAAGCTGTACGTGACCGTGAACGCCTTTCCCACCAACGGGGAGATCGACCAGCTGGGCGACTATGCCCAGGCGCTTTATGATCTCGGCGCGGACGGGGCCATCGTGGCCGACCTGGGCGCCATCGCGGCCATGCGCAAGGCCGCGCCGGAGCTGCCCATCCACGTCAGCACCCAGGCCAACTGCGTGAACCATGCCGCCGCCCGGGCCTATTTCGACATGGGCGCCACGCGGGTGGTGCTGGGCCGGGAGATGACGCTGGATGAGATCGCCGAACTGCGCGCCAAGACCCCGCCGGCGCTGGAGCTGGAAGCCTTCGTCCACGGCGCGATGTGCATGGCCTACTCCGGCCGCTGCATGATCAGCGCCTATCTCACCGGCCGCAGCGCCAACCGGGGCGGGTGCGCCCAGTCCTGCCGGTGGAGCTACGCGCTGATGGAGGAAAAGCGCCCGGGCGAGTACTTCCCCGTGGAGGAGGACGCGGGCGGCACCACGATATTGAGCTCCTGCGACCTGAACTGCCTGGACTTCCTCGACCGGATCATCGACGCCGGCGTCACGTCCTTCAAGCTGGAGGGGCGGATGAAGTCGCCCTACTACGTGGCCACGGTGACCAGCGCCTACCGCAGGCGCATCGACGGGATTTTGGACGGCACCGCCACGCCGGAGTCCGTCGCCCGGCTGCAGGGCGAGCTGAACGCGGCCAGCCACCGGGCCTACGCCTCCGGGTTCTACTTCGGCGAGATGAAGAACCACGCCCCGGACAAGGGCGTGTACACACAGGACTGCGTGTTCGTGGGCACGGTGGCCGAGCGTCTGAATGGCGGGCGCATCCGCGTGGAGCTGCGCAACCGCTTCCGCGCCGGGGACGTCATCGAGGTGTTGTCCCCGAACCGCCTCGGCCTGTCCTTCCCCGCCGCGAATATCACCGACGGGGAGAGCGCTCCCCTGGACGAGGCGACCGTCCCCATGGCCCTCTACGATATGGACGCGCCGGAGGGCGTGGAGGCCGGGGACTTTTTGAGGGTGAGGGTGAAGAGCGATTGAGCTTGTTTTTTCCCACAGATACAAATGGAAACAAACCATGACCACCCGTAAAACGGGTGGTTTGCACAAGGGCTAAAAGCCCAAGGAATACCGGCCAGCGTCTCAAGGCGCTGGCTTTCACCTTATCCA
>CADCFG010000022.1 GCA_902800625.1 uncultured Eubacteriales bacterium | reverse complement strand
TCGTGCCCATGTGGGCGATACTGTTGTGTGGGGAGGCTTTCCAGCAAAAGCAAAGCCGGAGCATTGGAGAAAAACGCATCAGCATCAGGCCGGCATAAATCGGCTGTACAGGGAATCGTGCCGAAGCACAATCCGCCCTGTCGGGCTGCCGCCGCTGGCCATGGTTCCAGCGCGACACCTGGATGCTGTGGTCTTCCTTCGCAACGCTCCGGCTGAGGTGGGCATGCACCACGTTCAGACGATTGCCGATTGTCTTGGAAAGCCTGTGAAGCTTTTAACTGCAGTCGTTCTTGTCAATGACAAATGCATCATAACCCAATGTCATAATAAAGTCAATAAGTTCTGCATAAACAGTGCCAAATCTGCATAAATAGTGCCATTTTCAGATTCACGGAAGTGAATTTGTATGGGAAAATACCTGTTCAAAAGAGAATATCCTGATACTAATATACCATAACACGAGAGAATGCGCAAATCACCCGTATAAAACAAGCGTTCTATTATGTGGTTATTATTTTGTTAATTCTTGTTCTTCCATTGTCCGATGAATTTGCCTGTAAACGAAAACGTAAACAAGCGCAATAAAACTATTAGAGAGCCATTTCATTTGAAACAGCCTATAAAACCCTGGAATACGCAAGCAGGCAGGAGAAAAAGGGACGGATACACATTACGAACATTCAATCACCACATGGAACACTATAACAGGGCACCGCTTCGTGCGATGCCCTGTCATCCTAAATCTTATGTTGCCTTGCCGGTCTTTTTGAACTGCTGAATCGCCTCTGTCACCCGGTCGATGGTCTCCTTGTGGGAATCGTCAAACATGTGAGTATAGATGCCGCTGGTGACAGCGGTGGAGCCATGGCCCAGTGCTTTGCTGATGTTGAACATCGGCACGCCCAGGTCGTTGGCGATGGAGGCGAAGCTGTGGCGCAAGTCATGGAGCCGGATCTTTTTCAGGCCGTTGTCCTTGAGGAACTTCGTGAACAGCTCGGATATATAGTTGGGTCGGTAGGGTTTGCCATCTTCCCAGCAGAGGATGAAACCGGTGTCCATGTAATCGTCCTTGAGCATCCGCTTGTTCTCCTCCTGCCTGTCACGGAGCTTGAGTAGCAGCTCGCGCACGTCGTCGTTCATGGCTTCCTTGCGATAGGAGGACTTGGTCTTGGGCTCGTCGATCAACAGCTGACCGCCCGCCATCGTCATGGAGCGGCGAATCTCAAACAGATTTCGCTCAAAGTCGATATCCTGCCACATCAGGCCGCAGATCTCCTCGCGGCGCAGGCCATAGTAGCCTGCCAGCTTGACCACGATCTCGAGGCGGTTTCCCTTGACCTTCTCGAAGAGATCGTGCAACTCCTCGGCGGTGTAGATCGTGTACTGTATGGTCTCCTTCTTCGGCGCGGAGACGATGCGCATGGGATTCTTCCGCAGCTTATCCTCCAGCACCGCCGCCTGGAAGATCTGATTGAGCACGTCGTGATGCTTGCGCAGCGAGTTCTGGGACAGGGCTTTCGGCCCCGACAGCTTCTTCTTGTAATACTCACGGATGTCCGCCGCCGTGACCTTCTGCAGGGGCTTGCCGCCCAGGGAGGGAATCAGGTGCCGCTCCACTAGGTTCTTGTAGCCGTGATAGGTGGTCGCACGCACGTTGGGCTTTGAGATGTTCTCCAGCCAATAGCGCATCCATTCGCCAAGACTGTCCCTGGTCGGCTCGACAACCTCTTCATTCGCCTTGTCCGCCTCAAACTGCTTGAGCGCCCGGACGGCATCCGCCTTGGTCGTGAAGGTCTTAGTGGACTTCACGCCGTTGCCGTAGTGAAAGGTGACATAGTACCGCCGGCGGTCGTCATCATAGGCGATGTTTTTTGCAACTTTCATCCTGGCCATCCTGCAAATCCCCTTTCAATGCGGCGTTGTTTTTTTCTACCAAGCAGCTATATCATACCACAAAACGCAGTATTTTTCTACCATAATTTTCTACCACCGCATAATATGGCGTCCTCTCTGTTTTGATACCACAACATATAGTATCAAAATCAAAGAAAAACCACCATATCATGTGATATGGTGGTCAAGGACGTGGTGGAGCCGAGGGGGGTCGAACCCCTGTCCGAAGACCAGAAGACCAGAGCATCTCCGAGCGCAGTCTGTGTTTTGACATTCCCTCCGCCAAACTCCCGCAGACAGGATTTTGGCTTCAGTAGCTTCATAAAGTCCCGCCGCCCGCAAAGCTTAAGGCAGCTGGTTCCCTGCTATTATGACGTCGATGGCCTGCGCGGCAGGACGCTCAGGGTCGACGATCGCCGATTAAGCGGCGAAAGCTACGTTATCGTAGTTGTCAGTTCATTTAAGTTCCCGTTTTCAGGCGGTTCAGGGCCGCCGCTCGCTTCTCTGTCCCTCCGCATCCCCGTCGAAACCAAATACGGCCCCGTGTGGATGGAAAGATGTGAACTGCAGTCTCCTTCCTCAATTATCCGCGCGCGCGCATTGAGCGCTCGATGTCGCGCTGGGCGTCGCGCCTGGCCATGTCGTCGCGCTTGTCATACAGCTTCTTGCCCTTGCACAGCGCCAGCTCCAGCTTCATGCGCCCGTCCTTCAGATAGACGCTCAGCGGGATCAGCGCCAGGCCCTGCTGCATCACGGACTGGTGGCACTTGCGGATCTCGCTCTTGTGCATCAGCAGGCGCTTGGGCCGAAGGGGGTCGGTGTTGAAGTAGCTGCCCTTTTCATAGGGGCTGATGTGCATGCCATAGACCAGCATTTCGCCGTTCTTCACGGCGGCATAACAGTCCTTCAGGTTGCACTTGCCCAAGCGGATGCTCTTCACCTCGGTGCCCTTCAGCTCGATGCCGGCCTCCCAGGTCTCGAGGACGAAATAGTCGTGCCGGGCGCGCCGGTTCTGCGCGATGACCTTGACGCCCTTCTGCGGCATGGCGTCCTCTCCCCCTTTCCGGCAAAAGCCGATCCGTATCCTATAGTATACCACCCCGCGCGGGATTTGTAAACTACTTGGAGGAGATTTTCCTGTGTCCGCACTTGACGGACGCGCGTCTTTCGCATATAATATAAATGTGGAAAAACGCTGAATCGAAAGGGCGGCTGCGGCCATGTTGAACGAATATCTGATCGTGGAAAAGTCCGCGCTGCCGGACTACTTCATCAAGGTGGTGGAGGCGCGGCGACTGCTGGAATCCGGGGTCTGTGCCCAGGTGATCGACGCGGTGCACGCCGTGGGCATCAGCCGCAGCACCTACTATAAATACAAGGACAAGATCCTGGAGCCCAGCCAGCTGACGGTGGGCCGGAAGGCCTCGCTGATGCTGCAGCTGAACCACCGGGCCGGGATGCTGTCAAAGGTGCTGGGCACGGTATCGCGCTGCAACGCCAACATCCTCACCATCACCCAGAGCCTGCCCATCCACGGCAAGGCCAGCATCATGCTGTCCATCGACCTGGGCC
Source organism: uncultured Eubacteriales bacterium (assembly GCA_902800625.1). GTDB lineage: Bacteria > Bacillota > Clostridia > Christensenellales > Aristaeellaceae > UBA2862. The sequence continues at coordinate 28,587 of CADCFG010000022.1, read as the reverse complement.
AGCTGAAGGGCACCGTGGACGGCATGACCGACGAGCTGAGCGCCATCGAAGGCGTGGAAAACGTGCGCCTGCTGGCGCTGGAATAGGGCCTGTCTCTAAAATGCCTGAAGCGCATTTTCGGTGTATTTGACTGCATTTCTGTGTTGCATTTCCTTGACTTGCAACCAGTAAGCCTGCGGAAAAGCGCCTTGAAATGCCGTCAAATGCACTCGAAACTGCATCTCCCAGCATTTAGAAACACGCCCAATATTGGAGGCAAGCATGAAAATCCGTATCACCGCAGACAGCACCTGCGACCTGAGCCCGGAATACATCCAGGCCCATGACATCACCATCATCCCCCTGACCGTCACCATGGGTGGGGTGGATTACACCGACGGCGCGGACATCGCCCCGGACGACATCTTTCGCCACGTGGACGCGGGCGGCGACCTGCCCAAGACCGCGGCCATCAACAGCGAGGCCTATCGCGAGCGCTTCAAGGCGCTGCTGAAGGACTGCGACGCCGTGATCCACTTCAACATCAGCGCCGACTTCTCCTCCTGCTATGAGCACGCCGTGGCCGCAGCGGAAGGCCTGCCGGTGTACTGCGTGGACAGCCGCAACCTGTCCAGCGGCATCGCGCTTTTGCTGTGCGAGGCAGTAGACATGATCGAGGCCGGCGAGGGCGACCCGAGGGCGATCCTGGACCACGTGAACGCCCTGATCGACAAGGTGGACGCCTCGTTCATCATCGACCGGCTGGACTTCCTCTACAAGGGCGGCCGCTGCTCCATGGTGGCCATGCTGGGCGCGAACATCCTCAAGCTGCGGCCCTGCATCGAGGTGACCGGCGGCAAGATGGTGGTGGGCAAGAAATTCCGCGGCAGCTATGAGCGGTGCCTGAAGCAGTATGTGGACGACCGCCTGCGCAGCCCCAACGCGGTGAACGCCCGGCGCGTGTTCATCACCCACACCGGCGTCACCCGGGAGCAATTCGAGCTGACCAAAGAGATGGTGCTGGAACACGTCCCCTTTGAAGAGGTCCTCGAGGTGCGCGCCGGGTGCTCCATCACCAGCCACTGCGGCCAAGGCACGCTGGGCGTGCTGTTTATGCGAAAGTGAAACAAAGCAAAATCCGCAAACACAAATCCCTTGCGCTTGAATCTATGGCGCAAGGGATTTGGTTTTGTCGTGCGGCAGCAAATGAATGCAAGCACAGCTTGCCTGCGCGGCAGCGAATGGCTCCCGGTCCTACCGGGCCAGCAGCATCCGGTCGTTGTCCAGGGCCTTGCCGCTGGCCTCGCGGAACTTCTCCAGCAGGTCGTCCACGGTGAGGGCGGCGCGCTCGTCGCCGGTGGTGTCGAACACCACGCGGCCGGCGTCCATCATGATGGTGCGGTTGCCCAGGTCCAGCGCGGACTGCATGTTGTGGGTGATCATCAGGCAGGTGAGCCGGTTCTCCTCCACAATGCGGGTGGTCAGCGAAAGCACCTTCTCGGCCGTGGCAGGGTCCAGGGCGGCGGTGTGCTCGTCCAGCAGCAAGATCTTCGGCATGCTCAGCGTGGCCATCATCAGCGTCAGCGCCTGCCTCTGGCCGCCGGAGAGCAGGCCCACAGGCTGCTTCATGCGATCCTCCAGGCCCATGTCCAGCAGCGCCAGCCGATCCCGGAAGGCCTGCTTCTCCTTCCGCCCGGCGCGGCTCATCCAGCCGCCCTGCCCCGCCGCCAGCACCAGGTTCTCCTCGATGCTCATGCCGGGGGCACTGCCGCGCATCGGGTCCTGGAACAGCCGGCCGATGGATTTCGCCCGCTTGTATTCGGGCAGCATGGTCACGTCGCGCCCGTCCAGGATCACCCGGCCGGAATCCACAAAGAAGCTGCCGCAGATGGCGTTGAACAGTGTGGACTTGCCCGCGCCGTTGGCGCCGATGATGGAGATGAAGTCGCCCGGCTTCACGTGCAGCGACACGTCGTCCAGCGCCAGCCGCGCGTCGGAGGTGCCGGGGTTGAAGGTCTTGGTGACGTTGATCAGCTTCAGCATTCTTCGCCGCCCCCTTTCCCCAGCCGAGCCGCCAGCTGTCGCCGGTACAGCGGGAACTGCTTTTTCAGGTAGGGCCCGGAGATGGCGATCACCACGATCACCGCGGAGATCAGCTTCAGCATGAAGGCCGGCAGGTTGAACCGCAGCGCGATGGTGTACACCAGCCGGAACACGAACGCGCCCAGCACCGCGCCCACGGCCCGCAGCGGAATGCTGCGCTTGCCCATGAACACGCCGCCGATCAACAGCGAGGCCAGCGCTACCGTGACCATGCCGGAGCCGATGTCCACCGTGACGGACTTCTGGCTCTGGGCCAGCAGGCAGCCGGACAGCGCCGTGAAGCTGTTGGAAATGCACAGGCCCACGGTGGTGGTGAAGGCGGGGTTGATGGACGAGGAGCGCACCATGTCCGGATTGTCGCCGGTGGCACGAATGGCCAGGCCCAGCTTCGTGCGCAGGAACAGGCACAGGAAGGCGATCACCAGCGCCACGGCGATCAGGCCGATGATCAGCGCGTACTGTCCGCCCAGCGGGCCGCCCTTCAGTGCCTCCTTCAGCATGGTGAACACCGTGGCGGTCTTGTTCATGTTCAGAAGGGACGAGCCGCCCATGATCCAGATGTTCACCGAGTAGAGCCCCGTGTTCACGATGATGCCCGCCAGCAGGCTGTTCACGCCCATGCGGGTCTGCAATATGGCCGTGACCAGGCCGGAGAGCATCCCCGCGCCCATGGCCGCCGGCAGGGAGAGCCAGGGATGTCCGGCGATGGCCACCACCGCGCCCACCGCGGCCCCAAGCGCAAAACAGCCGTCTGTGGACAGGTCACAGACGTTCAGCATCCAGTAGCTCAAAAACAGCGCCAGCACCGTGAGCGAGTTGAACAGCGCCAGCTCCAGCGCCGTCTGCCCCAGGCCCAGCATCGTTGTAAAAGACATGTCGATCCTGCTTTCCTTTAGATTAATGAGGAATGAGGAATGAGGAGTGAGGAATGAGGAATAATGAATGCCTGACAGAGCAAAATCAATTCCTAATTCCTCATTCCTAATTCCTCATTTCCAGCTATCAGCCCTCAAATTCACCCGTAACGATGGTCAGGATGGTGGAGCAGTAGGGCTGGAAGGCCGCGGTCACGGCGTCCAGGTCCAGGCCGATGGCCTCGCAGGTCTCGGTGTTGATGGTGGCGGTGCCGTTGTCGAAGGTCTTGACCGGGGTCGCGGCGGGATCGGCGCCGTTCACCAGGATGTCGGCCACCATGTTGGCGGTCTCCACGCCCAGGTTGGCGTAGTCCACGCCGAAGCCCAGGAACGCGCCGTCGTTGGCGAAGGAGTCCGCGCCGGTGTAATGCGGGATGCCCGCCTCGGACAGCTTCTCGTAGATGGACAGCTCGGCAGCCATGATGGTGTTGTCGGTGGGGGTGAACAGGGCGTCCACCGCGTCCGCCACGGCGGCGTCCGCCGCGATAATGACCTCGGAGGTGTTGGTGCCGGTGTAGTCCTTGTAGGCGATGCCCTTGCCGTCCAGATAGGCCTTGGCGGCGGCGATGGGCGCGGTGGAGGCATCCTGGCCGGGGTCGTACAGCAGGCCGATGGAATCCGCCTCGGGGTTGGCCGCGAAGATCAGGTCCAGCACGGCGTTGGTATTCAGGAAGTCGGAGGTGCCGGTGATGTTGGCGCCGGGCGCGTCGTTGCTGGCCACCAGCTCCACGCCCTCGGGGTCGGAAACGGCGGCGAACACCACGGGGATGGGGTTGTCCTCGGTGGCGGCCTGCATCTGCATGGCCACTGGCGTGGCCACGCCCACCATCAGGTCCACGTCGTCGGCGATGAAGTCGGCCACGATCTGCTGGATGGTGGCGTTGTCGGCGTTGCCGCACTGGTACTGGATTTCGAAGGTCACGTCGTTCTCCTCGCCGATGGCGGCGAGCTGGCTTTCGATATTCTCCACGATCTGGTCCAGGGAGGCGTGGTCCACATACTTGCAGATGCCCACCTTGTAGGTCGTTCCCTCGGCGAAGGCGGCGGTCAGGGCCAGCAGCATGGCCAGCGCGACGACGGTGCAGATGATCTTCTTCATGTTCGGATTCCTCCTGATTTTTATTCCTTCACGTCTGCGGGGTGAAAAAAAAGCCCCATATCCCATCTGGGATATGAGGCGGAAAAACTTTCCGTGGTGCCACTCACATTGATCTTTCGATCCACTTAGCCCGTACCATCATACGGCGCGGATTGATAACGGGCCCGCATTCCCGTCCCTCCATACTGGCTTTCGCGTTCCGGAGGGCCCTGAAAAGTCCATTCAGCGAATCCGTCATGCCGCATTTCCACTGTCGGCGGCTCTCTTGAATGACCGCAAAGACGCTTACTACTCTTTTCGTCCCGGTTTCTGTGAAGTTGGTGTCATTATAGAGCAAAATTCCGAGCCTGTCAAGCCCTTTTTCAAAATAATTTTTGGAAATCGCATGGGAATGTTCGGGTTTTTGCGGTCTGCTAATAATTCCGGTGCCGACTGCGCACACTAACCACGTTAAAAATTCACGGAGGTTCAACCGATGGACAGACAGCAACTGCCGACGATGTCGGAGCCGGACATGGCGGCGCGCACCACGGAGATCCGCATGGCGGAGCGCTCCCGGGCCCACGAGCAGCGCAACGGACGGGAGGTGGGCGCATGAGCCGGCAGCCCTTCACCCCGGATCAATACAAGGAGCTGGTGCACAAGCTGACGCCGCCCAGCCGCATGCTGCGGGGCTACTGGCGGGCGTTCTGGGTGGGCGGGCTGATCTGCTGCGTCGGCCAGGCGCTGACGCTGTGGGCGGAGCAGCTGAACCTGGGCGAGATCACCGCGCCAATGTTCACCACCAGCGTGCTGGTGTTCGTCGGCACCACGCTGACGGGGCTTGGCGTGTACGACGTGATCGGCAAGTACGCCGGGGCGGGCTCGGCCATCCCGGTGACGGGCTTTGCCAACTCCGTGGCGGCCCCGGCCATCGAATTCCAGCGGGAGGGCGCCATCATGGGCGTGGGCGCGCGGCTGTTCACGCTGGCGGGCCCGGTGCTGGCCTACGGCATCGCTTCGTCGGTGGCGGTGGGCATCGTCTACTGGCTGCTTCGGGGGTGGGTGCTGTGAGCCGCATGGGGAGCCAGACCTTCGTCTACGACCGCCCGCCCGTGATCGCCGCCCACCGGAGCATCGCCGGGCCCAAGGAGGGCAAGGGGCCGCTGGCCGCCTGGTTCGACACAGTGCTGGAGGACGACCTCCTGGGCCAGAAGAGCTGGGAACTGGCGGAGATGGAGATGGTGCGCCGCTGCGTGCAGGCCGCGCTGAACGAGGCCCACGTCACCGATGAACAGGCCCAGGCCATGCTGGGCGGCGACCTGAACAACCAGATCATCGCCTCGTCCTTCGCGGCGCGGGCGCTGGGCGTGCCCTTCATCGGGCTGTACGGCGCGTGCAGCACCTTTGTGCAGGCGCTGGTGATCGGCTCGGCGCTGATCTCCGGCGGCTATCTGGACAATGCGGTGTGCGTAGCCTCCAGCCACTACTGCACCGCCGAGCGCCAGTTCCGCTTCCCTCTGGAGCTGGGCAACCAGCGCCCGCCCCAGGCCAGCTGGACGGCCACGGCCTGCGGCTGCGCGCTGCTGTCGAATGAAGATCACGGCGGCCTGCGCGTCACCAGCGGCACGGTAGGCCGGATCATCGACCTGAACATCTCCGACGCCAACCACATGGGCGCGGCCATGGCCCCGGCGGTATTCGACTGCATCGCGGCGCACATGGCCGACACGGGCCGAACCGCCGACGACTACGACCTGATCGCCACCGGGGATCTGGGCTGGATCGGCCGGGATCTGCTGCTGGAGCTGGCATCGGCGGCGGACATGCCCCTGCCTCCGGACAGGCTGATCGACTGCGGCGCGAGCCTCTTCTACCAGGAGCAGGACGCCCATGCCGGGGGCAGCGGCTGCGGCTGCGTGGCCAGCGTGGCCTGCGGCTGGCTGATGAAGCGGCTGGAGGCCGGGGACATCCGGCGCCTTTTGCTGGTGGGCAGCGGGGCCATGTTCTCCCCCACCAGCAGCCAGCAGGCCCAGAGCGTGCCGGGCATCGCCTACGCCGCCTGCATCGAGAGGAGGGATTGAATGGACACGGTATGGCTGTTCGTCAAGGCGTTTGTCGTGGGCGGGCTGATCTGCGACATCGGCCAGCTGCTCATTATGAACACCAAGCTGACCAACGCCCGCATCCTGGTGCTGTTCGTCACGGGCGGCGTGCTGCTGACGGCGCTGGGGCTGTACAAGCCGCTGGTGGACTTCGCCGGAGCCGGGGCCACCGTGCCGCTGACGGGCTTCGGCTACTCCCTGGCCATGGGGGCCATCGAGGCCGTGAACCGCTACGGCTTCTGGGGCGCGTTCGTGGGCGGCATCAGCCGCACCGCCGCGGGCATCACCGCCGCCATCGTGTTCGGCCTGCTCAACGCGCTGATCTTCAAGCCCCACGCCAAACCGTAGGCTGTGCCTACAGCCATTCGCTGCCGCCTTCCTGATACCGATTCCCCGCGCCACTGATCCAAGCGCGGCCGGCAGGGCCGGCGGCCATCTGCTGCCGCCTTTCTGTACAACCCCCGTGCGCCACTGATCCAAGCGCACGGGGGTTGCATTTGCGGTTATCGCTTTATTGCCTTGCAGAAATGGCGTCGCGCCGCCCCTACAGGCCGCCAGCTCCAAGCCTCGCGGCAGCCACCATTCCTACTCCCTACTCCCTCTCCACATCCCACGCTGAAACGCACTGTTTCCCGGGGAAGCCTACTCAACGTCCAGCTCCGCAAGCCGCGTCCGCGTCTCGTTGTCCTCTTCGTCCCGGTGGTAATAGTAATCCCCCAGCACATAGTCGAAGGAATCCTCCTCGATCCTGTGCTTTTTGCAGTGGTCGGGGTCGAAGGTGGGGTTTTCCGGGTCATTCGGAAAGAACAGCGCGGCCTCGGTGCGCTCATCGCCGAACATGCCCGGTTCGCTGCCGGACAGCGCCAGCACGCAGCCTGTGGAGGTGACGCTGTTGAACCAATAGCCGGTCTTTGAAACCTCCTGAATATCCGTGCCGTCCAGCTTCATGGACAGCATGGCCTGCTTTTTCTCCGACCAGTAGTACAGCCGCCCGCCCAGCACGATGTAGCCCAGGCCGTTGCCGCCGAAGTCGTCGTCGTACTCGTTTGTCAGGTAATTCGCCGTCAGGGTGCCGTCGGCGTTCGGATGCAGGGTGTCCAGCGCGAAGATGCCGGCCTTGTCCGCCAGGATCAGCTGGCCCTCGGCGTAAACGGCATAGCCGCTGCCGCTCGTGCCGTTCAGGACGCCCCGCTTCAGGTCATAGACCCGCTTCGGCTTGAAATCGTCCAGCGCCGCGTAGTACACGCCGGCATGGTCTATGATATACACGCCCCCGCCCACGGGGATGAGGTCCGCGATGTAGCCGTCGTCCCTCCCCCTGTACAGCTCCTTAAGGTTTCCCCCGTCGTAGTCGCAGCGCCAGACGTTTCCTCTGTCGTCGCACAGCAAAAGCCCGTCCCCCAGGTCGTACATCGTCACTTCGTTGAGGTCGAAGTTGGCCAGGATCTGCCGGGCCTTCTCCGGGTGCCCCTCGGGATAGGCGAACAGGTTGTAGGCCGAGCAGATGCCCCAGCCCCAGCTCTCGTCCACACCCCGCAGCTCGAACACCGTGTCCCCGGCCAGCAGCGTGGTGCGGCTGCCGCCCTCGTAGACGCGGGTGTCATCCATGCAGGAGTTGTAGGTCTCCGCGTCCGCGTGGGAGGCTTCGTGGGGCATCACGATCAACCCTTCCCCGCCGAAGTCGCGGCGCCCTGGCATGCTGGGTTTCGGCGCGTCCTCCGTCACGCGGAACTCCAGGCTGCGCTCATCATACATCTGCCCCGCCATGAGCCGGTACAGCCCCTCATCCAGCGCGCCTACGTTCTCCAGCGGCAGCACCAGGGTCACGCGGTCACAGAAGTGGCCCGAATGCTGCCGCTCCGGGTCGCCGTCGACATACGCGGCGATAGAGACCCCGTCCTCCCATCGGTCGCCGTCCAGCCTCGACAGGGCGATCTCATTGGTGTAAGACGCGATGCCGCCCTCGGGCCGGGTGAGCGTGAAGCTGACAAAGCCCGTGCCCACGGGGTACTCCGCCTGGTCCATCGTCGCCACGGTGCCGTTCGGCAGGGTGACGCTCGTGGTGGGTTCGTGATCCATGGGCGCCGGCGCCTGCTCCGTGCCGTCGTCACCGTAGAACGGCCACAGGCTGAAGCCGTCCTTGTCCACCAGCGCCGCGACCTCGCCGTCGGTCAGCGCGCAGATGAAAACCAGATATTTGCCGTCCACGTAGCCCGCCAGCGGCGTCCGCTGGCACAGGTTTTCCAGCTCGCCGAGGCCGGTCATGCCGTCGTCGTATGCATTCCGGAACACGGCCACGTTGACGCCGCCGTCGGTGATCACGTAGGGCTGAAGGTCCGTCCAGTTCTCCTCGTCCCGGTAGACCACCTTGCCCGCGCTGGGCTGGGGGGCGAGCCGGACCTCGCCCGACCAGCGCCGGGAGCCGCCGCCCTGGGACAGAATGGAGCCCACGTCGTAGTTGGAAACGCGCAGATCGGCACTGTAAAACACCATCGGGAGCGCGTAATCCGCCGCGATCTTGAAGTTCGGCCGCACGATGAGCACCCAGGCAGCGCCGATGTGCCGCCGGGACATCAGCAGGGCGCCGGTCTTTTCTGCGTCCAGGTCCGGAATGACCGCCTCAAACGCCTGCTCCGTGCCCGGCAGCGCGGCCTCCGCCCAGCGGCAGTAGTCCGTGCCGTGGATCAGCCGGGCGATGTCGTCCAGCTGGTTGGCGTTTTCGTGGAGCAGCGCCTCCGGCACCCGGGCGGGTTCGGACGCGCCGAACATGGTTTCGCGGATGTAGGCGTCGGGCATGCGGATCACCAGCGTGCCTCCCCGCTCAAAGCAGGTGATGTCCGCGTCCTGCGCCGCGTCCTCCACGCACACCGGGCAGGGCGTCAGATCGCCGATGTCCGAAAGCGCCTGCCGGGACAGCGCGCCGGAATTGCGCGCCAGGCGGCAGTTCTCCACAGAATGATAATAGTATTGGTAGTCGTAGCCGCTGACCCAGACGTCGTCCGGCGCTTCGGCCATTGCGGACAGAGTCGGCAACATGGCCATGCACAGCAGGAGACAGACCAGTCGCTTCATATCGCGTCACCTCGAGAGAAGAATATGCCATTCATTATATAGACGTTTCCGATCCACCTGTGATGGAAGGCGAAATGTTAATTCTTTGGGTATTATAGCATATGGCGGGCGGAAAGACAAATAAAGCCTTCCCCTAGGGGAAGGCTTTTGGGGATTTCTCTTCTCAAACGGAAGCCGGGCGGGCGGCGACCTCTTCCGCCTGCTGCGCAGGAGCCTTCCCCTGGAGGGGAAGGCTCTTGGGGCGGACCTTCCGCCGCAGCGCCGCCCTTGCAGGATACGTACTGCTCCTGCTGCCTGTTTTCTATTTCAGGAACCCGCTGATGATCTGCTCCTCGGCCTCCTGCTCGGTCAGCCCCAGGGTCATCAGCTTTGTCAGCTGTTCCCCGGCGATCTTGCCGATGGCGGCCTCGTGCAGGAGCGCCGCGTCCACGTCGTTGGCCTCAAGCCCGGGCACGGCCAGTATGCGGCCGTTGTCCATGATGATGGAGTCGCACTCGGTGTGGCCGTTGCAGGGGGCGTTGCCGATGATCTTGGCGTCGAAGCGCTGGTAGGAATTGTCCCGGGCCACGCTGCGGGAGACCACGTCGGCGCTGGAATCCGCGCCGTTCAGGTTCACCACATAGGTGCTGATCGCCCGCTGATTGCCGTGGGTCATCAGCCGCTCGCGGACCACCAGCTTCGCCCCGGCGGCCAATTCCGCGGTGGTGGTGCGCTCGGTGTCGTCCACACCCTTGATCTGGGCCATCTCCATCTCCACGGTGCTGCCCTCCTCCTGGTACACCTCGGTGCCGGGGTTCAGGATGCGCTTGCCCGCGCCGTCGCCGGAGCCATAGTGCTTTTCGATGTACTTGACTCTGGCGTTCTTGCCCACGTAAAAGCGGTGGATGCCGTCGTGCTCGCTGTCGGCGCTGCCGCAGTTGTCGATGCCGCAGCCGGCGATGATGACCACGTCCGCGCCCTCGCCAATGTAAAAGTCGTTGTAGACCAGTTCCTTCAGGCCGCTCTGGGTCATCACCACGGGGATGTGCACGCTCTCGCGCCGGGTGCCCGCCTTGATGCGAATGTCCAGGCCGGCCACGTCGGTCTTGGGAATGATCTCGATGTTGGCGGTGGAGCGCCGTCCGGCGGATTCACTGTTGCTGCGGATGTTGTAGGCGCCCTCGGGGATGGTGTGCAGATCGGCGATCTCCTCCAGGAGCCGCTTCTGGATGCTGTCAAGTTTCTTCATCTTTCGCACCTCCTCAAATCGCCTTGCGGCAGGCGGCCACCGCGGCGGCCGTGCCGATCAGTCCGGGCAGGATCTCGTCCTTTGGGCCCTGCTTTTCCACATGCCCGTCCGCCAGCATCACGATCTCGTCCGCGATGTTCAGGATGCGCTCCTGGTGGGAGATGATCATGATGGCGCTGTCGCGGATGTTCTTGCGCATGCCCTCGAACACCTCGATCAGGTTCTGGAAGGACCACAGGTCGATGCCGGCCTCCGGCTCGTCGAACAGGGACAGGGCCGTGCCCCTGGCCAGCACGGTGGCGATCTCCACCCGCTTCAACTCGCCGCCGGACAGGCTGGCGTTCACCTCGCGGTTGATGTAGTCCCTGGCGCAAAGGCCCACCGCGGCCAGGTACTCGCAGGCCTCGGCGGGGTTCAGCTCCCTGCCCGCGGCCAGCCGCAGCAGATCCAGCACCGTGAGCCCCTTGAAGCGCACCGGCTGCTGGAAGGCGAAGCCGATGCCCCGGCGGGCGCGCTCGGTGATGGAGAGATTCGTGATGTCCTCGCCGTTTAATACGATGGCGCCGGAGGTGGGCCTTTCGATGCCCATGATGAGCCGCGCCAGCGTGGACTTGCCGCCGCCGTTGGGCCCCGTGACCACCACCAGTCGGCCGTCCGGGATGGTCAGGCTGATGTCGCGGATGATCTCGCGGCCCTGGCCGCCGTCCTCCACGTCAAAGGAGATGTGTTTCAGTTCCAGCATGTGTATACCTCTTTCATCGGCAGTGTGCCGTCGCATATGGATTTGGCCATAGGCCATTTTTATTATAACCCATATACATAATAAAAACCTTGACGGAAGTCAAGGTTTTTGTTAAATGTAGATAACTTATCTTTCTATCCGGTACAGCGCGTATTCGCCGGACTTGGGCGCCAGCTCGAACACGGCCTCGTCGCCGTCGGTGTACAGCGGCTCCAGCCGCTGCCCGGTGACGGGGTTGACCAGCGCCTTCGCGCCAGAGGCGTGCACCTTCACCAGCCGGAACTGGGTGGCGCTCATCACGTAGGGATAGACGATGAAGCTGTCGTTGTCGTAGGCAAACAGGCTCACGCCCGCTGGGCACTCCATCCACAGCCCGTTCACCGGCATGGCCTGGCGGATGCGGCCCAGGGCTTCGGCGGGGATGCGGTAGATGTCCGGGAAGGCGTCCGGCACGGCCAGCGTCCACAGCGTGCCCTTGCCGTAATGATCCCGCAGCAGGATGCCGTAGCTCTCCTCGCCATGCACCGCCTTGACCACCGCCCAGGTGGCGTTGTTGCGGAACTCCGCCACGGGGAGGCTGATGGGCCGGTCGCCGGTGGCATACAGGCACAGCCGGCGGTTCGCCTGCTCCACGCGGTAATGCCGCGCGCTGATCTTCCGGCCCCGCAGGCGGATGGAGGTGAGCCCGTGGATGCCGCGCGCCTCGGTGGCCTCGATGAAGCCGGTGGTGACCATGGCATTGCCGCCCTTGTTTGTCAGCCAGCGTTCCAGCTTTTCCACGATGTCCGGGTCACAAGCGGCGGCGCGGGTGAGCAGGATATTTTCAGCGTCCTCCGGGAACCAGGGCGTACAGACGATGGGCAGGCCCGCCATGCCCAGGAAGTCCTGCACGTTGTCCTCGCCCTGGGAATTGTCCGGCAGGTAACAGGCGATGCCTACGGGACTGCCCGCGTGGTCCAGCACCGCGTCCAGCTTGTCCAGCTGGAAGCCCAGTGCGGCGGTGTACATGTTGTCAAACATGCTCTGGAAGCAGAACATCATCAGCTCCTTCGGCTTTGAGAACGCCGTGAGATACGCCTGTTCCAAGTAGTGCTCGGTGATGTGCATGTCGAAGGTGTCGAACCAGCCGCCGCCGTTGTGGCCGGGCCACATGTTCTCGAAATAGGTCATCAGCGAATAGCTCAAATACCGGGGCAGGTGCTGGTCAGTGACGATGGGGTCGCGGGTCTCGGTGCCGGTGTACAGGCCGTCGAACAGCCTGCGCTGCTCGGCGGGATTGTAGCCCGTCTCCTGGTAACTCTCGGCCCAGTTGGGATACTTGATGATGATCTTGCACTTCGGGTTGGCGGCCTTGGCGGGGCCGATGACCAGTTCCTCGCTCACCCGGCGCATCAGGTCCAGCCGGTAGGCCTGCCAGCTGCCGTCGGCAATGCCGTGCTCCCGGTTGAACCTGTCCTTCGCCCTGCAGCAGTCCGGGCAGGCGCAGCCGGTGAAGAAGAAGTCGTCGATGATAAATTCGTCGAAGCGGCCGCCGATGAACGCGCAGACCTCCTTCAGCCTGGCGCGCATCTTTTCATCGTTGTAGCAGAAGGTGTCGAACAGGCGAGCCTTGGGCGCGTCGCCCTCGGGAGTGGGGATGACGGTGGTCAGGCCGCCGGCCACCTCCACGCCGTGGGCCCTGAACACCTCGCGGCACATCTCCACCTGCTCGGCGGAGGCCAGCTCGCCCCGGAAGGGCTCCAGGTACACCTTGTCCAGCCGCATGTGCTTTTCCATGAAGGCCAGCTGCTCTTCCAGCTCCTGGCGGGTGATGTGGGCAGTGGCGTGGGCGACGAAATAGGTGGTCAGCTTGAAATTGCGATAGTTGCCCATGGTGAACGCTCCTTTCGGGGCAGCTTGCCGCTGCCGCATGCGCACATTTTAACACAGGTTAAACGTTTTCGCAATACAGAAATGCCGATTCGACGCAAAATTTTTTAAGCCGCGCACGAGCCCGCCAGCGCCTCGCCTGCCGCTTGAAGCCGCCTCCTGCCCGCGATTCATGCCGAAAAACCGCCCCTTTGCCGCTTTTCATCCGGCCTTTGATATGGTATACTGGTAAGTGATTGAAGCGGAGCGCCCGGCGCTCCCCGGGAAAGGAAAGTGGCCTATGCGCGCGACGGGTATCCTGTTTTTCTCACTGTCTTTCATCGCCTATGCCGCGGGCATCGCGCGGTTCATCGTCGCGCGGCACACCCAGAAGCTGACCCAGCGATTGTTGGCACTGACTGTCGCCGTCATCGTGGCCATACTGATGGCCCGGTTCGGCCTGTCCGCCTGCGGCATCGACCGGCTCTCCCCCTCCTTCTTCGTGGAGATCATGCAGGCCTTCAGCCTGGACGCCGACTACGGGATGCTGAACGAGGTCTACCCCGCGCTGGGCGGCGGCCCCGGCTCGATGCTGCTGCTGGCCTACCTGGCCATACTCTACAGCACTGCGCCCATCACCGGCGGCGCCATCGTGTACGACGTGCTGGCGGGCGTGTCCCCGTCCATCAAGCTGTGGTTCCGGCGGCGGCGGCCGGCCTACATATTTTCCGAGATCAACGATGCCTCCGTCACCCTGGCGGAGAACATCGTCGCCCACCACGGCGCGAAGCCGCCCGTCGCCATCGTGTTCGCGGACGTGGATGGCACGGAGGACGACCTGCTGATGCGCGTGAGCGACATCGGCGGCATCTCCCTGGCCGAGGACGTGCACCACATCAACTTCCGCCGCGCCCCGAAGTGCTCGCTGTTTTTGATGCGGATGCGGGGCCGGGACGACTTTGACGAGGAGAAGAACCTCACCGACCTGTACACCATCCTCAAGGGCGAGGAGGGCTTCTTCTGGAACGCCGATACCGGCGCGGACCTGTTTTTCTTCTCCAATGATTCGGAGGTCATCGAGTGCGTGCGGGACATCAAGGCCCGCTACGACGCCGAGCCCAGGGGCGGCGCGGTGTCCGTCAACGTGATCCGCCCCCATGCCCAGGCCGCCTGCACCCAGCTGAAGCGCGCGCCGCTGTTTGCGCCACTGGGCGACTACGCCCCCGGGAAGAAGCTGCGGGTGGCCATCTTCGGCGACAGTCCCTTCGCCCGGGAGGTGTTCAAGACCGCGTTCTGGTGCGGGCAGTTGTCGGGCATCCAGCTGTACATCAGCGTCATCTGCCGCCCCGGGGAGGGCGGCGCGCCGGGGTATGAGGCCTGGCTGAACCGGCTGAGCCCGGAGATCATCGACAGCTGCACCTGGTCGGACAATCCCCCGGAGTGCCTGCGGATGTCCCCGGAGGGCGAGGGCCCCGCGGCCTTTGCCGCGCCTTACTGCGGCCTGTCCTTCATCGAGGAGGACCCGCGGCAAGCCAATCTGCGCGAGCTGATGACCCGGGAGCAGGGCTATATGTACGGCTGCCCTGAAAAATACCGCCTGTGTGACTGCGATTACTTCTTCGTCATGGGCGGCGACGACCAGCAAAACCTGGCGCTGGCCAGCGGCATCCGAAGCGCACTGATCCACGGCGGGGCGGCGCAGCGCCGACCGGGCAAGGCCGCGCCGACGCTGTCCGTGGAGATCCGCAGCACAGCGCTCCAGCAGATCCTGTCCGACCGCTTCCGGCCCGTCGAAGGCGCGCCTGTGTTTGCTCCCTTCGGCAGCTTCCGCGAGCGCTACAGCTGGGAGAACGTGTTCCTGGACGAGGCGTTCCTCGCCGCGGACGAGGGCGCGGGCGCCGGTGCGCAGGAGGGCCACGGCTTTGCCGACATCAGCCAGTCCAGCGACAGCATCTACGACACCTGGTCGGAGGTGGGCCGCTGCTTCCACCTGCCCTACAAGCGCTTCTGCGTCACAGCTGCGGATCTGGCGGACAAGGCGGCCTGCCAGGCGCTGGTCAACCGCCTGACCTGGCTGGAGCACCGGCGCTGGAACGCGTTTTTGAGGATGCAGGGCTTCACCCGGCCCTTTGACCGGGTGGATGCGGTGATCGCCGCCCTGAAAGAGGGCAACGTGCCCCGGGGCTACGCCTACAAGAACGTGTCCGGGCGGCTGCACCCCTGCCTGGTGGAGTGCGCCGTTGACGATACCCCGGCGGCGCAGAGGCTGCCCGGCTGCGTGAACGGCATGCCCGAAAGCCTGGCGGGGCTGGACGCCCTGGACGTGATCTCCATGGCCCGCACCCGCATCGAGGGCAGAGTCAAGGACATCAAGACCTATGACCGCGGCGTCTCCCGGGCGCTGCTGGACGGCATGAAATGAGGAAGCGCGTATGATCGTCATGAAACGAGGGGAGGTCCCGGTCATCGCCTGTCGTCTGGGCGACGGTTCGGAGCTGGAGAAGCAGCTGCTCGCCTCCGGCGCGCTGAAGCGGCTGGACGACGGGCGCTACGAGGTGTTCTCCCGGGAGGCCGTGAACAGCGGCGGCGAGCTGGCCGAGCCCGGCAGCTACGTGAAGGTGGACCAGGAGGGGTTCCCCTACCCTAACTCCGCCGAGTACTTCCTGGCGAACCACGAATTGACGGAGCGCGGCTATGTCCAGCTTCCGCGGCCCCTGGAGGCCTGGCGGGATGGCCAGCCCGTCAGCGACGCCGTGCGCTTCCTGCTGGACAGCGGGCGGCTGACCATCAACCGGCAGCACCCCGAGCGCTTCTTCTCCGCCTGGCTCTGGGGCGCGCTGCTCTCCTCGAACCGGGACGCCGTCATCGTGTTCTATGAGATCGAGCGGTCGGAGGACGGACGGGTGACGGACGCCCAGTTCAACTTCGTGGTCCGGGAGGAGTTCGAGCGGACCTACGAGATACTCGAGAATTGACCGGCAGTCAAGGAGGCGCGAGCCATGAACGAATACATCGCCTTTATCAGCTATCGGCACAAGCCCCTGGACATCGCCGTCGCCAAACGTCTGCACCAGCAGATCGAGCGCTATCGCATTCCTGCCAAGCTGGCCGCTGGCCGGGACAGCCGCCGCCTGGGGCGCGTGTTCCGGGACCAAGACGAGCTGCCGCTGTCCAGCGACCTGTCCGCCAGTATCTACGAGGCGCTGGACCACACCCAGTTCCTGATCGTGGTCTGCACGCCGGACACGCCCAAGTCCATCTGGGTGCAGCGGGAGATCAGCTACTTCCTGGAGCACCACGACCGCAACAACGTGCTGGTGGTGCTGGCGGACGGCCGCCCGGAGGAATCCTTTCCGGACCAGCTGGTGCACATCCGTGACGCCGACGGCAACGTGATCGGCAGCACCGAGCCCCTGGCGGCCAACATCGTCGGCGGCAGCACCCGGGAGGTGCTGCGCAGGCTGGACGAGGATAAGCTGCGGCTGTTTGCGGCGCTGATCGGCTGCTCCTACGATTCGCTGTTCCAGCGGGAGAAGCGCTATCGTGCGCGCCGGCTGGCGGCGGGGCTGTCCGTGGCGGCAGTGGCGGTCTCGGCCTTCATCGGCATGCTGCTGGTGAAGAACGGCCAGATCACCGCCCAGAACCAGGAGCTGATCGAACAGAAGAAGCGCGTCCAGCTGAGCGAGTCCACGCTGCTGACCCGGAACGCGCAGGAGGCCCTGGCGTCAGAAGACCCCACCGGGGCGGTGCGCAGCGCCCTGGCCGCCCTGCCGGCAGGCCCCGAGGACGACCGGCCCTACTATGGCCAGGCGGAAAAGGTGCTGCTGGACGCGCTGCACGTGTACGATCTCAATACCGCGCCGAACGCCTACATCGCGGAAACGGAGATTTCGATACCGTCGCCCGTGGTCGACTTCGCCGTCAACAATGCGGGCGACTGCCTGTATGCCGCGGACGACTATGGCGATGTGTTTGCCTTTGACCCCTACACCGGCGAGCCGCTCTGGCGCTCGACCGACGATTCCATAGCCAACAGCGCACTCTCCAGCAGCACACGCCTTCTCCTGACGGAGGACGGCGTGATCGACGCCTGCCGCGACTCCGTCACCTGCCTGAGCCAGGAGACGGGCGAATTGATGTGGCGATGCCCCGCCGCGAACATATCGCCCGCCCCCATCGCGATTTCAGAGGACAGGAGCCGCGTCGCCGTGGTGAACTATGATTATCACTTCTACGATGAAGAAAGCCTCGACAGTTACAAGGAATACTGGGTCGACCTGCTGGATGCCCGGACCGGCAAGGTCATCCGAACCGTGTCTCTGGCCACCGCGGAGTCCGATTCCCAGTACAGCCTCGAGGCGCCCATCAACGCCGACGCCCTCGGCGCGTATGAGGACGCCCAGTTCTTCGACCATGACAGCAAGCTCGCCGGCTATTATTTCTACGACGATGTCCTGTACATCTATGTGGTGGACCTGGAGGCGGGAACCAGCAGGACGCTGCAATCCTGGGAGGCGGAGAGGTATTCCGAGCCCGTGGTCGGCCTGCGCGTGGACGCGAGCGGGAAGAACCTGTACGTGATCCAGCGCTGCAAGGACAACAGCTGTGCGGCCACCTGCACGAAGCTCGATCTGGCCAGCGGCGAGGTGGTCTGGCGGAAGCAAACCCCCAAGGCGGACAGAGACCACTACTTCTCCTCCAATGAGACGAGCTGCCTGTTGCTGACCTGGGATACGCTGTATCTCAGCATGAAGGATCAGTTCTATGCCATGAATACAAAGGACGGCGAGACCGCCGCCAAGACGAGCCTGCTGGATGAGATGGTGGATATCTACCCCCTCGAAGGCACCCCTCTGTTCTGCTTTGAGCTGAAGAACGGCTACTACGCGATGGGCTGGTCGAACGACTCCGGCCTGTTCGATTCCCGCAGCTTCAACGTCAGCTTCAACCTGGGGGCTCTGGATCGGGCCGCCCCGATGAAGCACGGCTTCATAAAGGCTGTGCTCACAGGAAACAACATCGACAAAGTCGTGGCGGGAAATTACGAATAGGGCTTCGGCGGCATCGTGGTGGTGCCCAAGGACGACGACCACGTCCTGCGCGTCAAGAGCATTCTGCCCTATGAAAACGTCACCGTGCAGGAGTCCATCCCCTTCCCGGACAATGACAGCTACATGGAAAGCGGGAGTTTGCCGGGCGTGATGTTCGTGGATGGCGGCGCGCTGCTCAACAGCTATTCCTACGGGGACGACGGCAAGGTGCAGCAAAGCGTGAAGCTGGACACGCAGACCCGGGAGTTGATGGAGATACAGAACTACAGATTCGATGAGCCCGGCAGGGTCTTCGCCCTCTCGGATGGCACCGGCTATATCTGGCTGGACTACGGCGTGGCGGTGCATCATTTCGCCTTTGAAGGCAATGTGGACACCTTGCTGGCCGAGGAGAAAAACATGGAGATCAAAGCCCTAGGCGCTGTATACACGATGCCCGCCTCCGACGCAGACGCGGCTTACCTGGCCGACGGGCGGCTGCTGACGGCCTGGTGCGACGGCGAAACGCTGCGTTGGTGGCTGGACACCGAGGAGCAGGACGCCGTGCCGATGTTGTCGCAAAAGCGCTGGGCGACGCGTGACATCGGCTCGGTGGCGAAGTACACGCACGCGGGCGCCAACGGTCTGATCCTGCTGAGCAGCTACAGCCCGGGCATGGAGAACGACACCATTGACAGCTTCCTCGCCTACGACACCAACGAGGGCAGCCGGACCGTCACCGAGGACGAGCAGCACGGCAGCTGCACGCGCATGATGTCCCTGGCGCAGGAGAAGCCGCTGCTGGCCGTGATGGACGAGGACCGCTCCCTGCGGGTTTACGACCTGCGGGCCGGAAAGCTGATGACGACCCTGCCGCTGGATCTGCCGCCGGACTACGTGGTGGACATCCGCTTCGCCTTCGGGGACGAATACCTGGTGCTGCGCATGGACGACGCACAGCTGTCGATCTTCTGCCTGGAAAGCTGCGAATGCGTCTTTCGTGGCAGCCTGGAGCAAAGCCTCTTGATCGACACCACGATCTGTGAGGATCGGGCCGGCCACCGCGCCTACATCATCGACCGATACAACCAGAAGGGCCTGGTGCTGGACAGGCAGAACTGGCAGCTGCTGGCGGAGCTGGATGGCGTGTATGGCTTTGACGAGAAGCGGGACGAGCTGTACTTCTTCTCCAACAGCAACGGCCTGATCGTCCGCCAGATCCCGGACCTGGATTCGCTGATCCAGAAGGGCAGGAGCCTCGTGGACACCCATTAGCGCCGCGCAGTCCGAAATGCCTTATGCAAAAGCGCGACCTGAGCGATCAGGCCGCGCTTCTTTGAATTTCGCGCGTCGTCAATTGGCGTAGTATATCTGCGCCAGGCCGCCGTGGCTGGTCTCGCGGTACTTCTCGTCCATGTCCTTGCCCGTGCGGTACATGGTGGCCACCACCTCGTCGAAGGAAATCTTCCGGGTGGAGAACAGGAACCGGGACAGGTTCACGGAGCTGATGGCCCTCATGGCGGCCACGGCGTTGCGCTCAATGCAGGGGATCTGCACCAGGCCCTTCACCGGGTCGCAGGTCAGGCCCAGGTTGTGCTCCATGGCGATCTCCGCGGCATACTCGATCTGGTCGATGTTCAGCCCGTACAGCGAGGCCAGCGCCGCCGCCGTCATGGAGCAGGCGCTGCCGATCTCCGCCTGGCAGCCGCACTCCGCGCCGGAGATGGAGGCGTTGGTGCGAATCACGTTGCCGATCAGCGCCGCCACGGCCAGCGCGTCCAGGATCTCCTCTTCGGGGAAGCCCCGGTCCACGTGCATATAGTACATCACCGCGGGCAGCACGCCGCAGCTGCCGCAGGTGGGCGCGGTGACGACGATGTTCTCGTCGGCGTTCTCCTCGCTGACGGCATAGGCATAGGCGGCGATGACCCGGTTCATGGTCACGTCGGCGCTCTCGTTGTAGCAGCGCTTTTCATACAGCGTTTTGGCCTTGCGCGCCACGCCCAGCCCGCCGGGCAGCGTGCCCTCGGCGGCCAGGCCCCGCCGGATGGATTCCTTCATGGCCTCCCAGACCACCTTCAGCGCGTCGCGCAGGCGGTCGTCCTCCATGCGGTAGATGAACTGGGCCAGGTTCAGGCTGCGCCGCTTGCAGATCTCCAGTATCTCGGTGAAGTTCTGCTGGGGATAGACCTCCACCTCGTCCTCGGACGGCTCCCCCTCGATGCGGATGGAGCCGCCGCCGATGGAGAAGATGCGGTTTTCGCCGATCAGCCGGCCGTCCCTGTAGGCCTCAAAGCGCATGGTGTTCGGGTGGGGCAGGTCCGTCTCCTCGCGGTTGAACACCACTTCCGCCCCCGGAAGGCCCGACACGATGGCCTTGCCGGTGCCATGGCCCTCGCCGGTGAAGGCCAGCGAGCCGTACAGCGTCACGCGGAACCGGTCCGCCTGGGGATACCGCGCGCCGAAGATCTGCGCGGCATGGTACGGGCCGACGGTGTGGGAGGACGAGGGGCCGTTGCCGATCTTGTAGACGCTCTTGATGGTTTTCATGCAAAGTCCTCCTTACAACGGCAGCTTTTTGCCCTGCTTCTTCCAGTCGCGGAACTCGGCGGTGGCGGTGAACAGCACGTCGCCGGAGGAGTTCAGCGCGGTCTCCAGGCTGTCCTGGATCACGCTGATGATGAAGCCCACGCCCACCAGCTGCATGGCGATGTCACCCGAAATGCCGAACAGCGAGCAGCCCAGGGGCACCAGCATCAGCGAGCCGCCGGCCACGCCGGAAGTGCCGCATGCGGAGAAGGTGGCCACGATGCTCAGGAAGATGGCCATGGGCAGCGTGACCTGCACGCCGGTGGTAAACGCGGCCACCAGCGAGAAGATGGTGATGGTCACCGCGGCGCCGTCCATGTTGATGGTGGAGCCCAGCGGGATGGACACGGAGTACAGGTCCTCGTCCAGCCCCAGATCCTTGCAAAGCTCCATGTTCACGGGGATGTTGGCGGCGGAGCTGCGGGTGAAGAAGGCGGTGACGCCGCTCTGGCGCAGGCAGCGGAACACCAGCGGATAGGGGTTGTGCCGCAGCACCAGCGCCACGATGATCGGGTTGACGATCAGCGCCGTGAACAGCATCGTGCCCACCAGCAGGCCGATCAGCTGGCCGTAGGTCTTGAAGATCTCCGCGCCGCTGGTGGCCACGGCGGTGTACATCAGGCCCAGGATGCCGAAGGGGGCGCAGGCGATCACCCAGCGCACCACCTTGGACACGGCGTCGGCCAGGTTCTCCATCATCTGCTTGGTGGCCGGGGCCGCCAGCTTCAGCGCCATGCCGAACACCACGGCCCAGAACAGTATTCCGATGTAGTTGGCGCTGGCCAGGGCTTCCACCGGGTTGGCGATGATGCTCCTGAGCAGGTTCTTCACCACCTCCGCCATGCCCTGGGGCGCGGCGGAGGCGTCCACGGCGTCCAGCCCCGTCAGCGGTATGGTCACCTTGAACAGGAAGCTGGAGAACACCGACACGATGGCGGCGCACAGTGTGCTGAGCAGGTAGAGTATGATGACGGTCCGGAACTTGGCCATGTTGCCGCCCTTGGAGTTGGCCAGCGACGACGCCACCAGCACGAACACCAGGATCGGCGCGATGGCCTTCAGCGCGCCGACGAACAGCTCGCCCAGCATACCGATCCACTCCAGCTTCGGCGCAATGAAGCCCAGCGCCGCACCGATCACCAGCCCGATCAGTATGCGCACGATCAGGCTCATCGAGTTCCACTTCTTGAGTATACCCATGTTTCTTCCCCCTTCTGATGTGGGTTTCCCGTTCAGTCCCGCTTGCTTTACGGTTTGTGTTAAGTATTCGACGCAGTATGTTAAGATTCCTGCATCGTCAGGCTGAAAACTCCCATGTGCATGCAAAATCTCCCGGAAACAGCCGTTTCCGGGAGATTCATGGCTTCACGCGCCGATCAGCGGTTCGGCCGGCGCTTCAGGTCCATGCGGTTCAGCACCGCCAGCGCACCCAGCAGCAGCGCCGCGCAGGCGGCCAGGGCGATCCATGGCGTGAGGGTAAAGCCCGCGATCAGGTAGCCCACGGCGCAGACGATGGCCACCAGCGTGGCATAGGGCAGCTGGGTCTCCACGTGCCTGATGTGCTCGCAGGCCGCACCGGTGGAGGCCAGGATGGTGGTGTCGGAGATGGGCGAGCAGTGGTCGCCATACACCGAGCCCGCCAGTGTCGCGCCCAGGGTGGGCACCAGCAGCGCGCCCGCGCCGTCGGCGGCACAGATCATCGTGACGATGGGGATCAGCATGCCGAAGGTGCCCCAGGACGTGCCCATGGAGAAGCTCATCAGCGCCGCCACCACGAAGATCAGAAACGGCAAAAAGCCCAGCGGCAGGTGCGCCTGGGTGACGAAGCCGGAGATGTAGACGCCCGTGCCGATCATCTGACGGCACACGCCGCCCAGGCTCCAGGACAGGATCAATATCAGCATCGGCGGTACGATGTTGCTGATGCCGGAAACGATATTGCCGATGAACTCCTTGGGCGTCATCAGTTTTCGGGGAATGTAGAGTATGAACGCCGTCACCAGCCCCGCGAAGGCGCCCAGCGTCAATCCCGCCGTGGGGTTCTCGCCGATGGCCTCGGAGAAGGGCACGCCCCGGAAGAAGCCGCCCACCCAGGCCATGCCCAGTATGGCGCAGACGATCAGCACCAGTATAGGCAGCACCAGATCGATCACATGGCCCTTGCCCTGCTCCTTCGCGGCGCTCTCCCCCGTCTCCTGCTTCTGGCCAGCAGCCAGCTCCGCCTGCTTCATCTTGCCGAAGTCCAGGCCGGTCAGGCAGACGAACACCACCATGAGGATGGTCAACAGCGCGTAGAGGTTGTAGGGGATCGTGGACAGGAAGACGTTGAAGCCGCCGGTCTGGCTCACCTCGCTGGCCACCGCCACCGCCCAGCTGGATACCGGCGCGATGATGCACACCGGGGCCGCCGTGGCGTCGATGATGTAGGCCAGCTTCTCCCGGCTGATCTTCAGGCGGTCGGTGATGGGCCGCATCACCGTGCCCACGGTCAGGCAGTTGAAGCCGTCGTCGATGAAGATCAGCACGCCCAGCAGCGACGTGGCGAAGGCGGCCGAGCGGCGGGTCTTCAAACGCTTCTGGGCCCAGCGGCCATAGGCCTCGCTGCCGCCGGACTTGGACACCAGCACCACCACCGCCCACAGCAGGGCCAGGAAGATGATCATGTAGGCGTTGTCGGCGATCTTCGAGGACATCATGTCGAACGTGGTCGCCACGGTGTTGACGATGGTTCCCCCGCCGGCAAAGGTGTAGATCAGCATGCCCGAGAACAGGCCGATGAACAGCGAGGAATACACCTCCTTGGTCAGCAGCGCCAGGGCGATGGCGATGATCGGCGGCAGCAGCGACAGCCAGCCGGTCTCTATCATGGCAAATTCCATAATTCCCTCCCGCGGGCGTCAGAGCGCCGCGCTTTCCAGATCCCCAACAGGGCTTCTTATCACCCTATTACTATAATAGAGAAATAAACCTTTGTCAATGACAGGACAGGCAAAAAAACTCTGGAAAACATTTTATCGTTTTCCAGAGGGTCGTTTTCCTTATCTCTGTATTTCCAGCTCTTCCAGCAGGCCCATCACCGAATCCGGCAGGTCCAGGCAGCGCCAGGCGGCAATGCGGCGGACACCGTCGTCGATGCTGCCAAGGATCTCCATCACGCGATCCTTGTCATCGTTGTTCATCCGCAGGTTCAGGAGCGTCGATTGCAGCAGGGCCGCGCGGTCCAGTGCCGGGCAGGCGGGCGCCGTGTGCCAGCGCAGCGCGACGTCCTGCCGGGCTGCCGCAGCATCAAAGATCAGTTGCAGCGTGCGCGTTTCGGCGTCGTAGCTGGCTTCGTAAGCGGCGGTGGCATCGTCGGGCAGGCGGTCCTCCACGCCCACCAGTTCGATCTCATACCGGCGGTTTTCGGGGATCAGCGCGGCATCGCCGACGGGCGGGGAGATCATGACGGTCATGCCGTTCCGGGCCTCCACCACGCAGCGGGTCTCCACCGCACGGCGGTCGGGGGCGTTTTCCGCCTTGCCGTTGTCCTCCGCCACATGACAGCCGCCGCTCGCTCCGGCAAACACCCTGAACAGCAGCGTCCGGGGCAGCGGGCCTCCGTTTTCAAGCGTTTCAGCGCCGTCCATGGGGATGACCGTGCCGGGGCGGACGAAGATCGGTACCTCGGACAGCGCGCGATAGACCCGCAGGAACTGCCCGCCGGGATAGCGGCGGCCGGTGGTGAAATCCACCCACTCCCCCGCCGGGAGCCAGACCTTGGCCGACGCCAGCCCGGTATCATCCATCTTCGATGTGATCGGCGCCACCAGCAGCTCCCCGCCGAAGACGTACTCGTCGTGCTGTGCGGCGTAGGCGGCCTCGTCCTCCGGCCAGTCGTAATAGACCGGGTAGAGCATCGGCCAGCCCTCCCGGCTGCTCTGCACGTTCTTCGTGTACAGCCAGGGCAGCAGCGCGTGGCGGAAGCGCAGCCAGCGCTCCATGATGGCGCAACAGGGCTGGGGATAGGCCCAGGGCTCCTTGCCCAGGAACTCGCTGTTGCAGGCGTGCAGCCGCATGATGGGCGACAGCACGCCGAACTGCAGCCACCGGGTCTGCAGCTCCTCGTCCCGCACACCGTGCATGTGCCCGCCGATGTCGTGGCTCCACCAGCCGTAGCCGATGTTGGCCGCCGTGGCGGTGAAATACGGCTGGAAGGCGAGGCTGTCCCAGGTGATATACGAATCGCCGGAGAAGCCCACCGGGTAGCGGTGGCTGCCCGGGCCGCCGTAGCGGGAGAAGGTGAGCCCCGCGTCGCCCCTGCGGGCCGAATACAGGTAGCGGGTGTGGTTCAGCATGAACAGCGGGTCGATGCCCGGCACGCTGCTGCCGCCCTTCTGCTGCCAGTCGATCCACCAGAAGTCCACGCCCTGTCGCTCGAAGTCGTCCAGCACCGCCTTCTCAAAGGCCGCCTGATACTCCGGGTTTCCCGCGTCGAAGGGAATCGGCTCGCCGCTTTCGGGATCGACGCCCATCGCCTCCGCCATGGGCCTGTACAGGTCCTCGAAGGCCCGCAGGCCGTCGGCGGGATGGTCGTTCAGCGTCACCTTCAGCCCCCGGTCGTGCAGCCACTTCAAAAGCCGCGGCGGGTCCGGGAACATGTCTTTGTTCCAGGTGTAGCCCGTCCAGCCGGGGCCGTATTTGGGGTCGATGTCGGTGATGTGCCAGTTCATGTCCAGCACCGCCACCGAAAGCGGCACCTTCTCCGACGCGAAGCGCTCCATCAGGGCCATGTAGGTCTCTTCTGTATAGGGATAGAAGCGGCTCCACCAGTTGCCAAGCGCGTACCTCGGCAGCGCCGGAGTCGGGCCGGTGAGGTGGTAGAAATCCCGAAGCGCGCCCTTGAAATCCCGCCCGTAGGCGAACAGGTAGATATCCACGCCGTGGGCCTCGGCGGGCAGCAGGCTCCCCGAATCATCCATGCGCATAGTGCCAAAGTCGTTAAGCACGGCGTAGCCCTCCCAGGAGAAAAGGCCGTCGCCCAGCGGGATTGCGCCGTTGGCCTCGTCCAGTGTGCGGGCGGTGCCCTTCATATTGCGGCCGTTGTCGCCATAGTGCCACACGCTGGCATAGGCGCCGTACTGCCCCTTCAGCGTGACCGACAGCCCCTCCGGCGAGAAGGGCCTGCCGTCGTACTGCAACCGCACAGCCTCCGTCTCCACCGTCAGCCAGCCGTTCTTTTCGGTATGCGTAAACACGGGCAGTGGGAAGCTCCTGTCGATCACCGTCTGGGTGGCGGTGTCGCAGAAGCGGCCCAGCGGCTCGTACTCCAGCCGAAGCAGCCGGTCGGTGAGCACCGTCACGCGCCAAGTTTCGCCGCAAATCATCGCGCCCTCCGCAGGCATGGGGTTGATCGTCCAGATATCGGTAAAAGTCATCGGTATCCCCCTCGTCGTCATTCAACGGTCGCCACGGAGTTCCGCTGGGTGATGGAGACCTGGCAGGCAAAGCCGATGCGCCGATGGCCCCCGTCCAGCCATATTGCCTCCAAAACCGCCGCGATTCCGAATGATATCGTTAAACCCATTATAGTCCATACATACGGCTTTTTCAAGCGTGCGTTTCCATCCCATTCATACTGTCGCAAGGGCTCGTCCGGAGAGCAGGCGGCGGATAATCAATCCTCCCAACTGTCGAAGATCAATAGATGGAATCCATGCGAACGACCTGAATGCAGTCGACGAGCAGCTCCCCGTCGGCAAAGAACGCCATGCGCTGCGCCCCGGGATCCCCATAGGATCGGATGCTGAGCGCCTTGTCGTCGTTGAAGAAGCCCTCCACCAGCGACCGGTCGATGAACACTTCCATCGCCAGCGCGCCGTCCCTCAGCGGCACAGGGCCGCAGGCGCGGAAGGTTCGTTCCGTTCAGGCAGGTGAGCGACTCATCCCGGCAGTCGTAGACGAAAGCGGGGCCCTTCCCCTGCCCGTCCGCCTTGAAGGTGAAGCCGAAGGTTTCGCAGCGCTTCGGCGTCACTTTGGCCCGGATGTACAGAATATCCCCCCGCACGCCCTCCAGCGCCCGATTCACGGCCTTTATCTCCGCGTTTTCCAGGGATAAGAGCTCCTCGCCCAGCAGACTGTACAGGCGCGGATCTGGCCCGACGCGTACGTCGGTGCCGTCCTCACTGAGCCAGATGTTGCGCGTCAGCCCGGCGCAGTGTGCCCAGCCCGCCAGGCCCTCTTCCCTGCCCGAACGCTGGCCCTGCATGATGCTGAACATACACACGCGCCCGGTCACCGGATCGACCAGCACGCTGGGGCCGGTGAACACATTGGCTCCATAGTCCATCAGGCGCGGCACGCCGCTATAGACAGGGTCGGGGATGAACCGGCCCGCCTGCCTGTCGAAGTCGCCCACGAAGTAATACACCTTGTTGTCGGCGGTATCCGCTGGCGCGGGCATGAAGAAGAAGGCGTGGCGGCTGCGCGTCCCCGACTTGTCCTTCAGCGGCAGGAGGATCGGCAGCTCCCAGCTGGTGCCATAGATGGGCTTCGGGTCGGGCATCTCATAGACCGGTCCCCGGTAGCGCCAATTCATGTCGATGCCGCCTCCGCGCACCTCGAGCACGTCGGTCTCATACAGCAGCGTCGAGCCGCCGGACCAGACGCCATCCGGGCACACGCCGCCCTCCTCCGGCACGATGGCGTCCCGGATCGGCCGCCAGCGCACGGTGTCCCCGCTGACCAGATGGCCCCAGCTGATGCCCCGCCAATAGGGCCCCATGGAATTGCCCTGGAAAAACAGGTGATAGACGCCGTTATAGTACACCGGCGCGTGGGGCTCGTTCATCCAGTGCTGATAGGGCCCGCCGTGGTACTGGGTCTTGAACACGTCCCCGGTGAGGAGGTTCTCCAGGCCGATGTCCGAGTAGGCGATTTCCGGAACATCCAAAGACGCCATTTCAAGAATCTCTTGATCTGAAAGAGCACGGTTCTCGATGCACAGCTCGTCCATGAGCCCCGCGAACATGTTGAAAAAACCCTGGGAAATCGCCTCGGCATGGGGATTCTTTCCGATCATCAGCCGCTCGCCGTCAGCCGGAACAATCCCGGTTCCGGCCGGAAATGAGAGCATCCCGACCCGCTTCCCGTCCTGATAAAGCCGCGCCTCGCCCGCTTCCCCGTCGAATACCGCCGCGACGTGGTTCCAGGCCAGCCGCCGCAGCCGGGGCCCGTCAGACCACACGGAACGCCAGCCCCCGCCGGTGCCGAACTGGAAGCACAGCCGTCCAAAGCGATGGTAGCCGAAGAGCAGGCCCTGGCGCCTCTGGCGGTCAAGCTGGCTGACCAGGGTCGTCAGCGGCGCGTCGTCCCTGCCCTCGGCGCCGGGCTCTTCCCACTCAAAGGCCCGCGGCGCGACCCAGGCGGAGATCGTCAGCGCACCGCCGCCCAGCGCAACGGCCCCTTTAGGGTAGCCGACCGCCGTGGAGCTGCCGTCGAACAGCAGACAGCCATCCTTTACGCCGCATTTGCGCCACTGGGGATCCCTGTTCGGCGCATAAGCCGCGTTCAGGAACCGGTATTCGATATCGCCGTCCGGCAGGTTCCCCGCGGCGTCCCGCGCCTTCGCGCCTTTTCCTTCGTCGAATGTCAGGCGCAGGATGGTATCAGGCTTCGGATTCTTCATCGTGCTCACCTCCATCGGGATATGACAAGGCCGGAGGGCAGGCGCGCTGCCCTCCGGCCCGATGACCGCTAATTCAGAAGTTGTACGCCTTGCAAACCGGCGCGTTCGCGGCAGAGGACTTCTCATCGAACCAGATGAGGTTGTTGCCCGTCTGCTTGTCGAACAGCTGGATGAGCCTCGGCTGGGTGGTGAAGTTGATGGTCTTGCCCATGGAAACGTCGACGGTCAGGTCCACG
>CADCFG010000021.1 GCA_902800625.1 uncultured Eubacteriales bacterium | reverse complement strand
CAGGTTGAGTGAGTTTTTGTTTAACTTCTTGTCTCCACCCGCATAGCGGGTGGTTTCTTGTCTCGCTTCGCTCGACGGACTTAAGTCCATTAATAAAACCACGGCAGAATCCGCAGATTCTGCCGTGGCAACCGGGTTACAGGAAATCCTGTTTGGGTGTATGGAAACCAATTTCCGTGATCTTAGTTCATGCTCTTCAGGCTCGAGCAGTTCTTGAAGGCACGGGCACCGATAACCTCAATGCTGTCGG
This sequence comes from uncultured Eubacteriales bacterium, assembly GCA_902800625.1. Classification (GTDB taxonomy): domain Bacteria; phylum Bacillota; class Clostridia; order Christensenellales; family Aristaeellaceae; genus UBA2862. Next base: position 53,116 of record CADCFG010000021.1, on the reverse strand, counting down.
GAAGATCAATGGTCGTCAGGGACTTGCCCATGAAGGCTTCCGCGCCGATCTCGGTAACGGCGATCTCGCTGTAGGTCGGCGGGACAGTCACCGTGCTGGCATCGCCCTTGTACTGCTCGACGGTCACACCGGCAAGATTGTTCTTGATACCAAAGACGAAGATGTCATTCTCAGACTTGACAAGCCTGCCATTACCATCAAAGGTGTGCGTCTCTTTGTCAATGTATCTTGTGGTGTTGGTGAGCATATAACCATCATCGCCACGATTGAAGAAGTACCAATTGGTCTGTCCACCATCCTTCAACTTCTGCCAACCATTGACCATATGGCCATTGCCATCCATGAAATACCACTTGCTGCCATCAGCTTGCCAACCGGTCTTCATAAAACCGTCGTCGCCATTGTTAAACATGAACCAGTAGGTCTTCCCATCCTGATCCTCGAGCTGCTGCCAACCAGTCAGCATGTAAGCGTCGTCACCGGGCTTGAGATAGTACCACTTGCCGCCATCTCTCTGCCAGCCGGTCAGCATGTAGGCATCATCACCGGGCTTGAGATAGTACCACTTGCCGCCGATCTTCTGCCAGCCGGACATCATGAATCCATCATCGCCGGGCTTGAAATAGTACCACTTTCCGCTGATCTTCTGCCAGCCGGACATCATGAATCCATCATCGCCGGGCTTGAAATAGTACCACTTGGTGCCAACTTTCCTCCAGCCAGTCACCATGTATCCGTCGCTGCCCGGATTCAGATAGTACCACTTGGTGCCGATCTTCTTCCAGCCGGTCACCATGTAGCCATCATCTTTTGAATTCAGATAATACCACTTGCCGCCCAATCTCTGCCAGCCAGACAGCATATAGCCCGCGGCATTGAAATAATACCACTTGCCGTCGATCTGCTCCCAGTCGCTCGCGGTGTAGGTGCCGTCGTTATGCTTGTACCACCAGCCGCCGCCATCCTTGAGCCAGGTGCCGGGCTTGGAAGCAGCGCCAGCCGCTTCGACGGTCTCCGTGACCTCTTCCTCGATCTCAACAGGGATGAGCTCTTCCTCGTCTTCTTCGATGGCCTGCTCGATCTCCTCGATTTCAGCCTCCTCAACCTCGACGACAGGCTCCTCGACCTCTTCAGCAGGCTCCTCGGCCTCGACCGCGGGCTCCTCGGCCTCGACCACGGGCTCCTCGGCCTCAACGGCAGGCTCCTCAACCTCGACCACGGGCTCCTCAGCCTCAACGGCAGGCTCCTCAGCCTCAACGGCAGGCTCCTCAGCCTCGGTCTCTGCAGCGGCCTTCACCTTGCCCAGAGGATAATCGATGTTGTCCTCGTACAGCAGCACCGATTCCTCAGCAATGAGAGCGTCGATGTAGCCGTTCAGTTCCTCTTCCGCCATGAACTGGATGGAAGCGGCGTCGATATAGCCCTCGACGACAACGCCTTCCAGATCGAAGGCGATCTTCGCTACGCCATCCGCCTGCTCGGTGATCAGCAGCACGCTGTCCTTGGGCAGGTTGCCGGCCACGGTAGCCTTGTCCACATCCGCGAAATACTCAGCCGCGTCAGCGATGACCACAGCATAGCAATACGCAGGCTGCGCATCCTCGACCGCGGCGGTATCGTCGCTCGGCTCTTCTTCCGCAACGGTCTCGTCCTCAAAGCCCAAATCCACTTCCTCTTCATCGAGGAGGATTTCGACCTCGCCGGCCTGCTCGCCCAGCACAGGCTCTTCATCGACGATCTCCGCGTGAACAGGCGCTATCGTCAACAGCATAGCAACCGTCAGCAGAAAAACAAGGATCCTTTTCTTCATCATTGTCCACCCCTTCTATGAAGTCTGTCTTTCTACCAGGCATATTGTTCCTCACCAATAAACCTCTAATACATATTTTACTATATATTTCACTTCTTGTCAAATGATATTTTCCATGTAATTTTGTGTGCCTGCCAGGACCCCTGAAATTTCCGGACCGCGTCGCCAAAAATGGATCGGTTGGAAGCCCTGCAGACCCTGGGGCACCAGCGAAACAGTATATTCAAGGCCAGCGGGAAGCAGAAGCGCGGCGTTTGGGAAACCGGATGGCCGCAGGCAGCCGAGGGAGTTCTCAAATCCCCTGCTTTCCGTGATAGTCCTGATTTCCCGAAGGGGTTACGGACAGAGTGCCTTCACATCAAACGTTCATGAACGTACTCCATTCAACCCTGGCTTTTCACACAGTCCCGCGCCCAAATAAATCTCAGGAAATTTACCTTTTATTCACAATACCACACTTTGCCCTTTTTGTCAAATAGAAATATGAATGTAACCGATCCCTGTGTTCGAAATCCGGATTCCATTGGGAACCCAGCCCAACACCATTCCGGATTGGCGCATGGAAAGGCCTGTGAGCGCGTCCGTCGTCATGCCGGAGCGAAACCCGCCGGACTGCGGGCAGGGGCCTCGGCCCGTCTCTGTGTTCCGATTGAAACCGCATTAAACACGGAAGGCCGCCCCTTTTCGGGGCGGCCTCCATCATCCATCAGGCTCAGGTGTGGTCGCTGTCCAGCTTCTGCTTGCCTTCGCCCAGGTCATAGTCCGGCATAAAGGGTATTTGCGTCTTGCGCCGGAAGTCCTTTCTCAACATCTTGTACACGGAGAACATCACCAGGAAGCTCACGATCGCCATGGGCAGGCCTGCGATGTAACACACTGACCTGACCGCCTTGGCGCCGCCCACCTGGACCACAATGAAGGCGATCACCGCCGCCACGATGGCCCATACAAGCCTGAGCCAGCGCGGTGCGAGGCTGTCCTCGCCCCGCTGGATGCTGGTCATCTCCGCGGCGGCGAACGCGCTGGAATCCATGGTGGTCGCCAGGAAGATGAACGCGATGGCCAGCAGCACAAACATGAACACCTTGGACGCGGGCAGCGTGTTGACCAGCGCCACGATCGCGGCGCCCTCGTCGCCGTTGGCCAGGATGCCCGATACATCAACGGCGCCGCTGATCTGCGACTTCACGGCAAAGTTGCCGAAGGTGCCCATTGCCACCCAGCAGCCCAGCGTGCAGAGGACCAGCTGGCCAAAGGCGATCTGCCTGAACGTCCTGCCCTTGGAGATCTTGGCGTTGAACACGCCCATCAGCGGCATATAGACGAAGTAGCACGCCCAGTAGCCGAAGGTCCAGCCCCTGACAAATCCGCCGCTGCCGTAGGGGTCGGTATAGGTGCTAAGGCGGATGAAGCTTTGCGCGAACATGCCGGCCGTGTTGATCTCCGCGGAGAACACCTGCACCAGGCCCACGATCACGCCGAACACGCCCATGAATATGAAGGCGATGACGATGTTCGTGTTGCTCAGCCGCTTGATGCCCTTGTTCAGGCCCAGGTAAACGCTCGTGCCGAATATCGCGATCCAGATGGCCAGTATGACGATCTGGATGGTCGTCCGGTAGGTATCCGGCACGTTAAAGATGTTCTGGACCAGCGCTGTCAGCAGCGGCATGCCCGTGCCGATGGAGACGACGGGCGCGATGACCGCGCAGCAGATCGCGATGACATCGGCGCACGTTCCCAGCACGCCGCCCCATTTCCTGGTCGTGAGGCTACGGATGCCCTCGCTGACGGTGGCGGAGTGCCCGTGCCGGTTGTACAGGGCATAGCCGATGGCGATGGAGATGGGAATGTAAATCGCCCAGGCATTGGGGCCCCAGTGGAAGTGGGCGTACATCTGGCCCAGTTCAAAGGCCCTGGCCGTGCTTTCCCCGGCGACGATCGCGTCCTGGGCCACGCAGTAGATGGGCTCCAGGAAGCCGTAGACCACCAGCCAGCCGCCGCAGCTGGTGGTGAACATCATACCCGCCCAGGCCAGCGTGCTGAACGTGGGCTTGCAATCCTGCCCGCCCAGCCGCACATCCTTGTAGCGGCCGAACATCAGCCAAATGGAAAACACCAGGCAGCAGATGTCGGCAAAGATGAACAGCCAGCCGAACATGCTGATGCAGCCGTCATAGATCGCCCCGATAGACGCCTGGAGGAACTCAAGGTTCGTGGCAATGGCGACGATGATGACGACCAGGATCCCCAGCGACGGGAAAAACAGTTTCTTATCGACCTTCATGTATTTCGCTCCCCTGTCTCACTCTACGATAAAGTCAATCATGCTAAGTGCCTTGTCTGCGATCCTGATGGCGTCCTCAGCGTCCTTTCCCTGGGCGATCACCAGGCCCAGGCGGTCCGAACTCTTGCGCAGGGGAGTGGCCTCTTCCCCGACGCCCTTCAGGATCTCCACCCGCCAGACGCCCTCAAGCTGTTTGGCTTCCTCGACGCCCACGATCTGCTTGATGGTTCCAACCCTTTCCTTCATGAAATACCTGACGCAGGAGCCCTTGCTGAACCGATGGGTGGGGTCGATGTCCTCGCCCAACGCGATCCTGACCACGTCTCCGGGCATGTCCACGCCGCAGGACAGGGGCACCATGGCCGTCGTCATGAAGTCACCGGCCAGCCTCGCGCCCAGCTCGACCACCTTCGGCCCGTCCTTCGTGATGATCATTTCAGTACAGGAGGAACCCTGGTAGTTTTCGATCGCCAGGTTGGCGTCGATGGCGATCCGGCGGATCTCCTCGACCACAGCCGGATCCAGCGTGCAGGGCTGGCTATAGCCGCAGTCCGTGAAGTACGGCGGCTCCTTGTGCAGCTGGTCCGAGATCTGGATCGGATAGCACACGCCCTTGGAGCTCAACGTCTCCGCGCAGATTTCCGGGCCCACCATGAACTCCTCGATCAGCAGCTCGCCGGTGCTGGAGAACTCCCTGCAATAATCATAAGCGTAGTCGATATCCGCCCTGTCGGCGAGATCGTTCAGCTTATAGATGCCGCGGCTGCCCGAGCTGTCGGCGGCCTTTACAATGCATGTGTCTTCAAACTTGGCCACCGCGTCCAGATACTCTTCCTTCGTCTTGACGATGTAGAACTCGGGAACCGGCACGCCGCGCTCCTTCAGGCGGATGCGCATGGCCACCTTGTCCGTTCCCATAAAGGCGGCTTCCTCGGAAATGCCGGGAAGGCCCAGGATCCTGCAGGCATAGGCCGCAGGACGGACGCCGGCGTCCACCGAAGCCACGATGCCGTCAACGCTGTACTTCCGGGCAAGCTCAAGGACCTTCTCCCTGTCGGCAATGCTGTGATACTCGGCAATGACGTTCTCCTTGAATCCCGGGGAATGCTCGTCCCGGTCCACGAGGACCACCCTGTGCCCCATCTCCAGAGCGCGCTGGATAACGGGAACCTCCGAAGCGCTTCCTCCAAGAATCATGACCGTCTTCATAGTATTTTCCTTCCTTCAAATGTATTTGACATCAATGCCATTGTTGAATTGTTCCATCACCCTGGCAATGGCCAGTGAAACCGACCTGTCAATATTATCTATATACGCGCTTTCCTCGGCTTTTCCTTCTGCGAAAGCGTTAATCATTTTTAAAAATGATACCCATTCATATCGTATTCCTTCCCCGTCAAGCTGGTAAAAATACCGCCGGTTTTCTTCCGGGTTTTCATACCTGATTTCAAAATAATCCGTCTTCCACCACGGAGCCGGCACGTATATATATCCCTGTGTCCCTGCAATGACCAGCTCGCCTTCCGATTTCACCCCCGTGCCCACTTTAACAGTGGCCACTGCCTTCGGATAGGTGATGTCGATCTTGGAAAAGACGTCAACCGACCTGTCGTTTTCACACCTCGATGTTATTTTCACGTCGGAATACCCAGTGCCCAGTATTTGAAAAATCGGCAGCAGCGCCGTGGGGCCCCAGGCCGGCATACTGCCCCACTTTTCGCCCGACACGGCGGAATTTGTCCGCAGGCTGGTACAGGTGGCGTCGATGGAAACCACTTCCCCGATCTTCCCGCCCTTGATCAGCAGGAGCATTCTCGCGTAAGCCGTGGAATACGCCGTCCTCAGCGAATCCATCATCACACAGTTGTTTTCCTGCGCCATGGCGATCAGTTCGCGGCACTCCCGCTCCGTCTCGGCCAGCGGGGATTCGCACATGACATGCTTGCCAGCCTGCAGGGCCCTTTTCATTTCATCATAGTGATATTTCGGATGGGAATGAATATACACCGCATCCACCTTAGACAACAGCTCGTCCAGGCTGTCGGTGGTGTCCAGGGAAAGCAGCTCTTCAGACAGCTCCCGGGAGTTCTGTGTGCAAACACCGTTGATCCTGACGCCGTTGACAAACTGGCATTCCTTGTATACCTTGTTCAGATATTTTTCGTATCCGACCAACCCGACCTTGATCAACCGCTTCTGGTCACGGAGCTCAGTGCTCGATATGCCCTCTGTTCGCGGCAGGTAGACCACCTTGCAATATTCATTCAGATAGTCGAAGTGACCGATCCAGTCCGAGCCGACTGTGAAGATGTCCACTCCGTATTTGCGGATATCATCTATCTTCTGCCCTTCGTACTCCTCAATGATCACCTTGTCCGCCACGCCCGTGGCCCGAACGGCGGCAACCCGTTCCTCAAGGCTCTGCTGGACATTGATCTTGCCTCTGGTCTTGTCAAAGTCGTCCGAGGTGACCCCCACGATCAGGTAATCTCCCAGCGCCTTCGCCCGTTCCAACAGGCGCACATGCCCGTGATGAAGCAGGTCGTATGTGCCGTATGTGATAACTTTTATCATTGCCATGCTCCCGTGATTGCGCTTTGCCTACAGTTTTCCCCTGGCGAGCAAATCCTTGAACGCGTTGATCAGGGTCGTGTTGTCCTCGTGAGTCAAGTGGCCAATATGGCCCACCCTGAACACTGTGTTCTTCATATCGCCGCCATTGGGGCATATCCAGATGCCGTAATGATCCTTCAGCTCCGTGAACACCTCATAGGCATCCGCGTGAATGGGGTGGATCGGCGTGACGCCGTTGGCCGGGGATTCGGACACGAACTCAAAGGGCAATTCCTTCGCCTTTTCCCTGAAATCACGGGCCTGAGCGGCCACCCGGGCGATCTCCGCCTCCGCTCCGCCCGCAGCCTCGATCTCCTTCAGGCGCGCATTGATCTGCCGAAGGATGCCCACCGCCGGCGTAAAGGGGGTCTGTCCCCGCTCCATGTTCTTCAGCGCGTCCGCCAGGTTGAAGTACATGGACTTGACCTTCCTGCCCGTCACCCGCCGGACCGCCTCCGGCGCGAGCAGGATGATGGAGATACCCGGCGGGCAGGCAAGAACCTTCTGAGAACCGGTGATCATGACATCCGCCCCGCAGCGCGCCATGTCGAACGGATCTGCCAGGAAGGCCGACACGCAGTCGCAAACATAAAACATGCCGTTCTTTTTGCAGAAGCTGCCAAGCATCTCTGCGTCGTAAAGCACGCCTGTGGAGGTCTCGTCGATGTTGACCAGCAGCCCGGTAAAGCCCTTGCCGTCATACGCATACAGCTGCTCTCGCGTCAGCCTTTGGCCGTGCCTCAGCTGGATGGCCTCATAGGGAACCTCGTGGATCTCGCTGAGCTGCACAAAGCGATGTCCAAAGCTGCCGCCGTCGATGACCAGCACACGGTCCGATTCGTCAAAGCAATTCATCACCACCGCCTCCATGGAGCCGGTGGATGAGTTGGTCATGAATACCGCCCGGGAACCCTCCGGGGCCTTTGCGAACTCAAGCATCAACCGCTCGTTCTCCAGCATGACCGCCGAGAACTCCGGCGTTCTGAAATACGGGACCTGTTCACCGCCCACGGCGCGCACTTCGTCGCTGCACATGACGGGACCCACTGTGAAATTCAACATACAAAGCTCCTCCCACCCAATGGAATATACAGACTTTTACATCCATAGCACCTCGTCCGGTGCTTCGCTGGCCCATTAAAAATCTTCTCTGATTCCATGTTTATCCGGGCGAAGCCTGTAGCCCGGTGAATTCCTGTAATCCCAGCTCGGATCGGGAATCCGCCAATTTTCCCCATAGGAATCTGCCAGGTACCTTTCGGTATTATCGGGAATATTCACAGTGATTTCATCCAGCGGCAACTTGGATATCCCCGAAATGCGAGTCGATGAAAATTCCATGACAGCCATCTCGTTTGTCGGGTGGTTCGTGGGATTGTAGAACGAGTATTGTACGCTGGTTTCTGCCACATTAAAATGGCCGAAAAAATCGATACTCAGCCCGTTCTTGCCATAGGTTTGCTCCATCACGCTGCCATCCACCCGAAACTGCTTGATGAGCTTGTAGCCACTTGAAGTCAGACACCGGCCAAGCCGCGTCCAGGTCTCAGGGCCTTCAACGACCACACCAAAGTCCACGTCAAAATCCCATTTCAGGAGTCGCCCTTCCCGGATGAAGCCAAGCAATGTGCCGGCGTCGACGAAGAAGAGCACGCCCGATCCATCCAATACGGAGTGAATCTCCCGGATGCAATCCGTGCCCTGTGTTTTTACAGCATCCTTTCGGCCCGCCATCCTGCCTTTGCGAATCAAGCTCCCAATCGTCTTCCTGTACAGGGTATACAGCAGCCCACTGTCCTGGAATCTTCTCCAAAGCTTGGTGTCTACCAATTTCAATTTGTCGTCCCTCCAGTTCATGTCTGTTTTGTTGTCAATCACGCTTCCTGAATTCAACGATGGCCTTGCGTATCAAGTCCCTTTTGAACACCGCAACCAGTAGAATCAACAGGACCACGATCAGTCGGACAATAAAATACGGGTAGGCCATCATCGTCAGCAGGCCGGCCACCGTAAAACCGGCCGAAAGGCAGACGATGATGCTCGTATTGTATATCTTCACATTGCCCAGCTCGTTCCGGCAGATCCCCAGCATGATGTTGTAGTGGAACACTGCATACATGATGTAGCAGGCCAGTGTTGTATAGCTGGCGGCCGCATAGCCATAGATTCTGACAAAGATATAGTTCAAAACGATATTTACCACCGCGGCGCATAGAGTGGCGACGGAAATCATTCGGGTCTTCTCAAAGTAAAACTCAAAGTCGGCAAAAATGCCATACATGAAGACATAATACACGCTGATGGCAATCGGGGGGATCAGGTAAGATGCCTCGCTGTACTCCGCAGGCGCAAATATGGCCACAATTTCCGGGGCGAAACAGATGAACAGCAGGATGGCGCCCGCCACACCTGACAGCAACACATACGCCATTTTGGCCAGTCCGCTATAATCCCGCTCCTTGATCTTCCTGTACTGCCATGGGCCAATGGCATCAGCGATAGCGCTGGTAACTGTCTGAGCAATGAAGCCGAGCGAATACGACAGGCTGTAAATGCCCGCGGCGCTGCTGTTGATCAGGTATTCGATCATGATCCTGTCCGAACTGGTGAGCACCCTCTGAGACAAATAGTGCGGCAGCAGCGGGATATTGAATCGAATGTCATACTGCCAGACGTTTTTCGAGTATAGCTGTTTGCCTCCCCTGAAGATGATCAAGCCCAGGCTGCCGTAGATAAGCAGCTGGCACGCACTGATTCCAATGACGCGTGCCATGACATGGTCGTCGAAGGACTTGATCAGTATGATAGACACGATCGGAATCAGCAGGCTGGTGCTGACTGTGAGGATGACCAGCTTCCTGTATTCGTAATTCACCCGCTGGTACATGGCCCAAAAGTTGTACGTGGAAGACGACCAGATGATGACAAACATGCACAGCATCATCGGCGTCGTCGTGTGCAGTATCCGGTTGATGGGGCCGCGGAAGATGAAATAAACCACGCTCCAAATCAACATCAAGGTGGTCATCAAACCGAAGCTGGAGGAAGAGAATGTGTCCCTTTCTTCCTCAAACTTCACCAATCCCTGGGGGTAAACCCCCCACGGCAGGGAGAGAATCATGATCGCGGCAAAAATAGTCTCCCACGACAGAAAAACGTTGAACCGGCCATATTCCTCGGTGGTCATCAACCTTGTAAAAATCGGGGTGGTTATAACCGAAATGCCCTTTTGAAGCACAGAGCAAATGACAAACCATATGGCGGCCTTCGCCTGCACGGGCAAGTTCTTGTATTTTTCCATTTTTTCAACCTTGTTTTGCAATTCTGCGCATAGCCAAAATGTTCTTCAGATTGCTGTATGCGTACCGCGATTTCAGCAGTCCGCAAAGGATGCTTACGGCGCCGCTCAACAGCTTCCTGCTCTTGATTTTCTCGACGCCACTGCGAAACAGACTCACTGACGCTTCAAAGTTCTCTGCACTCTTTCCTGTGGCCTTGTCCTTGACTTCCCGGTCGATTTCCTCCTGGGTCACTTCTTCAATGCGACCCACGTTTTTTCTGAGGTACTCAGACGTTAGGTGCTGTGCCAGGCTGTTACTCCGCGTGATTCCGGAAGTGTTGATCCTGTAGTTCAGCAGCACTTCATCGCAAACGCCTATCCTGCAGTTCTTACGCACCGCCCGCAGCAGAAAATCATAATCCTCGCAATGGCGGATGCTTCTATAGCCATTCAGCTCACGGTACACTTCCTTGCGCACGAGCCATGTGGGGTGGGGCACACAATCGGCGTGTTGCAGCGCTTCTCCAATGATCTTCTCTTTGTAGCACACAGTAGGCGCACTGATGACATTGCCGTCCCCATCAATCCTGACGATGCGTGCGCCTACAATGTCAAGTTGCCTGTCCTCGATATACTGAAGCTGCTTCTCCAACCTGTCCCGTATGGCGACATCGTCTGAATCCATGCGGGCAATGTAATCGCCGGCAGCAACAGCTATCCCCTTGTTCAGGCTCTGGGGCAGACCAAGATTTTTCTCGTTGTACAGGATGCGTATCCTGTCGTCCATCCTGGCATAAGATTCGACTACGCTCTGGCTGTCGTCGGTGGGGCAGTCAATAACAATCAGGAACTCAATTTCCTGAAGGGTCTGTGACAGAACGCTCTCAATCGCCTGCCTTAACCACTCTTCCTTCGTATTGTACACCGACATCAGAACCGAAACCTTGGTTTTCATGCTAACTACACTCCAAACAACTTGTCCTCCGGCATCACTGAGGCTGTTTACACGTCGTTATGTTCACTTTTCGCCGCTTTGGTACACAGCGAAGACAGATTCGGCAGGATTACAAAGATTCCAAACAGTTCCGGGAAGACGAGACAGGGGTTCAAGAAACCCAGGGCCAGGAAAAGCACAATTCCCAGCACCATGCTTTGCCTGTCAATCTTCTGCTCGCACTTTCGATAGATGGTCCTCGTCGCGATAAACAGCGAGATGATGATCACCGCTGTCCCCACAATTCCACAGACGCCAAGCATATCCGGCCATTCCTGGTGGTAACCAATCACACCGTAGCGTATCTCACCGATTCCACATCCAAACAGAGGGTTCTTTCTGAAGGTTTCCAGCGAGTAATCCGCCAGCTCCATCCGCCGATCCATGGTATAGGCGTTGGCGTGATTCGTGGAGAAGACCATGTCAATGACCCTCTGCAGGCGATACTTGACATAATCCGACATATTTTTGGTCAGCCCGAACAGAAGCTCGCCAATTTGCTGTCTGAACATCAATAAAACAAACAGAAGGAATACCACGATTCCCCAGAACATCAGCTTCTTCGGATTCTTAATGTCGAGCGCATCCATCACGAACCCCAGCGCGACACCCATCAGCGCAAGAAGAAGCGCCGTCGTCAAAGCCGAAAGCAAAATGCATGCGAACACGCTCAACGCGCATAACACCAGCAGGATGCGTCTGCGAACCAGCTTTACCGACTTCAGACAGAACATCAGCAGTCCAGGCGCCAGCACGACCGCACCGTACATCTGGTCAAATGTAAACGTGCCTGTAATGCCCAGATCCCTTCCGAAGCGAATAGCCTCCCTGTGGACAAACAATACGAAGAATATCGAAACGATCGAAGAAATGGTGAGCGACACCATACCCGCGATGACCACCTGGCGCTTTCTGTCCTTGCTGAGCGAGGTCATTCCATATCCCGCCATCATGGCAAACAGCAGGTTCAGGAATTTGACAACAAATTTCCACGGGATATTATAATCATCCCTCTCCATCAAGCGGCCTGAGGCTGCCAGCGCAACCACCAAGTACAGGGTTATCAACAGAGTCGGGCCTATGAACACGATCGTTTTCTTCGACATTTTTGACGCGAGCATAATCGCGAACAAAAGTGCGCCTTCGATTGCGAGAGACGATTCATTCAGGCAAAAGAATACTATGAATGAACTCAGGACCAGCACAATCAGTATTATTGTTTTGTTTAATGAATTCGTTCTCATTGCCTTGGTTTTCTCCTCTTCATCACAGAGCCTCGTACACTCAGCAGTCAACCGGTATACAGCGCTGCGAACCTCTCCGTGGCTGTATCCACGTCAAAGCCGTTTTCGCGGATCTTCCATGAGAGGTCTTCCTTCCGGGGAACGGCAGCCAGACATGCCTCTTCCCAGCGCTTCGCCTCCAGAGGCAGAAACTCGCATCTTCCCGTCACGTCCACCGAACGTGGTATGTTATCACTGCACAGAACTGTCGTCCCGGAAACCTGTGCTTCAATAACCGCAATGGGAAAGCCCTCCCACTTTGAAGGCATCAACATTATATCAGCGGTCTGGAGCAACTCATTAACATCGGTCCTGTAACCCAGGAAGCGCACATTTGCCTCCATGTGGCCGGCCATGACCATCTCCTTCAAGGACGCCTCGAGCATACCCGTACCGGCCAGCAGCAATATGCTGTCCTTCTCCCGGGCCATCACGCTTTTGAATACTTCCAGAGTAAACTCATGGTTCTTGACTGGCTGCAGGTTCCCCACCTGAATATAGGTTTTATGCCCTTCCAAACCCAACTCTTCTCGCTTTTTTTGCCTCAGTGTTTCATCGTAGGCGAATTCTCCAATGTCAATTGCATTGGGAATGATCTGGGTCCTGTTTTTCGCGGCATCAGCTCCGTACAGATGTTCGCCGGCCTCCACCGAGCAGGCAACCAGCTTCGTCGCGTTGTCCACGATCAAATGCTGCAGTACCTTGGTAATACAATCGCGGATCGGATTCCTCCCGTTTCTGCTGCCAATGCTGTGAGAGTGGGCGATCCTGATTTTGACGCCCTCACGCTTCGCCGCGATCTGGGCGGGCACCTGGATTGAAAGATTGCCCGTGTTCACATGGATGCAGTCATAATGGCCGGATCTCAAGCATGCTCGCAAGCTGCGATACAGCTGAAACATGTTTCTGCCACTTATATTGAGCACCATGTGCTGCGAATCCTTCAATACGGGATCGTCCCATCTGTCCTTCATCGTATCGCCGTAGCAGAAGGCAAAATCAAAGTGGGTTTTTGTCCGATCCAAGTGAGAATAGTATTGATAGACGAACGTTTCAACGCCACCAAACTCGTCTCCGCCCTGCAAAACCTGTAGCACTCTAATCATAAGAAATCCTCGTCTCCTCCGGCGACTTCGCTCAGCGCTGAATGGCCTTAAGTATCTGCATCGTCCGGCTCATGCCCGTTTCGATGTCATACTTTGGTTTCCAGCCAAGGCGCATCAACTTTTGCCCGTTCAGTCTGGCCTTTGTTGCGGTACTGTAGCCGGCCGCCTCGACTGAATCAGGAAGCTCAAAGGTCACCCTCCGTCCTGCCGACTGCGCGATGATCGCGGCCAGGTCTTTCAGCATAATATCGCTGTGTTCCTCGGCAATATTGTAAGCTTCTCCACTCTTCCCCTTCAGCAAGACCGTCAGCAAGCCTGACACGGCGTCCGCAACATAAGTATAGCTGTAGTATTGGGTCCCGGCAGATTTCAGCACGATGTCTTCTCCTGCGACGGCCTTCTTGATAAACTGGCTGATCGCCTTTGTATCGGACATGAGCATCGTAGGGCCGTAGGAGCGCGTGGGTCGCGGAATGACGATGTCCATGCCCTTCTGCGCCTTGTATGCCTGGCAGAGGGCTTCACCGCAGCGCTTGCTCTCCGGATAGCCGGCTCTCATGGTATTGCAGTTAATGTATCCGCAGTAATCCTCGTCAAACAGCTCCACATCCCCGCGGTTTTCTCCATAGATTTCATTGGACGAGGCGAACGCAAAACGTGCCGAGTGATGCTCGAAAGCAAAGTCAAGCAGGTTTTGCAGGCCGATAATGTTCGTTGTAATTGTACCGATTGGATCGGTGGAGTACTGCATGGGATGGGTATTGGAGGCCAGGTGAAGTATGTACTCCACAACTCCAATATCATCCCGCACAAATGGCTCCCTGACATCATAGGAAATGAATGCGAGGCGATCGTCGGAGGCATACCTGCTAAAGCGTTCCTTCGCCTTCTCCGTATTGCGTGTCAGTGCATAGATCGTGCAGTCGAGCCCATCAGTAATGTTTTTCTCCATGATCACATCGACCAGAAAGCTGCCCAGCAGCCCGGTGGCGCCCGAGAGCATCAGTCTTTTGCTCTTCAACTTCTCCCAGGGAAGCGTCAGGTTGGCCACATAGCGCACATCTTCCATATATAGATCATTGCTGTAAAGATCCATTGCTGTCTCCTTTACTTCAGCCAATTGTCCTTGTCGGATTTCAGGTATGCCTTGAACATTTCCAGGTCGTCTTTGGTCGTCAGCTTGATGTTCTTATCCGAGCCTGCGGCAAAATACAACCGTACGCCCAGTTCGGCCATCATCGTGTTGGTGTAGTGGGACCCAAATATGCCTATCCGTTTTTCAAAAGCCTCATGATACTTGGAGTCCAGCAAATCAAACCGATAAGCCTGCGGCGTGGAGACACGGCGCAGTGTTTCCCTGGGAATGAATTTCACGGTGCTGATCTCGTCATCCATCACGAATATCTGCTCATTGTACGGAAGAGACGTCACTGCATTGCCATACTTTTGGGCCTTTATGATGACATCCGTCAGGACGGTTTCATCCACAAGCGGCCGGATGCCATCGTGGATGATTACGATATCTTCATTGGACACCTTTCCCTCCAGATTGTAGACCCCGTTGCGAATAGACTCCTGGCCCGTCTTTCCGCCGGAGACAACCCACCGGAGCTTATCGATGCCAAACTGCTTTGCATAAGCCCACAGCACATCATGCCATCCATCGATGCAAACGACCTCGATCGCATCGATCTGCGGGTGCTTCTGGAAGCCCTCCAATGTGTAGAGCAGCACTGGCTTGTCATACACATTGATAAACTGCTTGGGAATATCCTGGCCCATTCTGGCTCCTGAGCCCCCGGCAATTATGATGGCTATATTCATTGCGCGTTCCCCGCCTTCTGTTTCTTCTCTATAGACTTCCTGAACAACTCGTGTCCGGGATGCCGATCCTTCTCGGGAGGAGGCGTCATATAATTCTCGCCATATTCCATGACAAGGAATTCGTGATACCTCTTGTTGACCATGTAGAGTTTGCCCTCAAGCTCAATGTCCATGTACTCATCCAAATACCGATTATCGAGAATATAGGTGCAGCCTCGATACGAGTCGTTGGACCTGTGGATAAACCGTTTGCTCCCCAGGAACATCTTGGTCTGGATCGTGTGGAAAATCTCCAGTTTCTTCCTGTTGCTGATGAGCTTCCCCATGGCTTGAGTGATTCCCACAAGGAGTTTCCCCTTCAACCCATACCTGGAGTAATCCACATCCTCTTTCATCATGCCCTGTATAGCGCGAAGGCCCGTAATCTTCATCTTTTGAGCAAGCCTGTGTTCAGAGATGAAATCCCAAATCAGTATGTCGATATAGACCGGGTCGTCCTGATTCTTCATCACGAATCTTGGAAACCACATCGTCGTCTCGTCCAGATAAAAGCCATCCGGAATGTCCCCGGACAGGATGACCGCTTTCAATTTCTCAAACTCGTTCCGAGCCATGGCAATATCCACATCGTCGTCCCAAGGAATGAGATGATGGTTTCTCTCCGCACCGAGCACCGTGCCGCCATGGATCGTGTACTTTATATCGTGCCGCCGACAGATCAAATCCAGTTCATCCAGCGTTTTGAGCAGGTTTTCCTGCATCTCTGCCAAGCCATACTCGTTATTCAAAACTCTGATCTCGCTCATGCTTCCACAATCTCCATCAGGCCAAAGCCCAGGTTCATCATAAACACCACGCGCCTTCCCCCGAAGGCAACTGCCGGTCGCGGGTCGATGATCACCTTAAAGCCCAGTCTCTTCAAGTTCTCTATCTCACCGTCAAAATCATTGCTGGCATAGCAGATGTGGTAAGGTGTGCCTACCGCATTGCTGAGATATTGATCCACAGGCGATTCCTGCTTTTTGTCCAGCGGACAGACCAGCTCAATTCGGTATCCATCCTTGTCTCCGAAGGCGATTTTAATATTCCGATCCGTATCGTCGATCACTGGCCCAAAGTGAAAGCCCAATGCTTCAAAGCCCCCCTGAGCTCTGTCGATCCTCTTTACCGCATATCCGATGTGATCAATTTTCATGTCTCAATCCTCAAATCTGATCTGCTTATATATACTGTATTCCTTTTTTGTGTAATTCGCTCCATCCATCTCATATAACCCGTGCCCATCGTCTTCAGATATCTTTGTAAAGCCGAGCCTTTCATACAGGTCCTTGACCGGAGCATTCTTTGCCGTTGGACAGTACTCTCCAACAATCTTCTTTCCAATTTTTGCGGCAAGCTCATTGATTATGACATTTTCCAGTTTCCTGCCCATTACACGGCAGGACATCAGGAACGTATCAATCCTGATTGCCTCCGTCATGCTCTTCAGGATGACCACGCTGATCAGCCCACTGTCGCCATATTTGTCAGAACTGTACACAACATAGACGGCATTCCCCGGGGTCTTGGCGATTGCTTCGATTTCGTCCCGCGTGTAACGCTTTGTGGTGACGTTAAACTGATTGGTTTTATTGACGAGTTGCGCAACGCGGTCCAACTCTTCCGGCCTCATCCTATGGATGTCAGCTGTGATTTCCAGCTTTGCAATATAGTCGTCCAGGTTCAGGCTCTGGTTCAGCTCCTGCTTGCGCTTCGCCTCTGTCTGATACATCTGGGTTTTCTTCAGATCCTCGCTCAGAACGCGGAGCGGCCGACAATGGTCCAGCCAGATTTCTTCAGCGAATTCCAACAGCTGCGTCGTGTCCTCCGGGAAATCCGGAACCAGCATCTCCGGGCATTCGCCCTTGACCGTCTCGCGTTCCACAGGATTGTCATCGATGAACACAAAGCCGCCCTCAGTCATGTTCAGCTCAGCCTCCATGGCCTTCAGGTTAACCGCTTTGTTTTCCCAATTGATCTTCCGGCTGACAAAATCATCATCCCTGAGGAGCATCGCAGGGTGCTCCCGAATGGCGGCCTCTGCATCTTCCTCGTTGTTCTTGCTGACAATTCCAAGGATCGTTCCTCTTTTTTTCATCTCCAGCAGCTGCCGCTGAAAGTCATAATACCGCTGCCCTTCCTTGTGGTCAGAAAGCTCGATACCTTCCACGCCATCCTCACCGACAACGCCACCCCAGAGAGTGTTGTCCAAGTCGAGGGCAATGATTTTCCTGCGAGGGGTGAAGGCAGCGTCAAGCGCCCTGTCGATCTCTTTGCTTACGGTGTTCAATCCATCCCTGGAGTATGGCATGCTGCTCATATACCACATCTTGTTGGAATAAAACTGTCTTCTTCCAACTTCTGCAATCGTATCGGCAAGATCAAACAGATAGAAGTTGCTCCTGTTCTCCGTCAGTCCCTGCGCATACTGATACCAGTCGTTTTCCAATTCGCAGCCGTATTTTCTCTCCGAAAGAGACCTGATCCTGTTTTCCTGGAAAGCGATCGTGGACACAAACACAGGAACCGTCGTTATGCCTGAAGCGATCGCGGTCAGGGCCTGCTTCCAGAGCAAGACCCTTTCCATGCCCTCCTCCGAGTTCTTCCAGGACCTCGCTTCCATGCCGTCAAGCAGCACCACCACCGCGTCTGGCTTATAGCTGTACAGACCGGACGAAGGATTGATAGCCTCCTGTACCCAGGTATCAAATCCTTCCGGCAAGTAAAAATCATACTTGCGACGAAGCTTGCCCACGATCAGATCGACCGTCACATTGGATAAAAGCGCAATCTTCTTCTTTAAATCAGCCATTTACGGATACTGTCTCCTTCAGTTAATGCAAAATACTCTCCGTCGAAACGCGGTCTATTTCACAAATGCATACATGTCCGCCAGTGTCTTCACATGACCAAGGCTCTCCATCGGAATGGAAACACCGTATTCTGCCTCCAACTCCATGACGAGTGTGAGCATCATGAGAGAGTCCCATTTCCCTTCTCTATAGGCTGTGTCCATTGTCACCTGTTCAACTTCCATTATTTCAGCCACGAATTCCAAAAACTTCTGCTCCATCTCGATAATCTCCTTCTTATGGGTCGTTTCGCCGCGTCCATTTCAGTCGCTGCATCCTCGATGCATTACAGTTTCGCGTTTGGTCAAAACTTTACGATTTTGGCTGGATTGCCCATGACCTTCATGCCAGCCCTCACCCTGCCCATTACCGTGCTGCCTGCGCAGATATAGACATCGTCGCCGATCCTGGAGCTGGGCACCATGTTGGATGTCGTCCCCATAAACACGCGGTCGCCAAGTGTGCACATCCCTGTTATATCGCAGTGAGCGCTGATGGTACAGTACTCGCCCAACACAGAATCGTGGGCAACCGAACTGTACATGTTGATGATGCATTGATCGCCCAGCACAGCGTTGTCAGAGATGAGCGCAAAGGGGTAAACGATCGTACCCTCGCCCAGCGTGCAACTGTCGGCCACGATGGCATTTGGATGAATCAGCGTGACGAACACTGCGCCCTTGGCTTTCAGTTTCTCAACCACCTGTTTGCGGACTTTGCTGTTGCCGATGCAACAGACGAACTCGTCGTCCTCCCCGATGGGATAATCATCGATCGAGGAAAGAACCGGCGCATCACACTTCAACCCATTCAAGGCATTCGGGTTGTCGTCGATAAAGCCTCGGATGTTCCAGCGATTCTCTTTTTCGTTGATATCCTTGGCCCACTGAAGGACCTCGCGTCCACAGCCGCCAGCCGCAATAATCACAAGATTTTTCATCGGTTTCAATCCTCTTTGCCGTCCTTGAATCTCTTCCAGCAGGCCTGCACCGTCTCGTCCGACAGGCCGCTCTTTCCACGTGATACCTCTATTTGAGGGTACATCGCTCGCTTTTCGATAAACTCGTTCAGGGAGCAAATATACCTGCAAGGCACTCCGCCGTACACGCCGTTTCCCGGAATGCTGTGGTTGACCAAGCTGCCAGCCGCAATGATCGTGTCAGAGCCAATCGTGACATTCGGAAGAATAGTGCAATTTGAACCGACGAAGACGTTATCCCTGATGTCGATACAACCCATGTATTCCTGGAACCTGTTGCCGCCGAGCTTGTTGTTCAGCATCCGATGAATGACATCATGCGGCACAAACAAAACATCGGCAGCAATCCAGACATTGTCGCCAAATGAGATCAGCTTCGGATATAGCGGAATCTTTCGAAACATGGTCATGCAGTTATCGCCAATGTGATAAAGGATGTCGTGCTTCTTAAGGTATGCCGCTCTCTTCACAGCCGTAGAACACAGGTACATACCGATCGTATGGCGGATGCGATACCAGTCCATTCCTATTCCTCCGTCGCTGTTGTTTCGTCGTTTCCCATGAACTCAGGCATCGTCGCGTCGTTGACTGCACTGATACCCTCTCTTTTCAGCACCGTCGCTATCGTCGAAAATATAATCTTCCAGTCGCCGAGAAACGTGATATGGTCCACATAACGGATATCCCAGTTGAATTTCTCATCCCAGGAAATGGCATTTCGGCCATGAACCTGCGCCAGTCCCGTGAACCCGGGGCGCACCTCGTGGCGCCGTGCCTGTCGTGCGTTATATCGTGACAGGTATCTGACCAGCAGCGGTCTGGGGCCTACTACACTCATATCGCCTTTCCAAATGTTGACTAATTCCGGCAGTTCGTCCAGGGAAGTGGAACGGAGCTTCTGTCCAAAAGGAGGGAGCCTGTCCGCGTCGGGAAGCAGGTTCCCGTCTACGTCCCTGTCGTCAGTCATCGTGCGGAATTTATAGAGCTTGAAAGTCTTGCCGTTCAGGCCCGGCCTGTCCTGAGTAAACAGCACCGGTGATCCCAGCTTCCTCTTCACCAAAATGGCTGTCACCATCATGACCGGAGACAACACGACGAGCGCAAGAGAAGCGCACAGGAAGTCCTGAGGGCGCTTTATGTACTTTTCGTAGAAACCCTTTCTATGCGCCATAGAATCCATCCTCCATCGCTCACCGGAAGCACCTTTTGATGATCTCAATCACCACTGCCTGCTGCTCCGCCGTCATCTTGTTGTCACTGGGCAGGCACAGGCCGCGGCGGAAGATGTCCGCGCCCACGTCCACGCCGGAACCGGCGATATAGGCGTTGCTGCGGCCGCGTCCGTTGCCTTCGACGGTGATGAAGGCGTGGGTGCGGTAGATCGGCTGCATGTGCATGGGCTTCCAGATGGGACGGCCCTCGGCGTTGAAGGCCGCGATGGCGTCCAGGATCTCATGGGGAGAACTCTTGCCGGGCTCGCTCCTGTAGAGGTAATCCTGCTCGCCGCGCACCATGGGGGCCATGGCGTCCCCGTCGATGATCATGCAGGACAGCCAGTAGTTGGGGATGCTGTTTTCAAAATCGATGGGGTTCATGCTCACCGGCAGGCCCTTGAAGCCCTCGCGGTAGCGCTCGTAGATCGCCTTCTTCTGGGCGATGTGCTCGTCCAGGTGGGGGATCTGGCCGCGGATGACGCCCGCGATGATGTTGGACATGCGATAGTTGTAGCCGATCTCCTCGTGCTGGTACCAGGGCGCGGCCTCGCGGCTCTGGGTGGACCACTTGCGCACCTTGTCGGCGTCCTCCCTGGAATCGGTGAGGAACAGGCCGCCGGCGGAGCCGGTGATGATCTTGTTGCCATTGAAGGAGATGGCGTTGTAGTCGCCCAGCGCGCCGGTCTCGACCCACTGGCCGTTCAGCCTGTACTTGGCGCCCAGGCTCTCGGCGGCATCCTCCACGATCAGCGCGCCGTGCCTGTCGCAGATGGCCTTGATCTCGTCCATCTTGCCGGGCGTGCCGTAGAGGTGGGCGACGACTACGAGCTTCACTTCAGGATACAGCTCAAAGGCCTTCTCCAGCGCCGCGGGATCCATGTTCCAGGTGTCCCGCTCGGTATCGATGAACACGGCTTCGCCGTCCTCATAGGCCACGGGATTGATGGAGGCGTCGAAGGTGACATCGCTGCAGAATACTCGATGGCCCTGCAGCGTGCCCGCGTTGGGCCTGGCCTGGCCATAGAGCTTTTCCCCGGCCAGCTTCGTGGCCAGGTGCAGCGCGCTGGTGCCGCAGGACAGGCCCACGGCGTATTTCACGCCCACATACTCCGCCATCAGCTTCTCCACCTCGTTGATGTTGGCGCCAACGGTGGATACCCAGTTGGTCTGGATGGCCTCGTCCACCCAATGCTGCTCCTCACCGTGCATGGTGGGAGAAGACAGCCAGAGTTTCTTCTCAAAGCGCTTGATTCCCGCAAATCTCGTATCGTTCAAAAAATCGTGCATGTGTATCTCCTGTATTCCTTGACCGCAAGCGGATTGACGCGGTCGGTATTATGCTCAGCCGGCTGCCTTCTGGACCGCGCCCTGGCCCCCGTCCTCCGGGTGGTAGGTGGTGACGATCTCCCTGACCAGCTGTCGGATGGTCGTCTCGCGATTGGAGTAGGCGGCCTTCATCAGCTGCTCCAGCCTGGAGAGGAACTCTTCCTCGTCGAAGGGAATGGGGTTGCCGACATGGATCAGGTCGTTGTCCGTCTTCTGCAGGCCTTCCTCCGCCATCAGCTTTTCCTCGTAGAGCTTCTCGCCGGGGCGCAGGCCGGTGTACTCGATCTTGATATCCACGTCCGGCTTGAGCCCGGACAGGCGGATGAGATTGCGGGCCAGGGTATCGATCTTCACCGGGCTGCCCATGTCCAGCACGAAGATCTCGCCGCCCCTGGCGTAGGTGCCCGCCAGCATCACCAGGCTCACAGCCTCGGGGATGGTCATGAAGTAGCGAATGATGTCCGGGTGGGTGACCGTCACCGGGCCGCCCTTTTCGATCTGCTTCTTGAACAGCGGGATGACGGAGCCGTTGCTGCCCAGCACGTTGCCAAAGCGCACGGCCACGAACTCGGTCCGGATGTTCTCAAACACCTTGCCATCGCCCACCTTGTCGGCGTTTTCGATGCCCTCGTGGGTGAACAGCTGGGGGATATCGCCTGCCCTGCCGGCCTTGATCTTGCGGTCGAAGGACTGCACGATCATCTCGCACAGGCGCTTGGACGCGCCCATGATGTTGGTGGGATGCACCGCCTTGTCCGTGGAGATCAGCACAAAGCGCTCACAGCCGTGCATCATGGCGGCATAAGCCGTCTTGTAGGTGCCGATGGCGTTGTTCTTAATGGCCTCGCAGGGGCTGTCCTCCATCAGCGGCACGTGCTTGTGGGCCGCGGCGTGGTAGACGATCTGGGGCCGGTAGGTCTCAAATACCTCGAACATCCTGCGACTGTCCCGCACGGAGCCGATCAGCGTCACCAGGTTCAGCTTCGGATACTTCTCCTTCAGCTCCAGCTGGATGCTGTAGGCGTTGTTTTCGTAGATGTCGAAGATGATCAGCTGTCTGGGGTCGTGGGCGGCGATCTGCCGGCACAACTCGGAGCCGATGCTCCCGCCGCCGCCGGTGACCATGACGGTTTTGCCGTTGATGAAGGAGAAGACCTCCTCCATGTCCGCCCGGATGGGCTCGCGGCCCAGCAAATCCTCCACCGAGACTTTTTTCAGGTCGCTGACGGAGACCTGGCCCAGCATCAACTGGAACATGCCCGGCAGCTGCCTCAGCTCGCAGTTGGTCTCGGAGCAGATGGCCAGGATGTCCCGCTTCTGCTGCATCGAGGCGCTGGGGATGGCCAGGAAGATCTTGTCCACCTTGTAGTGCTCCACGGCGCTCAGGATGTCGTCCCGACCGCCCACGACGGGGATGCCGTCCAGCGTACGGTGCCACTTGTTCGGGTCGTCGTCGATGATGCAGGCCACCCGGTCGTTGATCTCGTTGGCCCGGGTCATGTCCCGCAGGATCATCTGCGCCGCGTTGCCCGCGCCGATGAGCATCACGTTCTTCGAATCGCCTCCCTGGTTCTCGTGCCGCTTTCTCAGGATGTTCAAAAAGCGCCCCGCAAAGCGAATGGAGACAAGCAGGATAAACTGTAGGCCCGCACCCAGAATGTAGTAGGACAGGGGCATTCGGATGAAGCACGCCGTGATCAGCACGGTGTGGGCGATCGAGGATATGACGGAACCCGTGAACGTCCTGACGAACTCCGTGAAGCTGGCATAGCGCCACATGCTGCTGTACATACGCAGCAGGAAGAACAGCACCACGGAGCCTGCGGCGCAGGGGAGGATGAACCTCTCGTAAGCGACCAGGTAACGCTCTGGGATCAGGCTGAAAACGCCGTCAAACCGGAGAAACAGCGCCAGGAAGTACGCGCCGCACACAGCGATGAAATCATACAGCGCCATGAAAAGGGCGATGACGCGCCACAGCGCGAACCCACTGCCCTTCTTCCGTGTCCCTTCCGCCTTGTTGCTCAGCGGATTATTGCTCATCGAAGCCGTACCTCCTGTCGTCGAGCGCTCATTATACAACGCCTCTGCGTGTTATCTTGTAACTGTCATATATCGTGAGCATGTATCAAATGCGATGGAGTCCGTGACCTGCTTCTTCTGATTGTCAAACACCACAATGTTCATGCCCCGGGCATTCCTGGAATACTCCGTACCGTCTATAACGATGGAACTGTAGTCCCCGGCATCATTGCCAGCGCTTTGAACAGTGCAGGGCAATCCACCCAAGTCGCCGCTGTAACTCAAAGCCACGCTGTCACCGCAGTCCTCGATACTGCTCTCTGGCATCACCACAGCATAGAAGCCGTAACCGTACATTTCGCTCAGATCAGTCCTTACGCCCAGCGCGGACAGATCTTCCACCAGCATCGGCGTCAAGGCGCCTGCTGCTTCACCGCGGACAGATATTACCAAGGTGATGTCCCTGCCCTGCAGCGATTGCAAGTATTCGTGCATATAGCCGCTGCCTGCCTGAAGGGGCTCTCCATTCACGTCCCAGTAGTGAGCCAGCACAGGGTGCTGGTCTGCGTCACAATCGTAAGTAATCCGAGCGTAGCCGAAGCCGACAGCCGTCAGCTGACCATTGGCATCGAAATACGTTTCCTCCACGACCTCTCCGGCTTCATTGAACACATAGTGCAACTCAGCGTATCCAGGCCTGATGACCGTAAGGGCCCCAAGTGTATCGTAATATCGGTACACATTGACGTTGCCATCGTCGTCGTATCCCCATTCCACAGCGGCAGATCCCACCGGCATGGCGACAGGCTCGCCGTCCACGCCATAGTATTCCTCTCGAACGGGTTGACGGCGGCGATTGTATGTCCGCCGAAGTTCGGCGAACCCCCTGGCAATCTGCGTCCGATTGCCGTCCATGTCAAAGTAGCAATATCGGTTGATATTTCCCTCACGGTCATACCCGTATTCACAGGCAAACCAATTGTCAGGGGTACAGGTTGGCGCGCCATCCGAGTCGTAGTACTCCTGCCGTATGATTCGCAGCTCTCGATCATAATCGGTGTGGATATCGTAATCCGGGGTCCTCGCGTAACAGATGCGCCTTACCCACACCTGGAATCCGTCGTCGACAGAAGTTAAAAACTCGATGCCACGGCCATCCTGAACCTCAAAAGGCAGAGACACGCTCATGGTGCCATCCATCTCAAACTGACTGGTATGGATCCATTGATCCGCCAGCGGAATCTCCCCCCAGTAGCTGCTGACGCGAAGATTACAGGCGGTATCATCCCTCGGCGCTCCATCTGACAGCTGCAGTTCATAGGTAACGGTGTACTTGCCGTCATAGAGCTCCAAATAGGGGCCTGAACACAGCGACTGCAACGGACCGTCCAGCAATAATCCGTTCTCCGGGCTGTACTCAAGGCCGTTGAGTTCCGCTTCCCTTGCCAAGTCAACGTCCTTGACTTCGCAGTAATAGCCCGTCACGGAATAGCCGGCGTCCTTGAGTGCCAGGGCGACCGAATCATCGTCGGTATAGATCGCATGAGCATTTGATATCCTGCTGTACAGAAAACCATTGCCGATCATCGCCGCACACTCTGCCCCTGCGTCCATCAGCACCGAATCACCCTTGTACCGAGCCATGTCTTCCCCTGACAGGGAGAGTATGCCAACTCCATCGATCCTGTTATGGTAGATTTCCGGCAGCAAATCCGTATAGATATTCCCTGTTGCCGCGGCAGCTGCAATCTCCAGTGCGGGACGATCCGCCTCCACGACGTCCGCGTAATCCGCCGCTGCCTTCGCGACAGCCTCGTTGCCTGCCAGTGCCCCCCCGAACAGGCCCACCACACAGGCCAGCAGCACGGTGGCAGAGGACACACAACGTCTCAATGGCTTATGCTCGATAAGCGCGTGTGTGATATGCACGATCATCCACCAGACCACTGTCAGCACTGCCAGAGTGCCCGTCAAAATTCCAATGACCTTCCAGCCGTTTTCTCCTCCACCGCAAAGGCGCTCTGCCTGAAACAGCGTCTTGAACCAAGGCAGCAGACGGATCGCCAAGGCCACAAGCGCCACAGTTGGAATGGCTTTTGCCACAAGGTGCATTAACCTCACCTTTGAATCCATGCCGTGCTGCAGGGTGTCTTTCTTTTCATCCCCAATGTAGGCCGCAAAGGGCATCACCAGCAGGATGTTGTAATTGACTTCAATAAAGTGATGCTCGGAAAAACAGTGGACTGCAATGATTCCCATCGCCAAAGCCAACCGCATATTACCGCATCGAAGGGCTCGCCGGATCGTCCAACCCCAAAGCGCGCCGTGAGCAAGCAGCAGTACCCAGCCGTAGCGCAGTGCAATCAGCGGATAGGAGCTGTCCACAAAGTTATACTTCTGGTTGGCAAAGGTGGAAAAGCCGTTGCCAATCTGCTCAAAGGGCGTTCCAAATGCTTTAAGGCCGTGCAACTGCCATGCCTCCACCGACAGGCGCAGCCGTCCCGACAACAGCTCGTTGAGCCGCACTCCAATGCCCGTGCTCCTGTAATAAAGCGCCATCAGCATGAACATTGCCGCCGCGCAAACCGGATAGGCTGCCAACAGCAGCAGGCTGCTTCCTCTCCCGACCCATCGAAGACCGGGGCACCTTTCGACCACGCGTCGGTAAAACAGGCAACCAACGAGAATCGCGAATAACAGCAACCCGCAGACAATACTCGTGTCGCTGTGTGCAATGACCCAGGCAAGAAGCACAGCACCGGCTGTAGGAATCAACATTGCCCAGTCCGGCAATTCCTTCCACGTCGCCCCCAGCACAAGCAGAATATACAACACAATGGAGGCAAAATCTGTGGGATAGCAGAAGCCCCAGGAACTGCGAATGCCGTAGCCTCTCCTTGCGTACACGAAGTTCTTTATCGCCCCCGTCATCGCAGCAGCCACCGTCACACACGCAAACACGCCAACTGTCCAAAGGAAAGTCTTGAGGATTCTTCGATAGTCAATGCCCGAGCATCCCGCTGTAAGCACAGCCAGGTAGACCAGGAAACGATAGCCAGTCGCTCGGAAAGCCAAGGCATATGCGGCACCAAGCGCCGCACTCAGCCACACCTCCCAGCGTTTCGGTCCCAAGAGCAGTAGCCGAATACAAGCAACGACCGTCGTCGTCCGAAGCAATGCTTTGTCAAACCACCAGGGAAAAGGCAGGAAGAAAGAAGTCTTATTGCTGGATTCAAATAACAGATAGATACCCAGCAGTGCAAGGAACGTTGTCTCCAGCCCCTTCGATGCAGTTCTCAGCCATTGTTTTATACTCTTTTGCCTCTCGATCAAGCAAATCGCCCCGAACAGTTAAATAACAATGCAGCCCTTCACATCCGCGCCGCCAATCTGCAGCATCTCCACCGCACGCAGAATATCCCCGTTGCGGGAAATATGCTTTTCCTCAACAAGAATTACCGCATCGAAATCCTTGACGTCAACGATGGCATCGGCATTCATTGGCAGTCCGCCAGCGGTTACAATTTCGCAAGTGCCGTCCAGCTTCTTATGCAAGCAGTCGATATAGGCGTTCAACCGTTCGGCAGGAACCGTGCCGGTCAGTAACAGCTTCTTACCGGCAAACCGTTCGCCCAGCAGCGCACAGACGCTATCCGTAGTCGCTTCCGCGTCCGTGATCGCATGGTTGAACTCCCATCTCTCAAACAGCTTGTCCAGGCCCTTGCCGGGATGACGCGCGCGGGATTTGGTATACTCGCCAAACACAGGCAGGCCGTACCTCTCCATCAATTCATCGCCGGAATGCAGCTTGGCAGCGAAGGTATATTTCGCCAGTTGGATGCCTGCCAGCAGGAGAGCGCCAAGCAGGAAGCCAATGACTGCAAAGCGCACCAGATGCTTGCCTGGTGCCGTTGGTTCACCATCCTCTTCCAGTTCATTCAGCATCTCGCGTTGCTCCTTCAGGGCCGTCTGCCAGTTCAGGATCTGCTTATTGATCTGGTCCTGCATCTCAGACAGGCCTGTATCCGTGCGGGACAGGCAGTCTTCGTTCACCAGATGCAATGTGTGCTCAGCCACGGTCTGAGCCTGTGGCTGGCTGACCTCCACCATGCGGTTGGAGAAGTAGTCCATCTGCTTGTTGACTGTCTCCTCATTCGGACCGATGACCTGAATCGTGATGGTATTGGCAGCATTGTCCGCCCAGACACCAACCAGCTCGTCAATATATTCCTTCTTCCCAGTACCCAGTAGTTGCTCCATCTCATCCACGTCGAGGCCGCTCTTGAGGGTGGCCATGTACACGGAAGCAACATAGTCTGCGGGATCTTCCTGCAAGCTGTCCGGCAGTGCATCCATCACCGACTGAGCCATCTTGATGAAGTAGCGCTTGTTGGCCACCCATTCATTCTGAGAGTCCAGAGACATATAGATCGACTCGTCCAAGTAGTCGTTCTTCTCTTTGATCAGCTTGTTGTACGTCCGGATGTTGCTCTTGGTGTTCTTCACGGAATCCTGATAGTCCTGCAGATCAATTTCAAACTGCTTCTCTTCCTTAGTCTGCTTGCCTTCGGCATGAATTCTCTGGATCGACAAATACTGAAATGTGGCTAGAGCGATCGCTCCGATCAGTGCCGCAATAAGGATACTGCGCCACCGATAGCAAAGGTGGAAGAACAAATCCCGAAGGTCAATCTCCGTCTCGTAGTTCTTGTTGATCTGCATTGTCAGTCCTCCATTTTTTGATCGAATATACATCGTATTCAAGCGCGGCTGTGACACGATTCCCCGCTCGTCCGCCCTGGCCGATTTATTGCGCCAAATCCAGGCGTCGTCCAAAGTGCTCCGACGCAGGAAGCAACACCTTCATCCTCGCCGACACCCCGTCCAGCGTGCTCATACACAGGGCAGTCTGTTCAACCCGCTGGTAACCCATTTCATCTGAGTATACAGTTTCATTATACTGTAATTCCCTTGCTTCGTCAATCCAGTTTCCTAAGTTGCAACACTTTCTAACGATTATTTTCCATATTATGTGGTTTTGTTTACAAGGCGCGCAAACAGGCCGTACGGCCTGCATTTTGCCGTGCCGGCTGCACGCCTATTTCCGGCACAGGCACACATTTCCATCGCCCCCGGGCCGGCCAAGCGGTGCAAATGTCACAGAATTTTCAGTTAATGCAGTTGACCCATCGGCGCATCCATTGTACAATATAAATGGAGATTTGTAATTATACGCCGCTTGGCGTGGGAGCGTGGAAAAACATTGGGCATCATACACGAGGCAAAAATGACGATCAGGTATGCCCACCTGATCGTCGAACTGGTGAAACGCGACCTGAAGCTGAAGTACCGCCGCAGCTTCCTGGGCTATTTCTGGAGCCTTCTGAACCCGCTGATGATGATGTCGGTGATGATGGTGGTATTCAGCTACATGTTCCGCTTCAACATCGAGAACTATCCCCTCTACCTGATCTGCGGACAGACGATATTCACTTTTTTCAACGAATCCACGAACCGGGCCATGTACTCCATCCTGGAGAACAGTCCGCTCCTCAAGAAGGTTTACGTGCCCAAGTGCGTGTTTCCTCTGGCGCGGGTTCTGTCCTGCTTCACCACCACGGCCCTGAGCCTGGTGGCGGTGCTGATCGTGATGATCTTCACCCGGGTGCAGTTCCACTTTTCGATGCTGCTGTTCTTCGTGCCGCTGATCTTCCTGCTGTTCTTCGCCAGCGGCATGGGCATGATCCTGTCCGGCCTGGCGGTGAAGTTCCAGGACGTGACCCATCTGTACAGCGTGTTCACGATGGTGCTGATGTACGCCACGCCGATCTTCTATCCCATCGAGGCCGTGCCGGAGAACGTGGCGCGGATCATCCGCCTGAATCCCCTGTACACAATTATATACCTGTTCCGCCAGCTGATGCTCTACGGGCAGATCCCCGGCGCGGGAAGCTGGTTTTACGCGGCGGGGATGTCGCTGGCAATGTTCGCTCTGGGCGCGCTGATGTTTGACCACATGCGCAAGAGCTTCATCTTCTACATTTGACCGGGCGGTGCAGTGAAATCTATGAGCGCAATGATTGACATCGGAAACGTCTCCATGCAGTTCATCATGGAGCAGGAGCGGACCAACACGCTGAAGGAATACCTGGTCAAGCTGGTGCGGCGCAACCTGCGCTTCTCCAGCTTCACGGCGCTGGACAGCGTCTCGTTCAGCGTGAACCGGGGCGAATCCGTGGCGCTGATCGGCAAGAACGGCAGCGGCAAGAGCACCATGCTCAAG
Source organism: uncultured Eubacteriales bacterium (assembly GCA_902800625.1). Lineage (GTDB taxonomy): Bacteria > Bacillota > Clostridia > Christensenellales > Aristaeellaceae > UBA2862. Next base: position 23,204 of record CADCFG010000021.1, on the reverse strand, counting down.
ATCATCGCCGGCGTCATGGACGCCACCGCCGGCACCGTGCGGGTGGGCGGCAGCATCGCGCCGCTGATCGAGTTGGGCGCGGGCTTCGACCCGGACCTGACGGGCCGGGAAAACGTGTTCCTCAACGGCGCGCTGCTGGGCCACCGGCACGCCTACATGCAGCAGAATTACGACAGCATCGTGGAATACGCCGAGTTGGAGCAGTTCATCGACGTGCCCGTACGCAGCTACTCCTCCGGCATGATCGCCCGTCTGGGCTTCTCCATCGCCACCCACGTCCAGGCAGACATACTGGTGGTGGACGAGGTGCTGGCTGTGGGCGACTACAACTTCCAGCAAAAGTGCTATGGCACCATGGAACGGCTGCTGGCCCAGGGCAAGACGCTGCTGTTCGTGTCCCACGACACGGAAATGGTCAAAAAGCTGTGCCAGCGCGCCATCTGGCTGAACCACGGCCACGTGATGGCCGATGGGCCCGCCACCCAGGTCTGCGACGCCTATCTGGATTGGATGAAAGGAAACGAGAAATGATCGTACTGCAGGATATGCTGTTTCCGAATCTGGAAACCTGCCCCGCATTCGAGGCCTACTTCCACACCGACGCGGACAAAAAACACGCCTACCAGGACCCGCAGGACGGCTCCATTCGCGTGCCCCGCTGGTGCATGCTGGACGGCGACACCTTCTTCAACGGCTTCTCCATCGGCAAGTGGTTGAAGTACACCCGACTTGAAAACCTGCACATCCAGCTGGAGCTGGCGGGCGAGTTCCGGGTGCAGCTGATCCACTGGGAACGCCTGCGGGGCAAGTGTCGACGGGTGGTCCTCTCGGAGCAAATATGCCGCTCGGACGGTAGGCAGAGCTTCGAACTCGCCTTCCCCGAGGCGCTGCCGCCCCGGGGAATGTGCGCCTTTTCGCTGTACGCCGTGGGTAAGGGCTGCGCCTTCTACGGCGGCCGCTACCTGGCCGACATGGACCCGGATGACCTGAACAGCGTGGATATCGCGCTGGACATCTGCACCTTCAAGCGGGAAAAGGACGTGGCCCGGAACCTGGCCATGCTGAACCGGGACATCCTGGAGAACCCGGCCTGCGAGCTGCGGGACCACCTGGAGGTGTTCATCTCCGACAACGGCCAGACGCTGGACAAGTCCCTCGCCACGGAGCGTATCCACATTTTTCCCAACAAAAACGTGGGCGGCGCAGGCGGCTTTACCCGCGGCATGATCGAGATCATCGACGCCCCCCGGCGCTTCACCCACGCGCTGGTGATGGACGACGACGTGGTGGTCAATTCCGACGCCATACTGCGCACCTATCGTCTGCTCAGGCTGTTGAAGCCGGAATACGCCGGCAAGACCGTCGCCGGGGCGCTGATGCGGCTGGACAGGCGCCACGTACAATTTGAAAACGGCGCCGTGATGAACAGCTATATCCTCAAGCCCCGAAAGCATGGCCTGGACATGCGCAAGGTGGACTGCGTGCTGCGCAACGAGCAGGAGGAGACGGTGCACTACAACGGCTGGTGGTACAGCTGCATCCCCATGTCGAAGATCGACAACGACAGCCTGCCCCTGCCCATATTCGTCCATCGGGACGACGTGGAGTTCGGCCTGCGCACAGGCAGCGATATCCTCTCGCTGAACGGCATCTGCCTGTGGCACGAGAGTTTCGACAACAAATACGCCTCCAGCATGGAATACTACGAGGTGCGCAACGACCTGATCCTCAACGCCCTGCGCAAGACGGAGGTCTCCGCCCTGCGCCTGGCCTGGGAACTGATCCACCGGACCGTAGGCAACGCGATCCGCTATCGCTACAACAACTGCGCGCTGATGTTCAAGGGTTTTGACGACTTCATGGCCGGACCGGACAAGCTGATCATGACGGACCCGACGGCCCTGCACAAGGAGATCCTGGCCATGTCCGACAAGATGCTGCCGCTGGAGGAGCTGGAGAAGGAGATTCCCTTCAAGGAAAAGATCCATCGCAAATCGCTCCCAAAGCAGGCCAGCCTGCTGAACACTCTGCGCATCTACCTGATGAACGGCATATTCCTGCCGCCCACCAGGGGCACGAACATCGTCAACATCGGCACGCCCTGGCCCCGGAATTACTACCGGCGCAGCGCCGTGCTGAACTATGATGAAATCAACCACAAGGGCTTCATCTCCCGCCGCAGCTTCAGGAAGAGCATGTCCGCCCTGTGGCAGGGCGGCAAGCGCTCTATCCGGCTGATCCGGGGCTACAGGGCCGTGGGCAACGCCTGGCGCGAGGCCCTGCCGATCATGACCTCCCGTTCATTCTGGAACGAATACCTGGGGCTGTAAACCATACGATCCAACGCAAAACCACCGGCCCCGCCGGTGGTTTGACTGAATGAAGGGAGCGCGCCATGATCCTGCAGAGCATCGGTTGGCCGGATCGAATCGAGGACCGGGAGCTGTTTTACCATTCGGAGGCCGCCGTGGAACTGGAGCCCCAGGCTGCGGCCTTCCACCTGGACAGCCAGCCCGTTCGCTTTGACACCTACTTCAACGCCTTTTCTCTGGAAAAATGGCGCAGGCATACGTGGCTTGAGAATGTAGCGCTGTCGCTGGAGGTCAAGGGCGAGGTGGAGATCGAGCTGCTGCGCCACGACACGGGCGACGGGGCCGTCGCCACGCCCGTGCGCACGGAGCGCCTGCGCTTTGACGACTACACCGCCGTGACACTGGACTATCCCGCCTGCGAAGGCGCGGCGGCCGTGAGCTTCGAGGCCCGGCCTCTGCCTGGTGGCGCTTCCCTGCGCAAAATGGCCTATGTCGCCGCCGGGGAGGTGCCCGAAGCGGCGGAGGTGAACCTGGCGCTGGCCATCTGCACCTACAAGCGGGAGGATTTCATCGCCGCGAACATGGAGGTGCTGCGCCGTGGCGTGTTTGATAACCCCGCTTCCCCGCTGCGCGGCCACCTGCGCGCCTACATCTCCGACAACGCCCGTTCCCTGGAGGTCAGCCGCTTTGAGGGCATGCCGGTGAAGGTCTTCCCGAACCCAAACAGCGGCGGTTCCGGCGGATTCAGCCGCGCCGCCATCGAGGCCCTCAGCGACGCTGACTACGCCACGACCCACGTGATCCTGATGGACGACGACATCTCCTTCAACGCCTGGGCCCTGGAGCGGAACTACACCTTCCTGAGCCTGCTCCGGCCCGGGTTCGCCGACCACCTGCTGGGCGGCTCCATGCTTAACGCCAACCACCGACACCTGCTGTACACCGCCGGCGACATCCTCACCCTGGAGCGCGTGACCAACGACCATCCGGACATGGATCTGCGGACGCTTGAAAACGTATTGATCCTGGCCGGAGACATCCCCTGCGACTGCTTCGGCTGGTGGTACTGCTGCGTTCCGGCGTCCGTTATGCGAACGCGCGGCTACTCCATGCCCTTCTTCTTCCAGTTTGACGACGTGGAATTCAGCATCCGCTGCAAGGATCTGCCCCGCATCATGCTGAACGGCCTGTGCTGCTGGCACTATCCGCACGAGCGCAACGACGCGGACACCCGGTATTACTACTGCTATCGCAACTTCTCCGTCACCTACAGCCTGTACTACCAGAAGTACACCGCGGATTACATGAAGCAGAAGCTGAAGGAGGACGTGATGTATCTGTTGTTCACCTTTGGCTTCCGGCGGGCCGAACTGATGATGCGCGGAGCAGAGGACTTTCTAAAGGGCGTGGACTGGCTGATCTCCCAGGATACCGACGCGCTGCACAGGGAGATCATCCAAGCTGCGGACAAAATCCAGCCCGTGAGTGAACTCACCGTGCCCTTTAACCCCGATACGCTGAAGCACAAGGAGGACATCAACCAGAGCCGCTGGCGGCGCTACCTGCGCTGGATCACGCTGAACGGCTGGCTGCTGCCCGCCCGGCGCAGCGTCACCGTGGTGGAGAACTACAAGCCCCCCATGCAGTACTTCTTCCGGGCCGGGACCGTGGTCAAGTACGACGTGACCGGCAAGACCGCCCTCGCCGTCCGGCGCAGCCACCGGGAAGCCCTGTCGGTGCTGAAGCACATGCGCAGGACCCTGAAGGCCATCGACCGGGATTTCGATCGCGCCGCGGCGGACTACCGTGCCCGCCATGACGAGATCTGCTCCGAGGCGTTCTGGCGCCAATTCCTGGAGTTCTGAACGCGTAAAAAGCCGACCGCCGCCGCTGTGGGCGAAGGTCGGCCGGGCGGGGAGAATTCCCCCTGCGCCGCTTAGAAGCGGGAATTGCCGCTCATCTGGCGCTCCTGGGCCTCGATCATCTTCTTGACCATGTTGCCGCCGATGTGGCCGGCGTTGCCGTTGTAGCCCTGGTTCAGGGTGATGCCCAGCTCGTTGGCCACCTCGTGCTTCATGTTGCGCATGGCCTCGCGCGCTTCGGGAACGTTGATCTGGTTGCTGTTGGAATAGTTCGCCATTTTGAAAGACTCCTTTCAGATTCGTTTTCGACCTTCCGGCGCTCGCCGTTCAGTCTGACACTATTTTGACCCGGGCGGCGCGGATTACACTGGAAATTGTCGACTGTCAGCGAATCCAAAAAAAGTGAAAAAATGGCGGCGGGATAGCTCCCGCCGCCATTTTTCATGCTATGAGTGATTACATCGCGTCCACGCGGGCCATGATCAGCGTAAAGCTGCCGGCCGCCCCCGCCGTCAGCGTCACGCGCAGCGTATCGTCCGCGAGCAGCCGGGCGGTGACGGTATCGAACATACCGCCCTCGTCATCCGCGCCGGTGAAGCGCAGCTCGCCGTCCGCGTACTCCGCCTGAGCGGAAATGCCGTTGAACACATAGCCGCTGAGGGAGATGGTGGTGTCGCGGATGTCGGCGGTGATCACCTGGCCAAACAGCTCGGTGTCGTAATAGGTGTCGTTCACGCCGATCCGGGTGGCGCGCCACTGGCCGATGAACTGATCCTGCTCGGCATCGACGGCCTCGGCGGGCTCGAAGGTTTCCGCCGTGATCCGCTCGCGGCCCAGCACAATTCTGCCGCCCTCCACGTCGCTGGTCAGGGTGTCGTCCTCCTGGAGCAGGAAGAAGCGGGTGACGCCGTCGATGGTGACGATGATGCGCTCGCCCTGCACGTCCCAGTCGCCCTTGCGGTTCATGCGGTCCTCGCCGTAGTCGGCGGAAGCCGCCGCTCCGTCCGAAAGCGTCAGGGTCATCTCCAGGCCGAAGGTCTCCGGCGGATAGCTCACGTCGTCCATGACCATCTCGTTCAGGTACCAGGTGTCCGTCACCTTGGCGATCAGCTCCTGCCGGGCCACCTCCGCTGGGTCCGGCGTGGGCGTCGGCGAGGGCGTGGGGGTTGGCGTGGGGCTGGGCGTGGGCGTGGGCACGGGTGTGGGGGTGGGTTCCGGCGTGACCAGTTCAGGCACAGCCGTCGCCTCCTCGGCCAGCGCGCAGGCCGTCAGCAGCATCGCCAGCGCCAGCAGCGCGGCAAACAGCTTTTTCATGGTTATTCCTCCTCGATCGAGGTTGTTCTCTCCATATATTTAACCAGATTTCGCGCCGGTAGTCAAGTGTTTTTGGGCGCGAAAACGCCGCGCAGGCCGATGACCCGCGCGGCATCCAGATCCAAACCGGTCGATCAGGCCGCGGGCGCTTCCTCAGCAGCGTCCTCGGCACGGCTCAGATAGAAGGTGAACGCCTGGCCGTTGGCCGCCAGATCCAGCGCGACCATGCCATCCTCCAGCATGCTGGCTTTGATGCTCATCTCCATGGCTTCCGAGGAGCCGGAGAAGCTCAGCGCGCCGTCGGCATACTCCAGGGACAGGCTCTGGTTGCTGAACATGAAGCCGTCCAGGGTGATGGTGGTGTCCTCGAAGGTGACGGTGATGTCCGCATTCAGAATGGCCACATCATAATAGGCGCCATCCATGCCGATCTTCACGGCCTTCCACGCGCCGGCGAAATCCTCCACGGCGGCCTCCACCGGCTCGCCGGGCACAAAGGCCTCCACATCGGGGGCTTCCTGGCTGAAGACCATGGTCATCGTGTCATCGGAGGCGGTCAGCTTGCCGTCCTCCAGGGCAAAGTCCAAGGGATCGCCGTCGATGGTCACAGTGACCGTCGTACCGTCAATCGTCCAGGTGCCCGTCTGGGCTTCCTCGCTGCCCATGCCGCTCATGGTGGCAGTGCCATCCTCGGCCAGCTCCAGGGCGACCGTCATGCCCAATTCGGCTGGATTGATGACCTGGCCATCGTTGTTCATCTCGATCATATACCAGGTGCCAGCCGCCCCCGCAGCCTCTGCCACGGCCACGGCGCCCAGCAGCATGGACAGGATCAACAGTGCCGCAAATGCCTTCTTCATGGGATTCTCCTCCTGTATCGGGGACGCGCCCCGTTATTATCAAACAGCTCGCGCTGTTCAATGCACAATTTCTTATGCTACCATTATAGCATATTTTGTTATTTTGTCCAGTGGTCGGAGGCAAAATCACAAGAATTGTGAAGCGACAAAACCGGTCCGCGAAAGGCTTGGAAGGTGTCAGTTCACCGCCACGTCCCTCAGCTTGTCCGCGAAGCGCTCCTTCGCCAGGGCGATCACGGCGCGGGCATCGCCATCCTCGGGGCTGTCCATCAGGTTTTTCGCCTCATCGTGGGTCAGCTTCAAGAGCTCGGTGTCCCCTGCCAGCGCGCCGATGCCCGCCGTGAGGGTGCCGGACTGGCGGGTGCCGAACAGCTCGCCCGGGCCGCGCAGCTCCATGTCCTTCTCGGCGATCTTGAAGCCGTCGGTGGTGGAGCGGAGGAACCGCAGCCGGGTGTTCGGCTCAGCCATCAAAAAGCACCAGGATTCCTCGGTGCCCCGGCCCACGCGGCCGCGCAGCTGGTGCAGCTGGGCCAGGCCGAAGCGCTCGGCGTTTTCGATGACCATCACCGTGGCGTTGGGCACGTTCACGCCCACCTCGATCACCGTGGTGGACACCAGCACGTCCGCCTCGCCGGTGCGGAAGCGCTCCAGCGCGGCGTCCTTGTCGGCGGCCTTCATCCGGCCGTGGACCAGCTCAATGCGCAGCTCCGGCAGCTTGTTCGTACGCAGGTCCTCGTAGACCGCCTCCGCCGGCAGCGCCTCCACCGCCTCGGACTCCTCCACCAGCGGGCAGACGAAGTAGACCTGGCGGCCCTTGGCCACCTCCCGGCGCAGGAAATCGTACATATCCTCGCGCCTGGCCTCCGGCACGATCCGCGTGGCCACGGGCGTGCGGCCCGGGGGCAGCTCGTTCACGATGGAGATGTCCAGATCGCCGTAGAGGATCAGCGACAGCGTGCGCGGGATGGGCGTGGCCGACATCACCAGCACGTTGGGCGCGTCGCCCTTTTCGCTGAGGGACGTGCGCTGGCGCACGCCGAAGCGGTGCTGCTCGTCGGTGACCACCAGCCCGAGCCTGTGGTATTCCACGCCCTCGGTGATCAGCGCGTGAGTGCCGATGGCCACGTCCCACTCGCCGCTTGCGATGGCCTCGTGGGCCAGCCGGTGCTGCTTTGGGGTCAGGCTGCCCACCAGCAGGCCCACCTTCATGCCCAGGGGCTCCAGTATCCTCTGCGCGGATTCGTAGTGCTGGCGTGCCAGCACTTCAGTGGGAGCCATCAGCGCCGACTGCCAGCCCCCGGCGTGGGCCAGGGCAATGGCGGCGAAGGCGATGGCGGTCTTGCCGCTGCCCACGTCGCCCTGCACCATGCGGGCCATGGCCTTCCTGGAGCGCAGGTCGGCGGCCACCTCTGAAAGCACCCGCCGCTGGGCGCTCGTGGGCTCAAAGGGCAGGCGACTCCAAAACGCCTCCAATTCGGCGTCGTCAAAGTCGATCTGCACGCCCTCGCGCCCCGTGCTGCGGAACAGGCGCAGCGCGATCTGGTACAGCAGCAGCTCCTCGAAGGCGATGCGCCTACGGGCGGCTTCCAGCGCCTCGCGGTTCAGCGGAAAGTGGGCGTTGCGCATGGCGAAGTTGCGCTCGCACAGCCCGTAGCGGCGGCGCAGCGACTCCGGCAGCTCGTCCGGCCACTGGCCCTCGCAGATCTTCAGCGCCGCCTCCACGCTGCTCTTCAGGGCCTTGGGCGGGATGCCGGCGATGTTGCGGTAGACGGGAATCAGGCCCTCGGCGGCCTCGATGGTGGGGCTGACGAGGGTGACATAGCCCTGCTTGTGCTCGGCCTTGCCGTAGAGCAGCAGCTCCCGCCCGGGCGCCATCTGCTTTTTCAGCCAGGGCTGGTTGTACCACAGCACGGGCAGGGTCTCGGTGCCGTCGGTGACGTACAGCTTCGTGATCAGCAGCCGCCGGGCCCGGCGCTCGGAGACCTCCCCCGCCACCTTCACCCGCACCGCCGCCGTGTCCCCGGGCTTCAGCTCGCACAGGGGCACGGTCTGGGTCAGGTCGCGGTACTCCCGGGGCAGGAACATCACCAGCTCCCGCACGGTATGGATGCCCGCCGCCTCAAACGCCTTGAGCCGCGCCGGGCCGATGCCCTTGATCTGGGAAAGGGATATATCCATGGCGTTCAAAGTTCCTTCTTCATATATCTGGGTTCATATTCCGCATAGCCGTGCTTCGGGTAAAATGAGTAGGATTCAAACCACTGTTCACGGGGATCGCCCAGGTGGACGCGGGAAACGCGGATGCCCGCCGCGCGCATGGCGCTTTCGCATGCCAGCAGCAGCGCGGAGCCGATGCCCCGCTGCTTGAGTGCCGGCTTCACGAACAGCCGGTGCAAAAAGGCCTCGTCGGTGCCGGGGATGCGGCTGTAGCCGCCGCAGCCGACCACCCGGTCGCGCTCATCCAGCGCCAGGAAGAAGCCGTCGCCCCGGTCCAGGTAATTCGCCCGCACGTCCAGCAAATCCTCGTTCAGCCGGGGCACCCGCCCCAGGGCATCCTTGGCCGACAGCACCACGAAGATCATGTCGTCGCGATACTTTTCATCATAGGGGATGATGCGAATGGATGTATCCATATATGCCTCCGTAGCGCAGGGTTCCCCGTCTCCGCCCCTGCGGGGTGCCTCCCCCCTCACGGGGCGAGGCACGGGAGAAACGCGGCAGCTGCTGCTCCTGTTCCCTATTCCCTAATCCCATCCGCCGCGTAGTAAATCCCATGCTCCTTCCGGGCGGATTCGATGATGTCAGATACCCGGGTCATGTCGTCCCAGTTGTATTCAGGGCACTGCAGAAGGCCCTTGCGCAGGCACTCCTGCACAGTGCGGATCTCGAACTGGAAGCCGGTGGCCGGATAGGGCTCCTCAAAGCGCTCGCTTTCGCCGTCGTAGGTCTTCAGCGTGGCGGTGGTGGGGTCCCAGAACTCGGGGCCGATGTGGATGGCGCCCTTCTCCCCCACGATCTCGGTCTCCCAGCCGGAATCCTGGTTGAACGCGCCGCCCACCAGGGCCATCTGGCCCTCGCCGTAGTCCAGCAGCATGCGGAAGGACCTGTCCACCTCGCCATTGGAATCCATGGCGGAGAGGATGCGCCCGGGCGCCCGCGGGAAGGCCATGTCCGCCATGGCGACGGAATAGATGCCCACGTCCCTGAGCGCGCCGCCGGCGTGGGCAAGGCCCGCCTTCCACCACTGCCAGTTGTCCGGGTCGGCGTGCATCTCAAAGAAGGAGCGCACGGTCAGCAGCCTTCCGATGCGGCCCTCGCGCATCCACTGGCGGGCCTTCCTGACCGCCGGGAAGCAGCGCGTCCACATGCCCTCCATCAGGAAAAGGCCCTTTTCCTCCGCCAGCGCCACCACCTCGTCCAGCTGCCGCCGGTTGTCCACCATGGGCTTTTCGCTGAGCACGTTCACCCCGGCGTTCAGCGCGGCCACAATGGCGGCGTAGTGGCAGTCGTTGGGCGTGCCGATGTAGAGTGCGTCCGGCTTCTCCTGAGAAAGCATCTGCTGCAAATCGGTGTAGACCGCGCCCGCGCCGTACTTCTTCGCGAATTCCCGGCCCCGCTCGGCGCTGCGGCTGACCACGGCGACCAGCTCGGTATCGTACACCTCGCCCATGCCCTGGGCGAAGCGGTTGGCGATGTAGCCCGTGCCCACGATGGCCCAGCGGATGTTGCCCTCGTACATATTCACATACCTCCCCGTTCATTTGCTTCCCATACAGTTTGCAGGGGCGGCGAAACGCTGCCCCTGCATATGCTCACATTGTTATTGCGCTCATTCCACCGCGATCAGATAGTAATACAGCGGCTGTCCGCCGACCTGCAGCTCCACGTCGCAGTCGGTGTACTGCTCCGCCAGCCTGTCGCGCAGCGCCTGGGCGTCGGCCTCGGCAATGTCCGCGCCGTAGTAGATGGTGATCAGCGCGGAATCCTCGTTCACCATCTTTTCGGTCACGTCCACGCCCACCTGGGCCACGTCGCTGCCCAGCACGCTCAGCTTGTTGTCGATCATACCCATGATGTCGCCCTCGTGGATCTCCTGGCCGTCGTAATTGGTGTCGCGCACGGCGTAGGTGATGGAGGCGGTATGCACGGCCTCGGCGGCCTCGGTCATGGCGGCCTCGTTCTCCTCGGCGGAGACTGTGGGGTCAAAGGCCAGTGCCGCGCTGATGCCCATGGGCACCGACTTGGTGGGCAGCACGATCACCCGGCGGTCGGTCAGGCGGGTGGCCTGCTGGGCCGCGAGGATGATGTTGGTGTTGTTGGGCAGTATGATGACCGTTCGGGCGTTGGTGTCGTCGCAGGCCTTGGCCAGGTCCTGGATGGAGGGGTTCATGGTCTGCCCGCCGTCCACGATCTGGTCCACGTTCAGGTTGCGGAAGATCTCCGTCAGGCCCTCGCCCAGGGCCACGGCCACGATGCCGTAGTCCTTCTGCTCGGCGGCCTTCTTCGCGGCCTCCTCGGCCTGCTTGGCCTCGCGTTCGCGGCGCTCCTCCATCATGTTGTCGATCTTGATGGAGTCCAGCTCGCCCAGCTCCAGCGCGTATTGCAGCGCCTTGCCCGGCTCGTTGGTGTGCACGTGCACCTTCACCACGTTCATGTCGGAAATGACCAGCACGCAGTCGCCCATGCGCTCCAGCCGCTTGCGCAGCCGCACCACGTCCGCGTTGGTCATGTCCTCGCGGGGATGGCTGACGATGAACTCGGTGCAGTAGCCGAACTTGATCTCGCCAATGGCGTCGTGGTCGTCCACGAACTCGCCTGGCATGCCCACGCCCTCAGTCTTTTCCTCGGCGATGGCGTCCACCGGCTCGCCGGTCAGCGAGGCATACATGCCGCGCAGGATCACCATCAGGCCCATGCCGCCGCTGTCCACCACGCCGGCCTGCTTCAAAACCGGCAGCATCTCCGGGGTGCGCTTCAGGATCGCGTCACCCACGGCCAGCACCAGCTTGAACAGCTCCGCCACGTCGTGCTGCTTGTCCCGGGCCTCCTCGGCCTCCTCCGCGATGACGCGGATGACGGTGAGGATCGTGCCCTCTTTGGGCTTCATCACGGCTTTGTAGGCGGTGTTCGCGCCGGAGCGCAGCGCCGCCGCCAGCAGCGGCCCGTCGATGTCCTCGTGCCCCGCCAGGGCCTTGGAGAAGCCGCGCAGGATCTGGCTGAGTATGACGCCGGAGTTGCCCCGCGCGCCCTTCAGCGCGCCTCGGGCCGCGGCGCTGGACACGTCAGCGACGCTGGAATAGGGCTTGGCGTTGATTTCCTTGATCGCGGACGTGATGGTCTGGGACATGTTGGTGCCCGTGTCGCCGTCCGGCACGGGGAACACGTTCAGCGCGTCCACGTTCTCGCGGTTGTTCACCAGCAGTGCCGCGCCGGAGGTGAACATCTCCTTGAGCAGCATGCCGTCTATTCTCTTGCTTGCCATATTATCCTCCAACCTTCATCGGCGCGATCAGACGCGGATGTCCTCGACGCACACATTGACGCGGCCCACGGGCACGCCGGTGAGATGCTCCACCTTGTATTTCACGGTTTCGATGATGGCCGCGGCCACGGCGCTGATCGAAATGCCGTATTCCACAATGATGAAAAGATCGATGTCCACCTTGTCGCCGGAGGAGCGCACCTTCACGCCGCGGCCCAGGTTCTCCCGGCCCATCATCTGGACCAGGCCGTCGGTGCCGCGCTTGGAGGCCATGCCCACAATGCCGTAGCAGTCCAGCGCCGCGTAGCCCGCGACGCGCACGATCACATCGTCGTTTACTGTGACGACGCCCAGTTCGGTATTGTACTTGCAATCCATGTAATGATACCTCCCTTTTCATCGGGGCCCGCGCCCGGAACCTGCGGTCCCATGGACGCGTACACGAAGCAATTATGACTCTTCATCTAACAGTATACCTTTTTTCCGTCAAATATGCAAGCAAAACCCCTTCCCCACCCGTGGCAATTGAGCGATTTTTTACAAAATATCGGTAAATTTTGGGGATACCAGAAGTTTTACACGGCCAGCCCTTGCGTTTTGGGGGAAGAAATGATATAATTTCACTGTTTTGATGTGGACATATCCTTGAAGGAGGTGTGATAGAGTATGGGAAAGTTTTGTGAGATCTGCGGCAAGGGCGTGACCTACGGCAACAACGTGAGCCATTCCAACCGCAAGACGCGCCGCACCTGGGCTCCGAACACGCAGAAGGTTCGCGTGCTGGTCAATGGCGTTCCGCAGCGCATGTCCGTGTGCACCCGCTGCCTGCGCAGCAAGAAGGTTGAGCGCGCCCTGTAATCGGCCGCCGATCCAAATTGAAAGCAAAGCTCATAGCGCGTTTGCGCTATGAGCTTTTGTCGCGCACGGGGTTTGATTCAGGGGGGCAAATATGGTATACTCGCCACAGTAGCGTAGCCAATCACCCACTCCACTCTTCGTACTTTGCCGGAGGTAATCCATGCGCAAGCTCACCGCCATCGCCGCCGAAGCCGATGCCGGGCGAAAGGTCAAGTACTTCGTCCGGGGCACGATGGGCGTGTCCTACGGCCAGTTCAACGCCCTGAAGGCGCGGGACGGGCTGCTGGTAAACGGCGCGCTGGTGCACGCCAATTTCGAGCTGCGGCCCGGGGACGAGGTGACGGTGCTGCTGGCGGACGGCGCGGTCAAGGCAGTCGTGCCGGAGGACAAGCCAGTGAACGTGGTCTACGAGGACGAGGACATGCTCATCCTCGACAAGAGCGCGCCGCTGGCCTGCCAGTGCTCCCCGAAGCAGCCCGGCGGCACGCTGGAGAACCGAGTTGCGTTTCACTGGCCGAATATGCCCTTTCGCCCGCTGAACCGGCTGGACAAGGGCACCAGCGGGCTGATGGCCGCCGCAAAGAACGCCCACGCCGCCCAGCGGCTGCAGCGGCAGCTGCACACCGACCGATTCCTGCGGGAATACCTGGCCGTGGTGGAGGGCCGCTTCGAGGGCGAGGGCGTGATCGACGCCCCCATCGCCAAGGTGCCGGACGCCACCGTGCGCCGCGCCGTGGATTATGAGCGGGGTGTTCCCGCCGTCACCCACTATCAGGCGGAGGTGTCCGGCGACCGATACAGCCTGGTGCGCCTGCGGCTGGAGACGGGCCGCACCCACCAGATCCGCGTCCACCTGGCCCACCTGGGCCACCCCGTGGCGGGGGATTTCCTCTACGGCACGGAGCTGGGGGCCCTGCCCCGCCGATTCGCGCTGCACTCGGCGTACATCCGGCTCGTCCACCCCGTCACCGGCGAGGTGATCGAGGCCGAATCGCCGCTGCCGGAGGCGCTGGCGGCGCTGCTGGAGGACTGATCCAAGGAAGGAGGCCGTCGAATGGCACGGCAACGGCTGAAATACGTGGACGTGGCCCGGGGCATCGCCATGATCGCGATCGTCCTGGGACACCTGGAGTGCGACGCGCTGAACCGCGTGGTCTACACCTTCCACCTGCCCCTGTTCTACCTCATCAGCGGCTGGTTCCTGGACGCGCGCTCCGACCTGGGCCCGTTCGTGCGAAAGAAGGCGCGGCAGCTGCTGCTCCCCTATTACTTCACCTGCCTGGCCTACATCCTGGCCACCGTCGCCATGAACCTGATCCACCGCGTCCCCTGGCACGCGGAGCTGGGGGACAACCTGCTGGCGACCCTCTTCGGCTCCGGCGCGAGTTACGAAGTGCCCTTCCACATCCCGCGGATCGGTGCGCTGTGGTTCCTGTGGGCGCTGTTCTGGGCGATTGTCATGATGAAGCTGCTCACGAAGGCGAAGGGCGCGGTGCGCCTGATCGCCGTGGCGGTGATCTTCGGCCTGTCCGTCTGGAGCGAGCCCCGCTTCGGCCTGCCGCTGAGCCTGCAGCCCGGGGGCTGCGCGCTGCTGTTCGTGTACGTGGGCTGGCTGCTTCGCAGGGCGCAGCCGAGGCTGGAGGCCCTGCGCATCCCCGCCTGGGCAAAGGCGGCCGGCGTCGCGCTGGCGCTGGGCCTGTGGCTGTGGTTCATCCTCACCTTCAAGAGCTTCTGGCTGGTCACGGCGGACGTGGGCCGCGGCGCGCCGGACATCCTGGCCAGCTGCTGCGGCTGCCTGATCGTGGTGCTGCTGTCGCGGCTGATCTGCCGCGGGCCGCGCCCGCTTTCAGGCGCCCTGGCCTTCTACGGGCGACACAGCCTGCTGTTTTTGTCCGTCCACTTCATTGAGCTGCGCCGCCTGGCCTACACGAAGCTCTACGGAAAGCTGCTGGCGCTTTCCGGCCTCGCGGACACGCCGGCGCTGTTTGTGGTCTGGCGCGTGGCGGCGAAGCTGACGCTGATCACCGCGGCGATGCTGATCCTGCTGCGCATTCCCTGCATCCGCCGTCTCTACGGCTACGGCGACCGGTCGGAGGCGCGCTATGGCTGACCGGCTCAATCGGGAGATCGAAACCGTGGTCCAGGCCCTCGCCGCCGTGCGCGTTCCGGCCCAGCCGGAGGAATACGACATCCACGCCGCCATTGCCCGGGCACTCTCTGGCGCAGGGCTGGAATTCGAGCACGAGTACCGCCTCGGGCCGCGCCGCCGCATCGACTTTCGCGTGGGCCGGGTGGGCATTGAAGTGAAAAAGGGCCGCCCCGCCTCCTCCCAGCTGCGGGAGCAGCTGCGAAGGTATCTGGAGTCCGACGCGCTGGACGCCGTGATCGTGGTCGCCCAGCGGGTGACGTGGGTGCCCGAGGCGATCTGCGGCAAGCCGGTCAGGCTGGTATCGCTGAACCGGCTTTGGGGCGTGGCGCTGCCGTGAACGCTTCGCGCAATCAGGGATGAGATATCTCCGCCAGGGTTTGCGCCGCCGCTCCTCATTCCCCATTCATCCGGAGGCATTATGGATTACTACGACGACTACACCGGCAGCGGAGCCATCACGATGGACGACTTCGGCGACGACGCCCGCGTTCCGCCGGAAGTGCCCGCCTACCTGCGGGACGTGCCCGCAGGGAGCCGTACCTACGGCACGCTTTCCTACAACCGCCGCTCAAAGTGCTGGACCATCAAGGGCGAACCCTGCGTGACGGAGCTGGCCAAGCGCCTGTTCCCCGGCTGCGACGGCCGGGGCCGGGGCGTGGCCCGGTTCACCGCCCACCGGCGCATCATCGGCGAGCTGAACTGGCTGATGATCCGCTATCCGCTGGAGATCAAGGAGAGCGACCGCAACCGCTGGGAGAGCGCCCTGGAGGAGGCCCGGGAGTATGCCGTGCGCCGGGAGCAGGCCCTGTCCATGCCGGAGACGGCCACGCCCCCCGCCGAGAGCTTCTCCGGCGAGCTGCTTCCTTTCCAGAAGCAGGGGCTGGGCTTCATGCTGTCCACCCGCCGCTGCCTGCTGGCGGACGAGATGGGCCTGGGCAAGACGGTGCAGGCGCTGGCTTTCCTGGCCACCACCGCGGCCTACCCGGCGATCCTCGTCGTGCCGCCCCACCTGATCCGCAACTGGCAGCGGGAGGTGGAGCGCTTCCTGTCGCCGGACGGTCGGCTTCGCGTCCACGTCATCAAGGGCCTGACCCCCTACGCCCTGCCGGAGGCCGACATCTACATCATCCACTACCTGCTGCTGCGGGGCTGGAAGGACGTGCTGCCGGAGCAGGGCTTCAGGACCGTGATCTTCGACGAGATACAGGAGCTGCGCCGCAACGGCACCGGCAAGTACTCGGCCGCGTCCCTGCTGTCCGAGGCCTGCGAAAACTGCATCGGCCTGTCCGGCACGCCCATCTACAACCAGGGCGGCGAGATCTGGAACGTGGTGAACATCATCGATTTCCACTTCCTGGGCGACTGGGAGAGCTTCTCCCGGGAGTGGTGCTACGGCTACAACACCGCCGTCGTGGCCAAGCCGGAGCTGCTGGGCGAGCACCTGCGCAGCGAGGGATTGATGCTGCGCAGGCTGAAGAGCGACGTGCTCACCGAGCTGGCTCCCAAGCGGCGGCTGGTGCAGGAGATCGACTGGGACGACGCGGTCTACCGGGAGCTGATGGCCCCCGTCGCCCGGCAACTGCAGTTGCTGCGCGCCACGGACGACCCCTCCCGCCGCGCCATCATCGAGGACGCTATCTCCCAGACCCAGCGCCAGGCCACCGGCATCGCCAAGGCTCCCTTCGTGTGCGCCTTCGTGCGGGCACTGGTGGAGGCGGGTGAAAAGGTGCTGCTGATGGCCCACCACCATGCCGTGATGGACATCTACAAGAAGGACCTCAAGTCCTGCCGGCCCATGTTCATCACCGGCCGGGAGACGGACCGCCAGAAGGACGAGGCTGCCTCGGCGTTCATGGAGGGGAGGACGGACCTGCTGTGCATCTCGCTGCGCTCTGCCAGCGGGCTGAACCTGCAGCGGGCCACCTGCGTGGTGTTCGGCGAGCTGGACTGGTCTCCCGCCGTACACAGCCAGGCCGAGGACCGCGCCCACCGCATCGGCCAGGCCGACAGCCTGCTGTGCTATTACCTGGTCTCCCCCAAGGGCAGCGACCGGGACATGCAGGATGCGCTGGGGCTGAAGGTCAGCCAATTCGTGGCCATCATGGGCGACGACACGCCCTCCCGGGAGGACCAGTTCATCCAACAGTCCGAAGCCCGGGAGCGCATCCGCCAGCTGGTGCGGCGGCTGGAGACGGAAGAAGAGGCGCAATAAGGCACATTTGTTTCCACACAGGCGACAGCTTCGCCACCATTCAAAACCAGAGGCGCATTCAAGCGCCTCTGGTTTCACTTTTTTAATATTTCTTTTCCAAAGGGGTTGAAATCCGGCACAAAATCAGGCATAATAAATGTGTATATGTTTCACAGGCCCCGACATCGGGAGGCAAAGGCACACGATGGGTTTTCTTCTGGATTTCCTGCGCCAGAAGGCGCCGAAATCGGGCAAGGACATGCCCGCATACTACAGAAAAGCACTGACCGCTACGGCAGTGCTGTTGATCGTGTACTTTGTGGCCAGCTTTATGCTGTTCGGCCTGGCCGGCGGCTGGTGGGAATGGGAGCCGCTGGGGGCGGCGGCGGTCATGACGTTGGTTCTGTGGGGCATCAAGCGCATGGGGCCGCGCCTGGCCGGGCTGATCGAGAGCTTCGTAATCGAAGCCTGGTGCGTCTGGTGCGTCCACAGCTTCGGCTGGAGCTCCAGCGTCCAACAGTTTCTGATCGCGCCGCTGTTGCTGTCGTTTTTTAACGTCTCCGAAAAGCCGTCGCTGAAGCTCTGGTTCTGGTCGAGCCTGGTGGTGCTGCGTCTGGTGCTGTACGCCTATTCCACCCACCATGCGGAGGCGCACATACTCGGCGAGCAGGCCCAGCTGCTTTTCCAGGTTTTCAACACTGCTTTCCTGTTCATGGTTCTGGGATGCCTGTGCGTGCTGTTCAGCACCTCCATGCAGGACACCGAGCGCCAGCTGCGCATCGACAACCAGGAGCTGCACAAGGAAGCCGGCACCGACCCCCTCACCCAGCTGCCCAACCGCCGCGCCATGACCAACACCATCAACAGCTACCTGGCCCACCGCTCGGGCGAACCCTTCAGCGTGGCCATCGCGGACATCGACTTTTTCAAGAGCGTGAACGACACCTACGGCCACAACTGCGGCGACTACACCCTGCGCACCCTGTCGGCCAAATTCCGCGAGATGGCCGAGGACCACTACCGGATTTGCCGCTGGGGCGGCGAAGAGTTCTGCTTCTTCATGCCCGGCCTGAACCTGGACGAGGCCGGCGCACTGATGCACGACGTGTGCACCGCGGTGAAGATGATGCCCCTGTCCTTCGAGGGAACCGACTTCTCCATCACCATCACCATCGGCGTGGCCGAAAACGACTTCCGCTCCCCCCTCCAGGCCATTCTGGAGGAGGCCGACCGCAAGCTCTACATGGGCAAGAACAGCGGCAGGGACCAGGTGGTATTTTGAGGGGGCACGCGTACTGAACCAACGACCTCTTCCGACCTCGCTCCGCTCGGCCACCTTCCCCTGAAGGGGAAGGCGTTTGGCGGATGCGTTTGATGCAAACGAAGATTCCCCGGCCTTGAATCAGTGGGCCGGGGAATCTTTTTATGCTGCACTTTCGCTCCCTCGCCGCCGGGAGGCCGTTGTTTGGCCGACCCGGCGGGTCAGAAAGCGCGGCAGCGAATGGGGTCCGGGGCGATGCCCCGGTCGCCGCCGGGAGGCCGTTGTTTGGCCGACCCGGCGAAATAGAAAGCGCGGCAGCGATTGGGGTCCGGGGCAATGCCCCGGCGCTCAGTAGGCTTCGTGGATCTCGATGTTCGCGTAGCGCTTGAGACCGGTGCCGGCCGGGATCTGCTTGCCGATGATGACGTTCTCCTTCAGGCCCAGCAGCGGGTCGGTCTTGCCCTTAATGGCGGCCTCGGTGAGCACGCGGGTGGTCTCCTGGAAGGACGCGGCGGACAGGAAGGATTCCGTGGCCAGCGCGGCCTTGGTGATGCCCAGCAGCGTGCGCTTGGCGGTGGCGGGACGTCCGCCGGCCTCCAGCGTCTTGCGGTTGGCCTGGTCGAAGCGGAAGATGTCCACCAGCGCGCCGGGCAGCAGGTCGGTGTCGTTGGCTTCCTCCACCTTGACCTTGCGCAGCATCTGGCGCACGATGACCTCGATGTGCTTGTCCACGATCTCAACGCCCTGGCTGCGGTAGACGGACTGGACTTCCTTCACCAGGTAGTCCTGCACCGCCTTCACGCCCAGGATGCGCAGCAGGTCGTGGGGATTGATGGAGCCTTCGATCAGCTCGTCGCCGGCGGACACGGTGTCGCCGTCCTCCACCTTCAGCTTGGAGCCGTAGTTGATCGGATACTCCTTGGTTTCGGCGTCGCCTTCGTTGGACTGAATGATCAGCTTGCGGCGCTTCTTGGCGTCGGTGGTGATGTGCACCGTGCCGCCGATGTCCGCCAGCGTGGCTTCGCGCTTGGGCTTGCGGGCCTCGAACAGCTCCTCGACGCGGGGCAGACCCTGGGTGATGTCCTCGCCGGTGGCGACGCCGCCGGTGTGGAAGGTACGCATGGTCAGCTGGGTGCCGGGCTCGCCGATGGACTGGGCCGCGATGATGCCCACCGCCTCGCCGACGTCCACCAGCTTGCCGTTGGTCATGTTGGCGCCGTAGCACTTGGCGCACACGCCCACGTGGGACTGGCAGGTCAGGACGCTGCGGATGGTGACTTCCTCGATCCCAGCGTCCACGATCCTGCGGGCCAGGTCATAGGTGATCAGCTCGTCGGCCTGGACGATGACCTCGCCGGTGGCGGGATCGATCACGTCCTCAGCCGCCACGCGGCCGCGGATGCGGTCGTTCAGGTCCTCGATGATGTTGCCGGGCGTGCCGATGGCCTTCACCTTCATGCCGCGCACACGCTCGCCGCGGGCCGCGAAGCAGTCCACCTCGCGGACGATGTTCTCCTGGGAGACGTCCACCAGGCGGCGGGTCATGTAACCCGAGTCAGCCGTCTTCATGGCGGTGTCAGCCAGCGACTTGCGGCTGCCGTGGGAGGACAGGAAGAACTCCAGCACGCTCAGGCCCTCGCGGAAGTTGGCCTTGATGGGCAGCTCGATGGTCTTGCCGGTCGGGGACGCCATCAGGCCGCGCATGCCGGCCAGCTGGCGGATCTGGTTCGTGGAACCGCGGGCGCCGGAATCCGCCATCATGTTGATGGGGTTGAACTTCTCCAAATTGGCCAGCACCTGCTTGGTGACGTCGTTTGTGGCCTCTTCCCAGATCTTGATGACGTTGGTGTAGCGCTCGTTCTCGGACATACGGCCGCGCTTGAACTGGCGCTCGACCTGCTGCACCTGGGCGTCGGCGTCGGCCAGGATCTGCTTCTTCTCCTTCGGCACGATGATGTCCGCCACGGAGACGGTCAGCGCCGCGCGGGTGGAGTAGCCGTAGCCCAGCGCCTTGATGTCGTCCAGCATCTGGCTGGTGCGGGTGACGCCGTGCTTGCGATAGCAGATGTCGATGATCTTGGCCAGCTGCTTCTTGCCGACGACCTCGTCGATCTCCAGCTGGAACATGTCGTCGATGGTCTCGCGCTTGCGCATGCCCAGATCCTGGGGAATGGCCTCGTTGAAGATCACGCGGCCGATGGTGGTATCGATGATGCGGCTGTGGGTCACGCCGTCGATCTCCCGGGTCATGCGGATCTTGCAGGGGGCTTCCAGCGCCAGCTCACCGGTGGCATAGGCCATCAGGGCCTCGTCCACGTCGGTGAACACCTTGCCGGTGCCCTTCAGACCCTCGTGCTCCATGGTCAGGTAGTAGCAGCCAAGGACCATGTCCTGGGTGGGGCACACAACGGGCTTGCCGTCCTGGGGCTTCAGGATGTTGTTGGCCGCCAGCATCAGGAAGCGGGCCTCGGCCTGGGCCTCCATGGACAGCGGTACGTGCACGGCCATCTGGTCGCCGTCGAAGTCGGCGTTGAAGGCGGTGCAGCACAGCGGATGCAGCTTGAGCGCCTTGCCCTCGACCAGGATCGGCTCGAAGGCCTGGATGCCCAGTCGGTGCAGCGTGGGCGCGCGGTTCAGCATCACGGGATGATCCTTGATGACGCTCTCCAGCACGTCCCAAACCTCGGGGCGCAGCCGCTCAACGGCGCGCTTGGCGGTCTTCACGTTCACGGCCATGCCCTGGTTCACCAGGCGCTCGATGACGAAGGGCTTGAACAGCTCCAGCGCCATCTCCTTCGGCAGGCCGCACTGGTACATCTTGAGGCTCGGGCCGACCACGATAACCGAACGGCCGGAGTAGTCCACGCGCTTGCCCAGCAGGTTCTGGCGGAAGCGGCCCTGCTTGCCGCGCAGCAGGTCGGACAGGGATTTCAGCTGGCGTCCGCCCGCACCGGTGACGGGGCGTCCGCGGCGGCCGTTGTCGATCAGGGCGTCCACGGCCTCCTGGAGCATGCGCTTCTCGTTGCGCACGATGATGTCGGGCGCGTTCATCTCCAGCATCCGCTTCAGGCGGTTGTTGCGGTTGATGACGCGGCGGTACAGGTCGTTCAGGTCGGCGGTGGCGAAGCGGCCGCCGTCCAGCTGCACCATGGGGCGCAGCTCCGGCGGGATGACCGGCACCACGTCCAGGATCATCCACTCCGGCTTGTTGCCGCTCTGGCGGAAGGCCTCCACCACTTCCAGGCGCTTGATGATGCGCTGGCGCTTCTGGCCCTCGGTGTTGCGCTTGGTCTCCTTCTCGCTCAGCTCCTGCAGTTCCTTGCGCAGCTGGTCGTTCAGGGCCTCCAGGTCCACGTTCTGCAGCATCTCGCGCACGGCCTCGGCGCCGATGCCCACGCGGAACTCAAAGCCGATCTCCGCGGCCTGCTGCTTCTTCTGCTGATACTCGGTCTCAGAGAGCAGCTGGTTCTGCTGGAGCTTGGAGATGGCGGGATCGCCGGGATCCAGCACGATATAGGAAGCGAAGTACAGCACCTGCTCCAGCGCCCGGGGGCTGATGTTCAGCAGGGTGCCGATGCGGCTGGGGATGCCCTTGAAGTACCAGATGTGGCTCACGGGGGCAGCCAGCTCAATGTGGCCCATGCGCTCGCGGCGCACCTTGGCCTTGGTCACCTCGACGCCGCACTTGTCGCAGACCACGCCCTTGAAGCGGGTGCGCTTGTACTTGCCGCAGTTGCACTCCCAGTCCTTGGGATGCGCTCGCAGAACAGGCCGTCGCGCTCCGGCTTCAGCGTGCGATAGTTGATGGTCTCCGCCTTCGTCACCTCGCCGTGGGACCACTTGCGGATCTTTTCCGGCGAAGCCAGACCGATCTGTATGGAATCAAGATTTGTCAATTCAAACAAGGAGCTCTCTCCTTTCTCTTTGTCACAATCGGCGGTGGGTTCCCCTCTCCACCTCACGGGGTGAGGCAAGGGTTTCTCCGGCTCGACCCCGCGAGGGGGAGCCAGCGCGAAGCGCCTGAGAGGGGGCCCTTTAGCTATCTAACAGAAGGATTAGAAATCTTCGTCCAGTCCGAAGTCGTCGTCGCCCAGTTCGAGCTCGTCGAAGTCGAAGTCCTCGACCACGGCCTCTTCCTCTTCGGTCATGGCCTCCGGCGGGATCACCGGGCCGAGCTCGTCCTTGAATTCGCTCTCGGTGGCGTAGATGTCGTCCTCCAGCTCGCGGATCTCGATCTCCTGCTTGTCCTCGGACAGCACCTTGATGTCCAGCGCCAGGCTCTGCAGCTCCTTGATCAGCACCTTGAAGGACTCGGGCACGCCCGGATCGGGGATGTTCTCGCCCTTCACGATGGCCTCGTAGGTCTTGACGCGGCCAATGGTGTCGTCCGACTTCACGGTCATCCATCTCGCCGAAGCGCTGGCCGCCGAACTGGGCCTTGCCGCCCAGAGGCTGCTGGGTGACCAGGCTGTAGGGGCCGGTGGAGCGGGCGTGGATCTTGTCATCCACCAGGTGGTGCAGCTTCAGATAATACATATAGCCGACGGTGACGGGGTTGTCGAAGCGGTCGCCGGTGCGGCCGTCGTACACCCACAGCTTGCCGGTGCGGTTGATGCCGATCTTGCTAAACTGGATGGTGGGCCGGCCCAGCTCGTCATACAGCGGGCCGTCCTCGACCTGCGCGGCCTTGTCCAGCAGCTCGTCGATGTCCTCCTGGCGCGCGCCGTCGAAGACGGGGGTGGCCACGTGCCAGCCCAGCGCCTTGGCGGCCAGGCCCAGATGCACCTCCAGCACCTGACCGATGTTCATACGGGAAGGCACGCCCAGGGGGTTCAGGCAGATGTCCAGCGGCGTGCCGTCGGCCAGGAAGGGCATATCCTCCTCGGGCAGCACGCGGGACACGACGCCCTTGTTG
>CADCFG010000020.1 GCA_902800625.1 uncultured Eubacteriales bacterium | reverse complement strand
CCAGGTCGTCGCGGTGATCCACCTCAAAGCGAATGGCGTCCCAGAGCTTTGGCGCGATCTGCCACTCGTCAATCAATCGCGGCGTCTCTCCGCTGAGCAGCCGCTTGGGATTCAGCGCCGCCATATTGACGTTCTGCTCTTTCGATTGCGGATCGTCCATGTACAAAACACTCTTGGCGATCTGCTCCGCCGTGGTGGTTTTGCCGCACCACTTCGGCCCTTCGATCATGACGGCTCCCTTGCCTTCAAGCTTTCCTGCAGGATGGCGTCAACCACTCTGTTTCGATACTTCTTCACTTTGCCTCACCCAAGCCCATCTTAGCACAGATCCATGCAGAAATCAAGCGAAATCCGATGATTGGCTGAATTTCACTCCGATGTTTGGCGCATTTCCACTCCGATCTTTGGCGCATGATTCGTTTTGGCAACTTCCGTTTCAAGCAGCTTTTGCTTGAGTTTCTCATGCGGCTATCATGAAAAGAGCCTCCTTTCGCTCACGTTTCCTTCTTCGGTACATAGCTGCTGCACTTGCCATCCTTCGGCGCATGAATCGTGAACAGACACGAGACAGCGTGACGCATACATCGCTCCGGCCATACAGAAATCCATGAACCCGGTTCGGCGCTAAAGCGGTTGACCCTGGGTTTCCCACATGGCTGTATGGTTAGGCGCGGCACATTTTTTTCTTCCGGATAGCACCTTGCTGGCTTTTGCCGGATCGACAGCCGAGACCTCTTGATTGCCCTCGATGCCTGTGTTATAATGATCCAGCATCTCAAACGGAGGCCGTATCTATGACACCTAATCAGTATCTTTGGTCGCAGGCGCGGGACCGGCTGGTCGTCGCCGTCACCGACATCGGCTTCTCCGCCGAGTTGGCCGAGCTGATGGCCAAGCAGCTAGGCAGCCCGAAGGCCATCGACCGCATGGTCTCCTACATCCGCCAGACACACCCGCGCACCGAGGAGATGCTGGTGGACGAGATGCTGGCCATCTGCGCCGAGATCAAGACCTGGCGTCAGAAGAAGGAGAGCCAGGAGGCACAGGCCCGATACAATTCGTGGCTCTACTACAAGAAATGGGACGATGAGGAGGAATGATACTATGAAAAAGTTTATCCCGCGGGAAAAGCTGGGCAAAAAGGCCCGCAAGCAGCTCGACAGCGAGCAGCGCGCCACCTGGACGTTCTCGCCGGTGACGAAGAAGGTCGAGAGCAAAAAGCTGTACAACCGCAAGAGAAAATCCCATGACCGTTATGATGATTACTGCATGGGATTTTGTTTGATCTAACAATCTTCTTCTCACATCAAAAGATCATTCTTTAGTTTCTATATCCAAAATGTTCCCGAACCTTCTTGTGGGTACTCTGATCGGAAAGCTGATATGCGACCATCGGCACAGAGGTCATCCCCTTCTCCCAATAGCCGTCGTTCTGATCCTGAACGTAATTCTTCCAATCCACCCGAATGAAAATCTCCTTATCGGTGTCCAGCTTTGCCTTGTAGACAGGCTCGACCCAGGCGACATCCGTAATCGGCATTTCCACATCGTCGACTGTAACGGTGAACTGCTTCATGGGCACAGCCGCTGCCGTACACTCGCCAATGCCGACAAAGCCGGCTCCGGCGATATGACAATAGACAATGTCTCCGACCTGTATATTCTTCAGGAATCTGCCTGTACCGCCTATATTCGCGGAAAGGAATCCATACTTCAGCGCATCCGGCCAGCTCTTCTGGTAATATTCCACGGTAAACTCACGGGCTCTGTCGCCCTTGAAGAAATCCTTCTCCACTTCCTCTTCCCAGCCGCCGGCGATTTCCTTGATCGCATCGGGATCCCAGATGTCAACCGCCATCTGGAGATAAATCCTGGCGCGATCCGCTATGCTGCCCTTTGTGAATTTCGGGATGGGTTCAAAACCATACTCACTGGCAACCGCAAGAAATTGCGGATTGCGCTGGTATGCGGTATCGTTCAAAGCCTGCGCCAACACATTATCCCCAGCGTATTTACGGACCTTATCCTGATACTTCATCGCCTGATAAGCACGGTTCTTATCCCGCGTCAGTATGATCAGGTTGCCGATCATCTGCCTGCTGGTCTGGAAATCCTCGGCATCCGGGAATTCGTCGCTGTAGCTGTCATAGTCATCCGGAAGGATGTGTTCGATATCGTAGGTGTTGCCCTTGCGCTTGCGATCCACATACACATCGAACTGAGAGGGATTGCCCATCCTGACATTCACGTAAGAGGTAAACCGGGCGAGCAAGTGTAGCATGTACCTGCCGGAGAACTGATTGAGGCTGAACTTCGTGATGGCATCGATACTGACGTCCATACGGCGCAGCGCCCTGACCAACACTATGCCAACCGACCTGCAATCCTGATTGCGAATGTCTTTCATCACGCGGAACAGCTGATACTTGTTTGTATTCCAGTTGACTTTCTTGAAGTTGAATATGCGGATGGAGGCAAAGATGTCGACAAACTTCGATACCATCTGAATCTTCCGCTTTACGTCCTCATCTGAATCATCGTTGCACACAGCAGATATGATGAGCATGTTCTGATAATTCAGGTCTCTGTTGGCGTTATAGAACACCTCTTCATAGCCCGGCGTCAGGGTCATGCTGTACGTCTTGAGCTTCAAGTACAAATCTGTCACCCTGGACATTTCGGTCATGATGAGCGCTTTATAATCGCTGGACTTGTTGAGGCCCATCTTGGCCTTTGCGTAGCTGCGAACCCAGGTATGGAATTTCTCGCCCAGCTGCTCAAAATCCTCATCCTTGGCACCGCGCTTGCCTTCTCGAAGGGTATCTGCATATTTGGCGCGAAGCCAGGTGGAAATGAATTCCACATCCTCCGTATTGACAACACCGCTGGTGTCATACGAGGAAGCGCTCTTGATCCGATTGATGTTGTCCTGCCACCTGTGATTAACGGCGTATCGATCCATCTCGACGATCTGCTGCATGATATAAGCCTTCATCATCTCTGCGCTGTTCAGGCTCAGACCACGGTCGTTCATGGTCAGGAAGATCGTATGCGCCTCGTCTTCGGAAGGCGTGTCGATCTCGAGGAGCAGGACTTTTTCCATGAGCCAATAGATGAAATACTCCAGTGCTTCGCCCTTGAGCTCATTGGGGAAGATATCTGCAATATCCTTATACCGATCCAGCATATTCTGCGCACTCTCGTTTTCCGGCTGATAATTCATATCATTGCCGATCAGGGCGTGTAGACAAAGCTGTCTGTCTTCCACATCGATATTAAAGCTCTTGGTTCCGAAATGATCCGCATAGATCATGTGATCAATTTGGACACAGCGAAATCCCTGCGCAGCCTGTTGCTGCTGCAGATTGTTCAGGTAGATCAGGAGCAGCGTCAGGGAAGTGAGGCGCTGCTGACCATCGATGATCTTGTTCGGTGAGCCGCCCGTGCAGATGATACAGCCCATGTAATAGTATCCGTAGTTCATGACCTCCTGAGGCGTATCATGATTGTCCGGATCATAGAACTCCTCGAAAGTGCCCTGAAAGTCAGAAATCATCTGCTCGATCTGTTTCCGGCCCCAGCGGTACTCGCGCTGAAATACATCGACGGTAAAGCGCCGATGTGCCAGTATTTTGGCAAGCGTATCCGTCTTATCAATCTTGTTCATGATTTCTCTCCTCGGCTGTGCTGCTACTCATGACAGACATTCGCTTTTCTTTATTGTATTATAGGATGCTGTCAACTATACGTCAAGTTGCCCTTTTGCCCAAAGAGGGTACTGCCTATCCCATCACCTGCTGCGTCTTCCTCAAAAACTTCGCCGGGATCTCCTGGTGCAGCTGCCAGACGATGTTCATGGGGCGGCTGCCGGTGTGGCGGACATAATCCGCCGTGCCGAGGAAGGTATACGGCGCGGCACCGCAGGCGTCGCTCTTGGTCTCTCGGACGAACAGCAGCACATGGCTGTCACGGGCTTTGTGATTAATATACCGCTGGCCGGTGGGCGAATCGGCGCTGGTGGTGGACTGGCTCTGCCAGTGGAACAGTCGGGAGTTGATGGAGTAGTCGTTGTACATAGTCGTGGGCGAATACTCCTTGTCCGACTTGTTCAGCGTAATCAGCAGCACATCGGTCTGCTTGTCATTAAGCCACTTCACACCCTCGCGCAGCGTCTTTGGCTTCATGAAATCCAGCGCGAGGAGAAGTTGATCTCGGGTATAGGAACAGTGCACGTCCAGCGGGCAATCGTAGGGCAGGTCCGCCGGCGCGTCGATGAAGTCGATGGTATTCAGCTTGTATTTCAGCAACTCGATCAGCTCGCCCAACATGACCGGACTGTCTGCCAGCGCGTATAACCGATCCCACACGATATCTGCTGAGAAATCCTCGATGACCTCCTGCCACACGGTCACATAGAACATATTGAGCATCCGCTTCTCGTTCTCTCTCAGGACGGAGAAATCCACGTCGTCCAGCCTCTGCAGGATGTCCAACAGGAAGCCGATCCAGCGCCGGGAGTCGATGGCGCACAATCGGCTGAACGCTTTGGTCAGTACGTCCTCCACAGGTTCGGCGAAGTCCTCTCTCACGCCGGCCTCGGCGCACAGCCTGGCGAAGCTGAACCTGGCGTAGAT
Organism: uncultured Eubacteriales bacterium; assembly: GCA_902800625.1. Classification (GTDB taxonomy): domain Bacteria; phylum Bacillota; class Clostridia; order Christensenellales; family Aristaeellaceae; genus UBA2862. The sequence goes on along the minus strand of CADCFG010000020.1, from coordinate 97,283 downwards.
CGTGCGCACGTCCATGTGGTGATACGTGAGGAAGTTCTCCAGCGTCAGCGGCAGGCCGCTGTCCTCCTCGAAGGACGCGATGCGGCTGACCAGCCCTGCCCGGAAACCATAGCTCTGCCGGATGTTGGTGAGGATGATCTGTGATGCCTTCTTCTCCAGCTGGATGTAGCAGCCCTTCGGCACGGACACGAACCCGTGGCGCAGCTCCTGCTCCACGCTGTGGTTGGTGTTGTCCAGCAGCGCGGCGAACTTTTCCTCAAAATTGTACTTGCGGTTGGCCGCGCCGATGAAGTCCAGCACAGTCAGGCACTCTTTCCCCTCGGCCAGGCGCAGGCCGCGCCCCAGCTGCTGGAGGAAGATCGTCAGCGATTCCGTGGGCCGCAGGAACAGCACTGTGTTCACCTCGGGGATGTCCACGCCCTCGTTATAGATATCGACCACGAACAGCACCCGCAGCTCGCCCCTGACCAGCTTCTCCTGGGCGGAGGCGCGCACGTCGTCCCGGCTGTCGCCGGTCAGTGCCAGCGCCGGAACGCCACAGCGGTTGAAGTAATCCGCCATGAACCGCGCGTGCTCGATGGAGACACAGAATCCCAGGGCCCGCACATCGCTCATGTCGGTAACATACCGGTCCATGCTGCGCAGGATGTGGTCGGCTCGCTTTTCCGCCACGCCCTGGCTGAGCGTGTACAGGTTGCTCAGCTCCGCCCGGTCATACCCGCCCCGCACCCAACGCAGGTCGTTCAGGTCCACGGTGTCCGAAACGCCGAAATACTGGAACGGACACAGCAGCTTGCGGTTGATGGCCTCCGGCAGGCGGATCTCCGCCGCGATGCGACGGTCGAAATACTTGTAGATGTCCTGGCCGTCCATGCGCTCCGGGGTCGCGGTCAGGCCCAATAATACCTTGGGCTGGAAGTGTGCCAGCGCCTTTTCATAGGACTGCGCCGCCGCGTGGTGGGATTCGTCGATGACGATATAGTCGTAGTAATCGGCGGGGAGCCGCTGATCCAGCGCCTGGGAGTTCAGCGTCTGCACCGACACGAACAGATGCTCCAGGCTCTCCGAGCGATAATTCCCCACGTAGAGCTCGCCGAAGTTGACGTCCTTCAGCACCCCGGCGAAGGTCGCCTGGCTCTGCTTCAATATTTCTTCTCTATGGGCGATGAACAGCAGACGGTTGGCTTTGCCGGGATTCTGTTTACAGAAGCGGCGATAGTCGAAGGCGGCGATCACGGTCTTGCCCGTGCCGGTGGCGGCGACGATCAGGTTGCGGGTGGAGCCGCGCACCTCGCGCTCGGCCAGCAGCTTGTCCAAAATCTCCTGCTGATAGGGATAGGGCCGGATGTCGAACAGGAATTGGGGATGCTCCCGGTCGTAGTGTTCGGCCTTGAGTGCCTCCACCAGCCGGGGCCGCATGTCCGGGCCGTAGAACTCGAACTCGTCCGAGTGCCAGTAGGTGTCGAAGGTGGCGGCGATCTTGCGGATCGTCGCGGGCAGATCCTTCGCCGTGACCTTCACGTTCCACTCCAGGCCGCTGGAAATGGCGGCGTTGGACAGGTTTGACGAGCCCACATAGGCCGTCGTGAAGCCGGTCTCCCGGTAGAACACATAGGTCTTTGCGTGCAGGCGGGTGCGCTTGGTGTCATAGCTGACCTTGATGCGGGCATTCGGCAGCGCAGCCAGCGCCTCCACGGCCTTGACGTCCGTCGCGCCCATGTAGGACGTGGTGATGATGCGCAGTTCCCCGCCGCGCCGGGCGAAGGCCTCCAGGTCATCGAGGATCAGCCGCAGGCCGCTCCACTTGATGAAGGACACCAGCATGTCGATGCGGTCGGCGCTGGCGATCTCCTTCTTGAGCTCGGAGAACATCTGCGGCTCGTGCACTGCGCCGGTGAACAGGCTGCTCTGGGCGATGGAGGTCTCCGGACGCACGGCGTCGCGCGCCATCATGCCCAGCGCCAGCACCGGGTCCTGCTCCGCCAGTAGCGCCATCAGCTGCTCCGCCCGCTCATCGATGCCCTGGCCGTCCATTTCCGGGAGCAGCCCGATCAGCCGATTCGCCAGCGCCACCTGATCCGCCACGTCACCCCGCCCCTCAGCCATGCCGGACAACGCCCGCTTCGCCGCTTCAGCGATATACCGCGAAAGCACTTCGGCGGCCTCGGCAGGATCGACGGGTACAACCGACTTGCGCTCCGCAGGAATAGTATCCAATTCCTGGCGCAGCGCGCGGTTGATCAGTTGTTCGTAGAGACCGGGGTGGAGCATGTGCATCCTTCCTATAATCAGAGTATCAGAATACAGTTTTATCGTCTAAACTCCATAAAACGCCAAAAGCTCCTTTTTGACATTAGCCTTCAATTCGCTTACTCCATTCCCCGCGTTTTTATACGCAATCATTTTATAGTGTTCTATGTCGAATTTTGCTGTTTCGAAGGGCTTATCTGGATCATCCGGATTGCTAATCAGATACAAGATCTGAGAGGTATTTCCTGCTCCCGCCCGTAACAAGCCTTGCGCGAATCCCGCTTCATAATAAACATTTGCATTCTGCGCTGTCAAATCTGCAATCAAAAGGCCGGCATCCTTTATTTGCTCCAGCAATTCACTCACGATATCATAAGAAAAACCGACAATTTGTTTATCTATCCTGACAGGCTTCGGCAAGTCAATATCGTTTTCATTGTTGATTTCATTGACTGCATCACAAATTGCATCATATACGAAATCCAATTCTGACATAAAAGGCATCGCAACAAAAACCTGTTTTTGACGGATTTCATATATGCTGTCAAATACATCAATCATGCTCGCAGGGTCGAGGTTTTCCATATTATAAAGACGGTTCTTAATGAACCAGGTATTGTAAGCCGTAAGCTTTGCATTTCGTTTCTTCTCTCCAATGAAACAATAAAATACATAGGGAATAAGCGCAAATCGATTCTTACAGGACTGTATTTCTTTGTGCTCCGCAAAGTATGTATGATTTAATTCAGCAAGTACGGTATAAATATCATCCTCCGTAGCCTCCAAGCCACGATCAAGTAAAAACCAAATACAAAAGAGAATAATATCTTCTTGGTCTGATAAAAAGCAATGTAGATTTGGACATGGAACATGGTAATACTTTTCAAGATATGCCCTTGTAAGACTAAATGGTTTCCCGTATTTTTCTAGCTCCGAAACAGAAAACAGCCCAAAAAGCCCACGATACTGTTCGAGCGGTGTTAGAGGCTTCACCTTTGAATTGATATTATGGAATATCTCCATTTCGTTCTTTTCCCGAATCCTTAGTTCGGGTGCGCTATTGTCAGCAAGGAGAATAATGCAATAAGGCACCTGGAAATCGTCGGGATATCCTTCCAGGGCCTCTAATCGATGATTCCCATCAATTCGATTGAAGACTTTTTGAAGCTTCAACAAAGGATTGCCATCATGAATATCCAGGCGAAAGGTATTGTTTATGTTATCAGATTTCACCCGCCGAAACTCAACAGCAGTTCTATGGTCATAGACTTTTAAAGTCCCTGGTTGATTTGGATCAAGCAAGTATTCAAAAGGAGTTGTATACACTCCTCGAGCCCATTCCTGCCCTTGATCAAACATTCCGGAGTAATCATAAGACAAAACGATTTCCGGCATAAACCGATATCCGCCACCATTTAGAAACTGGCGGATTTCATCGACATGTTTCTTATCGGATTCTCTTTGATAGGCTGGATGCGGGCGGGAATGTTTGATTAACGTATTAAAAGAGCAATATCCCCTGATCACAGGAACGCTGTTATAACAGTACTGAAAGTTTCCATATATGGAATCCATGGTTGAGCCTCCTCTATAGTGATCAATCCTTATCAAGTTCATTCGCAAATATTTAAGTGCTTCAGGCCTTCATCAATCTTGTTCATCTGCTTTCTCATATATAGAGAGCTTATGTCTGTGCCTCTGATGACTGTCTTTCTAATACGCACCAGTTAATTCTTTCTCGAAAAGTACTTTCGTTTTCTCTCGTACAAAGGGTAATTGCTCTTTCATCACCAGCAGGAGCTTGTCGATTTCAACCTTTCCAAGAAACATGATTTTTGCATCACCGTGTACGATTGTCCAGGACGCCGTAGTATGAATTGTATATCCATCCTTCTCAACAAGGGATCGAAACTGGTCTTGCTTCTGTCCTTCCTCCAAGAGATAATCAAGGCTATGCTCATTCATATCACGCAGATTTTTGATGTCTTTCAGGGGTGCAACCGTTTCTATGGCCTGCAAGACCGCTTGCAATGAAACGTCTCCTTCACGCTGGCATTCATAATCCAGTTTCTCCAGATCCTCTACAGCATGAAAAATCGCCATAATAAGAAACATACGTTCTGCTACAAACATGCTGTTAGCGTCCCCTTGGTCCCAAGGCGTTCCCCCATGATCCTCTTCCAGAACGTCAAGAAAACGCTTGGCTTGGACAAAAACTGCGTTCCACCACTGGCATGTTTGATAGGCAAGCAGAAATCGCTGTGTGCTTGTCATCTCTTTTTCCTTGATGCTTTTACGCATTTATGATTCTCCTAATAATTCCCGTTCAAATTGTGCCTTTGCTTCTGCCCATTCTTTAGCTGCTTCAGCCATTAATCGTCTTGCCCGTTTTCTGTTGTTTTCCAATTCATTTACAATCTTTCTTTGGACATCTATTCCAGGTATAGGAATACATAGATTTTTCACGTCCTCATTAGATATTCTGGGATGCGTATTTCCAGTCATCATGTGCTTCGTTTGTGCTAATATCACATCTGTACGCATAACAGCAGCAAGATATGCAGGAAGAATCACATCTTGATCCTTTACGCGCATTACATGAAATTCTTTTGAACAAATCCCATCCTCTTCAGCTAATCGTACTTTATTCAAGTATGGACGTAGCCGGGCATAAAGCACATCGCCCCTTTGATATTCAAATGCTTCCCCCGAAGCAGATTCTGTATCTCCACTTAACTCTCCAGTATTGTTTTCTATACCTGCAAGTCCTAAATACTTATCCTCCTTGCCAGATGCTGATGTATTATTCCTACAGAAATCAACTAATTCTTCAATGCGAATTGCTTTTGTCTCAACATTTTTCCTTATCGCGTTTATTGCATACATCCTTTCAGGATGATAATACTCTACCCCTATGGAAGAATTTGAAAGCAACTCTCCAATAGTTACGGCCACACAAATCGTTTTATTATATTTAGGAGAAGAGATATCAATACCATATTCTTTAAACGTCCGTCCTGTTTCCCTCGATAAAAGAAGATAAGCATTGTTCTTCTTCGTTCTATATGTTTGAATTGCCTTCTCCAAAAATATTGATAGTTGTTTTTGTTTATTCATCTCTGGAAGCGGTACTTCTAGTGATTTATACTCTTCTTTATTGATGTTAGGTTGCCCTGAAGGACGCTGAATTCCTTGAACCCACTTTTCGTAAGCATTCGTTTTTGTCATCCAATACACATATTTGGGTAGTACTTTATTAGGATCAAAACGGAATCGTATACAATAACCCGCAAAAACGGCCTCTCCGATTGACCCATCATAATAATATGTTTTCCCTACCGTCGCTCCTGTTCGAGCAAAAAGAATATCTCCTTCTTTCAAAAAATGTTTATCTGAATACGATTCAGCCGTCATAAATTCATGGTTTGCCTCAATCCCAAAGTCGTCAAAGTCGGTTATTCGTATGTATTTAGGTTGGCTCTCATCCGTCCTCTTTATTGCAGTCGCAGATGTGCCATAACAGGGTTCTTCACTGGTCAAGCTACCAAGGGTAGCCTTTTGATAATCATGTCTAACAATAGTCTGCGAATACAAAAGATTTCTGACATCAAATCTTCCCTCAATATTCCCCCGTTTTACGGCGAAGACACAAAGGTCATTCGCACCGGGGGTCATACGAAAAAAGGGTGCGCGTCCTCCTGGAATTCCTCGTATTTTTGAACAATCTCATCAAACTGTGATGCCGTTTCCCTGCCGGTAGCGTCATAGCCGATCAGCTCCGGCGCGGCCATAAAGATGGCCTCGTCCATATCCGGCTTTTCTTTCGGCGCCCGCTTTCGCACAAATATGATGGACGCCTTCACGCCCGCGCCAAAATGGGCGAAGGCATGCTGCGGCAGGCTCACCACAGCCAGCAGCTGGAACTTCTCAAGAATGAAATCCCGAACATACTGGGAAGAGCTGTTGGTCAATACGCCGTCCGGCAGCACTATCGCAGCCTTGCCGGTGCCGGGCTTCAGGAATTCCCATATCCGCTCGATAAACAGAATCTCCGAGCTTTGGTTCTTCCGAGGCTTCTTCTTGCCCTTTGCGTCATAAGTATTGCCCAATTCATAATTGGCCAGATAGGGCTTTTCGGCTTTGTTGATCGTGGATCCAAAAGGAGGGTTGGTCAATATCAGATCAAACTTATCCCTGCTGAATCCCCGGTTATGATCGTGCATGGTGTCAATGCTTCCCAGCGCATCGAAACTGATGACGTTGGTGTGTCCATCGTCATGCACAATCATATTCATCTTGGCAACGCGCGCAATTTCATCGTTGATCTCAATGCCATAGAGATGCTTCGCGGCGAAGTCGTGCCAGTAATTGTAATATTCAACTTGCTGCGCTTCTTTGTCGAAGTATTCCCCTGCCTGACGGCGCATGTAATCGAGAGTGTGCAAGAGGAATCCACCGGACCCACAAGCCGGATCCAGCACATCCCAATCGTTTTCCGGCTTCATCATCTTTACCGCGAATTCAATGATCTTTCGCGGCGTGAAGTACTGGCCGAAATCACCCTTGAAGAAACCATCCATGAACTGCTCAAAGGCAACGCCCTTCACATCCAGGTCTGTCTTGTTCAGGTTGATGGCCTCAAGGTGGGAAACCACCGTGCGGAGCACCCGGTCATCCACCTTAATGGATTCTGTGAATACTTCGGGGTCTTTCGTCTTCTGCTCGTTATATAACTGGTTAATGCGCTCGGCCAACTTGGAAGAGGGTTCATGCGTTTTGATCTGAAATTGATAGGGCTGACCCTTCTTCCGGGGCTTTTGCTCATCGCTGATTTTGACAAATATCAGTTTGCACAGCTCACCAAAAGCAGTCGGCGGAGAAAGTCGGCCACCTCCCCAAAGCGTCTGATGACACTTCTTGATTGCCGCGATAAGGTCTTCGCGGGATACTGGTTTAATATCGTTATCCGTACCTTTATAGAATCGGAATTCCTGGGGCTTACCGTATGACTTGGGCAAATCCGCAATGATGTTTTGCTCTCGTTCATACGCACCATACTTATCAGAGACATCCAAAACGCGTCGGGTACCGCCAGCGACAATCACCACATACTCCGCACGCAGCTTCACCCATGTCGCATTACCCACACCTTGCTCGATGGCCTGGGCAAATTCCGCGTCCGTAACGCCATCCTTTTTACACTCTACGACGGTATAGGGGCGCTTGCATTCATCATCGCCGAAAATGACGATGTCTGCCCGGTCTGTCGGCAAACGATCCGGCACAACCACCTCGATTTTGATCCGTGCTGCCGGATATTCATACTTGTATATGAGCTCCGCCCAGAATTCAGCGCGCACCTTTTCCTCAGGATCATTATAATTCTCCGAATGATTGTCAGAAGTCACATATGTAATCTTCTGCCGGTTTTCTGGACCCGTAATGACAGCGTATCCGTCTTTGCAAGCTCTTTCCAAATAACTCATGGGGGATACCTCCGAGATACAGTTTCATTGTTAAGCATTCATCGGTGCTAAAAACATGATACTCTAAAACATCTCATATTTCAAGCGTTGATACCTTCGTCCATCTCGTGATTACTGTTCGATTAGTTCTTATTATCTCCGCGTTTTACAAGAGTAGGCCCTTGGCCACCAAACCCCATATAAAACAGCCTTGCCCGAATCGCTTTCTCCGTTCTCCCGTATCGTTGTGCCAATTCAGGTATGGTCTCACCGTGCAGCAATCTCTCTCGTAATTCATCATTATCAATGGGGTCAATCCCATCGTAGACCTCGGGAACACGTAACCAATGCTCAGCCACACCCAGCCAGACAAGTCGCCCACGAATAGAACCTTTTGTTCGTTTGAACTGTTCGGTAAGCTCTGTGACTGAAACACCCGACTTATATTCCTTTAGCAATTTCTTATCATCTTCAAGCAGCCATGGCTTTCCCGCATTATCCGGCTTTTCCTTCCTGCCTTGTTCTGGTTTCTTCGCCACAGCATTTAATTGTTGCCTACGATATTCTTCTATTGCGCGTTCCGCTACAATCCGCTCATTCAGTACCTGAATGGCACAATTCAGCGCGTCCACGATGCCGGTTTCCTCACAGATGTTGCTCTCGGGCAAAATCTCCCCCGTCAAAGGATGGATGCCATCGACGAGGTTCTCAATAATCTCAACCGCACGTTCCGGGCTCATTGTTTTCCCTCCAATCTCCGGTAATACCCCTCCAGCTTCTCCTCACAAATCCCCCTGATCTCCGTCTTCTCCTCCTCGGTCAGTTTCTTCCACACGCTGTTGTCCACCTCGACGATGCCAAGGGTCTTGGTGTGCCGCATCATCTGCATATCCTCGAAGCGCTTGAAGGGATTGGCCAGGATATTCCGCTCGATCTCCTTGTCGGTCACGTCCTCGCGGCAATAGAGGCTGTTGGGCTTTTCGACGACCAGGCCCCGGCTGCGGCGGTCGGCGTAGAAGCTTCGGAAGAACCGGATGAGGTCGGTCAGCTTCATCCGGCCCTTGCCATCGGCGCAAGCCAGCACGGCCAGCATCAGCACAGGCTTGTAGGAATAGCTCATGTCCATGCGCCGCACCATGTCCATGAACATGGTTTTCCGGTTGGAATCGTCGATCAGAGTCCAGCCGTACTTCTCGGCGGCGGCCTGAAGCGTCTCCTCCCTGAAATACTTGAACGTGCGGTGCTCGCTCATGGGCACCACCAGGTCCGGCAGGATCATGCCCTCGCGGACGTAGCGCTCAACGGTCTCGCTCTGCACATCGACCCTGCGCACGAACTCCATCTGCGACAGCATCCTGGCGGCCTCCTCCTGCCAGTTGAACAGGTCGACCAGCTCGTAATCCGTGGCGTCCACGGGATAATCCACCAGCGCGTCCGGACGCTCGCCCCTGACGTACAGGCTCTCCTCCGCTGTCTTCTGCGCCATCGGCGCGGCCACCAGAGCGCTGGCGTGATAGTCCTTCAGCCGGAACAGCCGGTGCAGCGAATAGGGCATGTTGTACTGGCTGGCGTTGTCCACGAAGTCGAATACCATCAGGCTGTCCTTGCCGTCCGCCAGGCGCATGCCCCGCCCCAGCTGCTGGGTGTACAGCACCTTCGACATCGTGGGCCGCGCCATGAACAAGACTTCCGTTTCCGGGCAGTCCCAACCCTCGTTCAGCAGGTCGCAGGCGCACAGCACCAGCAGCTTCTTCTGGGCAAAGCGCTGAGTGGCTTCGTTGCGCTCAGCCAGCTTCATGCTGCCCGACACCGCCAGCGCCGGCACGCCGCGCTCGTTCAGCAGCGCCGCGATCTGCTCGGCGTGCCTGATGGACGCGCAGAAGATGACCGTCCGCTTGTCGCGCACGAACTCCATCCAGGTGTCCACGATCAGCTGGTTGCGCTCCGGCACAAAGATCTTGCTCTCCAGGTCGCGGATGTTGTACTGCACACTGTTGAAGCGCACCTTGGTCAGGTCGATGTTGGTGTGGATGCGAATGCAGCGCACTGGCACCAGCTCGCCGATCTCCACGGCGGTCTGGATGTCCAAACGATGCGCTGTATTTTTGAAGATTTCGAGGATGTCCTGATCGTCGGCGCGTTCCGGCGTGGCGGTCAAGCCCAGTGTGAAGCGCGGCGTGAAGTACGCCAGCACCTTCTGATAGGTCTCGGCGGCGGCGTGATGGGCTTCGTCGATGATGAGATAGTCGAAGGTGTCCGGCAGGAAGCTGTCCAGGTTCAGCGCCACGCTTTGCACGCTGGCGCAGATCACCTGGGCGTCGGTCTCCTTGTGGTTCTCCACGTACAATCCCAGCGACGCCTCCGGCCAGAGCTCGCGGAAGGTGTCGGCGGCCTGGGTGATCAGGTCTTTGGTGTGGGCGATGTAGAGCGTCCGCCCGCCCATGCGCTTCGCGTCGCTGACGGCAGTCACGGTCTTGCCGGTGCCGGTGGCGTGGTGGATCAGTGCGATGGTTTCCTTCGCCTCGCGCATCTTTTGAAGCGCATCCAGCGCCTCCTGCTGGTGCTCCTTCAGCTGGAACGTGCGGCCCCGCTGGGTCGGCAGGTAGTCCGCGATGGCGCGGAACTGCGGCTGACTGCCCAGGAAGATGCGCAGCTCGTCCTTCACGCGCTCCGGCTGTTCCTGCATGATCCTAACCGGCCAGCGGTACACCGCCCAGCCCATGTGAACCATGCTGTTCTGCTTGGTCAGGTCGTCGTAGTGCTTCACCTGCGACACGTGCCCCGGCAGGTGGCTGGCGTCGTCGTCGATCTCAATCGCCACGCGCCGCCCGCCATTCTCCAACAGGAAATCCGCAAACCGGCTGTCCTGGTAGATATCAAAAAAGGGGTACTGCGAATACAGATACCCCGTCTTCTCTGCCCCGAACACATCCTCGAACAGGGAAATGAACAGGTTTTCGGCAGATGAGCCGGATGCGGCACGCATTGTGGTGGACATGGGAAAACCTCTCAATCGTCGGTAGTGACTTCGGTCAGCAATATCTTCTTCTCAAATCCGCCGCGCTTGGCGGCCTTGGCCTGGCGGATGGCTTCCACTTCCTCAATGGAGCTGCCCCGCGCAACAGCGACGGCCCGGATGACCTCCAGTAGGTCGGCCAGCTCCTCCATGGACTTGCTCTCCTGGTATTCCGCCAGTTCCTCGTTCAGCTTTTCGTCCAGCTTGGCGAGGTATTCCTCATCCGAGAGGGTGGAGCAGACGCATCGCTTGCCGCTGGCCTCAATGATCTCCGGGATGCGGTCGCGGACGAGCTTGTTGTATTGGATGGTGGACACGGCTATCCCCTCTCTCTCGGTCATTTCGCCAGTTCTTCAAAGGCTGGCCTGTACTTTTCCAGCACGCGCTCGGCGGTAATGTCAATCTTTTCGTCGTCGGTCAGATTACGCCCGAAGGCTGCATCACAATTGGGCCTTGTCGTCCGATGATTCTTCAGCTCAGGCGTCAGCTTTTCGATGGGATGAACAGCAGTAATGCGATCTTCCGGCTTTATATTCTTATCCAGGCTCATCAGTTTGTTGACACGTAAATGCTTATACCCGCGCTTGTCAGGCTTGCCCGGCACTTTCCACGGAATGATGCCCGGCCCGTTGTAGACCTCGTAGATTTTCCCCGCCCTGGCGAGATACAGCACGATCAGGTATTCAGGCTTCTCCCCGATGAGGACATTCTCCGTCTGGGTGATTTTGATTTGGACGTTTCTGTCGCCAACATATCCATCATGGAGTTCTGTCGATGGCGGGTAAAGCTTGATCCCATAATGATACGCCGCGGCGACCTCTCCCACGCTGCCCACGAGATGGCCATCCAGCGTAAAATGCCGGCCGGGAAACATCGTCTCCAACGCATTCACTTGATCGAGCAGCGTCCGCACATGCCCCATTGCAGCCTCTATGTTTTCCTTGGTATACGGTTGATCCATTCTCGCACTTCTCCCTCATCGATAGAGCCAATACAGCCCGGCAGCCAGCAACGCTACCTGTATCACCGGCAGCATGGGGAAGAACACCTTGAAATACCAGTGCTTCGTCTTGTGATGAAACACCTTCATCCCCAGCACGCCACCCAGACCTCCAAAGCACGCCGCTGCCAGGAACAGCGCCTTCTCTGGCACACGCCATTTGCCCTGTCGGGCACACTTCTTGTCGTGACCCATCAGGAAAAAGGATATCAGATTGGTGATCGCCAGCACAGCCAGCGCGGCGAGTATAATCGTCTTCTTGTCCATGCCAGTATTATACCATAAATCCGACCTCTATTCTATACCATCAGTTGATACTGTTCCATATGTTTCACCACCACAATCTCTGACCTTGACCTACGATCTGTTGCCGTGCTATACTTTTTCGGGAAGGATATTATGACCGAGGCGCAAATACATTCGTTCATCGATCAGTCGAGGAGTGTTGATTGTGGGATACTCTCTCCGGGAAATACTACAACAGTATATAGATCATAATAGATTCTATGATCCTGACACAACATCATATATCGCCGACTTCCTGGCCTCAGAAGATAAAATACAGGATTTCATTGTGAACGCAATACAGGAATCATTGGAGAATCCAGATCTTCTCTCATGTTCCCCAGAACAGATTATGGACAACAACAGGTTAAAAGCGGATCTGGAGAAATTGATCCACACGTATATCAAACTCCTTCCCTTCACCGAACGCGTGAAAGCCATCCCCCAGTTCAACGCATTGTTTGAATTCAAAAAGAGGATCGCAGGCTACCATCTCTATGAATTACGCCGTTTTAATGAGAACCATAGACCTATTGGAGGAAAGAACTACTGCAGGACAGAAGACTTATTGGACAGTGTCGAAATCGAGATACTACTGCTGAAGAGACTACAAAAAGGTGAACTCGAGCTTCTGCTAAACCCCAATGGTGATGTTGATATTGGCCGGCAACGAAACACTCAGCAACGACTTGCTGATGAATTTTGCATGTCCAGGGCTGCCATTAAGAAGCACTTAGACAAGCTGAAGTATACCCACAATTTACTGGGATACAATCTCCACATACCCCTGAATGACAGCACCATCGAGTACGGCGGGACCAGCATACATCCTATCTTTTTGGTATTGAATCCAAGCGAAGTCGTCCTTCTGACGGTATGGTTGAAAACGCGGTTCCCCAAAGCGGAAGGCCGTTTGGGAGAACTGGCTTCAGTTCTTGCAGATGATGTCTACAGACAACTGTCAGAGCACGGCAAACAAATCGTCGACAAAAAAGCCAAGGACGCAGATGTGCAATTTGAGAGAATCGATCGTTCACGGGAATCTGTACCTGCTCACAGATTGGAAGACTATGAGACAGATATTGCTATCTGTTATAAACGCAATGTCCATTGTACGATCAAGCTAAAACAAACAGGAGAAAAAGAATACACAGGATACCTCGGATCAAGAGATTCTAAACACCTTGAGCTAATGGATAAACAGGGCAAAACGATACTTCAGGACAATATGGGCAATGCATTGCCAATCAAAGAGGAAGATGTTTTTTTCTTCTCTGTAACCTGAGGTTGCAGTTCTACATATACATCCCCCTTCACAATGTGCTACCCTTAATGCACAATCAAGTGAAGGGGGCATTCTTATGAAGCATAGAATCGAATCTATCCGCACCAAGGTCCTCAAAGGCTACGTCTTCGACCACCAGAGCGAGCTCTTCGCCGGCGCTGATCTCATTGTCTCTCTGAAACCTCTCAATACCAGTGAAAGCAAGACCGTAGTCGTCACCGGGCATGCGGCTGCGCTCAGCGGTCTCATCTTCGAACTGCAGCAGGCCTGCAGCGATTGGCTGGATTACATGAACAAGTACGACTTCTATCCCACCCTTGGCAAGGCCGCCAACCAGTACCTTGAGCACTCCTCGGATCTCAAAGGACTTCTCCTCAGCGTAACAGATGCTGCGCTAAAACTGGAAGACGACTATAACCGCTTGCTCTACTTCGCCTATGGCTCAAACATGGACGAAGCCCGGATGATCGACCGCTGCCCTGACGCAAAGCTGATCGGCGTGATCAACGTGCCGGGTTGGCGGTTTGCGCTGGACAGAGCTGGTGTCGCTACGATCCTGCCGGATAATGCCTCCTCCGTGGAGGGCTTGCTGTGGTCCGTGACACCTGAGGACATCGCGAGCCTTGACAAATACGAAGGCGTCAAAAGCGGCTGCTACAGGAAGGAGACCCTGCCGATCGACGACTATCAGCCCGGTCAGAAAGCGCTGGTCTATCTCTCCAACCGGGACTTGCTGCCCAGTGGTGAAAGAGAAGGGTATATGCCCCTCATCATACAGGCTGCCCTCGATCACGGGTTTTCCCGAAACTACATTCGGATGCTCACTCAATTCCTCTCTGACTCAGAAAGGATGTGACCTGACATGAGGGACATGAACATCCGAGGCCACGCTGTCTTCCGGGGGGGCGACCGTATCTACTCCGTCAATCGAAGGCAGGAGGGCTACATCGTAACACCACTGGAGGATGACACTTGTCAGTATCTGGCCGTCCGGTTCGACGACCGAATGGTATTCCTGTACAGGGTCCCCGACGACATTCCCAACAACATCTATCCGCTGCGCTATTACAGAAGCCTGCAGGAGAAGCACCTCGTCGTCGAAAAAGCCGCCCTCATTGAAAGCCGGTATCAGCCGGATCGCGTCTATCGCCGCATCGACTGCGTCCATTACGATTACTCCGGGACCGTGAAGATCGACCCGCCCAGCACGCCCAAAGTCAAAAGGCGTCCAAGGCTGACCTGCACCCTCGACGACGTTGACCAGGATATTCTGGACATCTTTGAAGAGGCGCAAACCTTTACGGGTAAAGCGGAGCCCGGCATGGAGGGCTTTTCGCCCGTGGCAGAGATGCGGGAATTCATCGGCGATCACGATGAATGACACGCACAAGCAGGCAGCCTCCGGAAATGGATGCTGCCTGCTTTGGACCCGCCTGGCTTATTCCTCCGCGACAATCGTACAGCTGCCGTCCGTGATTTGCAGAGCTGTCTCCTCTTTCAGGGTTATGCTCATGGTGTCGCCGGCTTTCATGGTGTAGGTCTTGAGAACATCCCCATAGTCGCCGATGATTTCGACCGTCATGTCCACATAGTCCTCCGCCATGCCGCCCAGCATGCCGAACAGCGACCCAAACTCGTTGCCGCCTTCTATGGCGTCAAACGCATCGCCCAGCGAGCCATAGGTGTCGTTCATCTGCTCGCCCGCGGTGGCGGTGCAGGTCAGCGTATACGTTCCGGCTTCGATGTCCTCCCCGATGATGTATTTGCCTTCCCGCAGGACCCTGCCTTCGGCTTCGTTCAGCTCCTCCGCGACGCAGACGCCGATCAAGGCCAGCACCAGCAGCGCCGCAGTCAACACGATCAACTTCTTCATGTTCCGAACCCCCTTTATTCTTGGTTCCCAGATTATAACATGCATTCGCCCGCCCATTGTCGGAGATGTCCGACATTGTCCGGGAATATTTGCGGTATAGTGAATCGCGGCCCACGTTATGGCCGCCAAACCTCGCGGTAAAAACAAGCCCCTGTATGGAGACGCCAGCTCCATCTGCAAAGGCGCTTGTTGACCGCACCGGACCTCGCGGTAAAAACAAGCCCTGAGATGGAGGCCCACGCCTACCACCATCAAAAGGAGCGATGTTTATGCCGCATAGCTACGACCACACCATCACCGGGCAGGTCATCCGCCGGCTGCGCCTGGAGCGCGGGATGTCCCAGGAGGTGCTGTCCGGCCTCGCCGCCATCTCCCGCACGCATCTGTCCGAAATCGAGAGCGGGAAGGACAACGCCAACGTCGAAACCCTCTGGCACATCGCCAGCGGGCTGGACATCCGCCTGAGCGACCTGTTTCGCCGAGTGGAGGACGAAATCGAGCGCCGCGCATAGTCGCGCGGCGCTCCACAATCAACCAGGTCGGGTTTCCGGCATGGACTACCAAACATTGGAGGTGGATTCAAAATGACACCGAAGGAAGGCCTGTCCATCGCCTGGGCACAGGCCCAGATGCACAAGGCCATGCAGGAGGGCAAGAGCGACGTGGAATGCATGAGCATCCTGAAAGAAGCCTATGAGGACGCGATGGTGCTGCTGGGGTTTTCGATTTATTTTGACGAGGATTTCTAAGACGATCAACCAGTGAGTGCTATTACCTCATCTTACAGGGATATGGAATAGTTTATTCCTCTTTATCAAGATATTCCTTGATTTTCTCAATGATCGATTCATCCCATTTTACACTCGCCCATACTGCTTTATGTGATCCTCCATAACCGTTGTTTTTACTGGTAACCTCTGATAATTCCCTACCCTTGTCCGTGATCCACCAAAACCCATGATCTCTTTCTTGAAAGCCTAATTTCTCCAAGATCCCATTAATCTTCCTAGCTGAAATGTCAAACATTCGCCCAATATCAGTTGCATTATACTTCTTGCTCATATCTCTTCCTCCTATGAGTATTTAGCATATAATTGCTTGGTATCTCTCATTCTTCCTCTTCATCATGATCATCAATCACAATCTGTTCTTCTTCTGATAGCTCAGTTCTCAAAGGCTTATCATCTTGTGCGCAGATTGCAGTTACTCCGATAATTCCTAGTATAGACAGGATTCCGAACTTTTGCTTCCCTGTTAGACTTCCTCCAAAGCTCTTTGCAAGCTCAACAAATGCTGTAATAGGATTTATCATGATACTACCTCCTTCGTACAAATATATGTTATCCCAAGAACAGCTATTAATGAAAAAACTCCAAATTTCTGTTTAGCCGACAGCCCTGCAGCTAAGTATTTCGACAAATCGATTACACCCTTAGCTACGCCCTCAATAATAGCCCTTTTCATCTTGGTTTCCCTCCAATATCAATATACTAATTTAGAACCACTCGTTTAGTCGGATCTGAACATTCTTGAATCCCTAATGAACTACAGTACTCTGGCATTGTCCTCATCAACTCAATTAGCCTACACAACCAAATCCGCTGCTCTACTGTCATCGTCTATCACCTCTATCATGCACAATTAATTCCAGCAGGCTACCATGCTGCCCTCCTCTCGTCCTTTGATGAGTCAATTATATCTGAAACTGTTTCTTATAAAAACGACTGTGTTGAGGGATAAAAACAGCCTAATTCATCAGTTCTGACGAATTAGGCTAATTGATGGATAGCAGATTTCAATAATGTTCTGCTCGTAGCTCTTCCAATCTTGACTTATCTATTTTTCCAGAAGCGACCATACCTTCCACCCAATACTGTAGTGCATTCACACTTATCGCAATCTTTGCCAGTTGATCTTGAATTATCGCAAAATCCCGTAGTTCATCGTTACTGACTTGTCCATCAACAGTTATTTCTATCAGTCGGTCCTTTTGTTTATAGATTGAATTGAGAGAAGCCAACATTTCCAAAACGATCTGTGGTAAGTCTTTAATCTCTATAGAAGGGACATACTGCTGGCCAATCGGGCATTCATTAGCGCAATAGTAGTTGCACAGACCCACATTGTTGTATGCGGTCGCCATTGCCATTACATCTTCGGGATGTGGTTGGATCTTGCCATATTCGATACGCTCAATCTGACTCTCTGACAAAAAGCCCATAGCTTCACTTGCCTGTGCACGTGTTAAGCGCCGTTCTTCGCGGCTCTGTTGGTATATATTCTTGTTTGCTTTTGTTGAGGCACGACCCATAGTATCCCCTCCGGCAATTACTCAATTTTAGTGCAACAGTCTTCCCGATTGGTTTTGCAGCT
The DNA here is from genome assembly GCA_902800625.1 of uncultured Eubacteriales bacterium. Taxonomy (GTDB): domain Bacteria; phylum Bacillota; class Clostridia; order Christensenellales; family Aristaeellaceae; genus UBA2862. The sequence continues at coordinate 79,736 of CADCFG010000020.1, read as the reverse complement.
GTCCCTCAATCAGCCCCATCCACTCCCCCGGCAAATTGTAATGCGAATGCCGCTTAAATCGGAAGGTCAGCAGATGCCGCAGCTGCTCTCGGTTGCGGTCGTTCATCATGGAGCGCGCTGTTTCCACATAATCCTCATAGGCTCGCGGAAGCAGGGTATCGGCGTACTCCTGGAGCTTTTCCGGGCTGGACATGAACTCGCCCCCGGCAAAGTTGAACAGGGAATTGCCGTGATCGAAGAGCGGAGCCGGAGCGACAATCCTGTTCGTGGCGTTGTCGATCAGAAAGCCGAAGTTGCCAAAGTGCCGGTCGGTATTGTAGATGACGGCGTCGAACACGACCATATCCCGCAGGGCCTGGAGGTATTCCGGACCCTGTTCCTCATAAAACGCCTTCACAGCCCCGAAGCCGCCATGGGTCACCAAGCGTCCCACGGGCATGAAGGAAACATCCCGGCTGGTGAACAGCTCGCAGGTAGAGCAAAGCTGACCCTTCCACTTGGACAGGCCGTAGTGGATGGCGTTGATGCCCATGGCCTCGGCCACCTGGGCGGCATAGTATTCGGAGTAGGGCTCGAAGCCGGCGTTGGACGCGCCGGAGGTGCCGCCCTTGTACAGCTTCACCTTGCCGTCGATCCTGCGCCAGCACTTGGGCAGCATGCCGTTGGTGGTCAGCTCCGGGGTGGAAACCATTAAGGAGCGAATGCTGCTGCCATAGCCGGTAAACGCGATCAGGCCCAGGATGCGGCTGAACCGGTTTTCATACAGATTGTACTGGTCGAACGTCCCGGTGAAGCCGTCCTCCACGACCCAATAGCTGTCGTTCAGGGACAGGCCCTTGCAGACGGCGATGATGGACATGGGCCGGTTGATGCTCAATCCGCAGCGGGCCAGCAGCGCATTGACATAGGCGCGGTTCTTGGGGATGGTGCGCTTCTGAATCCAGCGGCTCAGGCCCTCCGGCGACAGGGCGAGGTCCAGGGGAAGCAGCGTCTTCTTTTCCTCGTTGACCCATTCGATCCGCAGCTCCGGCGCAGCCGTATTCTCAATGACGCTGAACCGCAGCAGTGGAATGTCAAACTGTTTCAGTATGTAGCCCATGAGCGCACCTCCCTTCTCGTTTCTAACCTATATTTTACCCGAAAAGAGAACATATAGCAAGACCGCCAGCCGACGATTTATTCGGGAATCGAGGCGATATTCTCAATGTGCAGACCCTCTATCTTTTCGGCTTCTGCAACCAGCTTCCGCGTGTTGCCGATAAGGCCTGCGTCATAAGCAATCAGATAATCACAGTGGTGGATCATATACTGGTTTGCACACAGGATCGCAGCGCGCTTTGGGACGGTTTCAAGGCCGTCCGGAAAGAGGGAGCCATCGAAGCCAATGGGTAAAGGTTCGGCTTCAGCGCGATAATAGGGCATGAGAAGCGTAAGCGTAACATCGGAATGGTGTCGCTTTGCTTCCACGACAGCGCGTGCGGCAAGACGATCGAAGTTTCCATATCTCCCAACAACGAAGTCGCCCACACCGTATTCGGAGATATGACGCTCGACAACTGAAAACAGCTGTTCATAGATGCTCTCCGGCGCATCCCGGTGTCCGATAAAGAAGCAGGTCTTCATGCAATTCGCCCCTTTAGAAATAACCCATATACGGGTAATTCTATTTTATTTCCACCTCCTCTGTCATGTCAACCCGAATACGGGTTAATTCGTGTTCTGCGGCCCTTATCATAATATCAACCCGTAAATGGGTAATACTGTGATAAGGGCAGCGTTATGGACTATTCAGATATTTATGTGAGAAGAATACGATCTCTGTGCAAGGAGCGCGGAATCGCCATCAATAAGCTGGCGACCATGAGCGACGTGAAGCAGTCGACCCTGGACAACATCGTCCGTGGGCTCACCAAGAATCCCAGGGTGAAAACGCTTCACAAGGTAGCGATCGCCTTCAACATGACATTGGCTGAGTTTTTGGACTTTAACGAGCTGAATGACTATTCCTTTGAGGATGATACAGAAGAATAATATATCCGACCTCAACATATACGCCCGCTGGCCCTCATATGCCGGCGGGTTTTCCTTTTCCAAAAAAGAACTTGACATTTCTGGGATTGATCTCTATAATCGCTTTACCATGCTAAAGCGCGCATTTCATCAAGGAGGCGACAATTATGGAGATCACTTACATCCGGAAGGGCGACTACCTCTATCCCAACCTGGCCATCGATCCGGAAGATCAAGTGGATGTCGGGAAATACGGTCAGATGCGAAGGCGGTACTTGAAAGAGCATCGGCCCGGGCTTTATGGTGCCCTCTGGATCGAGGGCAAGCTGACACCGCACCTGCTGGAGATCAACGAAACAGCCTTTGCGCATATCGACCTCATTGTCAGGCAGCTGCTGAAGGCTTATCCCGCGCCGGACAGATCGGTGGACCATCTGGCCTATGTCGCGCATATGAACAGCCTGACCGCGATGGCGGAAGAGGCAGTGTTGCGTGACCTCATATATCAATAGTTTCTTCGAGCAGGTGTTCTATCGCCTGCTCTTTTAAAAGTTAAAAATGTGTTAAACTGCCGCCGTTGACACAATTTTGACACATTTTCTGTTAAGACCCTTTGACAGGCCGAAAAAAACGCGCTTATAATACGCTTGTGCTCGAACATTCGTTCCCGACACCGCGGATTGCTACCGTGAAAAACAGAATACATTGGTTCTCAATAGCATGACTACCGAGCCCTGACCCGTGGCGAAAGCCCAACGAGGTACTAACTGCCGGAGCGTGTGAAGGACGACCATAACATTGGTGCCAGCCTTATGACAAGGCGGTGCGGATGTTGTGTTGTCAGTCTTCATCGCTCCGGCTTTTTGTTTTATGCGGGAACCAAGAGAAAGGAGGTCTCCGCCCTTGAACACTTTGCCCTGATTGAATGAAGCCCTGTTACCCCCATCAAATCAAACAAACACCCATCGAGGTAGAAAAGGAGTATTTATGAATCAGAATAATGAAACCAAGACCATCAACATCGTCAATCCCAACACCCCTGTCAAGCAGGAGCCAGCCAATCCCACCCTCAAGAACCAGCCCGGCAACGATTCCCCCTTCGTCATCGCCATCGACCACGGCTATGGCAACATCAAGACCCCGACCTTCATCTTCCCCGCCTGCGTCACGCCCTGCGACCAGGAGATGAGCTTCGCCATGAACGACGTGCTGACCTACGAGGACAAGCGCTATGCCATCGGCGCCGGCCACAAGGAGTTCCGCCAGGACAAGATCATGGACGACGACTATTACATCCTGACGCTGGCAGCCATCGGCAAGGAGCTTCGGCATCGGGGCCTGACCACGGCGAAGATCGTCATCGCCGCCGGCCTGCCCCTGACCTGGGCTGACAAGCAGCGGGAGCAGTTCAAGGCATACCTGTCCAAGAACGCCCACGTCGACTTCACCTACCAGGACAGCGACTATCACGTCGATATCGTGGACGTGCTCGTGTTCTATCAGGGGCTCGCAGCAGTCGCCAACCGGCTGGGCCAGTTCCGGGGCACAAACATGCTGGCAGACATCGGCAACGGCACCATGAACGTGATGAACATCAATGAGCGCCAGCCCGTCCCGGCGTCCTGTTTCACCGAGAAATACGGTACCTACCAGTGCATCATCGCCGTGCGGGAGATGCTCCAGCGGGAGTTCAGCACGCTGCCCACGGACGCCCAGATCGAAAGGTATCTGCGCAGCCTCCAGGCCGACATGGGCGAGCGCTACCAGAAGATCATCGGCTCGACCGCCAGGGAGTATGTCGCCGAGATCTTTCGCCGGCTTCGGGAGCATAATTATGACCCCGCCCTGATGCGGCTGTGGGTGACGGGCGGCGGAAGCTGCATGGTGCGGAACTTCGGCGAGTACAACCCGAGCCGCGTCACGATCCTGAGCGACATCCACGCGAACGCCAGAGGCTACGAGGCCATGGCCAAGCTGGCACTCGAAAGGAGGCAGAAGAAGGGTGAACAGAAGCAGGGATAAGCGCCTCACGGTGCGGTTCCGCTCGGACGATCCGGCGATTGCGGAGCTGTACACCACGCTGCAGCAAAAGCGGAGAACGACGTGCAAGACCATGAACACGCTGGTGCTGAACGCGCTCCAGGTTGCGTTTGGCTGGGAGGATCACTCCGAGCAGCGGCTGCGCGCCATCGTCCGCGAGGAGGTCCGCGCGGCAATGCAGGACTGGGCTCCGCAGGCACAGCCCCGCGTGGTCGAAGAAGTCAGCGCCACCCCGGTTGACGATGATTCCGACTTCGATTCCCTCGCTGCGGCGGTCGACTTCACCTTCTGAAAGGGGTGACGTCACACTCGCGTCAAAGGCGAATTTCTCGGTTTTTTGACGCCGCGCTGACGCCCCGGGAGGAGGACGGCGGAGAGGCTCCTTGGATCAGGCGCAAGGGGCCGATCTGCCGGAATCCTTCCGGCAATTCGCGGCGACCTATCGAAGCGAAGGCAGAAGAGGGAGACCTCTTCGACTGAGCGGAAGGCAAGATTCGCCTTGTCGCACATAAACGTACCGTTTCTGTTGACAGGCCGCGTTTCACGCGCCCACGGCATCTTGGTGGGGCTTTAGATGCCCCACACCCTCACACATATTGCGGCATTCCATGCCGCGGTTCACTGCGTTCACACCATAATACGACCTACGAGAAAGGAACATCAATATGAGAACAAAGAATCCTGACAAAGCGCCGGCGAAGTCCCGGCACATCGATCTGAGAGTGGATCAGCATACCTACGACGTCATCGCCAACTACGCGGACTACATGGGCATCTCCGTCTCCGAGTATATCCGGCAGATGCTGATGAAGGGCAAGGTGGTCGCGAAGGAATATCGCATTCTGAACCCCGACACCCTGAACCGCGTGCTCTTCCATCTGGGGCACGTCGGCGGCAACCTGAATCAGATCGCCTGTCACCTGAACAGCGGCGGGGCGATGACAAAGGAGACGCTCCGGGATGTCGACAAGGCCACCTCGGACATCTTTGACATCAAGAAGGAGATCATTAAGCTGGGAGGCGATTTGCTTGGCGATCCTTAAGCACCTGGCCATCAAGAAAAAGGACTACTCGGACATCCAGCAGTACCTGATCTTCAAATGCGAGGAGGGCACGCACAAGCCCCTGCGCGACGAGACCGGCCACATGATCCAGCGCGACTTCTTCATCCAAAGCGGCATGAACTGCAACGCCTTCACCTTCGACGCGGAGTGCGTGAAGCTCAATCACCAATTCCACAAGAACAACCACAAAGGCGACATCATGGCCCACCACTTCATCATCAGCTTCGATCCCAGGGACGCGACGGATCACGGGCTCACGCCGCACAAGGCTCACGCGCTGGCAAAGGAGTTCTCGGAATACTTTTTCGCCGGGCATCAGGCCCTGATCGTCACCCACGCGGACGGCAACAACCACGCCGGAAACATCCACACCCACATCGTCATCAACAGCCTGCGGAAGGAGAAGGTGGAGTGGCGGTCCTTCATGGAGAACCCTCGCGACTGCCTTCCCGGATATAAGCATCACCTGACGGACGCGCTGCTGCACCGCATGCACGAGCGGCTGGGCGAGATCTGCAAGCGGGAGCACCTTTACACCGTGGAGATCGACCAGCCCACGGACAAGAAGGTGACCGACCGGGAGTATCAGGCCCAGCGGCGGGAGCAGAAGGAGTCCGGCAGCCCCGTCGCCGACACGATCAAGCAGAAGATTCGAGACGCGGTGGACGATGCGGCTTCACGAGCAGGCACCGAACTCGAATTCTTCAACATCCTCCGCAGGGATTATTCGATCAAAGTGAATCTCAAGCGCGGCAGATACAGCTACGTCCACCCGGACGGCAAAATGCCCTTCACAGCCCGGAGTCTGGGCAATGCCTATTCACGGGAGGTCATTCTGGAGAAGCTGCGGATGAACACACGGCCCACGGTTGAGGATCGCCCGGAGTTCGTCGGCCTGCCACGCGTCTTCCTGGTCCACTCCGACCTGCGACTGATCATCGATCTCCAGAGCTGCGTCAAGGCCCAGCAGAGCCGGGCCTACGCGCAAAAGGTCACGATCTCCAACATTCAGAAGATGGCGGACACCGTCTCCTGGCTGGAAAAGAACAAGATGAACAGCCTCAACCAGCTGACAGCGGCGAAGCGGAATCTTGAAGATCGGTACTATGACACCGAGAACGACCTCCGACATGTGAAAAATGAGCTGATCGAGGTAAACCAGAAGATCAAGCACGTGGGCCGGTATCTCACGAACAAGAAGGTCTACACGCAATACCTGGCAGCCGAGGACAGAGACGCCTTTCGCGTCGAGTACCGCAGCCAGATCGAAGCTTATGAGAAATCGCTCAAGGCGCTGGACGAGCTGTTCATGGGCGACGACCTTCCGTCACTCAAAGAGCTCAAGGAGAGGAAGATTAAGCTGATCGAAAAGCGGGATCGACTCCAAGCGGAATACAAACCCCTCGCCGCAGAGATGCGGAACATGAAAGTGGTCTGGAAGAACGTCTGCTACATCCTGGGCAGGCAGGCGGAACTTGAAAAAGAGGAACAGCGCGAGCGCACGAGGCCGGCTCCCGCGCAGCCCCCACGCAAGTGCAGAAGGGAGATGTCGCTGTGAACGCCGCGAACGATTGGAGCGCCGTGCCCCAGGAAAAGCTCGACGCGCTGGCAGCGAGCCTGATGCCCATTGAATTCTTGAAAGAGAAGCTGATCCACAATGAGAAGGGCAACGTCACCCAGATCATCGAAAACTGCGAGACCGTTGTCCGTGAGGACGCGCTGCTCAGCGGCGCGGTGCGGCTGAACCGCATGACCGGACGGCTGGAGATCCAGAAGGACATGGGCTGGAGCCGCGCCGGACCCGCCGTGAACGACAACGACATGAACAACATCCTGAGCTACATGTCCCGTAATTACGACCTACGCGCCGACAAGCTTTGCTGGCGCGCCATCACCACCGCCGCCTACGAGAACGGCTTTCATCCCATCCGGGACTACCTGGAGGGGCTGGAGTGGGACGGACAGGAGCGCATCCGTCATGCGCTGCGCCGCTTCCTCGGCGCGCCGGAGGACGAATTGACCCATCAATGCATGAAGATGTTTATGATCGGGGCGCTGCGTCGCATCTACGAGCCCGGCTGCAAGTTCGAATACGTGCTGACGCTGGTGGGCGGGCAGGGCATCGGTAAATCCACCTTCTTCCGATTCCTGGCCCTCCAGGACAAGTGGTTCACCGACGACCTGGTGGGCTTCAAGAGCAGCCGCATCTTCGAAAAGATCTCCGGGCACTGGATCATAGAAATGTCTGAAATGCTGGCGATCATGAACGCGAAGGGAGCGGATGAGGTCAAGTCCTTCCTGAGCCGCCAGTCCGACGTGTACCGCGATCCCTACGCCGTCTTCCCGGACGATCGTCCCAGGCAGTGCGTCTTCGGCGCGACCACCAATCGCGCCAAGTGCCTGCCCTTCGATCGCACCGGCAACCGGCGCTTCCTGCCAGTACTGGTGGATGAGGCCCAGGCGGAAGTCCACATTCTGGAAAACGAAGCGGAATCCCGCGCGTACATCGAGCAGATGTGGGCGGAGGCGATGGCGCTGTACCGAGCTGGCGACTACACCCTGAAATTCCCGAAGGACATCGAGAAGCAGCTGAACGCCCTGCGCCGGGAATTCATGGCCGAAGACACCAACGCGGGCATGATCCAGATGTACCTGGACAGCTTCGAGGGCGACTACGTCTGCGTGGCGCAGATCTACCAGGAGGCACTGCACAATCCCTTCACCGATCCGTCCCGCCGGGACAGCATCGAGATCACCGACATCATGCGCCACTCCATCGAGGGCTGGCAGCCGGGCCCGGTGCATCGGTTTGAGAAATACGGCCGGCAGCGCTCCTGGGTGCGCGTCAACCAGGTCTGTCAACCGAGCGCCGCAAACCCGCAGGCCGCCATACCGGACAACGAAAGATTCATCGAAGTCCCCGACGATCCCGACAACCCGTTTATCACGAAAGATGAACCAATCCGAATGAGACCGCCGTAATTCCAAGGCCTTTGAGGCCCAGCGCCTTCGGCTTCCGGGATCAGACACCTGCCCATCATCCGTCGGGCAGGCCCGGAGCCGCCGCGCTTCACCGGGTTTTCAGACCTCGGTTGACAGTTTCAGTTGACAACACGATTTACCCTTAACAACCCTTAGAGGAGGACTCTACCATGATCATCAAATCATCCCTCAAGACCTGCTACATCAACTATTTCACACTTTACCATTGCATGAACTATGAAAGGAAGAAATATGACGGAGACAACGAATAGCGCGCGGGACCAGCCCACTCCCAAGGTTGACATCACCCCGGAAACCATCTATAATTTAATCAAGCTGGTGGAACAGAACGCTCCACTGCTTGCGCTCCTTGAAAACCACAAACCCGGACCACAAGACGCTTTGAAATCCGAGCCGAAAGGAGCATCGGATATGGCAAAACGTCACAAGCAGCGCGTGCGCATCGGCACGGATGAGAAAGGCGCTGCAATCTACAAGTGGGCAGACGGACATACCGTCGAGGAGCTGAACGACAACATCGTGCGGCTCTACATCGAGCACGGCTTGCTCAGGAAGTTCCTGGACAGCCACCCCAACATCGTCATCCTGGATTCCAAGTCGAAGAAGGACTGCCCGACCTTCCGGGAGTACGCCAATCAGTGGTACAAGAAGTACAAGGAACAAAAGCTGCGGACGACCTCCGACAGCGGCTACAAGAGCGCGTTCCGGCTGCACCTGTTCCCGTTCTTCGGGGACAAGCGGCTGGACGAGATCACTACCGACTTCATCCAGGAATTCCTGAACGCGAAGGCGGACCTCTCCTACAGCACGGTCCATTCGATGCTGATCCTGTTCAAGCAGATCATGGCGTCGGCCTTCGAGGACAGGCTCATTCCCTTCGACCCGGCCGTGAGCAAGCGCATCACGATTCCCTCCACGGGGAAGAAGACGCGCGACGCCCTGACGCCGGAGCAGGTGAAGGCCATCATTGAGGCCATCCCCACGCTCGTCGACCCCGACGAGCGGCGGATGCTGGCGCTGTTCGTGTTCACCGGCATGCGCCGGGGCGAAGTGCTTGGCTTGCGCTGGGAGGACATCGACTTCAAGAAGAAGCTGATCCACGTCGAGCGCAACATCACCTATGCCCACAACCAACCCGAGATCGGCTCCACCAAGACCAACAGCGGCAAGCGATCCATCCCGCTGGACAGTCGGCTGGCGGAGTTCCTCAAGCCCCATTGTTCCGCCGGATACGTGCTGGGCGGCGCGGAGCCCATGACCCAGATGGTCTTCCGCCGGGTGTTCAAGCACATCGAGAAGAACGTCGAGCTCTTCGGCGCGACGCCCCACATCTTCCGGCACACTTACATTACCACGCTGGCGAAGGCCAATGTGGACCTCAAGACCATCCAGCGCATCAGCGGCCACGCCAACATCACCACCACGCTGAACATCTACACCCACACCCGTGAGGAGGAGATTCAGGAGGCAGGAGACAAGATCGGCGAGCTGCTGGGCAAGTAATTCTGTTCTGGCCGGGAGGAATAAATCGAAGGTTGCCGGCGCTTTTATGAGCCCAAAGCCCATAATTATGCGGGAAAACCCCGCAAAACGCCGTCGTTTCGCGGATTCATGCAGAATATGCAAAACGACCCTTCGATTTTGCCACAAAAAGGACGCAGTCCATCGACCGACTTCCGGCCGTTTGTGGCAATTTGTGGCATCCCGGCACAAAAAGCCCGCCTGAGGCAGTTTTGAGGAGCGCCAAAACACACGCCCTTAACGCTTGTTTTGAGCAAAAACCACAAAGAAATCCGTGCATTTCTGTACAAAATGCACGGATTTCGCGTGGCGCCTCAGGTAGGACTCGAACCTACAACCCTTCGGTTAACAGCCGAATGCTCTGCCATTGAGCTACTAAGGCATGTCGCTTGTTCAGTCGACAGGAGATATTATAGCAAAGATGGGAAGGAATGTCAAGGGGTTTGGGGGCGTTTGGAAGATTTTTCTGGTTCTTCACGTTTTCCGGGAAATTGACGAAAAGCTCCCCCGGTCTGGCCTGCAGCCAGCCGGCTCCCCAAAGACGGCCTGTGACGGGAGCCCTTCAGCTGCGACCCAGAGCACAAGCCTCCCATTGAGGAAGGTGGCCGCCCGCATGGTTGGCGGAGGGAAGCCGGCTCCCCCAAAGACGACCCGCGGCGGAAACCCTTCGGCTGTGACCCGGGGCGCAAGTCTCTCCCGTTGAGGGAGATGACCGCCCGCATGGTTGGCGGAGGGAAGCCGTGCTCCCCCAGGTCTTCGCGAAGAGTCGCCTTTGGGCTGGCCGCCTTCCTTTCAGGGGTGGCAAGCATGCCGGGGTAACATGCCCCTTCAGGCGCTGAGCATTACAAACCAGGCCCCCTGCCATACGGCAGGGGGCCTTTTGAGTGCCTTATGCGGATTCAGCTATGCGCTTATTCCTGCGCGGCCAGACGCTCGTAGGAAGCGAGGCGATCCTCGGCGTCCTTCTGGGCCTCGGCGAACAGTTCGGGCGCGATGTCCGGGAACTGACGCAGCAGGGAGGCGTAGCGGTTCTCGCCCTTGATGAAGTCCTGATAGGAGGCCTTCGGGGGCTTGGAATCCAGGGTGAACTTCTTAGCGGCGGTGGGATTGAAGCGATAGGTCTGCCAGTAGCCGGCCTCGACCGCGCGGGCAATCTCCTCCTGGGCCTGGTTCATCTTGATGCCGTGGTTGATGCAGGGCGCGTAGGCGATGATCAGGGACGGGCCGTGATAGGCCTCGGCCTCGGTCATGGCCTTCAGCACCTGGGCGGGATCGCTCATGGCGACCTGCGCCACGTAGACATAGCCGTAGGACATGGCCATCATGCCCAGGTCCTTCTTCTTGGTGCGCTTGCCGGCAGCCGCGAACTTGGCGACGGCAGCGTGCGGGGAGGACTTGGAAGCCTGTCCGCCGGTGTTGGAATAGACCTCGGTGTCCAGCACGAGCACGTTGACATCCTCGTTCTGGGCCAGCACGTGATCCAGTCCGCCGTAGCCGATGTCATAGGCCCAGCCGTCGCCGCCGAAGATCCAGAAGGACTTCTTGGTCAGCAGGTCACGATCATCGTAGATGGCCTTGCTCAGCGGATCCGCGTCGCAGCCACAGTCCTTGCAGCCCTCGACGCAGGCCAGGACCTTCTTGCCCGCGGCCTTGGAGCCCTCGGCGTCGTCCTTGTTGGCGAGCCACTCCTTGGCGGCCTCCTGGAACTCGGCCCAGTCGGGGCACTTCTCGGCCAGCGCGGCGATGTTCTCGGCCAGCTTCTCGCGGCGCTGCTTGATGCCGATCTGCATGCCGAAACCGAACTCGGCGTTGTCCTCGAACAGGCTGTTCGCCCAGGCGGGGCCGTGGCCGTCTTCGTTCACGGTGTAGGGGCAGGTGGGGGCGGAGCCGCCATAGCTGGGTGACCAGCTTGACGTAGGGGGTCTCGCCGCAGCCCGCGCAAGCGCCGGAGAACTCAAACAGCGGCTTCTTGAACTGGCTGTCCTTGACCTTCTTCACGTCCAGCGGGCCCTTGAACTCGGGCAGCTTCTGAGCGAACTCCCAGTTGGCCTCCTGGGCATCCTGGGTGTGCAGGGGCTTCATGACCAGAGCGGGCTCCTTCTTGCCGCCCTTGTTCACGGGGCAGACCTTGGTGCAGTTTTCGCAGCCGGTGCAATCCAGCACGGAAACCTGCATGCGGTACTGATAGCCCTCCAGGCCCTTGCCGATAGCCTGCTTGGTCTCAAAGGCCTTAGGCGCTTTCTTGGCGGCCTTCTCGTCCAGCAGATAGGGGCGGATGCAGGCGTGCGGGCAGACCATGGAGCAATTGCCGCACTGGATGCAGCTGTCCATGTTCCACTCGGGAACCATCACGGCAATGCCGCGCTTCTCATACTTGGTGGTGCCGGTGGGCACGCGGCCGGCCGGATCCAGCTTGGACACGGGCAGCTTGTCGCCCTGCTGGGCCAGAACGGGCTCGATGAAGGTCTTGAAGTAGGGATCGTCGGTCACCTGCACGGCCACGGCGCCCTTGGTGGCGGTTTCCCACTTCTCGGGCACGGGGATCTCCACCAGGCCGGAGATGGCGATGTCGATGGCGTCCCAGTTCTTCTTGACGACCTCGTCGCCCTTCTTGCCGTAGGTCTTCTTGGCGTAGGCCTTCATGTACTCATCCGCCTTGTCATAGGGGATGATGTCGGCCAGCTTGAAGAACGCAGCCTGCATGATGGTGTTGATGCGGCCGCCCATGCCGACTTCCTTGGCCAGCTTGATGGCGTCGATGGTGTAGAACTTGGCGTGCTTCTTCGCCAGCAGCTGCTTCATGGAAGCGGGCAGCTCCTTCTCCATCTCCTTGGCCGTCCAGGGGCTGTTGAGCAGGAAGGTGCCGCCGTCCTTCAGCGCGGACACCATGTCATACTTGGTGACATAGGCCGCTTGGAGTCGTAGGCGAAGTAGGCCTGCGCATACTTGTCGGTGTGGTCGCCGATGATCTTGATGCTGTTCTTGTTGGCGCCGACGGTGCCGTCAGAGCCCAGGCCATAGAACATGCAGCTCACGGTGCCCTTGGGGGCCACGTCCAGCGTGGGGCCCAGCTCCAGGGAGGTGTGGGTCACGTCGTCCACGATGCCGACGGTGAAGTGGTTCTTCGGATTGGCCTTCTTCAGGTTGTCGTAGATGGCCTTGACCATGGTGGGGTTGAACTCCTTGGAGCCCAGGCCGTAGCGGCCGCCCACCACCTTGATGTCGCCGCGGCCCGCCTCGAGCAGCGCGGAGCAGACATCCAGGTACAGGGGCTCGCCCAGGGAACCGGATTCCTTGGTGCGGTCCATCACGGCGATCTTTTTCACGGTCTCGGGGATGGCCTTCAGGAAGTGCTTGATGGAGAAGGGGCGATACAGATGCACCTTCACCAGGCCAACCTTCTGGCGATGCTTGTTCAGATAGTTGACGGTCTCCTCGATGGCGTCGCAGCCGGAGCCCATCGCGATGATGATGCGGTCGGCGTCGGGAGCGCCCACATAGTCGAACAGGTTGTAGGTGCGGCCGGTCAGCTTCGCAACCTTCTTCATCACCTTTTCGACGATGGCGGGGGTGGCGTCATAGTACTTGTTGGCAGCCTCACGGCCCTGGAAGTAGATGTCCGGGTTCTGGGCGGTGCCGCGCTGATGCGGATGCTCGGGGTTCAAGCCGCCCTCGCGGAAGGCCTTCACCTTGTCCCAGTTCACCAGCTTCTTGATCTCGGCATAGCCGTCCTTGGGATCGATGGCGTCGATCTTCTGGATCTCGTGGCTGGTGCGGAAGCCGTCGAAGAAGTGCAGGAAGGGAACGGAGGCCTCGATGGCGGACAGGTGGGCCACCAGAGCCAGGTCGGTGGCTTCCTGAACGGAGTTGGAGGCCAGCATGGCGAAGCCGGTCTGGCGGCAGGCCATGACGTCGGAATGATCGCCGAAGATGTTCAGCGCATGATACGCCAGCGCGCGGGCGGAGACGTGGAACACGCACGGCATCAGCTCGCCGGAGATCTTGTACATGTTCGGGATCATCAGCAGCAGGCCCTGGGAAGCGGTGAACGTGGTGGTCATCGCGCCCGCGGCCAGGGAGCCGTGCACGGCGCCGGCGGCGCCCGCCTCGGACTGCATCTCAGCCACGCGGACCTTCTGGCCAAACAGGTTCAGCCTGCCATGGGCAGCCCACTCATCGGCCACTTCGGCCATGGGGGAAGACGGGGTGATCGGGTAGATAGCGGCCACGTCGCTGAACGCATACGCGACATGGCTGACGGCGGTATTGCCGTCAACGGTAAGTTTGATGCTCAACGGAATTACCCTCCTTATTTAGTTTTCTGTTGAGGCCTAAACCATCAACAATATTATAAGTATTTGAGCGGATAAAGTCAAGGAAAAATCGCGGCCGGTAACCCTTTGGGTCACCGGCCGCGAATCGTTCGATCATCCCTTCACGCCGCCGGCGGTGAGGCCCGCGGCCAGGTGCTTCTCGATCAGCATGAACAGGATCACGACCGGGATGGTGGCCACCAGGGCGGCGGCGAACAGGTACTGCCACTCGATCATGTTGAAGGAGGAGAACTGGGTGATGCCCACGGTGATGGGCTTGTTGGCGTTGGTGGAAATCAGCACGGTGGAGATGGTGTACTCGTTCCAGGCGTTGATGAACACGAAGATCAGCGTGGTGACGATGCCGGGCGCGGCCATAGGCAACAGCACCCGCAGCATGGCGCTGACGGTGGAACAGCCATCTATGCAGGCCGCCTGCTCCATTTCAGAGGAGATGGACACGAACGTGCCCCGCAGCAGCCATATGGCGAAGGCCTGGTTGAAGGCGGCGTTGATGAACATCAGGCCGGTCACGGTGTCGTTCAGGTGCAGCGCGTTCATCAGCCGGGAAATGCCCACCAGCAGCACCACCGGCGAGAACATCTGGCTCATGATGACGAAGCCCAGGAAGGCCTTCTTGCCGGGGAAGTTCATGCGGGCCATGGCGTAGGCCGCCGGGATGCCGCACAGCAGCGCGATGGCCGTGGCGCCCGCGGACAGCAGCAGCGAGTTCAGCAGGTACCTGGGCACGCCGCGGCCGATGATGTCCGACAGGTTGCTCCACACCCACCGGGTGGGCAGCATGTGCTGGAAGTACATGTCGGTGGTCTCGGCGTTGCTGCGGAAGCCTGTGATCAGCATCACATAGTAGGGATACAGGATCACCAGGCACAGGCAGATGACGAAGCCGTAGAGCAGCCCCTTCTGCAGCGTGGCCGCCGGATGGCCGTGGGCCACCAGCACCCCGCCCAGTGTGAACGCCGCCAGCGCCGCCATCAGGCCATAGAGCGCCCAGTCGGGCTGATAGGTGACGCCGGTCATCAGCGAAAGGGTCTCCTCCCCCGCCGTGCCGCCGTAGAGGAAGCGGTCCAGCACCCGCAGCAGGCCGTCCAGCCCCGGCTTGGGGAAGCCGTCCGTGGCCAGCTTGATCTGGCGGGTGAAGCACAGGTTGCAGCTCATCATGAACGCCGGCACCAGCAGCAGCGCGATCAGCCCCAGCGCCGCGCCCAGCCGGCGGGGCACGCTCTTCCCCGGGTTCAGCTCGGGCCAGTCCACGTCCACGGCCTTCCACAGGCCGCAGAGCATCAGCCCCACCGCCGCCGCCAGGCACAGCACGAGCGCCATCAGGAAGGTTCCGCAGGGCAGGCCGGAGAACATGAAATCCCAGCCGGTCCGGCTCATCACCTGGCGCACCTCGAAGGCCACCATGCTGGTCTTTTCGCCCTTGGAGTTGGTGCGCTCGGTGACGTTTTCCACGATCTGAGGCGCGCCGCCGGTGCGCTGGGCATGCTCCTGCGCCATGGCCTCCACCTCTGCGCGGACCTGCTGGTACTTCTCGTCGCCCACGAAAGTATTGCCGCTCTTTTTGGTGAACACCGCGGCGGAGAACCGGTACAGCGGCAGGCACATAAGCGCCACCGCAAGCACCGCGGCGACCAGGACGAGCGCCATGGCGCGCCCGTTCGCGCGGCGCACTTCAGCCGGCGTGTTCCTGTTCATCGCGCGTCCTCCTTCCTCATGGTCACCATCATGTATGCCCCGGCGCACACGCAGAGGATCGCGAAGCCGATCACGCTCATGGCCGTGGCGGGGCCCTTCTGGTTGTCATAGAAGGCCCGCATGTACAGAAGCGTGACCATCGTGTCCGTCTTGTTGGCGGGCGCGCCCTTGGTGATGGTATAGATGATGGGGAAGGAATTGAACACGTAGATGATGTTCAGCACGGTGCACACCGTCAGCGAGGGCTTCACCAGCGGGATGGTCACGTTCCACAGCTTGCGCCAGAAGCCCGCGCCGTCCACGGTGGCGGCTTCGTAATAGGCGTCGTCGATCGACTGCAGGCCCGCCAGCACCGTGAAGGCCACGAAGGGAATGGTGACGAAGATGCCCACGCCGCACTCCCAGGCGAACTCGATCTGATAGCTGGCGCGCCAGTTCACGGCGTTTTTGAGGATGCCCAGGTTCAAAAGCACGTTGTTCAGGTTGCCGTACTCGCCCTTGATGATGTAGTTCCACACGGAGGCCTGGATCACCAGGGACGTGGCCCAGGGGAACACCACGATGGAGCGGGCCACCTTGCGGCCGAAGAATTCGGCGTTCAGCGCCATGGCCGTGATAAAGCCCAGCAGCGTGCTGAGCCCCACCACCGACACCACCCAGATGGCGGTGTTCAGCATCACGGTGCCGAAGGCGGGGTCGCGAAAGGCGGCGCGGAAGTTATCCAGGCCGACCAGGCCCTTCACCACGCCGGATTTGGAGATTTCGCTGACGGACAGCTTGAACACGATGCCGATGGGGAAAACGACAAACACGCACATCAGCACCAAACTGGGCAGCAGCCACAGATAGGGCTCCCACTTGTGCCGGATCGGTATGGTGTTCATAGGCAGGTCTCCTTCTGTAGAGAGTTCAGAGTGGAGAGTTTAGAGTTCAGATATAGTCGGCGCCGGCGCCACAATCTAAGCTCTAAACTCTTAACTCCAAACTCTTGTCTTGAATCCAATGGAAATCCGCTCCCGGCCCCATCGGGTCGGGAGCGGAAGCGGGATTGGGATTATCCGTGGATCAGCCGGCGATCTTCGCCTGCAGGTCGTCCAGCAGCGTCTTCACGTCGCCGCCGGTCAGGGCCTGCTGCTCCACGTCGATGACGCCCTGCTTGATGGCGTCCCAGTTGTCCAGCGCGGTGGGATAGAACTGGCAGGAATCGAGCACGGCCAGCCACGCCTCGAAGCTCGGGTCGGCCTCGACCAGCGCGGCCACGGAGCTGTTGACGGCGGGCAGGAAGCCCTCCATGGAGACCCAGCCCACATAGTTCTCAGGCGCATAGAAGAAGGTGAGGAACTTGCCGATGGCCTCGTTGCGCTTGGCCTGGTCCGGATACTCGTCGTCCTTGAAGGCCATGATGCGGTCCATGACGCCGGTGGCGCCGGGGGTCTTGCCCTCGTTCACGGGCAGCGCGGCGGTCTCCCAGTTCACCTCATAGCCCTTGTCGGACAGGTAGCTGGGCAGCTGGTTCGGGGCGATGACCATGGCCAGCTTGCCGGCGCCGAACATATCCTGCAGGTCGTAGCGGGTCTGGGTGGCGGGGTTGGGATTGGTGAAGCCCTTGTTGTAAAGGCCAACGGCATACTCGATGGCCTCGACGTTGGCGTCGCTGTTCAGGGCGACGTTGCCGTCGGCGTCCACGAAGCCGCCGTCGTTGTTCCACACATAGTAGGAGAAGGCGGCCTGGCCTTCGTCGGTGGTCATGTCGATGCCCCAGGGATAGACATCGCCCTCATAGAAGTCCAGGATGGCCTGGCAGGCGTCCTCGAGCTCGGCCCAGGTGGTGGGGATGTCGATGCCGACCTCGTCCAGGATGTCGCGGTTCACGTACAGCGCGCGGGCGGAAGCCAGGTCCGGCACGGCCCACACGGTGTCGTCGATCACGCTCTGGGCGATGAAGGAGGGGAAGAAGTCGTTGAACAGCTCCTCCGGGCAATAGTCGCTCACGGGCAGCAGCAGGCCGTCCGCCGCGTAGTTCGCGAACACGTCGATGTTCAGGATGTCAGGAGCATTGTTGTTGGAGATGCGGGTGGAAACCTCGGTATACACGTCGTTCCAGGACACCACGTCCAGGTTCAGCTTGATGCCGGGGTTCTCGGCCTCGAACTTGTCCACGAAGTTGGTGCCGTCCATGCCGGAGCCCAGGAACCATTCCTGCGTGTTGGGACCGTACTGGCAGATGATGACATCCAGCGTGATCTCGTCGCCCTCGGCGAAGGCGGCGCAGCAGCCGAAGGCCAGCAGCATGGCCAGGATCAGAGCAGCGATCTTTTTCATGGGGTAAACCTCCTGTTTTTATTGATTGCCACGTATATTATAGCATATCAATGGGGTTGTGTAAAGAAGAAATTAAATCAAGCGGTCCTTGAAACGGCCTTCACTGATTCACTGCGTCGCTGACCACCAGGCACACCGCCGTCATGTCGTCCCGCCTTCCTCCCTCGCAGGCGGAGCCGGCGATGTCCAGGGCACGCTCGGCCAGGCGGGCAGGGTCCTCCCCCGCGCCGTCCAGCAGCAGCGCCTCCAGCGCCTCGGGTCCGGCAGCATCCGCCACGCCGTCGCTGACCATGAGCACCCTGTCCCCCGGCACCAGCCGCGTGCGGACGGGCTCCGGCCGCACCCGCTCCAGTATGCCCAGGGGCAGCCGGCCGCCCTCCACCCGCATCGCCTCGCCGCCCCGGGCGATGAACGTGGGGCAGGCCGCCAGCTTCGTCAGCTCCGCCTCGCCGGTGACCAGGTTGAGCACCAATATGTCCGCCGTGGCGAACATGTCCTCGCCGCCCCGGTTCAGGAGCAGCGCGTTCACCGTCTCCACCGCCAGGCCCACGCCCGCCCCGGCCCGCAGGAACCGCCCCAGCAGCCGCGCCGCCAGGGCGCTCTCCTCGGCGGCGGCGGGGCCGCTGCCCATGCCGTCGGACACCAGCGCCAGCAGTCGCCGTTCGTCGAGCATGCACACCAGGTGGCTGTCGCCGCTCATCTCCCCCGCCTTGCCCGACGCGCAGGCCGCGCCATGCGCCACCCGCAGCCGGGGCCTCTCTCTGCGCACGGGCCGCGCCAGCCCCGCCGCCAGGGCCTCCAGCAGCCCCCGGGCCTGCATGAATTGGGCCGACACCAGCCGATTTTCAGCCCCGCGCCGAAGCTCCGCGCGCCGGGTTCGGGCAAAGTCCTCCAACAAATCCTCGGTACGCTCCGCCAGCAGCCGCCCCCTGCGGCACCGGCGCAGCAGCTCCGGCGTCACCCCCTCGCCAAAGATCGGCGCGTCCTCCGGCTGCACCGCCGCCCGGGCGATCAGGTCGCACAGAAAGCGTGCGCCGCGGTTGCGCTCCCCCGCCCAGCATTCGCCATAGTCGCCGCAGCCCGCGCACAGCCGCCCCCGCAGCCGCCGGGTCAGCGCCTGCTCGTCGGGCAATGTCACCGGGCGCAGGTAGCCCTCGGCCAGCTCGCCGAAGGCCGCGCCCAGGGCCCTCAGCTTCCCTTCTGCGCGACGGCGCTCCAATGCCGCCAGCCGCAGGGGATCGCCGGGTTCCTCCGGCCGGGCCAGACGCATCAGCAGCCGCACCCAGTCCCCCGGCAGGGGCAGCGCCGCCAGCGCCACTCCCGCCAGCGCGCCCGCCCAGATCACCGGCTTCAGGTTCATCAGCAGCCCCGCCGCCAGCATTGCCGCGCCGCCTGCTGCCGCCCGGCCCGGCCGACTGTATTTGGAACAGATCTGCGCCGCCGCACCGCCCGCGGCCAGCAGCGCCACGAGCCGCGGCTCCCCAGCGCAGACCGCCGCCGCCCCGCCGAAGGCCGCGCCCGCCAGCGCCCCGGCGGGGTGCAGCCCCATCGCCAGCGCGCCGCCCAGGCACGCCGACAGCGCCGGGGACAGCCTCGCCAGTCCCCCGCACAGCGCCGCCGCCATCAGCCACCACCCGGCGCGCATCTCCGCCGTCAGCCGCCGGGGCGCCAGGCCGCCATCCATCGCTTCCATATAAAATGGCGTCGCGGCCACCGCCGCCACCGAGGCCGCCGTCACCTCCGCCGCCGCCGGGAGGGACAGCCCCTCTCCCATCAGCACAAGCCCGGGAACCAGCACCGCCAGACCCGCCAGCGCCGCGCCCGCCGCCCCGTTCGGCGAGCGCGCCAGCCGGTTGGGCGCGGGGGTCGCGAAGGCTCCCTCGTCCCGGCCGGTCAGCAGCGAAGCGACCCGCCGAAGCGCCCTGCCCGCGCGGGTGTCCCGGGTCATGGCCCTTAAGAGCGCGGGCGACGCGGCGTCCCAGGCGATGCTGCCGCCCAGCGCGATGGCCGCGCCGATGGGCAGCCGAAGGTCGAAATCCCGGATGGAGCCGCGCAAGGCCCCCGCCACGCAGCCCGCCAGCAGCGCCGCCGTGGCCTTGCCGGTCAGCAGCCCCGCCGCCAGGAAGGCCATGGCGAAGGGGGCCGCCAGCGCCGTGCGCGCCTGGCACATGAGGAACATCGCCCCTGCCAGCGCCGCCCAGCCCAGCAGCCGCCTCGCCAGCGCCGCCCCGGCCTCCCAGTCCATACCGCGCCCCATCGCGCCCACGCGCTCCATCCTTCTCTGCATCTCATCCGTCCTCCCTTCAAGCGTGGGATTATTTATGAGCCGCGCCCGCCAGGTAGCACCGGGAATAAAGACAAAAAACGGACTTCGCACGGCGCGGGAACCGTTTTCCAGTTGCGCCGTCCGCCAGGGGCGTTGTCCATGCCCTTGCTTCACAGCAGGCATTCCCGGCAGCGCCCTCCGGCCCTCTCCAAATCTTCCCTTGCATTTTCCGAAAATATCCGCTATACTCAGTAGGACGAAACCGTTTTAGAGTTCCCGAGGAGGTTATCCCATGTCCGTCACCATCAAGGATGTCGCGCGCAGCTGCGGCCTGTCCATATCCACCGTCAGCAAGGTCTTCAACGGCTATCCCGACATCAGCGAAGCCACGCGCCGCCAGGTGATGGAGGCGGCCCGGGAGATCGGCTATCGCCCCAACGCCCTGGCCCGGGCGCTGAAGACGAACCGCAGCTACAACCTGGGCGTGCTGTTTGTGGACGACAACATTTCCGGCCTGACCCACCCCTTCTTCGCCGCGGTGCTCAACGCCTTCAAGGCCGAATCCGAGCGCCAGGGCTATGACATCACCTTCATCAACCACAACATCGGCACCATGGAGATGACCTATCTGGAGCACTGCCGCTATCGCAACGTGGACGGCGTGTGCCTGGCCTGCGTGGACTTTTATTCCAGGGAAGTGGCCGAGCTGGTGGAGAGCGGCATCCCCTGCGTCACCATCGACCACATGTTTTCCAGCCACCCCTCCATCATCTCCGACAACCTGAACGGCATCCACATACTGGTGGACCGGGCCGTATCGCTGGGGCACCGGCGCATCGCCTATATCCACGGCCAGCGCAACTCCCTGGTGACCGAAAACCGCATCCGGGGCTTCAAGCGGGCCATGGAATACCACGGCCTGGCCATCCCGGAAGGCTATGTGGCCCAGGGCCGCTATGACGACCCGGAGAGCATCCGGCCCGTCATCGAGACGCTGCTCAATCGGAAGGACAGGCCCACCTGCATCCTCATGCCCGACGACGCCGCCTACATCGGTGCGCTGGAAACCCTGCGGGAAATGGGGTTTCGGGTGCCGGAAGACATTTCCCTGGCCGGTTACGACGGCGTGCGCTCCATGCAGGCGCTGCATCCCCGGCTGACCACCGTGCGCCAGGACAGCGACGCCATGGGCCGGGAAGCAGCCAAGCGGCTCATCGACCACATCGTCCACCCCGCCACTTCCCTGCGCGACCCCGTGCTCATCCCCTCCGAATTGATGGAGGGAGAGTCGATGGGAAGGAACGCCCTGGTTTGACCAGGGCGTTTCTTTTTAAGCACCCTTTCCGGGCCGTTCGCGTATGATACGACGAACCCCATGAAAGGAGTTGCTGTCAATGGCAAAGAACAATCGCTGCGGCTGCGGATCGCGCTGCAATAACAATAACGGCTATGGCTGTCTGAACAGTGTGGGCGGCCGGTATCGCTGGGACGACTATCCCTACTACCCCGGCCCCTGCCCGGACGTGAACGGCTGCTACGACGACAACAACGACAACGGCGATGATTGCCAGTGCCGTCGCCGCCGCCATCGCCGTCGGGGGCGCTGCGACTTCGGGCTTTTCATGGCCATGCTGCCCATGGCGGTGACCGCCAACGGCATCATCCCCCTGACCAACAACAACTGCCTGATCGACAACGGCTTCCCGGTGAACAGCGGCCTGATCACCATCGAGGAGAGCGGCACCTACCTGGCTACCTACACCGTGCGCGTGCCCGAAGGCGCGGCGCTGGACTCCACCATCACGCTGAACGTGAACGAGGCCAGCCAGTCCTCCGCCATCGCCCAGGCGAACGGCACGTCCACCACCGCCCAGGCCATCTTTGACGTTAACGACCGCGCCACCCTCACCATGCGGTCCTCCGAGGCCATCAACATCACCGAATCCTCGGCCCAGCCGCTGTTCACGCTGTCGCTGGTCAAGCTGGACTGACCGACGAACCGATGCCCGGCGCGGCGCTTGCCGCGCCGACCTGAACCTGTAGACAAGGCCCGCCGCCCCCGAAACGGGGCGACGGGCCGTATTTGAAAGCGAGGGGCGGCGGGCCCCGTTTCAACGGACAGGGGCGGCGCCATGCCGTCCTTACCCGTCCCAATCCTCCAGGAAGCTGTGATCCTCCCCGTGGCGCTTCCAGCCCACCAGGGTGTCCAGCTGGACGCGACGGATGCTGTTAAAGATGTTCTGCTCCACCTTGGGGTTGGCCTCGTGCAGCCGGGCGATCAGCCGCTTGGTCTGCAAGCGGGCGGAGGCGGACTCGTCCCGGGCGGCATTCTCGGTGAGCCGGCAGGCGCAGCCGATGAAATTGAGGCCGAACGCGTCCCGCCAGGCGCAGATGTCGGCCTCGCGCACCCGGTAGAGGGGCCGGATCACCGACATGCCGGGGAAATTCGCGGCGCGCAGCATGGGCGGCATGGCCTGGATCTGGCCGCCGTAGAGCATGGCCATCAGCGTGGTCTCGATCACGTCATCGTAGTGGTGCCCCAGCGCCAGCTTGTTGCAGCCCAGGGCTTGGGCGTGGCGATAGAGGCAGCCGCGGCGCATCCGGGCGCAGAGGAAGCAGGGCGTCTCGTCCTCGCCGGTCTGGGCGTCGGCCACCTCGAACACGTCGCTCTCGACCAGCCTGTACTCCAGGCCCAGCCGCCCGGCGTTTTCCTCCACCTGGCGGCGGTTCGCGGGGCTGTAGCCCGGGTCCATGACCAGGTTGATCGCCTCGAAGGGCACCTCGCTGTGCCTTTGCAGCAGCCGCATCAGTACGGCCAGAAGCATGGAATCCTTGCCGCCGGAGACGCACACGGCGATCCTGTCGCCCGGCCGGATCAGCCGATAGTCCCGGATGGCGCGCATGAAGGGTCGCCAGATGGGCTTGCGCAGGTCCGTCAGCAGGCGCTGCTCCATGCGCTGGATCCCGGTCATTTCCCGTGCCACGGCCCTCATCCTCTCCTGAATTTATCGCTCACATAATAACACGGGCCTGTAAACTTTGCGCATTTTGGGACCCTGAAACCCACATTGCGTGGCGTTTCCATGGCGAAAGCAGATATGTTTCAGGGCAAATGACCAATTTCAATAAATATGTAATATAATACCGATGGATGGTAACATAATACAATGCAAGGAGCGTACATCATATGAAACGTTTGAGGAAGCTGCTTTGCGGGCTGATGGCGGCGCTGATGCTGATGAGCTTGGCGGCGCAGGCCTCCGGCGCGAAGGTGAACAGCAGCTCCGCCCGGTTCTACAAATCCCGCTCCACCGCCTCCGACAGCGTGCCCCTGGCGAAAGGCGCGTCGGTGAGCGTGAAGAGCGTCTCCGGCAGCTGGGCGAAGGTGAGCGTGAAGGGCGTGACCGGATATGTGCCGGTGAAATACCTGAACACGTCCTCCCGCCGCGTCGGCTACACCAACAAGAGCACCCACATCTACAGAGCCGCCTCGTCCGCGTCGGCCGGGGTATCGGTGAAGGTGAACACCAAGCTGTACGTGGTGGGCGCCAGTGGCAATTACCTGCGGGTGCAGAACGCCAGCGGCTCCAGGACCGGCTATGTGCCCTCCTCCGCCGTGTCCAGCAGCAAGACAAAGACCTCTACCGGTTCGACAAAGAAGAGCAGCGGCTCCTGGAAGAGCAAGGTGGTGAAGCTGAACTGGTTTAACGGCGGCAGCTCCGTGCTGGACACCGGCGACTATGGCTACATCTACGCCGTGAACAGCGGCATCTCCCTGAAGATCAAGCGCATGGGCGGCCATAACCACGCCGACTGCGAGCCCGCCACTGCCTCGGATACCCGCAAACTGAAGAAAATCGCGGGCGGCAGCTTTTCCTGGGACTGCATCCCGGTGATCCTGTATGCTAGCGGCAAGTACGTGGCCTGCTCCATCAACACCATGCCCCACGGCGACCAGACCATCACCGGCAACGGCTACAACGGCCAGTTCTGCCTGCACATGGTGGGCAGCAAGACCCACGGCACCGAGTCCGTGAACGAGAACCACCAGGACGCCATCGACACGGCCTACAACTGGGCTCATTGAGTGGGATAGAACGAGGCCCCGGCAAGTCGCCGGGGCCTTGTTGTCTTGGTTCGCATGGGAACCGGGGACGATCTTTTGGCATAGGGGAACCGGGGACGATCTTTTTTGGCGGCCTGCGCTCGCTGTTCAGTGAAGCTTCGCGTTCGGCACCACGCGCCGAGCCGCTCGCTTCAATTCACGACTCGGCAGGCCGCCGCTGCATGGAGGAGCAGCGAGAGTAGTGGCAGTCCTGAACGTGGGAACCGGATTGCCATGTCGGACCATGCGATGGCCCTTCGCGCAATGACGCATTGTCGAACCGTCAGATTGCGCCTCTGCTGTAATAGAAGGGAAATCAACCGTCCACTACAACGTCATTACGAGGAGGAGCGCAGCGACGACGTGGCAATCCGGCTTCCTGTGCATTTTCTGTGGGGACGGCGTTGCGCCGCCCGCCAAAAGCCTTCCCCCTTGGGGGCATCGAGCGCCCGGAAAATGTCCAGTGGACATTGGGTCGGTAGACCCGCGGCAGGTGGCTGGCTGAAGGCCAGACGGAAGAGGTCGTTTTCCCCTGCCTCCTCACTGCGGTGGGGAGGCGTTGGAGGGCAACTCCCTCCGGCCCTGCGGGCCACCTTCCTCGGGGAGGGAGGCTTTGACAGCGCCTGCGAAAAGACGAAGATTCCCCGCGCTTGAATCAGTGGCGCGGGGAATCGTATTTGTGCAGGCGGCAGCGAATGGGGTCCGGGGCGATGCCCCGGCGGCAGCGATTGGGGCCCGGGGCGATGCCCCGGCGGCAGCGATTGGGGCCCGGGGCGATGCCCCGGGCGCTCATCAGTTCGCGCCGGCCGCGTTCTCGGCGGGGGTGTCCACGGCGTCGTCCACCGCTTCGCCCACGTTGTTCGCTGCGTTCTCCACGCCCTCGGGCACGGTGGTGGGCTCCGGTTCGGCGGTGGCCTCGGGGGCGGGCGCCTCCGTGGCGGTGACGGTGGTGGTGGTCTTGCCCTCGCAGGCCGCCAGGGCCAGCGTCAGGACGAGCAGTGCGAGCATCAGCGCGATTGTCTTTTTCATGGGTTGTCCTCCTGAATTGGATTGATTACAGGGATTAGGATATTCAGGAGGGGGCGGGATTATGCCAGACTGGAGAAGATTTGCGGGGGCAGGCGGCTGCCGCTTTTGATTCCGTTCGATCACAGCGGCCGCTTCTCCGCCAGGCCGGCCCGCCGGGGATACTTCGCCGGCGTGGGCGCGACCTTTTCGATCCAGGCGGCGCGGTGGTCCCAGTCCCGGCCGGGGATGGCCAGCGGCTGGGTGCGATCGAGCCGCCCGCCCAGCAGGGCAATGGCGTTTTCCGCCTTGGAAAGCTCCTCGTCCAGCCCGGGCCCCTTCAGCGCCAGCGCGAAGCCGCCCAGCTTCACAAAGGGCAGCAGGTACTCGCTCAGCACGTTCATCGGCGCCACGGCCCGGGCGGTGGCCAGGTCGAAGGCCTCCCGCAATTCAGGGCGCCGGGCGGCGTCCTCGGCCCGCAGGTGCAGCGCCTCGGCATTCAGCCCCAGCGCCTCGATCACCGAATTCAAAAAATCCACCCTCTTGCCCAAGGCGTCGACCAGCGTGAAGCGGATGTCGGGCCGCAGAACCGCCAGCGGGATGCCCGGGAAGCCCGCGCCGCTGCCCACGTCCACGGCGGTCTGCGCCTCGGGGAAGACCCCGGCCAGCACGCAGGCGCAGTCCAGGTAGTTGCGGTCAATGGCCTCCAGCGCGTCGTCCGGCACCCGGGTCAGGTTCATCCTGGCGTTGGCCTCGGTGAGCATGGCGTGATAGCGCTCGAACTGCGCCGTCTGGCCGTCCGTCAGGGGGATGCCCGCGGCGGCGAAGCGCTCTTTCAGGATGGCTTGAAGCATGAGCATTTGTTTCCTTCTTATACGATGAGGGGCGAGAACCAGGGGGTCCCGCCCCTCGATTTGATCAGATCTTTGCCTTTGCCTCTTCCAGCGCGGCAATCACCCGGTCGCACCACGCGTCGAACTCGGGGTCCTCCACCTGCAGCTCGGGATGGGCGAGCACGTGGTTGATGGCGATGCGCACGCCCTGGTCGAAGCGCACGGTGGTGCGCATATCGGGCACGGCGCGCTTCAGCTTGGCGTTGTCGAACACCACGCTGACGGCCTTGTCGCCGATCAGGCTGCCGGTGTAGTCGTAGCCCCTGGGGTCGCCCACGGCGGCCAGGAATTCGCTGGACACGTGATAAGCGTGCAGCTGAATGCCCAAGGCGTCGGCGATGGTGGCATAGATCTGGTTCCAGGTCAGGGTCTCGTCGCTGGTGATCTGGAAGGCCTCGCCGATGGCGTGGCGGTTGCCCATCAGGCCGGTGTAGCCGATGGCGAAGTCCTTGTTGAAAGTCATGGTCCAAAGGCTGGTACCGTCGCCCTGGATGATGACCGGCTTGCCCTCCATCATCCGCTTGACGACCTGCCAGGAGCCCTTTTTGCCGTGCACGCCCAGGGGCACGCTGCGCTCGTCATAGGTGTGGCTGGGGCGCACGATGGTCACCGGGAAGCCCTCCTCGCGGTACTTTTCCATCAGGAATTCCTCGCAGGCGATCTTGTCCCGGCTGTACTGCCAGTAGGGGTTGGCCAGGGTGGTGCCCTCGGTGATCACATAGCTGGCCGCGGGCTTGTGGTAGGCCGAGGCGGAGGAGATGTACAGGTACTGGCGGGTACGCCCCTTGAACAGGCGCCAGTCCCGCTTCACCTGGTCCAGCGTGAAACCGATGAACTCGCCCACGCAGTCGAAGGTCATGTCGCCCAGCTTCTCCAGCACGGCCGCCTCGTCGTTGACATCGCACACGATGCTGTGGACGCCCTTGGGCACGGCGTCCGGACGGTTGCCACGGTTGATGAGCCACAGCTCCCAGCCCAGTTCCTCCACCAGCCTGCGGGTGATGGCGGTGCTGATGGTGCCGGTGCCGCCGATGAACAATGCTTTCATGGATATGCTCCCCCTTGTGTTTTTTCCCATTATAGCATATTTATGGGACCGCGCCAACAAAAAATGCGGGCGCAAGCGCGCCCGCGGGGATTTGTTTTTAGAACTTCAGGTATTTCAGCGACACATAGCCGGTCAGGCCCTTGGCGGTGACATAGGCCCAGTTGCCGGAGGTGTACAGCACGGTGACCTTGGTGCCCTTCTTGAAGCCGCCCAGGATCGCGGTGTTGGTGCCGGGGCCCTTGCGCACGTTCAGCGAGCGGGCCGTCACCTTCGCGGTGGCTTCCTTGCGCAGGTAATTGGCGGAAACCCAGCCGATCTTGCCCTTGAAGGTCTTGACCCTGCGCCAGTTGCCCTTGCTCTCCAGGATATAGCAGCCGGTGCCCTTCTTTAGCTTGCCGGTGATCTTGTAATCGGTGCCGGCGCCGGCGCGCATGTTCAGCACGGAGGCGGTGGTGCGATACACGGTGCTGGAGCTGGCCGGCGGGGTGTCGGGCTTCAGCTTCACGGTGCCGCCAATGGCGCTGATCGGGATCCAGCCGGACAGGTTGGAATCGGTCACGTGCACGCTGGCCATGTCATACTCGGTGTAGTAGACCTTCACGGTGTCGGAGGTGGTGATGTTGCCCACCACGGAGGAGCTGGTGCTGGCCTTCGCGTAGACGCTGGTGGCGGTATCGACGGCCTTGTAGCCGGTGCCCAGGGCCTTGGTGGTGCCGTCGACATACATCTTCTTGATCCAGCCGGTCTTCTTGCCGTACTTGACCTTGATCCAGTCGCCGTCGGTCTCATAGGTGGTGACCTTGTTGTTGTGATGCACATAGCCCACGACCTTGTAGTCATAGCCGGGGCCCTTGCGCAGGTTCATGGTGCCCTTGCCGGTGGACGAGATATAAACCTTCTTGGTGCTGGCGGCAAAGGCCGTGCAGGGCAGGGCCGCGACCAGCAGCATCACGGCCAGCAGGATGGCAATCATTCTCTTCATAACAATTTCCCCCTTTGAAAGATATTTCACCGAACGTTCCGGGCGTCCGCGCGGATGGCCCGCAAGCCCGCCCCCGCTCGAAGCGAAAACAGACCCCGCGGATACCTCTATGCATTGGACGCCCGAAACATGGCATTTGTTTCCTCTATTATAATACATATTCAGTACAAAAAATATTACATTTATGTCACAATTCATCGGACGGGGGCTTGGCCCCTGTGATATAATGGAGATATATAAGCACAATTTGGAGGACTGCCCATGCGCATTTATACCGGGCGCAGCCGCCTGATGGAGCCCGCCCTGATCGAGATCCTGCGCCGCGGCATGGCCGACAGCCAGGCGGAGGCCCAAATCGTGGTGGTGCCCAAGCAGCTGACGCTGCAGACCGAGCGGACGCTGCTGCGCGCGCTCCATCTGCCCGGCTCGTTCAGCCTGCAGGTGCTCAGCCCGGAGCGGCTGTGCGGGCGCATCTTCGAGGCCGCCGGCCAGCCGGATGGCGTGCGGGTGGACGAGCGCGGCCGGGTGATGCTGGTGCGCGCCGCGGCGCGGCAGGTGGACGAGCGGCTGAAGCTGTATCGCGGGGCGGTGAACCGCCGGGGCTTCGCGGACCGCTGCGCCCGCCAGCTGGAGCTGGTCCGCCAGGCGGGGCTGACCCCCGGGGCGCTGTTCGCCTGCGCCGAGGCCGCCGATGGCATGCTGCGCATGAAGCTGGACGACCTGGGCGTGATCCTGGAGGCCTACGAAGGCCTGATCGAGGGCCGTTTCCAAGACGGCGAATCGGAGTTCATCGACGCCGTGGCCCGGGCCAAGGGGGCGGACTTCCTGCGCCGGGCCTGCGTCTACTTCTATGGCTTTGACCTGACGCCGCCCACGCTGCACGACCTGATCGGCGCTGTGGCGGCGGTGTGCCCGGAGACGAACGTGTTCCTGCCCCTGGCGGGCGACGAGCAGGCCCGGGATTTCGACGCCTGGCTGCCGCTGAAGGGCTGCTTCGAGCGGCTGTGGCTGGCGGCGAAGAAGGCCGGGGTCTATCGGCCCGAGCGGGTGCGGGTGGAGACCTCCGGCGAGCCCGGTGAAAATGTGTTGATCCTGCCCGAGCCCGAACAGGACGAAAAGCTCACCCTGCTGTCGCGGGAGCTGTTCGCCTTCCCCACCGAGCCGGACGCGTCGGAAAAGGCGCCGAGTTCCATCCAACTGGCCACGCTGCGCGGACCCCTGGAGGAGTGCCGCTTCGCCGCGGCGCTGTGCCGGAGGCTGGTGATGCTGCATGATTGGCGCTGGGGCGACATACAGATACTGTGCCGGGACCTGGACGGCTATCGCCAGCCGCTGCAGGAGGCCTTCCGGGCCTACGAAGTGCCGCTGTTCCTGTCCGCCAGCCGCCCGGCCTCCCGCCATCCGCTGGCGGAATGCCTCACCGCGGCGCTGAAGCTGTGCGAGGGCAATCCCCGCATGGAGGACGCGCTGGCTCTGCTGCGCACGGGCTGCATACCGCTGGAGGCGGACGAGGCCGACCGGCTTTCCAACCACGCGGCGAAATATGGCCTGAAGCCCTGGGCGCTGCTGCGGCCCCTGCGCCGGGGCACCGAGGTGGAGATCCAGGAGCTGGAGCCCCTGCGGGCAAAGTTCGCCGAGCCCGTGAACGCCCTGAAGCGGCGCATCCAGCGGGCCGAGGGCCTGGTGGGCCAGCTGAAAGCGCTGTTCCAGTTCCTCGAGGACATCGACGCCGCCGGACGCCTGCAGGCGCGGCTGGACGCGCTGATCACCGCCGACCTGCGCCAGCAGGCCGGGGAGGAGAGCCAGGTGTGGAACCGGATCATCGGCGCGCTGGACCAGATGGCGGGGCTGATGGGCGACGCGCCGCTGCCCCTTTCCGAGCTGCGCCAGACGCTGGAGGAGTCCCTGGACGCCGCCGTCATCAAGCCGCTGCCCCAGTCCGGAGACGCGGTGTACGCCCAGACCACCGACCGCATCACCGCCCAGCGCTGCAAGGCGCTGCTGATCCTGGGCGAGACGGACCGCAGCGCCGTCGAGGCAGACGGGCTGCTGAACGCTCCCCAGCAGCAGGCGTTTGCCTGGATCGCCCATGCCTACGTGGGCCCGGGCGACGGGGAGCTGTCCCGGATGCGCCGGTTCTACCTGAAATCCGCCGTGGAGATGGCGGAGGAATACCTGTGCGTCACCTGCCCGCTCAGCGGCCTGGACGGCGGGGCCCAGCGCCCCGGCGCGCTGATGGGCCTGATCCGGGGCGTGTTCCCGGCGATGGGCGTGCGGGGCGGCGTGCTGGAGGACGCGGGCATCCAGCGGATGCTGCGCTCGGCCCCGGAGGCCGCGGCGGCCTACGCGGCCCGGGCGCTGTCCGGCATGGGCGAGGGCGAACCGGCCCAGCCGGTGGACCGCGCCGCGCTGGCGGGCATCCGGCAGATCCTGGAGGCCGGGGACATGCCTGCCTGGCAGGGCGAGCGGCTGAAAAGGGCGCTGGCGCGGGTGGGCACGGCACTGCGCCACGGCGAAAGCGCCGAGCGGCTGAACCCCGCCACGGCCCGGGAGCTGTATGGGGAATTGCGCCGCCAAAGCATCACACGGCTGGAGAAGTATGCCCTGTGTCCCTTCGCCTACTTCACCCAGTACGGCCTGAAGCCGCTGCGCATCGAGCCCTGGCAGCTGAACGCAAAGGACGAGGGCAACTTCTTCCACAACGCAGTGCAGGAGTTCCTGCTGGCCAGCATGGAGGATTTAAACCAGCTCACGGAGGAGCAGGCCGGGGCACGAATGGACGGCATTTCGGACCGGCTGCTGGACGCCCTGGCCGACGCGGGTCCCCTGGGGGACAGCGCCGTGGCCCTGGCGGAGAAGCGCCGCCTGAAGGCCACGGCCCGCACCTGTGCGGCGGTGCTGGCGGAGCACATGCGGGGCAGCCGGTTCAATCCCTCCGCCCTGGAGACGGATTTCGGCGTGGAGGACCGGGGCCCGGCGCGGCTGACCGTGAACGCCGCCAGCGGCGAGTGCACCCTGGAGGGCCGCATCGACCGCATCGACGAGTGGGCCGCGGGGGGCTACCTGCGGGTGATCGACTACAAGCTCGGGGGCAAGGCCCTGGCGCTGGACGCGGTGTACCACGGGCTGAGTTTGCAGCTGCCGGTGTACCTGGCGGCGGCCATGAGGAGGCAGGGCGAACAGAGCGCGGGCGTCTACTACTTCAGCCTGGACGAGGGCATCCGCACCACCCAGTCCACCGACAAAAACGAGGTGGAGAAGGAGCGCCGGGCGGCCTTCCGGCTCACCGGCCTGGCCCCGGACGACCTCAGCCTGCTTGAGGCCCAGTCGCCCAATTTCCCGGAAGTGCTGAACGTGCGCGTCACCAAGGGGGGCGACCTGTTCAAGGGCACGCTGGCCACCGACGCAAACGGCTTCCGCGCGCTGGTGAAGCGCACGCTGGGCAAGGCCGGTGAGCACCTGGACGGCATCCGCCAGGGGCTGATACAGGCCGCGCCGGCCCGCTTCCGCCAGCAGAACCCCTGCCAGCACTGCGACTGGAAGGGCGTCTGCCTGTTCGACGAGCGCATGGACGCCCGGCGCGTGCGGCGCTTCGAGGGCATGCGCGGCGACGAGGCCATGGAGAAGATCAAGCTGGAGGAAATGTAAATTACAGGAAAAGTAGGATAAAGCTATTGACATCAACGCTTTACCATGCTATAATGCTGCCAACCGTTGAGAGAGAAGAGTAATCCCCACAACCGAACGGCAAAGAGAGTCGCGGGCGGTGGAATCGCGGCACGGGCGGCGGGGATGAATGGGCTTTCGAGGGCAAACCGAACGGGTCAGACCAAGTAGGGGCGACGGAGTTCCCTCCGTTATCAAAGGGGCCGTATGATGGTACGGTACAGAGCGGGCGCGTGAAGCGCCAAGCCGGGTGGCACCGCAGGGAGAAAATCAGACCCCTGTCCCAGCAAACACAACTGGGACAGGGGCTTTTGTATGCTCCGTCCCGCGATCGGAAAGGAGAATACCCATGAGCGAAGCCAAGAAGATTCCCTACAAGATCTACCTGGAAGAGAGCGAGATGCCGAAGTATTGGTACAACGTCCGCGCGGACATGAAGAACAAGCCCGCGCCGCTTCTGAACCCGGGCACGCTCGAGCCCATGAAGGCCGAGGAGCTGGCCCCCGTGTTCTGCGAGGAGCTGATCAAACAGGAGCTGGACAACGACACCCGGGAATATCCCATCCCTCAGGAGATCCAGGACTTCTACAAGATGTACCGCCCGTCGCCGCTGGTGCGCGCCTACTGCCTGGAGCAGAAGCTGGACACGCCGGCGAAGATCTACTACAAGTTCGAGGGCAACAATACCTCCGGCAGCCACAAGCTGAATTCCGCCATCGCCCAGGCCTACTACGCCAAGCAGCAGGGCCTGAAGGGCGTGACCACCGAGACCGGCGCGGGCCAGTGGGGCACGGCGCTGAGCATGGCCTGTTCCTACTTCGGCCTGGACTGCAAGGTGTACATGGTGAAGGTGAGCTACGAGCAAAAGCCCTTCCGCCGCGAGGTGATGCGCACCTACGGCGCGTCCGTAGTACCCAGCCCGTCCGACACCACTCAGGTGGGCCGGAAGATCCTGGAGCAGTTCCCTGGCACCACCGGCAGCCTGGGCTGCGCCATCTCCGAGGCCGTGGAGGTGGCCGTCGGCAACCCCGGCTATCGCTATGTGCTGGGCAGCGTGCTGAACCAGGTGCTGCTGCACCAGTCCGTCATCGGCGTGGAGACCAAGACCGCCATGGACAAGTACGGCATCAAACCGGACATCATCATCGGCTGCGCCGGCGGCGGCAGCAACCTGGGCGGCCTGATCGCCCCCTTCATGGGCCAGAAGCTGCGGGGCGAGGCGGACTATCAGTTCATCGCCGTGGAACCGGCCTCCTGCCCGTCCCTGACCCGGGGCAAATTCGCCTACGACTTCTGCGACACCGGCATGGTGTGCCCCATGGCCAAGATGTACACCCTGGGCAGCGGCTTCATCCCCGCGCCCAACCACGCCGGCGGCCTGCGCTATCACGGCATGAGCTCGATCCTCTCTCAGCTGTACCACGACGGCTACATGGAGGCCCGCGCCGTGGAGCAGACGAAGGTGTTCGAGGCGGCCGAGGAGTTCGCCCGGGTGGAGGGCATCCTGCCCGCGCCGGAGAGCAGCCACGCCATCCGCGTGGCCATCGACGAGGCGCTGAAGTGCAAGGAGACCGGCGAGGAGAAGACCATCCTCTTCGGCCTCACCGGCACCGGCTACTTCGACATGGTGGCCTATGAGAAGTACCACGACGGCCTGATGACCGACTACATCCCCACCGACGAGGATCTGGCCAGGGGCTTCGCGGGCATCCCGAACATCGACAGGTAATCGGGGCGCATGACGACATGGCAGGGGTGCACGTTGATATGAACCGGGTGCGCGCTGACATGGCGGGGGCGGGGGAGCTTTGCTCCCCCGCCCCCCAAATATATGCGCAAACCAAAAGCCTCCCTCCATGAGGGAGGTGGTGCGAAGCGCCGGAGGGAGTTTTCCCTCTAAAACTGCCTCACTCCTCGCTGCTCCCCCATGTAGCGGCGGCCTGCCGAGTCGTGAATTGAAGCGAGCGGCTCGGCGCAGGGTGCCGAACGCGATGCTTCACTGAGCAGCGAGCGCAGGCCGCCAAAAAGAGCCGTTCCTCGGGTCCCCTCCTCGATACTGCTTCGGGAAAGGGAACGAGGAACGAACTTATTTGCGGTGTAGGGGCGGCGTTGCGCATCAAACAGCGCCCGGCCAAATAGCCGGGCGCTGTCATGCGAATCGATTTTATTCCACGTCCTCCCCATCCTCCAGGCCGCCGCGCATGGGGATGTCCAGGGGCACGTTGTTGCCCCGGCGGCGGTGGGCGCGCTGCACCTGTTCGGCGTGGCGCAGGGTGAGGGCGTGGCTGGCGCGGATGCGCTGCATCAGCATGGTCACCACCTGCTCGATCTCGCTGCCGGCGGAGTAGTCCGCCTCCACGGAGAAGTCCACCCGGCCCTGCAGCAGCATGTCGTCGGCCAGCTCGGTCTTGCCGGGGGCGTGCACGGCGATGGAATAGCCGCCCTTCTGCTTGGTCATCTTCATGCAGGGCACGTCCGTCAGGCCGTCGCCCACATAGATCATGTTGCTGAAGGGGATGCGGCGCATGTAGTGGGGGGTGAAGGCGTTCAGGTCCCGGTCGTTGGTCACGTCCAGTATGCCCTTGTTGATGCGGAACAGGTACTGGGTCTTGTTGGTGTAGTTCACGGCGGTGGAGGCCCACACGGCGCGGCCGTCCTCGTCATAGCAGAAGGAGGCGGCGAAGATGGCCTTGAAGTACTTGCCGATGGCGCTGCCGCGGATGATCTCGGTCAGCCCGGAGGAGATGATGTAGTGCTCCACCGTCACGCCGCAGGCGCGACCGATCTCGTTGATGCGCTCGAACCAGCCCGTCACGCCGGGGAAGAACTCCACGTCCCGGCCCAGGGAGATCAGGTTCTGCTTCGTCAGCTCCATCTCGCCGCCGGCCATCTTCTTCATCAGGTACATGTAGGTCAGTATGCCGTCCATGTCGTGCTCCCGGGCGAATTCGGCGCACTTGCCCCAAAAGACGTCCGGCTCCACGTTGATGCCCGGAAGGAAGGAATACTCCTCCATGTCCCGGGGCGACAGCGTCTTGTCAAAGTCGTAGATCAGGGCGACGATGGGATTTGCCATCAAACCACGCTCCTTGAAAATGAAGGGAGTAGGGAGCAGGCAGTTGGAATAGTGGCTGCGCTTCAGGCATTTCCTATTCCCTACTCCCTACTGCCTACTCCCTCACAAAATGATATGCCGTTCAGACCACCGAATCCGGCTCCTCGGGATGGCCCTCGGTCTCGATCTCCTCGGCCTCCGTTTCCTCAACCTGGACCTCGGGCTCGGCCGCCGGCTCCTCCGCCGCGGGGGCGGGGGTGGGCGTGGCCTGGGCATACTCGGTGCGCGGCGCGTCGTCGGCGTACAGCCGCTGCAGCGTGGCGCTGTCGGCGATGCCGGTCACTTCCAGGCCCGCGGCCTGCTGGAACATCTTCACGGCCGTCTGGGTGTTCTTGCCGAAGGCGCCGTCACGATCGTCCAGCAGGAAGCCCAGCATGTACAGCCGGTTCTGCATCTCAAGCACTTCGTCGCTCTTGTCGCCCTTGGACAGGGTGGTGTAGGTGGTCTGCGGCTCCGGCGTGGGCGTCGGGGACGCAGCCACAGCCACGCGCTCGCCGTTCAGCACGGCGGTCAGCTCCTGGGCGGTGGTGGCGTTTTCGATCTGGGCGATCTCGTCGTTGACGATCTGCCAGCGGGCGGCGGAATCCTGACCGGAATCGCCGGCGGTGTTGTCCGCCTCGGTGGCGTCCATCAGGATGGCGTTGCCGATGTTGCCCTGGATGGTCTGCAGCGCGGACACGAACAGCGAATCGTTCACCGCGGGCTCCTCGGGCAGCAGCGCGTCGATGGCGCTGGAATCGGACGTGGCCCGCTCGGTGAAGGCGATGATGCCGTCGTTGCGGTAGATGTTCACCATCTCGTTGACGTAGGTGGCGTCGGTGCGGCCCTTGATCAGCTCCAGACCGCTGTCATACACCGTCTGGGTGACGCCCTCGATCTTGGAGGCGTTCTGGGCGCCGCGGATGTGGCGGAACCAGAGCACGCCGCCCACGATCAGCGCCGCGGCCAGCACCATGATCCCCGCCACGCGGAGGATCTCCTTCAGGCCGATGGCGCGGCCATAGCGGATCTCGTCGAACTCCTCCTCGTCGATGTCGTTGAACACCTCGCTCTGCTCGGTGTCGATATCGGGGTTGACCTCGCCGGTGGTGTCGTCGTAGACGGGGCCGCTGGGGGTGGCGTAGCTGTCCTCGGTGTCCTCCACGGCCTTGCGGCGGCGGGCGGCCCGGCGGTTCTGGGTGGCCTCCAGCTTCTGCATGTAGTCCTCCACCTCGGAGCTGATGCCCGCGCGGCCGGTGGACTCAATGGGCCGGGCCTGCAGGTCGGAGGTGTCCATGCTCTCCATGGTCAGCTCCTCGTCCACGGCGCTCAGCGTGCTCAGCGCGCCTTCGGACAGCGGCTCCTTGGGCTGCTCGGCGTCCTCGCCGGCCTTGTCCTCGTCCGCGCCGTCGATCACCGCGCGCATGTCCTTGCGGATCTCCTCCGGGGCGGAGGCGCCGTCATACACCGGGCGATAGGAGGTGCGGCTGTCCACGGCGCCCTCCTGCTGCTGCTCCTCGGGCATGGTGGTGTAGGTGGTGCGGGTATAGGCCGCGGACGCCTGCCCGGCGGGGGTGTTGGGCAGGATGTGGGCCTGCGCCGAGGTATAGGGGGTTCCCTCAAAACGGCTCTCCCCTACGGGTGTGCCGCAATGCGGGCACTGCGTGTCTTGGGGCATCAGGGTTTTGCCGCATTTGGAGCAAAACATGGCTCGGCCTCCTTGCGAAATGGCTTTTGGTAATGAAAAAAACCACCTTTCAGGCGCGCATTTGGCGCGTCGGGCGGTTCCGATTCGGCTCTCGGGACGACGCCAGGCGGGCGTCTGCCTGAATAGAACCATCCTATCATATATGATAGGATGGTTTGTGCCTTAAATCAAGGTAATAATTATGACTTTAATTAGGTATTTTTACCAGGGCGTGTCAAGATTAGAGCGGGGGTATCGGAAGGCGCAGCACCCCGATGTCCGATCGGGCCTGGCGGCGCGCACGGCTGGGGGAAGCAGGTCCCCCGCCACAAGCGCTTATCCCGTGATCGTCGGCGGGTTGCAGTACGGGCAGGGCTGCAGCCCCGCGCGCAGCGCGTCGCGGACGGTCAGCTCCCGGCCGTTGGTCTGGGTGCGGCACACCTTGGTGGCGTGGTAGTAGATGGCGTCGTCGCCGTAGACGCTGTAGACCGGCGTCTCGTAGATCTCCTCGTTCTGCTGGTTCACCAGGTCCAGCTTCTGCTCCTCGGTGAGCAGGTCCCGGGCGCTGCCGCCCTGGGCCTCCACCTGGGCCAGCTGCTGTTCGTAGATCAGCTGTTCGATGTTGTACAGCGCGTTCAGCGTCTCGCCCTCCGGCGCGGCGGTCACCTGGGGCGGCGCGGCGGGCACGGGAGCGCGGGGCGTCAGCTCGGCATGGGGCGTCAGCCACACCACCAGCAGCGCCATCTCCACCGTGGCCAGCGCCGTCAGCAGCACCCGCCCCCGGGAGCGGAACACGCCCTGGTGCCACAGGTACAGAAGCCCCACCGGCGGCAGCAGCACCGTCAGCACCAGGCCGAATATGGCCCGGGGCGGCACGGAGCGCTGGGGCGTGGGCTGTTTCAGGCGGCCATAGCCGCTGGTTGAGGTTCGGGTGTTTCGATTGGCCATGGCGCGTCCTTTCCCCGCGCATATCGCTTAGCGCGGTCGTTTCAGTGTATTCCCATTATACTTTTTGGGGCGGGGGCTGTCAAGGGCGGGGGGATCCGGCGGCTTTTCGATTGTCTTTTTCGCCGCAAATATGATATAATTACGGTAATCAAAATAACATACGGGAGGTTTCAAAATGGCGAACACAAGCGGTCTGACCCGGCTGTATCCCATGGTGCAGATCAACAAGGGCACCTGGGAGATCGACGAATTTGACGCGGCCAGCATCTATCTGCTGGAGGGCGAGGAGAAAGCCATGCTCATCGACACCGGCATGGGCATCGGCGATCTGCGCGGCGCGGTGGAGATGATCACAGACAAGCCGTTGATCGTGGTGCACTCCCACGGCCACATCGACCACACAGGCAATTCCCGCCAGTTCGAGGAGGTTTGGACCCACCCCGCCGACCAGTGGATGCCCGTGCCGGAGTCGCTGGAGCGCCGCCGCTCTGACACCGAGCACATCGCCCGGCGCCAGAAGGGCAGCCTTGGCGCGCCGTTCAACCTGTTCAACCTCTATCCCTACGACATCGACGTGGACCTGCGGGCGATGGACGACCTGCCCATGCCCGTGGTGCACGACCTGTACGACGGCCAGCAGTTCGACCTGGGCGGGCGGATCATCACCGTGTATGAGTGCCCCGGCCACACCGCCGGCGAGGTGGTGTTCCTGGACGAGACGAAGCGGATGCTGTTCGCCGGCGACGCGCTGAATTACAACCTGCTGCTGATGGGCGGGGTGCCGCTGGAGGACACGCTGAAGGCCATGAAGCGCATCCAGGCCATGTCCGACCGCTACGATGGCATCTGGAACGGCCACCACGACTTCCGCGCCCTGGGCGCGCCGCTGGACGACGACTGCATGGAGAACGCGATCGCCCTGCTGGAGGAGGCCGTGAAGGGAAACATCACCTACTGCGAGGTGCCCAGCTTCTGGGGCCAGGATATGCCGCTGACGCGCCGCCGGAGCGGCGCCTGCGCGGGCGACGACAATCCCTTCGCCGCCATGGGCAGGAAATACCTGCGCAAGGGGCGCAACTTCCTGCAGATCCACAGCATGTATTTCGGGAAGAAAGAGGAGAAGTAGAGAAGCGCGGCACTGCGCCTTCCCTGCAGGAACTCCACGCAAACCAAAAGCCTCCCCACCGCAGTGGGGAGGTGGCGCGAAGCGCCGGTGGGGCACCCCTTTCAGGACTGCCACGCTCCTCGCTGCACCCCTCTCACAGGGCGGGCGGCTCTGCGCCGCCCCTACAGATAATTATGCGCAAACCAAAAGCCTCCCCACCGCAGTGGGGAGGTGGCGCGAAGCGCCGGTGGGGCACCCAAACAGGACTGCCACGCTCCTCGCTGCACCCCAATCACGCGGCGGCCTGCAACCAAAACCCTTGGGAACGAGCAGCCTCCGCGCAGGGTGCGGAGGCGTGAAGTTACGGGTTTTGTGTGCAGGCCGCCAAAAAGAACCGTTCCTCGGGTCCTCTCCTCGAAATTGCTTCGGGAAGGGAGCCGGGGAACGGATTTATTCACAGCGATGGGGACCAGCGAGGGTCGGGATTGCGCAAATGCTCTTGCAGGGGCGGCGCTGCGCCACCCGCCGGGATATAACGATTCTCGCTGTCAGAAAGATCGACCTCTTCCGTCTGGCCTGCGGCCAGCCACCTACCGCGGGTCTACCGACCCCATCTCTCTGAAAAATGTCCACTGGACATTTTTCCGGGCGCTCGATGCCCCTAAAGGGGAAGGCTTTTGGGGAGCATTGCGCCCCTCCTGCAAAAACTTGTTCCCATGGGGAATATCTCCCTTGAAATTCCCCTGGAAAGGATGTATTATATATAATATGAAAATATGGCCCTTTGGGCCTTACAGGAAAGGCGGTAACAGCATGAGCATTGTGAAGAAGAGCTTTGGCAGGCTTCCCGACGGCCGGGAGGCGGATCTGTACATCATGACCAACACCAACGGCGCGTCTGTCGAGATCACCAACTACGGCGGCATCGTCCGGGCCATTAACGTGCCGGACAAGAACGGCAACATCGACAACGTGGTCCTGGGCTACAACGACGTGGCGGGCTACTGCCCCACCTGCGGCTACCTGGGCGCGCTGATCGGCCGCGTGGGCAACCGCATCGCCAAGGGTGAGTGCGAGCTGAACGGCGAAAAGCTGCACCTTGCCAAAAATGAGCGCGGCGTCACCCACCTGCACGGCGGCAACGTGGGCTTCAACGAGAAGCTGTGGGACGTGACCCCCATCGAGGGCATCTGCGAGGACAGCCTGATTTTGAAGTACACGAGCCCCGACGGCGAGGAGGGCTATCCCGGCACGCTCAAGGTGCTGGTGACCTACACCTTCACCGACGAGAACGAGCTGATCATCCGCTACGAGGCCGTCTCCGACAAGGACACCCTGTGCAACCTCACCAACCACACCTACTTCAACCTCTCCGGCGAGGCCTCCGGCAAGAAGATCGAGGACCATGTCTTCGAGATGAATTGCGACACCTTCACCGTGGTGGACGCCGACTGCATCCCCACCGGCGAGCAGCGCGACGTGACCGGCACGCCCTTTGACCTGCGCAAGCCCACCCGCGTGGGCGACAGCCTGGAAAAGACCGGCGAAGACGAGCAGCTGGGCTACGGCGGCGGCATCGACCACAACTTCAACATCAACGACTTCGAGGCCGGCTTCCGCTTCGCCGCCGAGGTCACCGACCCCGCCACCGGCCGCGTGATGGACGTGTTCACCGACATGCCCGCCGTGCAGCTGTACTGCGGCAACGCCCTGGAGGGCATCAACCCCGGCACCTCCGGCCGCGTCTACGGCAAGCGGGAGGGCTTCTGCCTGGAGACCCAGTTCGCCCCCGACTCCATCAACCACCCCGAATTCATCGACTCCGTACTCTACGCCGGGGAGAAGTACGACTTCACCACCATCTTCGCGTTTGACGTGGAGGAATGAAGATTAATTAGGAATTAGGAATGATGAATGAGGAATTGTGGAAGAAATCCTGACGGATTTCATTGATGTGGAAAGGCTCGGCGGATTTCTATTATAATATACAAATCCCGCGGGGATTTGAACCGCCATTCCTAATTCCTCATTCAAATGAACATCCAACCAACAAGGAGTACAACACACCATGCAAGTCAGAACCCGATTCGCCCCCAGCCCCACGGGCTACATGCACCTGGGCAACCTGCGCACCGCGCTGTATACCTATCTGTATGCCCGCCGCACGGGGGGCAAGTTCATACTGCGCATCGAGGACACCGACCAGGAGCGCGAGGTCGCCGGCGCGGTGGACATCATCTACAAGAGCATGAAGACCGCCGGCCTCTCCCACGACGAGGGCCCGGACGTGGGCGGCCCCTGCGGCCCCTATGTGCAGTCCCAGCGCAAGGACACCTACATGCCCTATGCCAAGCAGCTGATCGAATCCGGCCACGCCTACTACTGCTTCTGCACCAAGGAGCGGCTGGACGAGGCCCGCGAGGCGGCGGAGAAGAAGGGAGAGACCTTCAAGTATGACAAGCATTGCCTGCACCTCTCCAGGGAGGAGATCCAGCAGAAGCTGGACGCCGGCGTGCCCTACGTCATCCGCCAGAACATCCCCACCGAGGGCAAGGCGGGCTTTGACGACGTGATCTACGGCCACGTGGAGGTGGACTGCGACACGCTGGACGACAACGTGCTGATCAAGGCCGACGGCCTGCCCACCTACAACTTCGCCAACGTCATCGACGACCACCTGATGGGCATCACCCACGTGATGCGCGGCAACGAGTACCTGTCCAGCGCTCCCAAGTACAATCTTCTCTATGAGGCTCTGGGCTGGACGCCGCCCACCTATGTGCACCTGACCCCGGTGATGGTGGATGCGCCGGTGCTGGACAAGGACGGAAAGCCCGTGCTGGACGAGGCGGGCAACCCCGTGACCAGCAAGCGCAAGATGTCCAAGCGCAAGGGCGACCCGTCCTTTGAGGACCTGCTTTCCCAGGGCTACCTCACCGAGGCCGTCATCAACTACCTGGTGCTGCTGGGCTGGAGCCCTCGGGGCGAGCGGGAGTTCTACACCCTCGCCGAGCTGGAGGAGGCCTTCGACCTGGAGGGGCTGAGCAAGTCCCCGTCGGTGTTCGACATCCAAAAGCTCAACTGGTTCAACGCCGAGTACATCCGCAAGCTGGACCCGGAGAAGTACCTGGAGCTGGCCACGCCCTGGATGGCCAAGGCGCTGGACCCCGAAAAGTTCGACTTCAAGCGCCTGGCGGAGCTGCTGCAGGGCCGCACCGAGGTGTTCAACCAGCTGCCCGGGATGATAAAGTTCCTGGCCGAGCAGCCGGATTTCCCCGCGGATTTCTATGTGAACAAGAAGCAGAAGTCCACCCTGGAGAGCGCGAAGGCGGCGCTGGAGGCCGCGCTTCCGCTGCTGGAGGGCATCGAGCCCTGGACCGAGGCCGAGCTGCACGACCGCGTGATGGAGGCCATCCCCGGCCTGGGCATGAAGAACGGCCAGTTCCTGTGGCCGCTGCGCATCGCCATCTCCGGCCAGATGTCCACCCCCGGCGGTGCGTTCGAGATCGCCTACCTGCTGGGCAGGGACGAGACGCTGAGAAGGCTGAAGGCCGCGATTGAAAAGCTGTAGTCGATGACACGCAGAGGTTGTCACCAGAACAGCATCAAAGAGGAAACCGTCACATGCAGAGTCTTCGACTCCGGCTGCGCCTTCGCTCAGAATGACAGCGCAACGCATCGCTCGTCATCCTGAGCGGAGCGACAGCGAAGTCGAAGGATCTGTACGTTTCAATGAAGCACAGCGAAAAACCGATGGAAAAAAGCGATGAGCAGAATCATTGAAATCACAAGCCTCTCCCACGAGGCGCTCACCCCTTACGTCCGCCTCACCGAGGCGCAGCTGAAAAACCGCCTTCATCCCGAAGACGGTTTATTCATCGCGGAGAGCCCGGTGGTGATCGGCTATGCCCTGGACGCGGGCTACGAGCCCGTCTCCTTTTTGATGGAGCGGCGACACGTGGCCGGCAAGGCGGCGGCGCTTCTTGAGCGCTGTCCGGACGCGCCGATGTACACCGCGGACGCCGACGTGCTTCAGGCGCTCACCGGCTATCCGCTGACCCGGGGCGTGCTGTGCGCCATGCGGCGCAGGCCCCTGCCCGCGGTGGAGGACGTGCTGAAGGGCGCCCGGCGGGCAGCGGTGCTGGAGGGCATCGTGGACACCACCAACATCGGCGCGATCTTCCGCTCGGCGGCGGCGCTGGGCATGGACGCGGTGCTGCTGACGCCCACCGCATGCGACCCGCTGAACCGCCGCGCGGTGCGGGTGAGCATGGGCACGGTGTTCCAGGTACCCTGGACGTTTATCGGCGAAAGCAGGGCCGACTGGCCCGAAAGGGGGCTGGAGCGGCTGCGGGGGCTGGGCTTTTCCACCTGCGCGCTGGCGCTGACGGACGAATCGGTGTCCAT
Source organism: uncultured Eubacteriales bacterium (assembly GCA_902800625.1). Taxonomy (GTDB): domain Bacteria; phylum Bacillota; class Clostridia; order Christensenellales; family Aristaeellaceae; genus UBA2862. Next base: position 36,538 of record CADCFG010000020.1, on the reverse strand, counting down.
CGACGATCCCGTCCTGGCCCGACAGGAAAAGCTGGCCCTGGTGCTGGGAACCGAGGGCGACGGCCTGGCGCGTCAGACCATCGCCGCCTGCGACTTCACCGCCCGCATCCCCATGGCCCACGGCGTGGACTCCCTCAACGTCGCCGCCGCCGGAGCTGTGGCGTTCTGGCAGCTGGCGAAGTGGGGATAGAGGCGTCGCGCTGTCCCTGCAGAAGAACATGTGCAACCAAAGCCTCTCTCCATGAGGAAAGAGGCGCGAAGCGCCGGAGGGGGTTGAGGCAGGGGAAAACGACCTCTTCCGTCTGGCCTTCAGCCAGCCACCTGCCGCGGGTCTACCGACCCCATCTCTCTGAAAAATGTCCACTGGACATTTTTCCGGGCGCTCGATGCCCCCAAGGGGGAAGGCTTTTGGGAAGCGCTGCTCCGCCCCAAAGAGAACGGGGACGCCCTTGTAGGCGTCCCCGCTGTTTCACTGTTCACTCATTCACCGTCGGCGCGTCCTTGGCGAAGATCATCTCCTGGGTGGTGACGTCGGCCGCGCCGGTGGCGGCCAGGTTCAGCTTGGCCTGGAAGGCGCTGAGAGCGGCGGCGGTACCGCTGCCGAACACGCCGTCGGCATTGCCCTCGGACAGGTAGCCCAGCTCGATAAGCCGCCGCTGCAGCAGGTAGGTGGCCCAGGTGCAGTCGCCGGTCTTCATGAAGTAGTAGGGGATATCCGGGTTCTCCAGTTCCGGCATCTGCTCGGCCATCACATTCACGCCGTCCTCGTAGGCGTTTTCCTCGTAGCCGAACAGCTCGTTCATGGTCACCATCTGATAGCCCTGGCCCTTCGCCTCGTCCATCAGCAGCTCCATCATGCGAAGGTCGTTCTTGGTGGTCTTGAAATAGTAGATGTTGCCCGGGGCCAGGTTGCCGCCGATCTTCCCCTCGTCCATGGTGCCGCCATTGAAGGTCCAGTCGGCGATGCCCAGATAGCCCTGCTGGATCAGGAAGGCGTGGGTGCGGCCGTCGTTTTCGCCGTCACCGCCATAGAGCCGCAGGAAGTGGGGGTGATAGCGCTCGCCGATCACATAGCTGACGGCGATCTCCTGCTTCCAGATCTCCGCCACCATCATGGCGTCGTTCATCTGATAGAGCTTGGCCGCGCCACTGTAGCAGCGGTTCTCGATCTCAAAGCCCATGGTGTACAGGCAGGTCTTCAGCACGTCACCCATGTCCTGCAGCAGCGCGTTTTCACCGCTGGGGAACAGCGTCAACTTCGCGCCGTACTTGTAGGCCATCTTCGCAAACTCCGACGTGATGGCCGCGCCAGTGCACTCGTCCACGGTGATGGCGATGCGCTTGTCCTCGGTGTTGGCCTTTTCAAACACCGGCAGGAAGCCCTCGCCGATGGGCTGGGGCCGCACCAGCGCGAAGGGCTCGTCCGGGTTGAAGGTGGGCGCAGGCGTGGGGGTGGGCTCCGGGGTGGGACTGGGCGAGGGCGTCAGCACGGGAATTTCCTTGCCCTCCTCCTGGAAGCTGTCCGCCGTCAGCACCATCTCCAGTCCGAAGCCGTCGCCGGGGTTCGCATCCGCGGTGGCCTCGGGGCTGGGGCTGGGCTGGGGCGCGGGCCGGTTGGCCTCCATGCGCCGGGTGATGAAGATCGCCGCCGCCAGCGCCAGCGCCGCCACCACCAACAGGACGATGACAAAGGAGAGACAGCCCCCCTGGGCGCGGCGTCGGCGGTGGAATGAACGTCGGGACATAGGCTAACCTCTTTTAACGATGATTATGAATAATAATGAGGAATTAGGAATTAGGAATGAAGAATGGCGGTACAAATCCCTCCGGGATTTGAATGTTTGGAAATCCGGAGGATTTCAACCACAATTCCTAATTCCTCATTCCTCATTCCTCATCTTCCTTCTTCGGAAGATGTACGGTAAAGCTGAACTCGGTCCCCGCGCCCTTCTCGCTGGTGACCCAAATATCCTCGTCCATGCGCTTCAAGAGTTCCTTTGCAATGGACAGGCCGAGGCCGCTGCCCTTGCCGCTGTGGGCCTTGTCCACCTTGTAGAAGCGGTCGAACACATAGGGCAGGTCCACCTCTTCGATACCAATGCCGGTGTCCTTCACGTGGATCACCACGCGCTCGTCGTCCCAGTCGCCGGACACGGACACGCTGCCCTGTTCGGTATACTTGATGGCGTTGTCCACCAGGATGATCAGCATCTGCTCCACCCGGTCGGCGTTGGCATAGACGGGCGGACACTGGGTGAAGTCGGTCTCCACCTTCAATTCCAGCCCATGCTCCTTGGCGATGGTGGTATAGCGGTCGCACACGTCGTACACCACGTCGTCCAGGGCCATCACGGACTTCTCGATGGCCAGGGTGCCGCTCTGCAGGCGGGAAAGCTCCAGCTGGTCGTTGATCAGCCGGGACAGGCGCTGGATCTCCCGCAGGATGATGCCGTAGTAGCGCTGGCGGTCGGCCTCCTCGGTGACCATGCCCTCGCTCAGGGGCTCCACCAGCGCCCGCATGGCCGTCAACGGCGTGCGCAGCTCGTGGGACACGTTGGAGACGTATTCCCGGCGGGTGCGCTCCAGGCGCTCCATCTGGGTGATGTCGGAAAACAGGCCCACGGCGCCGGCGATGCTGCCGATCTCGTCCACGATGGGCGTGATGGTCAGTCGCAGGATCATGTCCCTGGAATTCAGGTTGCGGGTGGAGGGCTCGCCGGTACGGATCACGGCGTCGAAGTCCTCCCATACGCTCTTGTCGTCGATCAGCTTCATCCGCGGATCGGGCAGGTGGATGGCCAGCTTCTGCCGGGTAAAGAACTTCGTGATGGCCGGGTTGGTGTGGGTGATCTTCCCCTCCCGGTCGATGGCCACGATGCCCTCGCTGAGGCCATTGAGCATGTTGCGCAGGCGGTTGCGCTCCACAATCAGCGTGTACATGTTCCGGGACAGCTGGTCGGCCAGGTTGTTCACGGCCTTGCCCAGCTCGCCCAGCTCGCCGTCCGCCGCTTCGTCGGCGCGGATCTCCAGGTCGCCCTGGGACATGGCCACCGCCGCGTCCTTCAGCTTCTTCACCGGCTCGAAGGCAGGGGCCATGAGCCTGTCCGCCAGAAGGCGCACGGAAACGAACCCGGCGGCCAGAGCCGCCGCGCCCGCAATGAGCGCCGGCACCCACGCAATGCCTTCCGCCGCCGGCAGCAGCGCCGCCGCGGCGAAAAACACAGACAGACCCACGGCAACCGCGATTGCCACCGCGATTGCCGCTAAAAGTGCCGCGCGCCTGACAAGCACGCTGAATTTTTTCCGGTTGCTCCCGCCCGCGGACGGGAGCGAAGCCCCGTCACGCGGCTCGGCGGAGGCTTCCGGACTTCGCCGAGGGTCGATCATGCGTTGACCTCAAACCTGTAGCCCACGCCGTAGACCGTCTTCAGCGCCCAGGGCACGTTCTCCTGGGGCAGCTTCTGGCGGATGCGCTTGATGTGCGCGTCCACGGTGCGGGTGTCTCCAAAGTAATCATAGCCCCAGACGCGGGAAAGGATCTGCTCGCGGGAGAAGACCTGGCCCACGTTGCTGGTGAGCATGTGCAGGATCTCCACCTCCTTGGGGGTGCAGGGGATCACCTTGCCGGCCACCTTCACCTGGTAGTTCTCCAGGCTGATCTCCAGCTGGGGCAGGCGGATGATGGAGGAATCCTCCTCGCCGGTCTTTTCGCTGAAGCGGCGCAGCACGGCCTTGATGCGGGCCAGCACCTCGCGGGGGGAGAAGGGCTTGACGATGTAGTCGTCCGCGCCCAGCTCCAGGCCCAGGATGCGGTCGATCTCCTCGCCCTTGGCAGTGAGCATGATGATCGGCAGGGAACTGGTCTGGCGGATGGTGCGGCAGACGTCGATGCCCGATACCCGGGGCATCATCAGATCCAGCACCACCATGTCCGGATGGAGGCTCTCCACCATCTCCAGGGCCTGCTGGCCGTCGTAGGCGCTCTGGTGCTCATAGCCCTCGGAACCCAGGTAAAGCCCCAGCGACTCGTGCACCACCGGATCGTCGTCGGCAATCAGAATAAGAGGATACATTGACATTTATACCACCCCGAATATCACTTTTGTATATTTATTATATACATTCCTTCATCTTAGTGCAACCATATCCCGAAGAAGCCCAGATTTTATCATTTTTTCGATGCAAAAGTCATAATTAGGGAGTAGGGAGTAGGAAATGCTGCTGCCGCGCGGAAGCAGCATTTCCCAACCCCTGATCCCTCTTCCCCAATCCCTTAGTTTTCCAAAAACCCCTTCTGCCGGTCGATGGCCTCGTTCTGGCGGACGACGAACTGGCTGGCGAGGCCGCGAGCGCCGGGGTCGGCGGCGTCATAGGTATTCAGGGCCTTGGTCATCTCGATGACGCCCATGGTGGCCCCCTGGATGACGATCTCGGCGATGTGGGCGTCGGAGCGGTCGGCCAGGGTCTCCATCTCAAGGCCCACCCACATGCCTGCCCGGGCCATGGGGCCGGTGGGCTCGGCGCGGCCGCCGGCGTCGGCGAGGGCCTTCTCCCCCGCCTTCTGGGTCTGCAGGTACTCGGCCTTTTCCTTGTTCAGTTCCTCGCGCATTTCGCTGCCCTCGACCTTGTTCAGCAGCTGCTCCACCGCGTCCCGTCCCGTGCGGGCGTTGCGCACCACGTCCTGCAGAAGCTGTATGGTTTCATTCATATCAATCCCTCCCGCGCTTTATTCTGCACGGGAGGGGAATCTGTTATGGTTGGTTTTATATGGCGGCGCTTCCAGAGACATCGCGGCAGCCATCATTCCTGATCCCTGCCGGGCTGGCGGCGCAACGCCGCCCCTACAGAGTTTGCTTAAGCCACTATTCCTACTCCCTACTGCCTGCTCCCTCATACTGTTCCCGCAGCGCCAGCATCCGCGCGCTGCCCTCTTCCACTCTGAGGCGGCCGGAAAGTCTCAAGCTGGAAACGTCGCGACCGTTCGCGAGCACGCAGTCCACCAAGTCAATATCGGCGGCACAGAGGGTCTCGGTCAGGGCCCGGAGCCGGGGCATATCGTCCTGAGGCAGCGAAAGCGGCGCTGCATCGACGAACCGCACCAGATAGACGTAGCGCGCGCCGCTGTTGATGGCCTCCACCATCAACCGCCGGGCCGTCGCCCCGTCCCAGCAGTCGTCGGGAGAGCCAAAGTCGCTGTAGGTGATCAGGTTGAAGTCGAAGTCGGCATAGAGCGCCCACAGGCCCGGCACCGACGCGTCCGCCAGACGGGGCTTCAAAAACGCCTGCACCTCCTGGAAGCAGGACAGGCGCTGGTCACTCTCGGCATGGATGTCGTAGTAGGCGCGCATCAGCCCGCCGGTGATCTCCACCCATTCCGAAAGTGTCTCCGTCATGCCCTCCACGGCCAGAAGCTGCTCCCGGTCGGCCGAGAACACGCCGCCCACCGAGCCGAACCGCGCCACCAGCGCCCGGGCCACGTCGGACAGATTCTGCCGCGGCACGGCGTAGTTCAGCACCAGCTCCACCATCTCATGGGGCCGCAGGGCGTCCCAGCCCTCCCGCTCCATGCGCTGGCGCAGCCGCTGCCGGTGGCCCTCCCAGACGGGGCGGCCCACTTTTGCGTTTGGCACAACACCGCCGCCTTTCGTATTTTTACTCTTCCACGCTGGTTTTATCCCGGCCGAACACGTCATAGGCTTGATTGATGACGTCCCGGGCCACATCGGAGACGGGCTTTTGCGCCGCGCCGCCCTCCTGGTTCATGGACAGGCTGACGGGAGAGCCGAAGGCGTCGGTCAGCGCGCCCTCTATCATCGCCTTCTTGCGCTCCAGCAGCTTCATGTGCATCATGCTCTTCTTGCTGAACTCCACCACCACCTGGCGGCCGTCGAAGCGGATGAACCGCATGGACTCCAGCGGCTGGCGGATGGAGGGGTTCTCCTCCTGCAGCGCGGCGATGGCGTCCAGGTACTGCTGGGGCGGGGTCTCGGCGGGGGTAGGCGCGGCGGCCTTTGGGGCGGGTTTTTCCGCGGGCTTTTCCGCCTTTTCAGCGGGCCTGGCGGAAGCGGCCTTCGCCGGCTTTGCTGCGGCGCCGCTCTCGATCAGCTTCTCCACCCGCTCCAGCCGCTCTTCCATGGCGGCGTCCGGCTCCTTCTCCGGGTGGCAGGCGCGCACGGCGGCCAGCTCCAGGATGGTGCGCGGGCGGGAGGCCCACTTGGTGTCCGGCTCGGCCCGCATGAACAGGTCCAGCATGCGGTTGAGCGCCTCGGGGCCGATTTTCTTCGCCTGCTCGCCAAAGCGGGCGGCGTCCTCGGGGGTGATCTCCATGATCTCCGCCAGGCCCTCGCCCACGGCCCCGGCCAGCAGGATGCCCCGCAGGTGGGCCACGGTGTCCCGGATGAACACCTGGGGGTCGCTGCCCCGGCGCATCACCTGGTCGATCTGCACAAGCGCCGAACCGGCGTCGCCGTCGATGAGCGCGTCGGCGAATTCGAACATCGCGGCCCTTCCCGCCGTGCCCAGCACATCCCGGGCCAGCTGGCCGGAGACCTCGCCGTCGGTGTAGGAAAGGCACACGTCCAGCAGGCTCAGCGCATCGCGCATGGCGCCCTCCGCCGCCCGGGCGATCTCCATCAGCGCCTCCTCAGAGGCCGTCCTGCCAATGCCGCCCAGCACCACCATCAGCCGCTCCACGATGGTGTCCACGCCGATGCGGTGGAAGTCGAACCGCTGGCAGCGGGAGAGGATCGTGGCAGGCAGGCGCTGGGGTTCGGTGGTGGCCAGTATGAACACGGCATGGGCCGGGGGCTCCTCCAGGGTCTTCAAAAGCGCATTGAAAGCGCCGGTGGACAGCATGTGCACCTCGTCGATGATATACACCTTATACTTCGTCAGCGCCGGGGGATACTTGATCTTCTCCCGCAGGTCGCGGATCTCGTCCACCCCGTTGTTGGACGCGGCGTCGATCTCCACCACGTCCATGCTGGTCTCCGCCTTGAGGGCCCTGCAGATCTCACATTCACCGCAGGGGTCGCCGTCCTTGGGGTTCAGGCAGTTGATGGCCCGGGACAGCACCTTGGCCGCGCTGGTCTTGCCGGTGCCGCGGGTGCCGCAGAACAGATAGGCGTGGGCGATGTGCCCCGTCATGACCTGGCGCTTCAGCGTGCGCACCACGGCGTCCTGGCCGACGATCTCGGTGAACGTGTCCGGCCGCCACGCCCTGTACAATGCCTGATAACTCATAGGATGACCTCCCGGGGAAGTTCTTACCTCATTATAGCGTATTTTGTAAAAAAACGGAAGAGGCAAAACTTGTCCTCATTTTTAACAGCGAGGTAAAGGCGAATACACTTGGCGGGGCTATAATGCGTATTGTGGAATCTGTTTGAATATTTATGCAGACCGATGGAGGAACTGGCTTTGAAGAAGATCGTTCTCACCGGCGGCGGCACCGCGGGCCACGTCACGCCGAACCTGGCGCTGATTCCCAGGCTCCAGGCCGACGGCTGGGAGGTGCACTACATCGGCGCGGCCAACAGCGCCGAGCAGGAGCTGATCGCCCGGGTGCCGAACGTGGAATTCCACACGGTGTCCGTGGGCAAACTGCGCCGCTACTTCGACCTGAAGAACTTCTCCGACCCTTTCCGCGTCATCAAGGGCGTTGGCCAGGCCACGCGGCTCATCCGCAAACTGAAGCCCAACGTGGTGTTCGCCAAGGGCGGGTTCGTGTCGGTGCCGGTGGTCTACGGCGCGAAGCTGAACGGCGTGCCGGTGGTCACCCATGAATCCGACATGACGCCGGGCCTGGCCAACAAGCTGTGCCTGCCCTTCTCCAGCGCCCAGTGCTGCACCTTTCCCGAGGCCGTGAAGTACGCCAAGGGCAAGGGCGTGCACACCGGCTCCCCCATCCGCCCGGAGATCCTCCAGGGCGACAAGATCGCCGGACGCAGGCGCTTCGGCTTCAACGACAACCGGCCCGTGCTGATGGTAGTGGGCGGCTCCAGCGGGGCCCAGGCCATCAACCAAGCGGTGTGGCAGGCGCTGCCCCGGCTGACCGAAAACTTCCAGGTGCTGCACCTGTGCGGCAAGGGCAACCTGAACGACGTGTACGAGGGCACCTCCAACTACGTGCAGTTGGAGTACCTGAACGAGGAGATGGCCGACGCCTATGCCTGCGCCGATGTGCTGATCTCCCGCGCCGGGGCCAACGCGCTGTGCGAGATCCTGGCGGCCCGCAAGCCCGCGCTGCTGATCCCCTATCCCAAGGGCGCCAGCCGGGGCGACCAGCTGTTGAACGCCGAGAGCTTCCGCAGCCGGGGGTTCAGCCATGTGCTGCAGCAGGAGGACATGACGCCGGACACGCTGGTGCAGGCCGTGGAGGCGCTGTACCACGACCGCGGCGCGCTGTACGAGGCCATGGCCACCGAGCCCACCAGCAACGGCATCGACGCCGTGCTGGAGCAGATATACAAGTACGCAAAACAATAGATATTTGACGCTCCGGGCGGTGAATGCCGCCCGGAGCGCTGTTTTTTGGACACTCGAATCCCCCATTGAGATGGGGAGACTTTTGGTTAGCGCTGCTCTGCCCGTTCACTCAACAACCCGGAAAAAGACAGTTTTTTCCATATAGAATCCACCCTGTCATCCACAGCCCGAAGGGCAGGACCGAGGATGCTTCATTTTGACAAAAAATGCGCTTTAATCCGCTCTCTATGGACTTTTGGGACCCTGGATGATACAATAAGATTGATATGTTATCCACAAGCTGTGTAAAAACGGCCTGTGGAAAGGCACGGAGCAAACGGAGGCAAATTGGGTATGAATTACACGCCTGAGGAAAAGGCGAAATGGGACAAGCTGATCGAGATGATCGAGGAGTCGCTGGACCATTCCGGACAGCGCCCCTTCTTCAACATATTCATAAAGCCCCTGAAGCTCTATGCCGTGTCGGGGGACACGCTGTACATCAGCGGCGACACCGCCTTCAACCTGAACCACATGAAGCAGCGCTATGGCACGATGCTCTACAGCACGGTACCCGTGGTGTTTGGAAAGCGCTATGAGCTGGAATACTATCCGGAGAGCGAGATTTCCCGGATGGTCCGGCCCCCGGAGCCGTCCACGCTGAACGAGAAGTATACCTTTGAGAACTTTATCGTCGGCCAGAGCAACAACCTGGCATTTGCCACCTCCCTGGCCGTGGCCCAGACCCCCGGCGACGCCTACAACCCGCTGTTCATCTATGGCGGCGTGGGCCTGGGCAAGACCCACCTGATCAACGCCATCGGCAACTACATCCAGCGGGAAAACCCGCTCATGCGGGTGCTGCTGATGACCAGCGAGGCCATGACCAACGCGCTGATCGAGGGCATCGCCCGGAAGAAGACCAGCGAGCTGCGGGACAAGCTGCGGGGCGTGGACGTGCTGATGGTGGACGACGTGCAATTCTTCGCCAAGACCAAGGCCACCCAGGAGGAATTCTTCCACACCTTCAACAGCCTGTACGAGAAGAAAAAGCAGATCATCATCGCCTCGGACCGGCCGCCCAGGGAACTGCCGGAGATCGAGGAGCGCCTGCGCAGCCGCTTTGAATGGGGCTTGACGGTGGACATCCAGAAGCCCGATTACGAGACCCGCGCGGCCATCCTGCGCCAGAAGGCCGAGGAGATGGGCATCGACGTGCCTGGGGACGTGATCGACTACATCGCCCAGAGCGTCAATTCCAACATCCGCGAGCTGGAGGGCTGCCTGACCAACCTGAACGCCCATGCGGAGTTGACCAAGGCGCCCATATCCCTGGAGCTGGCCCACACGGCGCTGGCCGGGCGCATCGGCCAGGCTGCCCGCGCCGTGACGCCGGAGCTGATCATCGAGGTGGTCGCCCAGCAGTACGGCATCCAGTCGGAGGACATCACCGGCAAGAAGCGCAGCCAGAACATCGCGCTGCCCCGGCAGATCGCCATGTACCTGTGCCGCCAGCTGACCACCCTGTCCACCCCCAGCATCGGCGCGGCCTTCGGCGGGCGGGACCACACCACCATCCTGCACGGCTGCGACAAGGTGGCCGACGCCATGGATGCGGATTTCGCCTTCCAGAAGCGGGTGCAGGAGCTGCGTGGGTTCATCGAAAACAGCTGATGTGGACAACGCGCGCCTTTTCCACCGGCGTTCCACAGTGCCTGTGGATGGAAAAATGCCGACGGAAAGCGGCTTCCGAAGCGTTTTCCACAGTATCCACAGCCCCTACTATGACAACTATACTTTAAAACATATATATTATTGATATACTCCTGGGCGCAAGCGCGGGAGCACACCGAGGACCTTCAGTCAAGGAGGAAAAATGCCATGAAATTCACCTGCTCAGCCACGACATTGATCGACGCGCTGCAAATCGTCACCAAAGCGCTTCCCACCCGCACGCCCAACCAGATCCTGGAGGGCATCCTGGTGGAGACGGACATGAACGAGGTCATCCTCACCTGCTCCGACGAGCGCATCACCATCGTCACCCGGATGGAGGCCTACGTGACCGAGCCGGGCCGGGGCGTGGTGCCGGGCAAGCTGTTCAACGAGATCGTGCGCCGCCTGACCGACGGCGACATCGAGATCACCATGAGCGACCGCTTCATGTTCACCATCCGCGGCTCCGGCAACCGCACCAACATCGCCGGCCAGGACGCCGACCTCTACCCCGCCCTGCCTGCCATCAGCGGCGAGAAGGAGATTTCCCTGCCCCAGGACATGCTGAAGGACATGATCCAGAAGACCGAGTTTGCCATCGCCGTGGAGGACATGCGCGAGGTGCTGACCGGCTGCCTGCTTGAGGTGGAGAACGGGGACGTGACCATGGTGGCGCTGGACGGCTTCCGGCTGGCGCTGAAGCGGGCCAAGTGCGGCGACGTGCTGGAGAAGCTGAGCGCCATCATCCCGGGCCGCGCCGTGGGCGACATCGGCAAGCTGCTCTCCGACGATCCCGAGGCCTTCGCCACGCTGTCCTTCGGCGGCGGCAAGCTGCACATCAAGCTGGAGAAGACCGACATCTACGTGATCCTGGTGGAAGGCGAGTACGTGCAGTACCGCCAGATCCTGCCGCCGCGCTTTGCCACCCGCGTGGTGGTGGAGTTGGAGCCCTTCCGCAGGGGCATCGACCGCGCCGCGCTGATTGCCCGGGAGGGCAACAACAACCTGCTGATCCTGAAGATAGCGGACGGCGAGATGGCCATCGAGGCCCACAGCCAGATCGGCGACGTGTACGAGAAACTGGACGTACAGCAGGAGGGCGCCAACCTGAACATCGCCTTCAATGTGAAGTACCTGATCGATGTGGTGCGGTTCATCGACGCTGACCAGATCGAGATCAACCTGAACAACGCCATCAGCCCCTGCATCATCACGCCCGTGGGCGATTCCGACTACGTGCACCTGGTGCTGCCGGTGCGGACGGGAGCGACGAACTGAGTTTGACCAGCTGCTTCCGCCTTTCTGACCATGCTTTGCGCGCCTATGATTCAAGCGCGCAAAGCGTGTGTTGATTGATCGAGGATTTGGATTATGAAGGCAGAAATTGATACCATCGCCGCCATCGCCACTGCCAGCGGCGCGGGCGGCATCGCCATCGTGCGCTTGAGCGGCGACAGGGCGGAGGACATATTGAATAAGATTTTCATTCCCGCGAAGCCGCGGGAATCCTTTTCGTCCCACCGGTTGATGTACGGGAGGGCCGTGGGCGAAGGCGGCGAGGCGCTGGACGAGGCGATGGCCGTGCTGATGCGCGCGCCGAACACCTATACCCGGGAGGATGTGGCCGAAATCCACTGTCATGGCGGCGGGGCCGCGGCCGGTGCGGTGCTGAACCGGGCGCTGCAGCTGGGCGCGCGGATGGCCGCGCCGGGCGAATTCACCAAGAGGGCTTTCCTGAACGGGCGGATCGACCTGGCCCGGGCTGAGGCGGTGATGCAGCTGATCGGCGCCACCGGCGAGGCGGCGGCGCGGGCGTCCATGCGGCAGCTGGAGGGCGGCGTGTCGGGCTTCGTTCGCGGGATCGCGCAGAGGCTCACCGGCGTGCTGGCGCTGATCGAGGCCTCCACGGATTTTCCCGACGAGGTGGAGGAGGAGGCCGCGGCGGCAGAGGTGGCGGCGGCTCTTGATGGGATCATTGATGAGCTGCGAGAGCACGGCGACGCCCGGCGGGCGCGGGTGCTGCGGGAGGGCGCGAGCATCGTGCTGGCGGGGCGGCCCAACGTGGGCAAGTCCTCGCTGATGAACGCGTTGCTCCAGCAGGAGCGGGCCATCGTCACTGACATCCCCGGCACCACCCGGGACGTGCTCACCGAGCGGCTGAGCCTTGGCGGCGTGGTGGCGGAGCTCTCCGACACGGCGGGTCAGCGGGGCACTGACGACCCCATCGAGCGGATTGGCGTGGATCGGGCGCGGCGGGCTGTGGAGGCGGCGGACGTGGTGCTGGTGGTGCTGGACGCGGCCAGCGAATTGGATGAATCCGACGCGCAGCTGGTGAAGAAGGCGGACGAAAGGGCGATCATATGCCTGAACAAGAGCGACCTGCCGCCTGTGCTGTCTGCACAAGAGTTGAGAAATATGACAGGCGCGAAGATCATAGAGATTTCCGCCCAGACGGGACGGGGTATTTCCGAGCTGATCGACGAATTGACCCGGCGCGTGGCCATGGATGGCGAGAGCGACGGCCTGCTGGTGGCCCGGCGGCACATCGAGCTGGCCCAGGCCGCGGCGGACAGTCTCGGGCGGGCCGTAGGCGCTATTCGCGTCGGCATGCCCCTGGATACCGCCGCCATCGACATCCGCGAGGCCCTGGAGCGGCTGGGTGAGATTACCGGCGAAAATGCCACCGAGGCGGTCATCGATCGGGTTTTTGCGGATTTCTGCGTGGGAAAATAAGATATTTTTTAAGCTAACGCAGTCGCTGGCGCGCCGGAAAACATATAGCGAAAAAAATCGTTCTTCGGTTTCTTGATGGATATAGTTTCCAGAATGGAACCGGGGAACGCTCTTTTTTGGCGGCCTGCACCCATTTTCGTCGATGCAGGCCGCTGTTGTATGCAGCGGCGAGGGAATGCCTCAACGCTCATACAATTTCAAAGTCGAACCAGGTGTTAGGAAAGGGCTCGTCGACCAGGCGGAAATGCCACCACTCCGATTCCAGCGGCTCGAAGCCGTGGTCGGTCATGATCCGGCGCAGCAGCGCGCGGCGCTCGGCCTGGTCAGGGGTGAGTCCGTCACAGTGGAAGTTGGAGACGGGGCCAAAGAAGTCAAAGGGACCGCCCATGTCGGCGTCGCGTCCGGTGCGCGGGTCGAACAGCGTCAGGTCCACGGCGCTGCCCTTGCTGTGGGAGGACCGGCGGCCCAGGAAGTCCAGCGCGTACAGGTCCGCCTTGTCCACGTCCGGGTAGAACCAGTGCTTCATGGCCGTGTCCGCCTCGTCCAGCACCCAGCGGTTGAAGTGGTCCACGGCTCGCTGGGGGCGGTAAGCGTCGTAGAGTTTCAGCAGCCAGCCCCGCCGCAGGGCGTCCTCCGACGCGGCGCGAAGGGCCTGGGCCGCCTCCCGGGCCAGATAGGCGCAGCCCGACCGATAGCCGTCCACGGGCCGGCCGATAAAGTTGTATGAGGTGGCGTAGCGCAGCTCCTGCAGCACCAGCGGCGCGACCTCACGGACAGCCGCAAAGCAGGATGGAATTTCATAATTATTCATTATTATTCTTTTTTTGTATATTGCTGTACAGTGTAAACGCGCAGGCCGCGGCCAGCAGCAGCGCGCCAAGGGCGAAGGGAATGTCGTTCAGCAGCGGGATTCCATTGGGGAAGCGGAGCCCCAGCGCGAAAGGCAGTACACCGAGAAGGCAGACCGAACAGGCGATCAGCAGCGCTTTGTTCAGAGGGCGGGCCTCCGCGGGCGATCTTCTGAACGGCGTCCGGCAGAGTTCGTAGAGGATCAGCCCGGCAAACAGCGGCGCGAAGGTTTCCACGGGGAGGAGATGGATGAAAGTGGTCAGCATGACGAGAATGGCCAGCGCCGGATAGAGGGCGGTCTGAAGGATCGACATCGGCGCGGCCTTGAGTACCATAAGGTTCAGCTTCGGGCGGAGCTTGCCGCACATAGAGAGGCCGATGGCCAGGGCCACCAGCGCGGAGAGGCCCGATGTGATGAGCGGGTAAATCGGCTGGTAGAGCGCGCTGTCTCCTGAACTCCACCAGGATGGACCGCTGAGCAGCAGGCCTGTGAGCGTGAGCGCAGCGGTGATGCCGCGGCTGAGGGAGGCGCTGCTTCCGTCCCCTTCTGCATACATGTATTCATAGAATATATGTTCGATATTGATCAGCAGCCCGCAGGCGATCATGAGCAGCGGATGGGGTTTGCATGACGCAAAGATGGGCAGTGCGGCGGCTGAGCCGACGATCTGCGCGATCAACGCGACGCAGACGCTGCCCTGCACATAGCGCATGGCGGGCTGCGCGGCGAAGGCGGCGCGCAGCCCGGGGGCGGTCGCCAGCGAACAGAGGCGGACCAGCATATAGGCGAAGAAGAAATCGAAGGCGACGGTGTCCCTTCCGAGGATCGATGAAATCAGCAGCGCCGCCGGCAGGAAGGCGTCGGCGGGACGGATCAGTTTTCTGTGATTCATAGCTTGCTCCAGTGTGAATATTTATACAATAATATATGAAATGCGGGGGCGGATCATACCATTTCAGCACAGATGCTGAACATGCCTGTGTTGCCGTCCCGCCTGGCGACGTACAGCTGCACGTCCTCGTGGGGCATCACGCCGGCCTGCTGCAGGTACAATTCGCAGCTGCGCATGGCCAGCTCCGGGAAGTTGTTCTCCTTGCTCAGGTGCCCGAGTATGATCTGTCGCGTGCCGTGCAGCGCCAGCTCCGCCGCCGCGCGACCCGCGTCGTCGTTGGACAGGTGGCCGTGGCGTGACTTGATGCGCTTCTTCAGCTCATAGGGATAGCGCCCGGCTTGCAGCATGTCCGGATCGTAATTGGATTCCAGAAGCACCGCGTCCGAACCCAGCACGTGATTGAACCAGCCGTCGCGGATGCAGCCCAGGTCGGTGGCGATGGCCAGCTTCGCGCTATCCACCTCGAAGGTGAATCCCACGGGCTGGTTGGCGTCGTGGGGAATCGAAAAGGGCGTCACGTCAATGGATCCCATGAAAAAATCCTGTTCAGGTTCGAATATGATGCGGTTCTTGTCCGAGATAGCGCCGATTTTGCCGTACATGCCCTCCCATGTGCCCTCTGTGGCGAATACGGGAAGGTCGAATTTGCGGGAGAGTATACCAATACCCTTGATGTGGTCGGCGTGCTCGTGGGTGACCAGTATGGCGTCCAGGGTGGCGGGATCGACGCCCACCTGGAGCAGTTCCTGGATCACCCGGGTGCCGGACATACCGGCGTCCACAAGGATCTGGGCATCATCGCAGCCCACGTAAATCGCGTTTCCGCTTGAGCCGCTGAACAGCGGCGAGAAGCGAAGCTCCATGAATTGTTCCTCTCTTTGCCTTTGTTACGCTGAAAAAACGGTCAATCCGTGCGAGTTTTGTCCTCCATGACCCCTGTCAGGTCGAAGGACGGAATATATTTTTCATCGGAGGAGGACAGCTCCTGCACGAAACCATCCTCAAGGCCAAGCTCCATCAGGTGGTCGACGACGGCTTCGTACTCCTCCGGATAAAGCCGGCGGTTCAGCTGATCCACGCCATCCACCTTGCCAAAGGGTAGGTACTGTGCCATCAGGCTCACCCACGCGCCGGGCAGGTTTTCCGCGATCCAGTCCAGGATCTCCATGGATTCCTCCGTGCAGCCGGGCAGGATCAGGTGGCGCACGATGGTGCCCCGGCGGATGATGCCTTCGTCGTCCAGCTCTACCGGGCCGGTCTGACGCAGCATTTCCTTCAGCGCAGGACCAGCAAAGTCGAAGTAATCCCTGGCTGCGGAGTATTTTCGGGCGGAATCCGGGTGGATATACTTCAAATCGGGCAGGTAAACCTGGATTTTCCCTTCAAATCGGCGCAGGTTCTCCACTTTTTCATAGCCGCCGCTGTTCCAGACCACCGGAACAGACAGCGGTTCGGACAGGGATTGAAGTATGGCGTCGGAAAAGTGGGTGGGATTGACCAGATTGATGTTATGAACGCCCTGGCCGATCAGCTCAAAGTATATCTCCCGCAGACGCTGGACGCTCACCTTTTGCCCAAATCCCTCGTGGGAGATGGGATAGTTCTGGCAGAAGCGGCACCGCAGCGCGCAGCCGGAGAAGAATATTGCACCGGAACCGTTCGTGCCGCTGATCACAGGCTCCTCATCGTAGTGCGGGGCTGCCCGTGCGATCACCGGGTCCGCGCCCATGCGGCAGTATCCCGCGCCGGTTTCGCCGCGCAGGGCTTTGCAGTTCCGCGGGCACGCGGCGCAGATGTACTCCTTCAAGAGAACCCCCTCCTGACAAGTGCTATTATACACGGGGATTGTTAGCGTTTGGAGTTGAGAGATAAAATATCGGGTTCAGAGACGAAAGCTATGCGTTTTGTTCTGCAAACCGTCGCTTATTGTGGAACGCGATGTTTCACGTGAAACATTGTTTTTTGTGGAGTATTGGAAAAAACCATGAACTATCGCATTGTTTCACGTGAAACAATGAAACATCTGTCGTCTTCGACACAATGCTCTATTGATAGATTTGTTTCACGTGAAACATAAGGATTTGAGGGATAACAATATGGGCAAGCGTTCCTTTCGATGTTTCACGTGAAACAATCAACAGGGAAATGTACTCGTTATACTCACTAATCTCCACTCTCAACTCTCCACTCTCAATCGGTCGCCCTTCTCAGCGTGATCAGCCACACCTCTGGCTCCGTACCCACGCGCAAATTCGCGCCCTCGCAGCCCACGCCCTGTGTAGTGAGTATGGGAAGGCCGTTCTCCATCGTCCAACCGGCGCGGTATTGGCGCTCAGTGGCAGTGAGGTTGAGCAGATCCCGGCCGAACAGCCGCACCTGACCGCCATGGGTATGGCCGGTGAGGGCCAGATCCGCCCAACGCCCGCCGTCTTGGGCCTCGCTGGTCGCCAGCACCGGCAGCACGGCGGGGCTATAGGCAGCCATCAGCACACAATCGCCCCGGGAAAAGGCGCTTCCGACGGAGTTCAGGTTGGCCGTCTCCTGGCTGACGCCGATGATCCATAGGGTGTCTCCGCCGATGGTGACAGGCGCACGGTCGTTGAACAGCGGCGTGACGCCAGCATCCATCATCTGGTCAGCCAGCATTTCCTGCTCTGGATCTTCCGGTGCGGCAATGCCGAACTTGCCTAGGGGCGTTTCAAAGTCCTTTATATATATGAAGAAATCCGTACGCGCACGCAGCTGGACCAGGTCACGGGCGTCAACTGCGTCGCCCCTGTTCAATATCCTGAAGAGGGAGGGCGAGGTATAATCGCCGCCAAGAATCAGCATGTCCGGCTTCAGTTCCTGGAGTTTTTTGAACAGTTCGCCGCTCCTGGTGCCCGTGTTCAGGCCGCAAAGATCGATGTCAGAGGCGTAGAGGATGGTTCTGCCGTCGAAGGCGGCGGGCAGGTCACGGATTTGGACTTCCGCCCGCCGCACGCGCACCATGCTGGCGTTCAGCGCCGCGACCCCGCAAAACAGCGCCAGCGCCAGAAGCACCGCGATGAAGACAGACAGCGTTATCCGGCCAGCGCGGCTCATTTTTCGGTTGGTTTTGCGACTTTTGGCCATGATTTACCCCATTTTTACAGAAATTCGGCACGGATGCGGCAAAGAGGCCGCAATGTGTTGCCAGTTTGAAGAAGCGCCCCGAATTGTCCGGTTTTTGCCCGGTTTTGTCACAACAGCGTTGTTGAAACCGGGTTCAACATCTATTATAATAACATTTGGTATGGCATACAAGGGATATTAGCATTTTCAGCCATGCGCAACAATATAGAATGACTGGAGGATTCCATGGAAAGGAACCAAAAGGGTCGCCTTCCATGGGCAATCGCTCTGTTGATCGTCGTGTTCGTCAGCGTCATCGCGCTGGTGGCGGGGCGGATCATCAGCCGCGCCACCCACCGCAGCTCCTACGACTACCACGCCATACAGCTGGCGAGCAACCTGGGGCTCGAGGTGGTGAACGACGGGTTTGTCTACTATGACGGCAGCTATATCGGCGCCGTCACCACCGGCGGACACATCAAGTGGAGCTATCTGATCGGCCGAAACGCCGACTTCGACGCCAACCAGAACGGCGTCGCGGCCTGGACGGGCGAGAGCCTGACGCTGATCGACAGCCAGACCGGCACGCCCTCCTTCTCCGGCGCCATGGAGCGGGAGGTGCTATCCGCCTGCATCGGCGACAAATACACCGCCGTATTGCTGGGGCCGGAGCACAACAGCACGATTGTCCTCATGGAACGGGGCGGTCGGCGCGTGAACAGCATCACGCTGACCAACCAGACTGTAATCGAATACGGGTTTTTCTCCAACGGCTCGCTGCTCTGGGTGATGAGCCTGGATACCAGCGGCACCGTGCCCAGCTGCACCGTGAACACCTACCGCCCCGGCAAGGAGATGGTAGGCTCCATCCATGACAATGAGCAGATGGTCTATGGCGTGGTGTTCCAGTCCTCCTACTTCTGCTGCGCCGGAGACACCTTCCTGAAGGTCTACGACTATACCGGCAAGGAGGACAAGACCCGCCGCCGCCAGGTGTACGGCTGGTATATGGCCGGATTGGACGAAGGCGTGCTGGATGACCCATTGATGGCATTTGTGCCCAACGCACAATACGATTCCAACAGCGGAATGCAGGATGTGCGCATGATTCGCTCCAATTTGGACCAGCAGGTGCGCATGCCCTACGGCTGCCAGTCGCTGATCGCGCGAAACGACAGGGTCTATGGCTTTTCCACGGAGGGCTATGTGTCCATCGCCACGCTGGGCAAGGAGAAGGTGGAGGCTTACGCTCTGCCGATGACCTTTGACAAGGTCTACGGCGTCACGGCGGACAACGTGGCCGTGCTGGGCAACGGCAACGTCATCTATATACTGAATCTCTCCTGACGCGCATGAACTGGCACAAAATGGGTAAACTGGGTCTGTATCAAACGAATCCTTGAAATGAGGAGGGTGAAAAATGAACCTGAACCTGCTGGACATTACGATCATCGTGATCCTGGCGTTCTACCTGATATCAGGCATGTATCGCGGGTTCATCACGTCGCTGCTGGGAACAGTGGGCTTCGTGGGCGCCTGGTTCGGCGCGCAGCAGCTCTATCCCCGGGTAGCGAAGCTGGCGCTGTCCAACCAGACGCTGATGGCGGTGCTGAACCAGTACCTGGAGCCGGAGACCTTCTTCGAATCCCACTCCCAGGCCGTGAGCACCGTTTCCGAGGTGATCGCCGGCGGCGAAGCCGCCATACAGAACGCGGTCAGCGCGGTTTCCTCCAAGCTGAGCGTGATCTCCAAGGCCTTCGAGGCCAACGTGAGGGCCCAGATGTTCCAGCGCCTGGGCATCAACACCCTGGCCGACTACCTGGACCAGACCATCTGGCAGGCGGTTTTCAACGTGGGCGCCTTCATACTCTGCTTCATCGCGCTGTATGTGCTGGCCTGCCTGGTGGTGAACCTGCTGGACCACGTGATCTCCTTCCCGCTGGTGCGGGGCTTCGACTGGCTGCTGGGCGGCATCTTCGGCCTGGCAAGGGGCCTGGTGATGGTGGTGCTGGTGCTGTGCCTGCTGCCCGCCATCGTGGAGATCGTCTCCCCCGACTTCGCGGAGAGCCTTCGAACCGGGTCGGTGCTGTACAGCTACGTCACCCAGATGGACTTTTTGAACGTGGGCACCCTGGTGACCGGGCTGATCGGCGGCTGACGTTGGAATTTGACAAAATGATGACAAAACCCCATCCAATTCCGTTAAATGCGGTGGCGATGGGAGTTTTGCGTCATAGGGACTGTGAAAATATGACGACACAAAGAAAATATATGGGCATAAATTGTGACGACCGTAAGTTGGTGGAGGTGTTTGCCAGATGACTGCGAAAGCGATGAATAAAGGGCGTTTTGAGGACCAATACCAGGGTTCCAATGTGCCTGTGATGGTTTTGGCAGCGGTGGCCTTCTTCGGCCTGGCATTTCTGCTGACCTATATCTGCATCGTCCCCCCCGTGGACGGCACGGGCATGGGCGCCATCAAGAACGTGATGAACGGCCTGGGCGGCAGCGTGGCGGTGCTTCTGCCGCTGGTGCTGGCCTGGACCGGCGTGCTTTGCGTGGGCCGCGCCAGGGGCCTGCGCGTTTCGGCGCTGCGGGTGGCCGCGGACGCCCTGCTGATCGTGTGCCTGTTTACCGCCGTACATATCTTCGCCGTGGAGGGCATCAAGTCCCGCTACGCGGTGATGCTGGGCTATGTGGATTTCATCTCCAAGTCCTACCGCTGCAACATCGGAGGCGGCGCCATCGGCGCGCTGCTGAGCTGGCCGCTGTACGCCAACCTGGGCGTGGCCGGCGGCTTCATCGCCACGCTGCTGATCGCCGCGCTGCTGCTCACCGCCACCGGGCGGATGGGCCGCTTCGTGCGGTTTGTGAACGAGAAGGCCGGCGAGCGCCGCCAGAAGGCGCCTCGCCGGGAGCGCGTGGTCGAGGTGCAGGAGCAGCGCAGGCCCGCCCGTCCGGCGGCGCGCAGAGTGCCCAGCCGCGACCCCCACAGCGAATCCGTGATCGTGGGCGACAGCGGCCTGAAGCGCAGGAGCGCGACCAGCCGGCACAAGACCGACCCCAAGGCGGACGACATGCCCCGTGCGGCCCGCGCCGTGGACCAGCCCACCCGCAGGCGCAGGAGCGCCGATGCCATCGAGACCCAGATCGGCGCCCGCCGCGCCCCTGCCGCCAAGGCGACACCCGCGGCCGCGAAGCCGACCCCGGCCAAGCGCAAGAAGCTTTACAACGAGGACATCGAGAAGAAGAACAAGGCCGCGCTGGCGAAGGCCGACGCGCCCGTGGAGAAGGACGAGCTGTTCGACGACTTCGACGATTTCGATCGCCTGGAGGCCGAGAGCGCGGCCTTCGACGAGGCCGTCAAGGCTGAGAAGGCCAAGCCCGCCCGCAAGGCCTTCAAGCCGGACCGCCCCTCCATGATGCAGGACAAGATCGAGGACGTGCCCGCCGAGGACATCCCCGTGGAGGAGATCCCCGTGGTGAAGGCGGACAAGAAGAGCAATGTGTCCATCGACGATCTGAAGATCGAGCCGGAGGCCTACGAGACGCCCGACGACGACGAGCCGCCCTTCGACGTGGCCGAGACCGGCAGCGAAGTGAAGGCAGGCATCGCCGAGAAGAAGAGCTTCGGCAAGCTGAAGCGGGCGAGCAAGCCCGAGCCCGCCGAGGACGACGTGCCGCCCTACAACTATCCGCCCATCGACCTGCTGGCCCGGGGCGAGGTGGAGGACACCTCCGTCCACAACAATCGCGACATGCAGAAGGCCCACCTGCTGGAGGACACGCTGCAGAGCTTTGGCATCTCCGCGAAGCTGACGGGCATCGCCCACGGCCCCGCGGTGACCCGGTTTGAGCTGCAGCCGGCCCCGGGCGTGAAGGTGAGCCGCATCACCTCGCTGTCGGACGACATCGCGCTGAACCTGGCGGCGATGAGCGTGCGCATCGAGGCGCCTATCCCCGGCAAGGCCGCCGTGGGCGTGGAAATCCCCAACGACAAGGTGGAGATGGTGCGCCTGAGGGATGTGCTGGAGTCCAGCGAGGCCCGCAAGCATCCCAGCAAGATCGCCGTGGGCCTGGGCAAGGACAACTCCGGCCGCTACATCGTGGCGGACATCGCCAAGATGCCCCACGTGCTGATCGCCGGCCAGACCGGTTCCGGTAAGTCGGTGTGCATCAACGCCATCATCACGTCGATCCTGTTCCGCTCGTCCCCCGAGGAGGTCAAGCTGATCCTGATCGACCCCAAGGTGGTGGAGCTGTCCATCTACAACAACATCCCCCACCTGGTGTGTCCGGTGGTCACCGACCCGAAGAAGGCCGCCAGCGCCCTGGATTGGGCCGTGGCGGAGATGACCAAGCGCTACAAGCTGTTCGCGGAGCGGGGTGTGCGCGACATCAAGGGTTACAACAAGTCCCTGCAGCCCGGCGAGAAGCTGATGCCCCAGATGGTCATCATCATCGACGAGCTGGCCGACCTGATGATGGTCAGCCCCGGCGAGGTGGAGGACTCCATCTGCCGCCTGGCCCAGCTGGCCCGCGCCTGCGGTATGCACCTGGTCATCGCCACCCAGCGTCCGTCCGTGAACGTCATCACCGGCATCATAAAGGCCAACATCCCCACCCGCATCGCCTTCTCGGTGGCGTCCCAGGTGGACAGCCGCACGATGATCGACCACGGCGGCGCGGAAAAGCTGCTGGGCAACGGCGATATGCTGTTCGTGCCCAACGGCATGAAGAGCATGCGCGTGCAGGGCGCCTGGGTCTCCGACGAGGAGGTTCACGCCATCGTGGAGTACATCAAGCAGTCCGGCGAGGCCAATTACGACCCGGATATGCTGGAGCACATGGAAAACGCCGTGCGCACCGACGCCGAGAAGGAGGAGGTGGCCAGCGAATACGACCCGCGGCTGCCTGAGGCCATCGATATCGTCATCGACATGGGCCAGGCGTCCATCTCCATGCTGCAGCGGCGAATGCGCATCGGCTATGCCAAGGCCGGCCGCCTGATCGACGAGATGGCCCAGCGCGGCATCGTCTCCGAGGCCGACGGCGCCAAGCCCCGCCAGGTGCTCATCACCCGGGAAGAAGCCCAGGCGATGTTTGACGATTGCGCCTGAGTCGGCAGGGCCGACAGCCATTTGCTGCCGCGTGGAACATGGGATGTTCCATCCCAATCGCTGCCACGCATATAAACACGATTTCCCACCCCATTGATTCAAGGGTGGGAAATCTTCGTTTTGGTGACGTATGTAGGGTCATTCTTTATGATATGAATAAGATCCTTCGCTCCGCTCAGGATGACAGGCATAGCGGCGTTGTCATCCTGAGCGGAGCGAAGGATCTGCACGAGTCGATTCAGGATCATCCATGTGAAATGAGAACCGTCCCCATTTCACATATGAGCAGGTTTATTAATCTACCATATTCTATGCTATCAACATCGATGCTTACATCGAGAATATCGACTTCTGGGATGATAACTTTTATAATATCGTTTTCTTCGTCAAAGGGGAAAACACCATGAAGAACACAAACACCATTTCCGAGCTGGTCCCCGATCACATCACCTTTGACGGCTCGGCGGCGGCTGTGCTACAGTTGCGGCGTCGACGGGACAGGGCGCAAGCCCAGCGGCCCGGTCGGCAAATAAACCGCAGGGGGTGGAAAGGATGCCGAAAGGCATGAACGCGCAAGAGCTCCAAGAGCTCAAGGCGGCATTGCTCAAGGCGGAGCGCATGGAGATGCTTGCAATTCTCCGTGACGCCGATGACCTGGAAGAGGCCATTGCAGCACTTGAGCAGCGGCTAAAGGCGTAAAGGAAAAGCCGCCCAGCGTCCCAAGCGCATAGGCGGCAAGCCAAACCGGGGCAGGTGACCCTGCTACCCTGCCCCATTTTAGCACAGATCAAGCGAATTTGCAAGCGAATGTCAAATGACAGATCGGAAGTATTTATACCGACTTTAACAGTCGAATTGTATTTGATATTATAGTTATTCCTTTCTACAGGAATTTGGGTTACTCCATTATAAACAAACTCAGAACCATAGAGTTCATCAATTTCAACAGCGTCAATCAGGTTTGAACTGGTAACAACATTCTTCTTTGCACAACCTGATAAAATGGTGCAAATAACAAAGACTAAGGCAAGAATAATTAGCTTTTTCATTATTACCATCCCCAGTGAATTAATCCAAAAGAATAATATCACAAAATGAGATAAATGTAAATATCTCGCAATGAGATTTTGTATGCTATGTACGGGGTGTTTCTCGTGCAGGCGAATCGCATCAAGGAGCTTCGGGAGGACAGGGACAGGACGCAGAAGGAGGTCGCGTCCTTCCTTTGCGTGGCGCAGAACACCTATTGCAATTATGAAAACGGCAAGCGGGAGATTCCCATTCCGCTGCTGGTTAAACTGGCGGAGTATTACGGGGTGAACCTGGAATATCTGCTCGGGCTGACGGATGTGCCGGAGAGGCTTCCGCCGACGAAGCGCTATCAGTTATGAGGAAGTAATAACAGTGTAGGGGCGCCGTTGCGGCGCCCGCGCTGCACAAAGCAATATGTGCTGCTCGGCGGGCGGCGCAACGCCGCCCCTACAGAATAAGGGAACCGGATTGCCACGTCGGGACACTTCCTGTCCCTCCTCGCAATGACGCGGTGGGATACCGCAACGCGCAGGGCAGATGGCCGGGCACGGCGTCATTGCGAGGAGGTCAAGGCGAAGTCTTGACCGACGTGGCAATCCGGTTTTCCAATGCAGTTAATCTGTGTTTTCTATCCCGACTAATCCAGCTTCAGGATCATCCCCAGGATGTGCCGCGCGGCGGTGAGCATCTGCTCGCGGGTGAGCGCGCCCTTTTCCACGGCTGCCAGCAGCCGGTCGGGATAGCCGCAGCCCATCTTCATGTCGTTGCCGGCGGCGCACTCCTTGTAATGTTCGCCGTGGGTCCACCAGTCGGTGGTGACCAGGCCCTCATAGCCCCACTCGCCGCGCAGGATGCCGTTCAGCAGGTCGGCGTTCTCGCTGGCGCGGTGGCCGTTGATGACGTTGTAGCTGGTCATGATGCTCCACACGTCGTACTGCTTCACGATGATCTCAAAGGCCTTGATGTAGATCTCGCGGATGGCGCGCTCGGAGGCCCGGGAATCGCAGTCCATGCGGTTGGTCTCCTTGTTGTTCAGGGCGAAGTGCTTGGCCGTGGCAGCCACGCCGTTTGACTGCACGCCCCGCACCAGCGCGCCCGCCAGGTGGCCGGTGAGCAGCGGGTCCTCGGAGTAATATTCGAAGTTGCGGCCGCACAGGGGGTTGCGGTGGATGTTCACGCCCGGGGCCAGCCAGGCGCCGATGTTGTTCTCCTTGACCTCCTCGCCCGCGGCGCGTCCCACCGCCTCGGTGAGTTCGCCGTCCCAGGTGCAGGCCAGCAGGCAGGCGCAGGGGAAGGCCGTGGTGGACACGCCCACCTCCGGCTGGATGCGCAGGCCCGCGGGGCCGTCGGCGGTCATGGCGCTGGGCACGCCGAAGTCCGGCAGGTTGCCGTAGCCGAAGGTGTTGGCCACGCCCTCGTTGGGCGTGCCGCTGAGCAGCCAGGCCAGGTCCTCGTCGGACAGCTGGGCCATGAATTCGTCCAGGCTCAGCTTGCCCTCGGCCACCTCGATCAGCTGGCGGCGGGGGTTCTCAAGCAGGAAGGCCACCCGCTCATGCGGCCGCACCGCCGGGCTGATGCAGTTGGTTTCCTCATGGGTCATGTGGGGCAGCGCACTGGCGTCGGTATCGAAGGGCTCGCCGGTGGGCAGGGCCTCGTAGCTGCCGTCGGACAGCATCCGACGGGTCAGCTGGGTGGGCGCCATGCGCTTCGTCAGCTGCTCCACCACGCGGTTCCCGGCGAGCGTCCAGACGAAGTCCACTTGCGGCGCGCGCACGTCGGTGCCCAGGAAGAAGCGGTACTCGCCCGCCTCCAGCACCCACGCGGACGCCTGGACCTTGCCCAGGTCGTCGTAGGAGGCCATCTGCTCCACCGGGAAGCGGATCTCCACCCGGTGGCTCTCGCCGGGCTGCAGCAGCCGGGTCTTCTTCCAGCCGGCCAGCTGGCGGGCGGGCTTGCCCAGCCTGCCCTGGGGCGCGGAGAAGTAGACCTGCACCACCTCTTTGCCCGGCACGCTGCCGGTGTTGGTGACAGTGGCCCGGGCGACGATCTGGCCGTCCGATTCGCACATGGCGACGGCTTCTACATCAAATGTTGTATAGCTCAGGCCATAGCCGAAGGGATAGTTCACCTTTTTCGCCGCGCCGGGGATGGTCTCGAAGTAGCGGTAGCCCACGTAGATGTCGTCCTCGTAGTTCACGAACTCGTCGGACTCGTAGAAGTTGGGGGAGGAGGGATAGTCCTCCAGCGTGGCGGCGAAGGTGTCCGCCAGCTTGCCGGAGGGGCTCACGATGCCCAGCAGCAGCTCCGCCTCGGCCAGGCCGCCCTCCAGGCCCGCCTGCCAGCCCATCAGCGCCGCCTGGATGCGCGGCTCGTCCTTGAAGAAGGAGGTGTCGAACACGCCGCCCACGTTCAGCACCACGATCACGGTCTTGAACGCGGCCTTCACCTTCTCCACCATTTCGGCCTCGCCGTCGGTGAGGTAGAAGTCGCCCTTCACGAAGATGGCCTCGGTCAGCTGGTAGCGGGGGTCGTCCACCCACACGCCCTTGTGCTGCTCGATTTTGTCGAAGGCGCTCTTGCGGTCCCAGCCCTCGCTGGAGAAGCGGCTGATGGAGATGACGGCGGCGTCGGCAAAGGCCGCGGCGCGCGCCACCAGCTCGTCCGGCAGCGCCGGCTCCTCGATGGTGCCGGGGGCGCGGCCCTCGGCATAGCCGACGGCCACATGGTCGCGGTAGAACTTGTCGGTGGCCTCGAACAGCGTCACCCGCTCGGGGTACTGCTTCATGCCCTCGGCGAGGCAACGGGTGTAGGGCACGGTCACGTCGCCGCTGCCGCCGCCGCCCTTCACGTAGTCATAGGTGCCCTTGCCGAACAGGGCCACCTTGCAGCCCTGCTTCAGCGGCAGCGCGCCGCCCTCGTTCTTGAGGAGCACCATGCCCTCCCGGGCGGCGTCCTTGCTCAGGCGGATGTGCTCCGGGCTGGCGGTGACCCTCCGGCCGTCCGCGCCCAGGGGCAGGTTGGGATGGAACTTGATGCGGGACCACTTATTCATGATAGCATCCTTTCTTCTTCGTTCGTGATAGAGATTCGGTTCATTAATGAGGAATTAGGAATGAGGAATAAGGAATTGAATAGCTGTGTGGCAACTGGCTGTCTTCATTCCTCATTTCTCATTCCTCATTCCTAATTTCCATTCACATGTCCTTGATGCACTCGCGGTTGCGGATAATGTAGTCCGCGCCGCTGATGACGGTGAGGATCAGGGCGATGTACATGAGCACCCGGGCGACAGTCGCCCCGGCCTCGCCCAGCATGGGCGCGCCCTCCACGGGCACCAGCAGCATCAGCGCGATGGTGGACACCATCTGGAACACGGTTTTCAGCTTGCCCAGCGGCCCGGCGGCGATCACCACGCCGTTTTCCACCGCCACCAGCCGAAAACCGCTGACCAGGAACTCCCGTCCCAGCATCAGTATGCACACCCAGTCGGGCATGCGGCCCTGTGCCGCCAGCACAATCATGGCGCTCATCACCAGCAGCTTGTCGGCGATAGGGTCCATGAACTTGCCGAAGTTGGTGACCAGGTTCCGGCTGCGGGCGATGCGCCCGTCCAGCGCGTCCGTCACGCAGGCCAGCACGTAGATGCCCACGGCCACCGCCTGCATGGCCGTGCCGCCCATCTTCGCGAACACCACGAAGAACGGGATCAGGCACACGCGCAGTATTGTCAATTTGTTGGGTAGGTTCATATGATTTCTCCCTCCAGGTCATAGGCGTCCGCGCCGGTGATGCGCACGTTCACGTATTGCCCGGGGGTGAGATCGCCCGAGCCGTTCAGCCCGGGATTGACGTTCAACCAGATGCAGCCGTCGCTCTCGGGGGCCTCCAGCTGGCTCCGGCCGTAGAAGCGGCCGCTTTCCTCGTCAAAGCCGTCCACCAGCACTTCGCATTCGCTGCCGATGCGCGCCTCGTTCACCTCCATGGAGATGCCCTGCTGCAGCATCATCAGCTGGTCCATGCGCTCGTTCTTCACGGCCTCGTCGATCTGCCCCGGCATCTTCGCCGCGGCGGTGCCCTCCTCGGGGGAGTAGGTGAACGCGCCCAGGCGCTCGAACCGGGCCTCCTTCACGAAGTCCAGCAGGGTCTTGAACTGCTCGTCCGTCTCGCCGGGGAAGCCCACGATCATCGTGGTGCGCAGGATGATGCCCCGCTTGCGGCACTCGGCGATGCGGCTCTTGATCCAGTCGGCGCTGCCGCGGCGGTTCATGCGCACCAGCAGCTCGTCGTCGATGTGCTGCAGCGGCAGGTCCAGGTACGGGGCCACCTTCGGCAGGTCCCGGATGGCGTCCAGCAGCCGGTCCTCGGTGCTGTCGGGATAGCAGTAAAGCACCCGCACCCAGTGGACGCTCTCGATGGCGCTCACCGCCTCCAGCAGCTCCGGCAGCATATAGTGCCCGTCGCCGAGGTCGCAGCCGTAGCGGCTGGTGTCCTGGGCGATCAGCGTGAGCTCCGTCACGCCCTCGCCCGCCAGCTTTTCGCACTCGGCCACGATGTCCCCAAAGGGCCGGGAGCTGTAGCCGCCGCGGATCAGCGGGATGGCGCAGTAGGTGCAGCGGTTGTCGCAGCCGTCGGATATCTTCACATAGGCGCTGTAGCCGGGGGTGGTCAGTACCCGGGGCGTGTTCAAAAACCGCGCGCCGTTGGTGGTATAGCAGGGCTTGTCGCCCTTCTGGGCCGCGTCCATCATCTCAAACAGGCGGCTGTATTCCGCCACGCCCAGTATGCCGTCGATCTCGGGGATTTCGCTGAGCAGCGCTTCCGGATAGCGCTGGGCCAGGCAGCCCGTGACGAACAGCTTCACGCCCGGGCGGCCCTTCTTGTACTGGGCCATCTCGAAGATGGCGTCGATGGATTCCTCCTTGGCGCTCTCGATGAAGCCGCAGGTGTTCACGAACAGCACGTCCGCCTCGGCGGGGTCGCTGACGATCTGAAAGCCCTTCTCCCGCAGCATGCCCAGCATGTTTTCGCTGTCCACCCGGTTCTTCGCGCAGCCGAGGGAGACCATTCCCACTTTTTTCATGCGGTGTTGTACTCCTGAAAGATGATTTGTTGACAGAGTTTAGAGTTTGGATGGATTGGCCCGCCGATTAAATCGCAGGCCATATCCAAGCTCTGATCTCTTAATTCTCGATGACGTCCCGGATGGCGTCAGGAACGTAATTTGAAACGTCCTTCCCGAACGCCATCAGCTCCCGTACCATGCTGGAGGACACGGCGGGCTCGTCGCTGCGCAGGTAGATGGACTCCAGGGCCGGGTTGATCAGGTGGTTCACCTGGGCCAGGTTCTCCTCGTAGTTGTAGTCCATGCTGTTGCGAAGCCCGCGCACGTACCAGCCGATGCCGTGTTCGGCGCAGTAGTCCGCCACCAGTCCGGTGTGGACCACGGCCCTGGCGTTTTTAAGTCCGTCGGCCTCCAGGGCTTGCTGGATGGCGGCGCGCATGGCTTCGGCGTTGCCGGAGCGCTTCTTTTGCACGTTCACGGCGATCATCACCACCACCTCGTCGAACAGGGCGCATGCCTTCTTCACGATGTCGTGGTGGCCGTTGGTGTAGGGGTCAAAGCTGCCCGCGTACAGGGCGATGCGCTTGGTCATAATTCCCTCCGTCATAGCGGGTATTCGATGAGCTGGTTCCCGCGATATTCCCAGGCCGTCCTGAAGCCGCAGGCCTTCGCCAGCGCCGCCGATTCGGCGAAGTGGCAGTCCAGGAAGGCCATGTCGTGGCAGTCGCTGGTGAGGATCACGCGCCCGCCCGCCTCGCAGGCGCGGCGGAGCATGGCCTCGCCGGGGTAGGGCACGGTTCGATAACCCTTGGCCATGGCGCCGGAGTTGATCTCGATCAGCTTGCCGCTCTCCGCCGCCAGCGTGGCGCACTCCAGCGCGGGGCCGAGGTAGCGCGCGTCGGTGTCGTCGAACAGGTCCCGGGCCTCGTTGAACTTCATGATCAGCTCGATGTGGCCCAGGATGTCCGCGCCGGTTTTCTGGATGGATTCCGAGACCGTTCGGAAGTAGTCCTGGCACAGGGCGTAGATGTCCCCGCCGCACAGCTCGTCCCGGGCGTCCTCCAGCCGCTGCCGGTCCCAGTCCACGCACCACATCCAGCCGTCGGAGCGCACGTAGTGGACGGACTCGATCCAGAAGTCGCAGTCCTTCGGCACCGCCGGGGACAGCCAGTCATGCTCCAGCCCTATAAGGAGTTCGATCTGCCCGGCGTACTTCTCCCGCAGGCGCTGGATCTCCGTGCGGTACTCCGGCTCCTTCTTGGCGGGCATGGCGGCGTCGTCATAGATCGCGGGGGCGTGCTCGGAAAAGCCCAGCGTGTGAAAGCCCAGGGAAAGGGCCCTTTGCACCATGTCCTCGGCGGAATTCTTCCCGTCGGAGAAGGTGGTGTGGGTGTGCACGTTGGACTTGCTCAAATAGTTCTTCATAGCAATCATTATAATGGCTTTTGAGGGCCCGTGTCAACAAGAAGCCGCCCGATAAAGGAATAAAAAAGGTCTTTCACGTTTTCATGTGGGATTCGTGCCAACTCCCTCAGTCACGCTTCGCGTGCCAGTTCCCTCAAAGAGGGAGCCTTTTGGCGGGGCTGACGGAGGGAGTCGGCATCCCACAGATTTCCGTGAAGGGCATAAAAAAGATCCTTCGACCCGCCGTCGCTCCGCCCGGGATGACAGGTTGCGGAATCGCTGTCATACCGAGCGGTGGCGAAGCCGAAGAATCTTTCAGCTATAAGGTTTACTTCTCCGCGTCCAGCACGATCACCGGGGCGTCGGGGGCGTTCTTGGCGATGGAGGCGATGCCCTTCTTGGCGCTGGCCTTGGCCTTGTAGCCCTCGGACCTGCCGATGTTCTGGCCGTTGCCGGCCTTCAGGCGGAAGCGGAACTCGCCGCTCTTGTCCTTGTACAGCTCATACTTCGGATGACCCACCTTCTCGTCCCGGGTCTGATCCTCGATGGGCGCGCCCGCGTTCTTCTTGACGGAGTTGATGCCGTTTTCACAGGCGGACTGGGTGGTGTAGGTCTCCGAGGCGGTGAGGACGACCTCGCCATTGGAGGCTTTGAGGTTGAAGGTGAATTCCCCGTTTTTCGCGGTGGTGATGACGAACTTGCCGGCCATTGTGTGATCCCCTTTCGTGTTTATTATACGTAAATTAAAACTGTTTATAGTATACTATTTGTAAAGGAAAATGTCAATTTCAAATCGCGATTTTTTGGCCAAAATCGCAGAAATTTATGGGGCTTATGGCAGGTATTGAGAAATGTTATCGCGATGTAAGCTGCCAGTCATCAACCGCACCGGCGCAGGCCCTTGGGCAGGTGGTTCTTCAGCCACCCGTCCGACGCCTTCCCCCAGCCCAGGGGCATGCCCAGGCGATCCACTCGCGTCCAGCCCTTCTCTCCGTCGAAAGGGATGGCCTCGCCGCGCAGGTAAGCGTCCGCCTGCTCCGCGGAGAGCTCCGCCGCGCGCAGGGAGCACCCGGCGGGCAGCGCCATGGCCAGCGCGTGCTCCGGCTCGATGTGGTTCCTGCCAATGCGCAGAAGGCACAGCCCCGGGCTCACCACCTTCAAACCGGCGGTATCGGGGGCGTCCGGGGGCACAAGGTACAGCCGGTCGCCCAGCCGGACGGGCCGCATGCCGCGCCACGCCCCGGGCAGTCGGCAGACCTCTTTCTCCAGTGTGTCCAGCAGCGCCGCATTGGGCCTGTCCGGCCGCGCCGGCGCGCCTTCCCCGCGCGGCGGGAGCGACCCGGCCTTGCGCAGACGCGCCACGAAGTGGCCGTCGCCCCGCACCTTATGGGGCCAGAGCCTGAGCATGCCGCCCTTCGACGCCCCCACGCCGTTGAGGGAGAATTCCTCCGGCACAAACTCCGGGTGGCGCGCAAGGAAGTCCGTCACGCTGCCCTCGTTCTCGAATTCGTTGAAGGTGCAGGTGGAGTACACCAGCCGCCCGCCGGGGCGCAGCATAACTGCCGCTTGGTCCAGGATCTCCGCCTGGCGCCGGGCGCAGCCCTCCGGCGACGCCGGGGCCCACTCCCCGCGGCTGGCCGGGTCCCGTCGAAACATGCCCTCGCCGGAGCAGGGGGCGTCCACCAGGACGGCGTCAAAGCGCTCCGGCCAAGTCGTCGCCAGCTTTGCCGGCAGGCCGCAGACCACGACGGCGTTGACGATGCCCATGCGCTCCAGGTTCCCGGCCAGCGCCCTGGCGCGGGAGGGCTCCGGGTCGTTGGACACCAGCAGGCCTTCGTCCCCCAGCGCGGCGGCGATCTGGGTGCTCTTGCCGCCCGGCGCGGCGCACAGGTCCAGGATCTGCTCCCCGGGCCGGGCGTCCAGCGCGGCGACGCTGGCCATGGCGCTGGCCTCCTGGATGTAGAACGCCCCGGCGGCGTGGGCGACGGAGCCACCCGGCCTCGCGCCGTCGATCAGGTACCGCCCGTTTTTCTCCCAGGGCACGGCCCCCTCGACGAACGCCGCGGCCGCTTCCTCCGCGCCTTCCCGCCGCGGGTTCAGCCGCAGCGCCAGCGCCGGCGCGTCCTCCAGGGCACGCAAAAATGCCGGGGTCTCCTCGCCCAGCATTTTTCGGGTGTTGCTTATGAATATCTCGTTCAGCGGAATCATATCAAGTCCTGACAAACGCGTCCAGCTCGGCGAAGTCCCGCGCCACCGGCCCGTCCCACAGCACGCGGGGCAGGGTCTCGGCCCGGGCCATCTGCACCGCCTTCATCCCGGCGGCCACGGCGCCTTCCAGGTTCTCCGGCTTGTCGTCGGCGAACAGGCAGTCGCCGGGCTCGGCGCCCATGGCCTCCAGGATCGCGGCATACATCTTCGGATCCGGCTTGATGGCGCCCACCTCGGTGGAGATCACGGCGGCGTCGAAGTCGTCCAGTATGCCGTACTGCTTCAAAAACACCTTGATGGAGGGCATGGCGTCGGAGAGTAAGCCCAGGGAAAGCCCCCGCGCCTTCCAGGTCGCCAGCCAGGGCTTCACGTCGTCAAAGAAGCCATAGCGGTCGATGTTGTTCGTGAAGTCGTCGGCCAGGCGGTCGATCTCGTCGGCGGTCATGTGCCAGTCCATGCGCACATCCATCGCCCGGATATACTCCCGGCGATAGCCCCGCTCCTCCTCCACGTCCCGCATGGGCCGCGCCTCGTCCAGCCACCGCGCGGATTCGCGGTGGGCCAGCAGGTACTTGGCGGTGTGGATGTCCCGGGCGCGCTCGCCCAGTATGCCTGTGATGCCGAAGGGCAGGCACCAGTCCCCCAGTCTCGGGTAGACCAGCACGCCGCCGCAGTCCAATATCAGATGCTTCATTTGCCGGTATTTTTCTCCTCGGTCAGGGCGTTCGGCGCGTCGATGTAGCGCTCCGTCTCCTCGGGCAGGCCCCTGTTTTTCAGCCGCCGGTCGATCACTGTGCGGACAATGGCGTAGATCAGCGCGAAGGTGGGCACGCTCAGCACCATGCCGGCGAAGCCGAACAGCCCGCCGCCTACCGTGATGGACAGCATGATCCAGAACGCGGACAGGCCCACGTGGTCGCCCAGGATCAGCGGTCCGATGACGTTGCCGTCGATCTGCTGCAATATCACGATGAATATGCCGAACCACAGCGCGCTCATGGGGTTCACCAGAAGCAGGAACAGTAT
Source organism: uncultured Eubacteriales bacterium (assembly GCA_902800625.1). GTDB lineage: Bacteria > Bacillota > Clostridia > Christensenellales > Aristaeellaceae > UBA2862. The sequence continues at coordinate 2,936 of CADCFG010000020.1, read as the reverse complement.
GCTGGGAACGGCGCCGATGTAGGGGCCGAAGAAGGGGATGACGTTGGTCACGCCCACGATCACGCTGATCAGCAGCGGGTATTCGATGCCGAAGATCAGCATGCAGATGTAGCAGATCACGCCGATGATCAGCGAATCCACGATCTTGCCGATGATGAATCCGGCGAAGATGTCGTTGGCGCGGCGCGCCCAGTGGATCAGCGTTTCGCAGCTGGGCCGCTTCATCACGGCATAGCAGACCTTCTTGGCCTGGGCCAGGAACCGCTCGCGGTCGATGAGCATGTAGATGGAGGCGATCAGCCCCACCAGGGCGTTGAACAGCACCCTGTACACGCCGTTTCCGATGCTCCCGGCGATGGACAGCACGTTGTTCAGCAGCACGGTGCTGTAGGTGCTCAATTCGCTCAGGCGCTTGGTCAGCTGGTCGGCGGCGTTGTCCCACAGCGACATCAGCTGCTCCGTCTTCAACCCCAGCTGCTTCAGGATGGTGGCGTTTTCCACCATATTCTGGAAATCCTGGCGGGTGCGCGGCACGGACTTGGTCACGATGCTGACCACCGACTTCATCGAGCTGATCACCTGGGGCACCAGCATCACGAAGAAGCCCGCCAGCAGCGCCAGCACCAGTATGTAGGTGATGACGATGGACAGCATGCGGCTCAGCTTCGGATGGGGCTTGCGCCGGAATACCAGCTTGGTGAAAAAGCGCTCGATGCGGTTCACCAGGGGCAGCAGTATGAACGCGATGGCGAAGCCGATGAACATCGGCATGGCCACGCTGAACACCCGGCTGACGACGCCCCACAGATCATCAAAGTGCATCACCGCCGCGTAGACGACGATGCCCACGCACACCACGATGATGTTGGATATGGTCTTGCTCCTCAAATCATGGGGAATCAGCGATTTCATAGACGGCCTCCATATGGTCTTCGACTCTTCGCTGCCTTTCAGGAACGGCGGCTTCTCTGCGGTCATTCCAGCCGGAGCGGCGACCCCCCCGCGGTCATCCTGTCCGAGAGACAGCTTCTCTGCGGTCATTCCGGCCGGAGCAGCGGCCCCCCCCCGCGGTCATCCTGAGCGGAGCGGCAGCGGAGTCGAAGGATCTTCTCGTTTCATTCTGTAAAACCCATCATTTTACCGTCTTTCATTATATCACACAACGCCTTTACGCTCAAGACCTGTCATCATTTCGTCGATTTTTGTCCGGATTTCTTCCTATTATATAGGCGCGTATTTAAATGCGATTCCCGGAGGGATTCAGCCGCTTCCGCGCAGAATGTTCGGGTTTTCCTGGAGCCGCGCCGCCAGCGCCCGCCACAGGGCCGGGGATTCCCCGTCGCCTGCGATAAAATCCCGAACAATATTTTTGGCGGCCTCGGGCCAGCTTTTGTCGAAGCAGTTGGGCGCGACCAGCCCCGGATCGCGCAGCGCGGTGTCCAGCTGGAGCAGCACGTCCCCCGGCCCGTAGCCCGTCGGCGCGTCTGTCACGGCGAAGGCCCCGGGCGCGGCCAGCCCTCCCTGGCAATCCTCCGACAGCAGCCAGTTCAGGAACGCCTCGCACAGCGCCCGCCGATCATCGTCCCCCTTGTCCACGATGGCCAGGCACAGCAGCTGGTCGGTGAACGCCGCCGCGCCGACAGCCAACTGCCAATCCGGCCCCTTGCCCTGGCCCGACAGCGCCTCCAGCCGCCGCACCTCCCGCTGGGTGGCCAGCAGCGCCGGGGCCTCGCCGCCCGCAAAGTGCCGCCAGGCGTCATCGTCGAAGTCGAATCCCTCCGGCAGCCGGCAGGGCAGCAGCGCTCCGGCGGACTCCGGGGCGGAGGTCGGCGAGGACGTCGCCGATCCGGTCAGTCCCAGGTCGACCCCCGGCAGCTCCATCTCCGGCGGCGCGCCTTCATGAGCTGCCTGCGCGTAACGGCCCGCGCAAATCGCCAGCAGCGCCGCGTCCCAGTGGCGAAAGTCCTCGCTCTCCGCCACGGCGGGCGACAAACCCGTCGACCGCCAGTCCCCGGGGACGCCGTCCATCAGCGCCGAGTTACAGGCCCAGATGTATCCGCCCATGGCCACCGGCGCGGCATACGGCGTTCCGTTCCACATTCCGCAGCGGCGCAGAGGTTCCCGCAAGGTCTCCGGCATGTCCAGCGCTGCCAGGCCCTCCGGCGAATCCAGCAGCCCCGGCGGAAACAGCAGCATGTCCGGCGGCAGGATGCCGCTGCCCGCAAACCCGGCGAGGGCGTCTGCGTCTACGGCCTGGGGCTGTACGTACACCCCGGGGTGACGCCTCTCGAACCCGGCGGCGCAGCGGTTCAGCCAGCCGGTCAGCCCGCCCGACCCGCTGGGCCAGCCCTCGTATACCCACAGCCGCAGCACGCCGCTCCAGCCAGCGTACTTCGCCGCCACCAGCGGACGGCTGTCCAGGGGCAGCACCCGCCGCGCGTGCAAAAGCAGCGGAAGGAGCAGCGCAAGTCCCAGCAGCAACAGCGCAAAACGGCCCTTTTTCACCGGAATTCCCTCCATATATGCCTATAATTGAGGACATCCTGCATTTCTTCCCAGATTATGCAGGTTTTCTTCAAAATAAGCCCAAATACGGGCTTACAATGTAAAGATTAGGAAAATTCGCAAAAACCCCATTGACATTCAAAATCGAGTTTGATATACTAATCAAGCTGTCGCGAGGACAGGGGGTCAAAACCCTGGCGGAGCGACGGCGCGAACCTTGAAAACGATACAGAGAGACGAGAGAGAAGCGGATCGCGGAGCTGCGAAGAGAGCCGGGAGGCAGGAGCGGTGAAGCGGTTCGGAACAGTCAGAATTCATTGAGTAAAACGCCGAGAGGATTGAACGAAGGGATGGCTTTGGCGAGCCGGACCGGAGGGAGAGCCGATTGGTAAGGATTAAACATCAGAGTTTGATCCTGGCTCAGGACGAAC
>CADCFG010000019.1 GCA_902800625.1 uncultured Eubacteriales bacterium | reverse complement strand
GACGTGCAGTTGTGGGCGTCGACGATCGTCAGGGAGGTCACGCCTTCAAACGCGCTTTCGTCCAGAACCTTCAGCTGCTCGGGCAGGATGAAGTCCGGCTCGCCGAACTCGGGACTGGGCGCAAGGGCCACCTCGACCGGGCCGAGCTCGTCGGTGCTCTCGTGGTTGTCGTCCCCGACGACCCTGTACCACACATAGTAGGTTCCGATGTCGGTGGCGGTGGGAATCGCTGTGCCATACGTTCCGGTGGCTTCGGTTGCGGTGCCGATGGCATACTGCATTTCGCCGCCCTCGGCTTCCCCGGCAGTGACAAGCTCCTGAGACTGTCCGTTATAAGCCAGCGCCTTTGCCGTCGGCGCGGTCACGGTTGGGTCGGCCTTGTTGATTCGGAACTGAATTACCGTGGACGGTTTGTCACTGTCCGGCCACTTGTAGCGGACAGAGTCCGTAAGCGCCAGCACGACGGAGTATTCACCCACAGCCGTGCCGCCCGCGTTCAACACGATATCGTAAAGGTCATTCTCCGGCACAACCGGGATCTGCTTTTTGCCCGTGTAGACCATGTCCGCAATGGCCGGGAGCTCAACCACCGCCTTGTTCACCGTTACCGTCACGACCACATTGCTGACGAGATCGTAGTTTTTATCATCGTCAGGCGCAAAGCTTGCCTTGAAGGTGTGATCGCCGGGATCGCCGACGCTCGTGGCGCCGTCGTCCACCCATGTCCAGCGGCCCGCCGTGTTGCCCGTCGGGTTTTCCAGTGCCACCTGCGAAAGCGTCTGGCCGTAGATGGCCGTGGGCGTGGGCGGATTCGCGGTGGGGTCGGCCTTTTCAACCGTCACGGTCACGCTGGCGCTGACGGTGTTGTAATTCGTCGCGTCCGTGGGCGTGAAATTCACCTGGAAGGGATTCTCCCCGGCGTTGCCGACACTCTGAGTGCCGTCCGCCCACGCCCAGCTGCCCGGCGTGTTGCCATCGGGGTTCGTCAGCGTCACTTCCGAAAGCGTCTGGCCGTAGGTCGCCTTCAGGCCGGTGGGCGCGGCGGCGGTGGGGTCGGCCTTTTCAACCGTCACGGTCACGTCCAGGTTGGTTTTGCTGTTGTAGTTGTCCGTGTCGTCAGGCGTAAAGTTTGCCTTGAAGGTATGCTCCCCGACCTCGCCGACCGATTGCTCGCCGTCCGCCCACGCCCATGTGCCTTCCGTGTTGCTCTCCGGATTCTTACCCTCCAGCGACACAGCAGACAGCGTCTGGCCGTAGGTCGCGGTCAGGCCGGTGGGCGGGGTCGCGGTGGGATCGCCCTTGGAGATGTTGATCTCTACGACCGCGGTGACTACCGAATCGGTGTGATCAGCGTCTGGTTTCGTGTACGCCTTCACATAGGTGACGCCCACATTGGTCCGCGACGGCACAGTTTCCGACCAATCGCTCCAAGTCGTTCCGTCGTCGCTCGTACTGTAGTTTACGGTTCCCCCTACTTGGCCTTCCGCGGTAACGCTGTGGGCGTATGTGTCATAGGCCCCGGACCAGCCCGTAAGGGTCGGCGGCGTGGCGGCGTTGTAGGTCGTAACGATCAGCTCCTGATTGGCAGACGCATTGGTCGTATACGTTTCCTTTATACGCACATAGTAGGTTCCGGGCACAAGTCCTGTAACGTCGCTGCCCGTTATGGCCGTCCATTCCTGGGCATCCGACTTTTTATACTCCATAGCGGCTGTAACGCCGGTGAGCTTTCCGTCATTGTTGTTTGCGTCCGTGCACCTCACCGCGACAGGTGTCGTTGGCGTATCCGGGGTCGTTTTTGCCGTCGCCGCGGGCAGTTCGATTTCAGTAGTTTCAGCAGTCGGGGTTCCGGAGACCGTGATCTGGGTGTAGCTGTCGCGGGTCACAGTGATTCCGTTGACGGAGTCGACATGGTAATCTTCCGGGAAATAATATCCGCTATTTGCCGTATAGGTTACGGTTGTCATATCGCTGCGGGTATTGCCGCAGTCAAAATAAGCCTGTTTGGTTGCGCCCCCACTGGCTGTCGCATTTCCCCCGCCTATCAGATTGATATATGAGAAGCTTACAGAATCCAGCTTGAGCTTTAAGGCGGGACGCACTCCGCATTCATAATGCCCTGACATACCGCTGGAAATGGTCCCTGCGCCGTAAGGTTCGTAGCACACGACAAACATATAGCCCGCTTGTCCTCCGTTCGTGCATGTCCACCAGTAACCTTGTGCACTTACCTTAGGGCATTTTAACACATCTCTGTTTGCATCGAGTATATTCTTCGCATCCTGCCTTGTCAGAAGGAACATTCTTCCATCTGAAACCGCTCCTTTTGCTGCAACAGAGAAATTATTATTATAGTATTGATCTACTATTCCTTTTGCGACAGAATTTTCGTAAGATACTGAGCTAAGAACACCATCAGGAATATACACTGATTTACCAACGCATTCTTTTGTAAGCAGTGTCACTGTACTGTCGTCGTAATTGATAAGATACCAATCCTTGTTGTCAAACTTTATGACTGTCGTGGTGTTTTTAATGCTGGCATAAGGATTGTCGTCTGCCAGCGCCGCCGGGCTCATCCCCGGCACCAGCCCGACGAGCAGCGCCAGCGCCAGCAGGTATACCGCCAGTTTCTTGACCGTGAACTTCATCTGTTTAACCTCCTCGTTTTGTTCCCTTCTATGATAAACACCGATTTCTACGGTTATCCATCCGCGATATAGATTGCAGGCCTCCAAGGGGCGTGGTTCGCCTGTGAGCACAGGAATTCAGCGCTCGCCCATCAGCAGTAAGAGTTACATAGTAATAATATCACAAATTTAGCTTGAAAGCAATCGATTATCCGGGCTTTTCTGGACGATTTTTGGATTTTTCTGGCTCTTCACGGGAGACTGGGGCAACTCCAAAACAGGGGACGGCCCCATGAAGCGCCTTGAATCAGACGCTTCATGGGGCCGTGCGTCGTGCCGCCCGCGGGGGCGAAGACGCAGATCCGCTGCTCGCCGAACGCTTCGGGATCGATCTCGCAATCCTTCGGCAGCCGGATCTGCTCCAGGCCTGTGCCCTTGAAGGCATCCCTGCCGATGGACGCACAGCTGTGGGCGTCGATGACCTTCAGGGAAGGCACCCCTTCAAACGCGCTTTCGTCCAGGACGTCCAGCTGTTCAGGCAGGACGAAGTCCGGCGTGCCAAACTCGTGCTCGGGATCGAGATTCACCTCGATCGGGCCGAGCTCGTCGGTGCTCTCGTGATTGTCGTCCCCGACGACCCTGTACCACACATAGTAGGTTCCGATGTCGGTGGCGGTGGGGATGGCCGCGCCGTACTCTCCGGTGACTTCGGTTGCGGTGCCGAGGGCATACTGCATTTCGCCGCCCACCAGCGTAGAATCATCCACGGTCACCAGCGGCTTTTCTGTTCCGTCGTAGGTTCTGTTGTTCGCAGTAACCGTAGCAGCTACAGCTTTGCCCTTTGCGATCGTCAGTGTTCCCTTTGTATAGCTAATAGTGTAATTATCACTTGCGCTTGCTCCGCTGGCAACGATGTCATAGGTGCTTGCCGTGGCACTGTCCGGAGTGGCCGCGCTGCCATTCTTCTGATAGGCCAGCACCGGAGCGGTGGTCAGTGCGTCCTCACCCACAAGCCCCGTAACGGTGTAATGTGTGTCCAGAACAGGCGAGGAAAGGTCAGGCACTTCGTCGCCCACAGAGACGTTCTGATCCTTGGCGGTCACAGTGAGCGCGGCCTTGCTGATGGTGAAGTCTTTTGTAGCCACGCCGCTGTTGTAGTTTGCGGTCTCTGCTATAGCAGCCTTGACTGTGTAATTGCCGGCTGCCGTCGGAACAGTAGATGTATAGGTGCTGTCATCGGCATCTTTGACCTTATAAGTGTAGGTCACATCGCCGTTGCCGGGGTTGGTTTCAGCGTCCACGCTGGGCGCATTGGCCTCCTCACCGTAGGTCCAGCCTTCAAGGGTAACGCTCGGCTCGATATCGGCCTTGGCGATGGCGAAGTCCGCCGTGGCCTCGCCGGCGTTGTAGTTGTCCGTTTCGGCGAAGGTGGCCTTGACAGTGTACTGGCCCGCGTTCGTCGGCACATCAGCGACATAAGTCGAATCTTCGGCGTTCTGCTCCTTGTAGGTATAAGTCACCGCGCCGTTGTCGGGGTTGCCGGTCACGCTGGGTGCATTGGCCTCCTCACCGTAGGTCCATCCTTCAAGGGTGACGCTCAGCTCGATGTCCGCCCTGCTGATGGTGAAGTCCGCCGTAGCGGTCTTGTCTTCAACCGTCACGCTGGCGGTATAGTCGCCCGCGTTGGTGGGCGCGGTGTCGCTCAGCCCGGCCTCTGTGTTATTGCGGTCCGCATACTGGATGGTGGTCGGCGCGTTCAGCCCCGCCGCCGTCCAGGCCATAATATCAAGGCTCGCGCCATGGGCAGCTTCGTCATAATTCGCATTGGCTGCATTGATGGTCAGCGCGACCTTTGGGTTATGTTCCTCGGTTCCGTCATCCAGCGTGCAATGCGCCGCCGAGCAGGTGGCGGTGATGGTGTTTGCCTCATTGCCGGTTCCCACCTCATAGGTGAAGCTGTGGGCATGCGGCTCGATAAGCGCCTTTTCCAACGTATGATTATTTCGTGCGGTCACAAAGTCATCGGTAACATCTATCTGTGTACCGTAAAACCTTATCCAAGCCTTGCCAACCATGCCCTTTCCGATCGTCACGGGGCTGCCTTTGATGCAATATTCTTCGCCGACGACGTAGACTTTACCGCCGGTGATCTCTACGCCCGTACCGCCGTCGATGCCATAGCCGTATTGGTAATTTGCCTTTTCTGGGTTTTGGGCATTCACATCGCCGCCGCTGATCTTTACTTTCTGGCCGGCGGAAAGCGCACTTACTTGATCACCTCTGGCAGTGGCGGTCACTTTGCCATCTGTTATCAATACGCTGCCGCCGTCGCTTCGGATGGCCGGCTTTGAATTGGCGCCGGTAGCCGTCACCGTGCCGCCGTTGATGGTGATGTCCCCGTCCTTGGTGTAGATACCAAATCCGGAGCTGCTGGCGGCATCCAGAGATCCAGTGCCGTCAATCGTCAAATTCCCCTGAACATAGATGCCGTAAGTCGTGCATGCAACCGTGTTTGTACCATTGAGCTCAATGTTCAGATCGCCATCGGCGTAAATCGCGGCATCAGAATATCCCGCTTGGTTGTAGCTGTAGCCATTCAGGGTGAGGGTGTTGCTCTCCGCGTCATAGTGCCAGCCTTCGCCGGACGGGCTCGCTACGGTGATCGCACTGCCGCCGACCCAGATCGGATACACATCATCTATCACCTTCACGGTGATGGTAGCATAGGCAACCCCTCTACTATAGTCACTGTTGCCCGCCGCCGTCGCGCACATACGCACACTATATTCTCCGGCGGGGGTGCCCGCGGGTACGACCAGCTTATTGCCTTCAATCGAGAAATGATTCCCTTCCGGCTGGTTTAGAATCTCGTAGGTTACGCTCCCCTGCGCGTTCTGGACGCTCTGCATCGTTGCCCTCACGGCATTGGAGCTGCTGAAGGGCACCCTCAATGTCGTATCGGCAAAGGTCAGGGGATTGATTCCTTTGATCTTTATGGTCTTTTTGTAGACATGCGAGACATATGAGTGATCAGCGGCGCACCAGGACACTGTATACGTTCCCGGTTCTGTGCGCTTCGGTATCTCATTCATGCTGAAGCTTCCATCATCTACGGTATAAATAATTCTCCAACCGGCGGGAACGTTTCCCCCGGTGAGCAGGGCCTGTTCCGATCCGGTATAGTCCAGGTCTCTTGCTGTGGGGTATATGAAGTCATCGGGCAAACCCGTTTCCCTCAAAACAACATTATTCCCGCCATAGTCTGCGTTTATTACCTTAAACCTCGCGTCCGTTGTCCAGAAGACTACATCATAGGAAACACCGCTTGCGCCTGGCGATTCAATGCTTTCGACAACATTTCCCTGTGCATCCTGTATGTTTATGACCACTCGTTCATTGCCGGTTTTTTTTATCTTACAATCTTTTGCAATATACAAATTGTCCCGATAATTAGCTAAATCATCCCTATAAAAGTATGCACCTAGTGACCAAACATGGATGTCCCCTGAGAAGTTCATTGCGAAGGCCGGTCCGGCGCACACGGTCATGACCGTCACCGCGACCAGGCATGCCACCAACGCACGCAAAAAGCTCTGTGTCTTCCTTCCCTGTTTCATGTCTTAGCCCTCCTGCTGCTTGAAATGGTCGTTCTATCCTGAAAACCGCCGAACCGGGCATGGCATCGTTCCGTTCCCGATAAAAAGGCGCTGCCGTCCCTGTGCCGTGCCGCGAAGCGCAGACCTGTTCCGCATGGCCGGCAGCCCCCTTGCGCAATAATCCCAGAACCCGCACGCCGACACTGGGAGTCAGCGCCAACCCATCAATAAAAAGAGTTACACAGTAATAATACCATAAATGAAACCACAAAGCAACCGATTATCCGGGCTTTTCTGGACGATTTTTGGGTTTTTCTGGCTCTTCACGGGAAGCCGGGGCCAACTCTCCGAACAGGGGACGGCCCCATGAAGCGCCTTGAATCAGACGCTTCATGGGGCCGTTCGGTTTGGATATGCGGTTACTCCGCTTCCGCCACAAACACCAGGTTGTCATCGTCGGCGCAGAAGGCCTCCGTCGTGCCGCCCGCCGGGGCGTAGACACAGACCGTCTGCCCACCGAACGCCTCGGCGTCGATCTCGCAGTCCTTCGGCAGCCTGATCTGCTTCAGGCCGGTGCCCTTGAAGACATCCCTGCCGATGGACGTGCAGCTGTGGGCGTCGACGACCTTCAGGGAAGGCACCCCTTCAAACGCGCTCTCGTCCAGGACGTCCAGCTGCTCAGGCAGAGTGAAGTCCGGCGTGCCGAACTCGTGCTCGGGATCGAGATTCACCTCAACCGGGCCGAGCTCGTCGGTGCTCTCGTGGTTGTCGTCCCCGACGACCCTGTACCACACATAGTAGGTTCCGATGTCGGCGGCGGTGGGGATGGCCGAGCCATACTCTCCGGTGACTTCGGTTGCGGTGCCGAGGGCATACTGCATTTCGCCGCCCTCGGCTTCTCCCGTCACGGTCACCAGCGGGTTCTCCGTTCCATCATAGATTCGATGGTTCGCGCTGATCGCCGCCGGGACCGCGTCGGCCTTGGCGATGGTGAAGTCCGCCTCAGCCTCGCCGCCTTTGTAATTGTCCGTTTCGGCGACGGTGGCCTTGACGGTGTACTCGCCCGCCTCGGTGGGAACGGTTTCGCTGTACTCAGTGCCATCCTTTTCGGCGTAGGTATAGGTCACTTCGCCTTCGCCGGGGTTGCCGTCCACACTGGGCTCATTGGCATTCTCGCCGTAGGTCCAGCCTTCAAGGGTAACGGTCGGATGGATGTCAGCCTTTCGGATTGTATAGCTTTTGATATCGCCTCCGCCGACATGGTTGTCCGTATCGGCGACTTCCGCTTTGATATACCAGGTTCCTGCGGTTGTCGGCGGTGTGTCGGTAAAAGTTCCGTTCTCCGCATCGCTATAGGTATAAGCGACTGTTCCGAACGTCGCTGTGGATTCCGGTACGGCCGGTGTCTCGCCGTAGGTCCAATCCTCCATCGTGACCGTGACCGTGTTAGTCATTGCTTTTGTAATCTGGAAGGTCAGAGTTTTGGGAGCGGACTCGGTTTGTGCGTTGTTGATGTCCTCCCATTTATAATTGACCGCGTCGTTCAACGTCAATACGACGTCATAATTCCCTGCATTCGTGCCGCCTTCATTGACGATGGTGTAGCGCGTGTTCTCAGTCACATCCGCCTTTTGCGCCTGTGCATTGTAGGACTTGGACTCAATCGTCGGCGCGGTCACATTCACCTTGTTCACCGTCACGTTGAAGCTGCCTGTGGCATCCCTGTGGTGGAGAGCGGCCGCCTTGTAATAGAACGTACCGCCGTCCGTCACATTCGTAACAGTGGGCAAATTTCCATAGGGTCCGTCCTGCGTTTTGCTGTAGGTAAAACTCACTTCTTGATTGTTTACCGCCGTGCCCACTGCCGTGACCTCTGGCGTCTGCACTTCGCCGGTATAGGTCAGCGTCCCGTTCTGACTCACGCTGACGTTTTGAATCGTGGCCTTGTCTATTGTGTAGCCGACGCTGACGCTGGGGCCGAACGTGTCATACAGGAAGGCTTTCGCGAGATAGTCGCCTGGATCGGTGGGGGCTGCGTCCAGTTTATCGCCCTCGATGTAGTCTGTACCGCTCTTGGTGGCTTTGTAATACAGAATGTTCGTTTCCTGAACGTTCGCTCCGGTAAAGAGGTTGAAATTGTTAAGGCCGATCGGGGTAGCCAGGGTAGCCTTCTCGCTCTTACCTGTTTCACCATAGGTCGTCAGCGTTGGGGCGACAATGGTCAGCGTTGTCTCCCACCCGTCGTTTGCACCCTTTGCCGTGAAGGTCGCTCCGTTTGCGACGAAGTTGAATCCCTGTGCTTGAGATACCTCAAACGTGTTGGTAGAAACGTCGAAGGTTACAGCTCTCAGATAGAGCGTTAAAGCGGGGCGAACACCAATTGCATTCCTGACGTCGAAACCGTACACATCGATATCGCCGGAATTGTTGCTGGAATTGCCCCAGACGAACGCCGCCAGACCATCCTCCCAACCGCGCGAGCGCAGCCACCATTCTCCATTCGTACATTGCCCGCCGGTGAAGTTTATCTTCCGAACATCCTTCTTCACCCCATATTCGGCTTGATCTTTACTTAGAAGATATAGCTTGCCGTATTCAGTATCCGCAATCGCGCTTGCGACATCTTTAAAGCTTCCGGTTGTTGTATACGCGTCAAGCAAGCCCTTCACGGTCGAACTGAGGTAATCGTTGCTACCGTTGCTACTAAAAACGGACGTGCCAAAGCTGGTATCTGCCGCCAGTAGTTCAACCGTTCCTCCCATGTTAGTAGAATTGTAATCAATAATATACCATTTGTAGCCATTAAAGTTTACAACTGTTTCGTTTTCCTTTAACGTATTGTATATCTCGGTCTCAGCATACGCCGCCGAACTCATTCCGATCATCAGCCCTAGCACCATCACCAGGCTGAGCAGGATGCCTAAAACCCGTTTCTTCATTTTCATTACCTGTCTCCTCCTGAATTCTTCTTTCACGGCTGTTATGGCCGCCGCAATACCAAAGTTAAGCACAACAAAAACGCCGAACCCGACAGGGTATCAATACCTCATAAGGTATACTTACCCCGTCAGAATCCGACGGTTATCCATCACGAATGTAGAATTCAGTTTCAAATGCCTCGCTGTCGCAGGACGCAAAAAGGGCGCAGTTAGCCCATGCTCTGCTTTGCTCTGCTCTAAGGAGCGTAGTTCTATTCCGCATAGCTGTCAAGCCCCTTTCCGTCAAAAATATGAGAAGAACCGAAGTTCCCATCTCATGTATCGGCCTGCCAGCGCGGATTCTTTACTCCTGCACATGGGCATAACAATACAGTTGGATTATACCAAAAACGGGGGCTTATTTCAACGTTTTTCAAAATGAAAAAGAGGCTGTCTCAAAATACATCCGGACGTTACAATCATCCCCGCAGGGGCGGCATATATGCCGCTGAGAGCGGACCCTTGGCCCGCGGACGCCTATATGGCGTCCCTACGGCGGAAATTGAACTGCCATCCGTATTTTGAGACAGCCCCTTATCTCATGTGGCTCCCTCAGTGATTGGAGCCGAACTCCCGCTCGTCGGCCTTGCGGATCTCGGCGCGCTTGATCTTGCCGCCCACGGTCTTGGGCAGCTCGTCCACGTACTCGATCACGCGGGGATACTTGTAGGGAGCGGTCAGCTTCTTCACGTGATTTTGAAGTTCCTTCGTCAGGGCCTCGGAGGGCGTCCAGCCTTTCGCCAGCACAATCGTCGCCTTGACGATCTGGCCGCGGATGGGGTCGGGGGCACCAGTGATGGCGCACTCCACCACGGCGTCGTGGGCGATCAGCGCCGACTCCACCTCGAAGGGCCCGATGCGGTAGCCGGAGCACTTGATCACGTCGTCGTTGCGGCCCACGAAGCGATAGTAGCCCTCGCTGTCGCGCCAGAGCACGTCGCCGGTGTTGTAGCCGACGCCGCCCAGCTTTTCCTCGGTGGCCTCGGGGTTGCGGTAGTAGCCGGTGAACAGGCCCACCGGCGGGTGGCGCTTCACGTCCATGATGGTCAGCGAGCCCTCCTCGCCGTCCTCGCAGACATTGCCGTTGGCGTCCAGCAGCTGGATGTCGTACAGCGGGTTGGGCTTGCCGGTGGAGCCCTCGATGGGCTCGAACCACTGGCTTCCGAAGTTGGCGATCAGCACCGGGCCCTCGCTCTGGCCGAAGCCTTCGTAGATCTGATGGCCCACCTTTTCCTTCCACTGCTTCACCACCTCGGGGTTCAGCGGCTCGCCGGCGGTGGCGCAGTGGTGCAGGCAGGACAGGTCGAACTGGCTCAGGTCCTCCTGCAGCATGAAGCGGTACATCGTCGGGGGCACGCAGAAGGTGGTCACCCGGTACTTCTCCACCTTGGACAGCAGGTTCTTTGGGTTGAAGCGGCCCACCATGTCATAGCAAAACACCGTCGCGCCGCAGATCCACTGACCATAGATCTTGCCCCAGCCGAACTTGGCCCAGCCGGAGTCGGACACCGACATGTGCAGCCGGTTCTCCTCCACGTGCTGCCAGTACTTGGCTGTGACGATGTGGCCCAGGGGATAGGCGAAGTTGTGCTGCACCAGCTTGGGCATGCCGGTGGTGCCGCTGGTGAAGTAGACCAGCATGATGTCGTCCCAGCGGGTCGCGGCCTCGCCGGTGGGGCGGGGGAAGGTGTCCGGGAAGCGGTCCATCTGCTCGTGCAGGTCCAGCCAGCCCTCCCGGGGCCCGCCCACGATGATCCTGTGGCGCAGGGAGGGAATCTCCGGCGCGGCGGCGTCCATCTGGGCGACGACGAAATCGTCGTCCACGCAGATCGTGGCCTTCACCTCCGCGGCGTTTCCACGGTAAACGATGTCCTTCTTCGTCAGCTGCAGCGTGGCGGGGATCAGGATCACCCCCAGCTTGTGCAGCGCGGTGGCGCAGACCCAGTATTCCCAGCGGCGGCGCAGGATCATCATCACCACGTCGCCCTTCTTCAGCCCCAGGCTGGCCAGGAAGTTGGCGACCTGGTTGGACAGGCGCTTGATGTCGGTGAAGCGGAAGTCCCGCTCCTCGTCCTCCTCGTTGACCCAAAGCAGCGCGCGCTTTTCGGGCTCGGCCTCGGCCCAGGCGTCCACCACGTCGAAGCCGAAGTTGAAATTCTCCGGCACGTTGATGGTGAACTTCTCCCGGAATTCCTCGTAGCTGTCAAACTCGATCTGGGGCAGGAATTTATTGAGCAGGTAATTCAATGTCCTACACCCCTTCCTATTCTGCGATGACCGTGAGGAAACGCGCCTTGACGTCGCCTCCGCAGCGCTGGCCGTGGGGAATGGTGGGGTTGAAGTAGATCGAGTCGCCGGGATTCATCACGAATTCCTTGTCGCCCAGCGTGACGATCACCGTGCCCTCCAGCACCAGGTTGAACTCCTGGCCGCTGTGGGTGATCAGCTTTGCCACCGCGTCGCTGGGCTCCAGGGTCACGAGCAGCGGCTGCATAACCTTGTTGGCGTAGCGATAGGCCAGGTCCTCGAAGTGATACTCCGGGTTGCGGTTGATGACCTTGCCGCCGCCCCGGCGGATCAGGTGCCAGGTGTCCAGCTTGGCACTCTGGCCCGTGACGATCTCGGTGAAGTCCACCTTGAATTTGTTGGCGATCTCGTAGATCACGCTGATGGGCACGTCCTTGCCGTTTTCCTCGTAGGAGGCGTACACCTCCGGGCTGATGTTCAGCTCCGCCGCCAGCGCCTCGATGCTGTAATCGCAGACCTCGCGCAGTTCCCTCAGCCGGGCGCCGATCTCATTGTAGTCGTTCATCTTTTTCTCTCCTTTGACGCGCTGTCTCCACGCTGCCATGACTTTGTACTAAAGTATATCACATGAATTTGCTCAGGGCAATAATTTAATGACGATTTAAATGCCGCCGCGGCCGATTTGGCCGACAGACTTGACGCAGGCAGTTTTACAATGATATAATATGCATGCCCGGAAGCGCCGGGGCATGAAGGCGCGATGGGGCTGCTTTTAGCATCGACAACGGGCACCAGGGCGCGCTGCTGCACCGCAGGCTGCCTGAGGGAAAGTTACTGCCGTAGAAATTGCCAGGGAGGGGACAGGGTCCGCGGCGCGGATTCTGTTCCCGATTCCTGCTGTAAAGGAGGACGAGCCCATGATCCAATACATCTTTTCCGCACCGGGCCGCACGGAGATCAGCGGCAACCACACCGACCACCAGCACGGCTGCGTGCTGGCGGCGTCCGTCAACCTGAAGACCACGGCCCGCGTCACCCTGAACGACGAGGGCGTCATCCGCGTGCAGTCCGAGGGCTACGCGCCGGTGGAGGTGGACCTGTCCAGGCTGGATGTCGCGCCGGAGGAAGCGAACTCCACGGCGGCACTGGTGCGCGGCGTGGCGGCGGCCTTCGCCCAGCGCGGCGCGCAGCTGAAGGGCTTTGACGCGAAGGTGTCCTCCACGGTGCTGCCCGGCAGCGGCCTGAGCTCTTCCGCGGCGTTTGAGGTGCTGATCGGGAACATCATCAACACGCTGTTCTTTGAGGGCAAGCTGGACGCGGTGGAGATCGCCAAGATCGGCCAGTACGCCGAGAACGTGTACTTCGGCAAGCCCTGCGGCCTGATGGACCAGACGGCCTCCAGCGTGGGCGGCATGGTGTTCATCGACTTCAAGGACCCGCAGAACCCCAATGTGGAGCGGCTGGACTTCGACTTCGCCGCCACGGGCCACGCGCTGTGCATCATCGACACCGGCGCGGACCACGCCGACCTGACCGACGAGTACGCCGCGATCCCGGGCGAATTGAGAAAGATCAACGCCTGCTTCGGCAGGGACGTGCTGCGGGACATCGACGAGGGCGAATTCTACGCGCGCCTGCCGGAGCTGCGCAGGGCAGCGGGAGACCGGGCCGTGCTGCGGGCGATCCACGTGTACGACGAGAACCGCCGGGTGCTGGCTCAGCGGGAGGCGCTGCAAAGGGGCGACTTCGGGGCGTTCCTCGAGGGCGTGAAGGCGTCGGGCATCTCCAGCTGGCGCTTTCTGCAGAACGTGATCCCCGCCGGGTACAAGGCCCACCAGGAGGTGGCCTTCGCGCTGGCGCTGGCGGAGAAGCTGCTGGCGGGCCGCGGGGCGTGCCGCATCCACGGCGGCGGCTTTGCCGGGACGATCCAGGCGTTCGTGCCGGTGGACATGCTGGATTCGTTCAAGGCGGGCGTCGAGGCCGTGCTGGGCGAGGGCATGTGCCACGTGCTGAACATCACGCCCAACGGCGGCATGCTGGAGCGCGAGGAGGAGATCGACGGATGAGCGTGAATCAATACATTTCCGCGCTGGCGAAGTATGGCATCGACAGGGGCCTGATCGAGGAGTGCGATAGGACCTGGGCCGTCAACCAGCTGATCGACGCGCTGGGCCTGCACAGCTATGAGGACGCGGAGCCGGCGGACGCGCCGCTGGAGGCCATCCTGAAGACGCTGCTGGACGACGCGGTTCAGCGGGGCGCCTGCGAGCCGGACGTCACCAGCCGGGACCTGCTGGACACGAAGCTGATGGGTATACTGACGCCGCCGCCGAGGGAGGTGCGCGCGAAGTTTGCCGGGCTGTACGCGAAATCCCCAAAGGAGGCCACGGACTGGTACTACACCTTCTCCCAGGACACCGACTATATCCGCCGCTATCGCATCAAGAAAGATATGCGCTGGCTGGCGAACACCGAGTATGGCGAGCTGGTGATCACCATCAACCTGTCCAAGCCGGAGAAGGACCCCAAGGCCATCGCTGCGGCGAAGAACGCGCCCCAGTCCGGCTATCCCAAGTGCCAGCTGTGCGCCGAGAACGAGGGCTACGCGGGCCGGATGAACCATCCGCCGCGCCAGAACCACCGCATTATCCCCGTGACGGTGGCGGGCAGCCGCTGGTTCTTGCAGTACAGCCCCTATGTGTACTACAACGAGCACTGCATCGTGTTCAACGAGCAGCACACGCCCATGGTGATCGACCGGGCGGCGTTTGCGAAGCTGATGGACTTCGTCACCGAATTCCCGCACTACTTCGTGGGCAGCAACGCCGACCTGCCCATCGTGGGCGGCAGCATACTGAGCCACGAGCACTTCCAGGGCGGCTGCTTCACCTTTCCGATGGAGGTGGCCCCGGTGGAGCAGGAAATCCGCTTCACGGGCTATGAGGACATCCGCGCGGGCATCGTCAAGTGGCCGATGAGCGTCATCCGCCTGACCGGCGCGGACCCGGAGCGCCTGGCGGACCTGGCCGAGAAGATCCTGAATAAGTGGCGCGGGTACACCGACGAGGCGGCTTTCATCTACGCCGAGACCGAGGGCGTGCCCCACAACACCATCACGCCCATCGCCCGCAGAAGGGGCGAGGACTACGAGCTGGACCTGGTGCTGCGCAACAACATCACCACCGCGGAGCACCCGCTGGGCGTGTACCACCCCCACGCGGAGCTGCACCACATCAAGAAGGAGAACATCGGCCTGATCGAAGTGATGGGCCTGGCGGTGCTGCCGGCGCGCTTGAAGAAGGAACTGGCCGAACTGGCCGACGCGCTGGTGAAGGGCGCGCCGCTGACGGGCGAGCTGGAAAAGCACGCGCCCTGGGCGGAGGAGTTGAAGGCAAAGTACACCTTCACCGCAGAAAACGTGGACGACATCCTGCGCCTGGAGGTGGGCAAGGTGTTCGCGAAGGTGCTGGAGCACGCGGGCGTCTACAAGCGCAACGAGGACGGCAAGGCCGCGTTCATGCGTTTTATCGACTGCGTCAACGGCGAGGGACGTACCTGAATCATCATCGATGAAATCCGTGCATGGGAAAGGATGCGCGGATTTCTTTGTCATTCCGGATCAGGGATGATGCCTGTGATACAATACGCGCATGAAGCCCCATCGGGGCAGCATGCAATCCGTGAGGAGGGGTCCAACGATGAAATCCAGGGTCATTTGCGTCATGCTGCTCGCATTGATCGCCATGGCCGCGCCCGGATACGCGGCCGCGCCGGCGCCGGTCACGGTTCCCGGCAGGCCGGAGGACGAGGCGGCGGGCCTGCTGCCCCGGTACGCGTACGAGCTGGTCTCGGCGCAGCGGGTGGACGGCCGCCAGGGCATCGCCTGGGAGGGCGGCGAATACTGGGTCAGCGGCAGCGCGACGCTGTCCCGCTACGACGGCGACTGGAACCTGCTCGACCTGAACGAAGCGCCCTTCGACGGCATGGACGGCAGCATCAACCACATCGGGGACATCGACGTCTTCGGCGGGGAGCTGTACGCCGGCGTGGAGTACTTCTCGGACGGCGCGGCGCAGGACATCCGCATCGCGGTGTATGACGCAGAAACGCTTGAACTCAAGCGCTGCCACGCCTTCGATCCGTCCAGCGGCCAGACGGAGGTCTCCGGGATCGCGGTGGACCCGGACCACGGGATCATCTGGATGTGCTCCTGGGCGGACGGCGAGACCGGGCGGTACCTGTACAAGTATGCCCTGGAGGACGGCGC
Organism: uncultured Eubacteriales bacterium; assembly: GCA_902800625.1. Classification (GTDB taxonomy): domain Bacteria; phylum Bacillota; class Clostridia; order Christensenellales; family Aristaeellaceae; genus UBA2862. Next base: position 71,129 of record CADCFG010000019.1, on the reverse strand, counting down.
CTACCTGGGGAAGGTGCACCTGCAGTGCCCGCCCCAGTGGCTCCAGGGCGTGGCTTATCACGAGGGCTTTTTATACCTGACGGCGGACGACGGCACCGCGGACCTCGGGGAGAGCGACCATCTCTACCGCTGTCAGGCCGACCCCGACGGCACGTGCGCGACGGTCACCCTGGAGCGGACGTTCGACGACGTGACGATGCAGGGCGAGATCGAGGGGCTTTCCTTTGACCGGGACAGCGGTCGCCTGCTGATCAGCTACAACCGCGGGGCGCAGGTCGTGCTGGGCATGCCACTGGGCTTCTATGAGGGCTATGAGGAGGAGATTCACGAAATCTTTGCCTACGCCATGCGCGGGCGATGAGGGCGGCTGCACGACATCAGGAGGGAGGATATGAGAACATGAAGATCAGAAGGCTTGGATTCATCATTTTGCTGTGCCTGGCCGTTGCGGCGCTTCCCGCCGCGGCCGAGGAGGCCCAGTCCCAGATCGAGCGGGCCGTGGTGTCCTATGCGGCTTCGGGAACGCGGGACGAGCAGGCTCTGTCGGCCCTGGCCTCGCTGGACCCGGACCTTGGAGAGAAGTGGTCGCGCATCATGGATCTTTGGGAAGCGCCGGTCGCGGTCAACGGGGAGCTGCCGGACGACCTGCCGGATGACGACACGCTGTGCCTGGTCGCGCTTGGCTTCCAGCTGAACCCGGATGGAACGATGCGCGAAGAGCTGGTGGAGCGTTTGAAGGTGCTGCTGGCGGCGTCGGAAAAGTATCCGCGCGCGGTCATCGCCTGCACGGGCGGCGGGACGGCAACTGACGACCCGACGGCCACGGAGGCGGGCCGAATGACGGAATGGCTGGAATCGCAGGGCGTGGATCCCTCGCGCCTGGTCGTCGAAGACCGTTCCCTGACGACGGCCCAGAACGCGATCTATACCTTCGATCTCCTGACGGAGCGGTGCCCGCAGGTCAAACAGGTGGCGATCATCTCCAGCGATTATCACATCGCCACCGGGGTGCTGCTGTTCGGCGCGGAGGCGATCCTGCGGGAGAGCGATGTGGAAGTCGTCAGCAACGCCGCATGGCACGCGCCCAGCGGCACACTGTCGGCCATGTTCCAGGCGGGAGCGCTGATCGAGCTGTCGGGAGACGTGGAGACGGCCTATGATATCTACTACGATACCTATGATATACACGAGCTGCCGCCGCTGCACGAGGGCCCCTGACGGCCGGTCGGGCCAAGGCCTTTCCCTTTAGGGGAAGGTGGCCGAGCGAAGCGAGGTCGGAAGAGGCCGTTCCCCTTCTCGGCAAATGATGTTTCCCTGGATATGCATCGCATATGTTGACTTTTTGTGGCGCATCCAATATAATAAAATGGGTGGACGAAAAATGGAGAAGGGAGTATCAATCGCCATGAAGCATCCAATGTTGATGGCTGGGAAGCGCCTCGCGCGACATATTGTGATTGGACTCCTGGCGCTGTCCCTGGCGCTGGCGCTGTCTGTCGGCGCGGTGGCCGAGTACAGAACGCTGACGCTGCCGAAGGCGCTGAAGAGCATCGAAACCGAGGCCTTCTACAACGACCAGGACGTCCGCAACGTGGTGGTCCCGGAGGGCGTGACGCGGATCGGCGCGCGGGCCTTCGTGGGCAGCGGCCTGCGGATGATCCAGCTTCCGGCCAGCGTCACGGCGATCGACGGGGACCCGTTCGACGGGGTCGACAGCGTGGTGGTCGTCGCGAAGAAGGGGACCTATGCCTGCCAGTGGGCGGAAACGCATGGCTACACCGTGTCCCAAGATGCGCAGAGGTGGGATGTGGACCAGGAAGCCTGGACGCAGACCACTGAACGAAAACTCGTATGCATATGCCAAGGCTGCGGAAGGTATTTCTTCACACAGGATGATTATCAAGCGCATATAAAGAGAATCAGGCTTGCAAAGCTGCAAGGCGATACGCAAGCCATCTACGAAGAGACAGCCGGCGGACTAACAACAACTGTTTCTGGCCTGCCGCGTGAACCAGACAGAACGGGAAGTAGCTGCGGAGCTTACGGAACTGCCTATATCGGCATTCCGCTGGACGAACCCATCTACCATCCCGAAGAGGGCCACTACCGGATCCTCCAGTGACCGCTGCCCCGCACGGCGCGGGTCTTTGGGGAACCGGGATCATGAAGGGGCTGTCTCCAGAATTGGAGACAGCCCCTTTGTCCGTCCGCCCCTGTGCGTACCCAAGCGCCGCCGGGGCAGGCCATGCCGCCCATGGGACGGATCGGCGGTGGACCGTCATTGAATACCGGCGCCCGGGCGGGCGCATCCTCCGGCGAAAGGAAACGGGGCATATCCTCATTGGATATGCCCCGTGTGGATTACCGCGCCAGCACGATATCAATGGCGTTAGAAGCGCCGTCCAGCCGGAACCCGGCGGCGCGCTCGCCGTCTGAGAGGGCGTAGCCGCCCTTGAAGCCGGTGATCCGGGCGCAGCCGCTTGCGTCGGTGGTGATCTCGCCGTGGGTCTCCCATTCGCCGTGGATCAGCCGCTGCAGCGCGTGATAGGCGGGCTTTTCCCGGTTGTCTTTGGCGATCACGCCGCTGGGCGCGCCCAGCCAGGCGCCGTCGGCAAAGTCCCAGCCGGTGACGGCCCCAACCAGCGGGTGGCCAAACAGGATGCGGTACATCTCCTCCCACTCCCGGGCCTGGCGTTCCTCGCCCTCCGGGGTGCTGGGCCATTCGGGGATCTGGTAGTCGTTCAAATCCACGATGTGGGGCGGCATCAGGTGGCCGGAGACGAGGGTGTTCTCCGTGAAGTGCATGGGCAGGCCGAAGCCCTCGAAGCGCCTCAAAACCTCGCCCAGCTTCTGGGCGCCCATGTAGCCCTGGTGCTGGTGGGTCTGAAGCCCGATGGCGCCGATGGACGCGCCGGCGTCCAGGCAGTCGGCGATCAGTTGGGCGTACTTGTCGGAGAGGTTAAAGTCGTTGATCAGCAAAAGCGCCTTCGGGTTGGCCGCCTTCGCCGCGTCGAATACCTCCTTCACCAGCTGGACGCGGCCGTAGCGCTTGCAGACGCGGGTGATGGCGTTGTCGTACCGGTCGAACACCGGCATGATGACCACCTCGTTGATCACATCCCAGATGTCGATGACGCCCGCGAAGGCGGCCACGTCCCGGTGGATGCGCTGAAGCTGCTTGTCCAGGATGGTCTTGTCGTCATACTGCATCAGCCAGTCCGCGCAGGCGGTGTGCCAGCACAGCGGGTGGCCCTTCACGGTCTTGCCGTGCTCCACCAGGAAGCGGGAGGCGTTCATGCGGCTGGCGTACTCCGGCTTTCCCTCCTCGGGCTCATAGCGCCCCCAGTAGAAGGACATGGTGCCGTAGTTGAACAGGCGCAGCCACTTGTCCATGCGATCCCTGAAGAAGGGATCGTCCTTGTGCTCGTTGGTCCGGGGGATGGCGTCGAAGGCGCCGGAGCCGAACAGGAAGTCGTGGGAGGTCTGGTCGAAGCGGAGTTTGCGGCCCGCGACGGGCTGGCCCGCGGCATCCACCACGCGCAGGACGGCGGATGCCTGGCGATGCTCGTAGGACATGGTTTTTTCCTTCCTTTCTCACCAGGGATAGGCTTCCCCGGCATAGGTGATGAACAAGGCGCCGTCCTTCACGCGGCGGCGCGCCTCAAACAGGTCGGGCAGGGTCCCGGCGCTGTTGAAGATCGTGTCGAGGGAATCCGCCTTCGCGGCAACCGCTTCAAAGGCGTCCCGGACGGGCGCGGCGGAGCCCGCCTCCATGCTCATTTTCCCAGCTTCGATGGAAACGGGCTACGCCGTTACAGCAAAAATGCTTGCCAAATCTTGCGAATCTGGCCGGAGGGCGCAGGGGAGGCGAACCGGCCGCCCCGGCAGGGGACCCGGCTCCAATGCGCGCGCCCTTGGACCGGCGCAGGCTACAGCTTCACCGTTTCGCCCGCGGGCACGCGCACCGGCTCGCCGTCGTTCACCCGCAGCCAGCAGTCCCGGGCGTTCGGGTTGAACACGAAGGAATTGTCCGCCGCGAAGCAGAGCCGGTCGAAGTCGTCCAGGCAGTCCATCAGGGCGATGTTGGTGCAGTACCAGGTGTCCTCCCGGCCGCCCATGGCGCGGCAGAACGCTTCGATCTGCGCCCATCCGTCTCCCTCGTCGAACTCGTAGCTGTGGCCCCACACGTACATCAGGTACAGGTATTGCCGCTTGTACAGCGCCCGGAACTGTTCGCCCAGCTCCATCAGATGATGGCGGTGGTGGCAGGTCGCCTGCCAGCGCCAGGGGTTTTCCGGCAGGGTAAAGCCCTCGCTGTTGCCCACCACCCGGGAATAGCGGATTCCGCAGGCGGGCAGCATGGCCTCGATCCCGGCGTTCACCGAGCCGTTGGGATAGCTCATGCCGCGCACCGGGTAGCCCACCAGCGCCTCCAGCGCCGCCCGGTCGTCCAGTACCTCCCGGGCCACTGACGGCAGCGGGCAGCGCGCGATGGTGGGGTGGCTCACCGTGTGGCAGGCCACCTCGTGGCCCGCGTACAGCGCCGCCACTTCGTCGGGCCGCACGTGGCGCTCGTCCCCCAGGAAGCCGCTGTTCAGGTGGAACGTGCCCTTGATGCCGTATTGGTTGAAAAGCGCCACCAGGCGGCGGTCCTGGGTCCGCCCGTCGTCGTAGCTCATCGTCAGCGCCTTGTGCTTTCCGCCGGGAAAGCAGCAGTAGACCTTGTTCATGCCGATGTCCTCCTGTTCGTCGATTCTTCCGGGAGGGGAGCCTCTTCCCGCAAACGCCCGTACATGTATTATACCAGATTGCCCGCCCCCTGCAAAGCCCGGGAGGCAGGGGATATTCCTCGGGACGGATTTTTCGCAAAACTTTCGGGCCTGTGTGGTTCCACAGCCTGCGATTTGTGTTATGATAGAGAGGGCATCCCTCATACGGATAACAGAGTGGCAATCAGAACCATGAAACGGATGCTCTGCCTGCTGCTGGCGCCATCGGCGAACGCGAGCCGACCATGGGCGCGGGCGCGGCAGGAGGCCGCAGGGCATATCGACCCATCGAAACGGAGGAATGACCATGAAGCGTTGGATTTGCGCGCTGGCCAAGGATGTGGGCGAGGCGATCCACAGGGCGGAGACGGCGACCGTCGGGGTGGATCCGCAGGAACAGCCATGATCAGCACGGAGGAATACAGGGCGATCGTCTCGGATCTGCTGGACGAGCTGCCGGAGGCATTCTTCCGGGGGCTCACCGGCGGGGTGATCCTGTCCGAGGCGCTGGTGATCCCGGATTACGCGCGGGACGGCGACCTGTACACGCTGGGCCAGTACCAGGTCTGTTACGGCCTGCGGCAGATCGTGATGTTCAAGGGCTCCTTCGACAGGCTCTACCCGCAGGCGGATGTGCCCGCCGCCCGGGAGATCCTGCGGGGCATACTGCGCCATGAGTTCCGACATCACATCGAATTCCTGGGCGGGATCCACAATTCCTCCTCCCTGGAGGCGGAGGACGAGCGAAAAAAGCGGGCCTATCTGACCGGCTCAGACGGCTGACTGCGCCTCACCCCCTTGGTTCGGCCTGCGCCGGCCAGTTCCCTCAAAGGGGAGCCTGAACGGGAGCCATTTAGCTGTAAAGACGGGCTTTCCCGGCCCCCAAAAGCCTCTTCCCTTGAGGGAGATGCCCCGAAGGGGCGGAGGAGTGCCCTTCCCACGGCTTTTCCGTGATGAGCCCAAAAAACGGCACCCTTTCAACGCTTTGCGCGTGAAGGGGTGCCGTTTGCATTGCTGCTAAGCGCGCGCCGTGTCTCTCTTTGCCACGATCCTTCGCGCCACCAGTATGATCGTCGCGGCGGCGCAGGCGAGGCCCAGCTGGGTCAGCCACTGCTGGCCAGTGAGAGGGACGAGATAGAACACGCCGGGTACCAGCGTGACGGCCAGGGCCATGCCGGCACACATGGCGGCGAATACCAGCGCGCGCAGGCGGGTGAAGGGCAGGCAGGTGACCAGCAGCGTCACCAGCCCCGCCGCGGCGGCGGAGAGGGTGGCCAGCGTGGAGCAGGCCTCACGGCTCCAGCCCAGCTTTTCCAGGAAGCAGGCGGCCAGCGCGCAGACCGTCACCGCCAGCGCCCCGGGGATGGCTCGGGTGAGCACCGTGCGCAGGAAGTTGCCCCGCACGCGTTCGCGATTGGGCTCCAGGGCCAGGAAGAACGACGGCGCGCCGATGGTCAGCGAGGAGATCAGCGTCAGCTGGATCGGCTGGAACGGGTAGCGGGTGGGCAGGAACAGCACCAGCAGCGCCAGCGCGAAGGAGTACAGCGTCTTCACCAGGAACAGCGAGGCTGCCCGGGCGATGTTGTTGATGACCCGCCGGCCCTCGTCCACCACGGCGGGCAGGGCGGCGAAGTCGGCGTCCAGCAGCAGCAGCTGGGCCGCGTGCCGGGCTGCGTCCGAGCCCCCCGGCATGGCCACGGAGCAGTCCGCCGCCTTCAGCGCGGGGATGTCGTTCACGCCGTCGCCGGTCATGGCCACGGTGTGTCCCGCGGCCTTCAGCGCCTCCACCAGCGTCCGCTTGCGCTGGGGCGTCACCCGGCCCAGCACCGCGCACTTTTCGGCGGCTCCGGCCAGCTCCTCGTCCTTCAGCGTCGCCACGTCCACCCACTTGTCCGCGTTTTCAAGGCCCACCCGTTCGGCGATGGCCGACACAGTGCGGGGGTCGTCGCCGCTGATCAGCTTCACCTGGACGCCCTGCCCGGCGAAGTAGCGCAGGGTCTGTTCGGCGTTGGGGCGCAGCGTGTCGCTGAGGGCCAGCAGGCACAGCGGTCGGGCGACGGGCGGCAGGATGTCTCCCTCGATGGCGCCGTCGCACTGGCACAGTATGAGCACCCGCAGGCCCTCCTGAGCGGCCTGCCGGGCGGGAGCCTGCCAGATTTCGTCCTCCGGCAGCACGAAGGAGGGCGCACCGAGCACCCAGGTGGCGCCGTCGCTGAACGTGTAGGCCGAGCGCTTGGTGGCGGAATCGAAGGGCAGCGAGGCCGCGGGGGCCTCGTCCGCCGGGGTCACGGCGGACGCCAGGGCACGCATCGTGGGGCTCAGCCGCTCGTCTGCGCCCAGGAAGCGGGCCAGCGCCGCGCGGCACTCGCCCTCGTCGGCGTCCCCCAGGGGGATGATGCGCTCCAGGGACATATCGCCGGTGGTGATGGTGCCGGTCTTGTCCAGGCACAGCACGTCCACCCGGGCCAGCGTCTCGATGCCGTACAGCTCCTGCACCAGCGTCTTGCGCCTGCCCAGCCGAACGACGCCCACTGCCAGCGCCACGCTGGTCAGCAGGATCAGGCCCTCGGGAATCATGCCCACCATGGCGGCCACCGCGCCGGGCACGGCCTCCCGGACGGGAATGTGCTGCATCCACAGCTGTTTGCCCAGCAGCATCAGCCCGATGGGGATCAGCGCGATGGACACGAAGCGCACCAGTTTGTTCAAATCGGCCATCAGCGCCGATTTGGGCTGCTTGATCTTCCGGGCCTGGCGGGTGAGGCGGTTGGCATAGCTGGCCTCGCCCACGTGCACCAGCTGGGCGGTGAAGCTGCCGGAAACCACGGCGCTGCCGCTGTACAGCCAGTCGCCCCCGGCCTTGGACACGGGGTCGCTCTCGCCGGTGAGCAGGCTCTCGTCGGCACTGCCGCCGCCCTCGCGCACCACGGCGTCCGCGGGCACTTGGTCCCCGGCGCGCAGCACCACCAGGTCGCCCTGCACCAGGGCGTCCGGGGAGACGCGCTTCCGGCTCCCTTCCCGCAGCACCGTGGCCGGGGTCTGGGCCAGCAGCTTCAGCTCCGCCACGGTCTTTCGGGCGCGCAGCTCCTGTATGGTGCCGATCAGCGTGTTGGACACCACCACGCCCATGAACAGCATGTTCCGCCACGCCCCCACCAGCGCCAGGGCCAGCGCCAGCAGCACGTTCAAAAGGTTGAACCACGTGAACAGGTTCTTCGCCACGATCTCGAGCGGCGTGCGCCCGTCGTCCTTCGGCGTCGCGTTGCCCTGGCCCGCGGCCAGCCGCCGCGCCGCCTCGGCCTCCGTCAGCCCGGAGAGGTCGGTCAGGTTTTCAGGCGTCCCGGTGGGCAGGGTGAGTTGTTCACTTTCGTACATGTGTCTTTACCCCAGTCTTTTTTCAATGCTTTGCGATTGGCCAACCGCACCTGCGCCGGTTGCCTGATCATTGGATCGTCGGCGTGCTGCCCTGCGGGGCCCGCCGACACGGCCAACCGCGCTTCGCGCCGGTTGCCTGATCATTATAGCATGAAGGCGCCTGCGCATACAAGGTATCGCGGAAAGAAAAGGCCTGTGAGCAGGCCCGCTTTGGCAGCTTGGTCGCCGTTTTTGACCACTTGGTACGGAACCCGTTGATTTGCCGGCGGGATTTTCCTATAATGGACCCGTGAGCGAGAGGAGGAAGGGAAATGAGAGTTGAGATCGAGCAGGACGCCCGGTTGAAGTCGCCGGAGATCACGATCCGCTGCCCGGCCATCGACGAGGACATCCTGCGCATCGTGGCCATGCTGCGGGTCCAGGAGCAGAAGATCACCGGCATCCTGGACGGCGACTACCACCTGCTGGACGCCAAGGCCATCCTCTACTTCGAGAGCGTGGACAAGCGCACGTTCTGCTACACGAGCGAGGCGGTGTACGAGTGCCCGCTGCGGCTGTACGAGATCGAGGAGAAGCTGGGCGGCGCGGACTTTGTGCGCATTTCCAAGGCGATGGTGGTCAACTTCCGGGCGATCCGGTCCATCCACCCGGACTTTGGCGGGCGGCTGACCGTGACGCTGGAAAACGGCGAGAGACAGTGCGTGTCGAGGCAGTATGCCCCGGCGATCAAGCAAAAACTGATGCCGACGAGGAGGTCGTGAATATGAAGAATTTTATGAAGGGCGTTCTGGAATGGAAGACGGGGGCCAGCCTGGCCTTCACGGGGTCGATGCTGGTCTACCTGGTGATTTCGCTGCTGATGGGGGAAAGGCAGATCGCGGCCACGGCGATCATCGCCATGCTGCTGCTATCCACCGTGGGCACGTTCGTGCAGTACCTGTGCTTTACCGACAACATCATCAAGAACATGCGCTACACCAGGCGGCTGATGCTGTTCGGCGCGCTGTTCATGCCGCTTTTGACGGGCATCGCCGTGGCCTTCGGCTGGTTCCCGACGGCGAAGCCCGGCGCGTGGGTGTTGTTCCTGGGCATCGCGCTGATCGTGTTCGCGGCGATGACGCTGGGCTTTGAGATGTACTTCCGCGTGGCCGGCAGGAAGTACGACGGATTGCTGGGGCAGTACCGGAAGGAGCACGAGGGCGAATAGCGAAATGCCCTGATCCATGATTGGAATGGCGCCTTTTCATGCCCGAAGGGCAAATCATGGCCGCCAGGCCAATTCACGCGCCGAAGGCGCAATTCATTGGGGCTGTCTCAAATTGACCTGTTCAGGTCAATTTGAGACAGCCCCCTGTATGGCGCTCATGCGGGCGTACTTTCCGCCCAGGGCCACCAGCTGCTCGTGGGTGCCCCGCTCGATGACGCGGCCCTCCTCGATCACCAGGATCTGGTCCGCGCCGCGGATGGTGGACAGCCGGTGGGCGATGGCCACGATGGTGCGCTGGCCGGCCAGGTTCGATATGGCCTGCTGGATCTGGCGCTCCGTCTCCACGTCCACCGAGGCCGTGGCCTCGTCCAGCACGATGATGGGCGAGCGCCGCAGGATGGCCCGGGCGATGGCCACGCGCTGCTTCTGGCCGCCGGAGAGGCGCAGCCCGCGCTCGCCGATGGCGGTGTCGTAGCCGTCGGGCATGTCCAGGATGTCCCGGTGGATGTTGGCGGCTTTGGCGGCGGCTTCGATCTGCTGCCACGTGGCGGTGGGGCAGGCGTAGCCGATGTTCTCGGCGATGGTGCCGTTGAACAGGAAGGTGTCCTGCAGCACCGGGGAGATGGCCCCGCGCAGGCTCTCCAGCGTGGCGTGGGCGATGTCCTGGCCGTCGATGAGGATGCGGCCCTCGTCGGGCTCGTAGAAGCGGGAGATCAGCTGGGTGAGGGTGGTCTTGCCCACGCCCGTGGGGCCCACCAGCGCCAGCATCTTTCCGGGCTCGCAGTGGAAGGATACGTCCTTGAGCACCGGCATGTCCGGCTGGTAGGCGAAGCTGACGTGCTCGAAGGTGATGGCGCCCTTCACGTCCTCAAGGGGCACGGCGCCGGGGCGGTCCACGATCTGAACCGGCGCGTCCAGTATGTCCAGCACGCGCTCGGCCCCGGCCATGGACTGCTGCATGTTCTCAAGCAGCGTGGCCAGGCCCGTCACCGGCGCGTAGAACAGCGAAAGGTACAGCAAAAAGGCCACGATGTCCGACACCCGCAGCCGGCCCTGGTACGCCATCCAGCCGCCGAAGCCGGCCACCAGGATCGTGCCCAGGGCGGAGATGAACTCCACCGACGGGTGGAACACCGCGCTCACCTTCAGCGCCTTCAGCATGGCGCGGATGTGGGCGAAGTTCTTTTCGTTCACCCGCTCCGTCTCGTAGGCCTCCCGGCCGAAGGACTGGATCTCGTGCACGCCGGACAGGTTGTCCTGCAGCTTGCCGTTCAATTCGCCCATCTTCTTCTGGGAGACCCGGAAGAAGGGGCGCACCTTCTTGGCGAAGACCACGCCGGAGATGAGGATCAGCGGGATCGGCGCGCAGGTGACCAGCGCCAGCCGCCAGTTGATGGTGGCCAGCACGACGAGCACGCCCGCGAACGTGACCAGGTTGGTGATGGATTCCGGGATGATGTGGGCGTAGAGCAACTCAAAGTCCCGGGTGTCGTTTACCACCCGGCTCATCAAATCGCCGGTCTGCTTGTCGTGGAAGAAGCCCAGGTGCATCCGCTCCAGCTTGTCATAAGTGCGGGTGCGCAGATCGCCCACCAGGTACCAGGCCGCCCGGTGGGCCAGGTAGTTGCTCATGAAGCGGAACAGCACCCGCATCAGGTAAAGCGCCGCCAGGCCCGCTGTCAGCGTCAGGATCCTGCGCAGCCCGGCCTCGTCCACGCCGCCCTCCACCACGCCCGTCACCGCGGACAGCAGCTTCGGCGCGGCCAGGTTCACGCCCGTCAGCGCCAGCGTGGCCAGTATGGCCGCCAGGTAAAGCCCCTTGTACCGCGAAGCCTCGCGGCTGAGCCGCCAAAGTAGTTTCATAGCGCAGTCCCCTCGTGTGTTCAGGTAGCGAATGCCCGTGTATCGCTGATATTCTAGCACATGGAAGCGGCGCGCGTCTACAGCGCGTCCGGAATCTTTTTCCCAAAAACAGAATCGGAGAGGCAGCCTCTCCGATTCGCGTCGTATCCGGATCTGCGCGGCTTCAATACCGCTCCTTGATCTCCAGCAGCGTGCCCAGGGCCGCGGAAGTGTCGAAGTACTCGTAGGCCTCGTAGCCCTTCTCCTGCTTGAAGATGGACTGGAAGCCCGCGCCTTCGAGCACGGCCTCGTCCGCCTCGATGGGGCCGTCCGTCATCAGGCAGATGGAGCAGATGGAGGTGCCGTGCTGCGCCAGCCAGGCCGCCCAGGGATCGTCGTGGCCCAGGGGCTGGATGATCTCAAACCAGAAGTTTTCGCTGCAGACGCTGGCGGCCCTCATGGGGGTGTCGGTGATGTCCCGGCCCAGATAGCGCGTGTACGGCGCGCGCACCTGGTTGTGGGGAAGGTTGGCCGGTTCGGGTTCCCGGTCCACGCCCAGCAGCGTCCGATAGGCCGAGACCGTCCTGTCCAGGTCGTCCGTGACCACGATGACCTTGATGATTTTCGTCGATGACAGCGCCATGCTGCCCGCCTCCTTATTCTGTCGATTGTCGCCCTCGCGCCGTCACTTCAGCGCGCCGGCGCTCATGCCCTTTTCAAAGTTCTTCTGCATGCACAGGTAGGCCGCGATCTCGGGGATGGCCGTCATCACCGCCGCCGCCAGGATCTTCGTCTGGTCGTTGGTGAATTCGCCCTGGAAGAACTGGGGCAGCAGCGTCACGGTCTGCTTGGCCGGGCTCTGCAGGAACAGCAGCGGCAGCAGGTAGGCGTTCCAGGAGTTGATCAGCGTCAGCACGATCACCGCCGAGGCGATGGGCTTGGTCAGCGGGATGATGATGCTGACGAACAGCTGGAAGGTGTTGGCGCCGTCGATGCGCGCGGCCTCCATCAGCTCGTCCGGCACGCCGTCCAGGAAGTTCCGGGTCAGCAGGATCGTGAACGGCATCTGCAGCGCCGTCTGGGGGAAGATCACCGAGAAGAAAGTGTTGTACATCCTCAGCTTCTGGAACGTGACGAACAGCGGCGTGAGCAGTATGACCTCCGGCAGCGTCAGCGCCACCAGGATCAGCCAGAAATAGACCTCCTTGCCGAAGATGTGCAGCTTGGAAAAGCCGAAGCCCGCCGTCATGCTGAACACGTACACCAGCAGGATCACGCCGCCGGAGATGATGGCGGAGTTGCGGAAGAAGGTGGGCACCACGCCGGTGTCCCACACGGCCTTGTAGTTGGCAAAGCCCCGCCCGCCCAGCGAGCCGGCCACCATCTGGATCAGCGGCAGCACATAGGGCACCGTCATGATGAACAGCAGCAGCTGCAAAAGGATCTTGCTCTTGACGCTTCTGACCTCAAGCATGCTTTCCGCCCCCTTTGTTGGCCCGGTTCGTCAGGTAAGCCCCCGCCACCGCCAGCACCAGCAGCATCACCGATATGGCCGCCGCGTAGCCCAGGTGGGACTGGCGGATGCCCTGGCGGTAGATGTAGGTGCCCAGGAATTCCGTGGCGTGCATCGGCCCGCCGGTGGTGATCAGGTAGGGGATGTCGAAGGTCTTCAGCGCGCCGATCACGCCCAGCATGGCCATGGACACCGTGGTGCCCCGGCAGTTGGGCAGCACCATGCTCCACAGCGTGCGCAGGTTGCCCGCGCCGTCGATGCGCGCCGCCTCCAGCATCTCCATGTCGATCTGGCTCATGGCGGCATAGTAGAGGATGAAGCTCATGCCCGTGAACTCCCAGATGGCCACCGACATCAGCACGTACAGCGCCGTGTTGGGCCGGGACAGCCAGTCCACCGTGATGGGGATGTGGGCCCAGTTGAAGAAGCTCTGCAATATGCCCTGGGGGGAATACAGCAGCCGGAATACCGGGGCCATCGTGGCCGGGGCCAGGATGGTCGGGATGAAGATCAGGCACTTGTGCAGCGTGGCCAGCTTCACGTCCGTGTGCAATATCGCCGCGAAGATGAAGCCCAGGGAGTTCTGGATCACGAAGGTGATGATGAAGTACACCACCGTGTTCTGAAGGCACTTCCAGAAAACCTTGTCCCTGAACAGCTTGGCGAAGTTCGCCAGGCCCACCCGGGTCTGGTCCGGGCTAAGGCCGTCCCATTCCATGGTGGACAGGTTGAAGGTGAAGAACATGGAGTAGTAGATGATGATGACCAGGAAGAGAAACGCGGGAAGAATCCAAATCAGCCCGTTGGTTCGCTTCAATTTCATGGGCGCTGCCCTGTCATTCATGGCCCTGTCTCCCTTCGAAACGGTTTATCACAAAAAGGAAGAAGATTCTTCGACTCCGGCTTCGCCTGCGCTCAGAATGACAATGAAGCGATGCCCTGCCAATCTGCGGAAACGGTGGCGAATCGGTTGCCTGTCATCCTGAGCGGAGCGGCAGCGGAGTCGAAGGATCTCGAACCGTCAGATAAATGGCAGGGGGTTGAACAGAACCCCCTGCCTGCGTTCGCCTTACTGCTCGGCCTGTACCTCGGCCAGGTACTCGCAGCCTTCCTCGGCGCTCATCATGCCGGAGGCCACGCCCGCCAGCACGTCCATCATCGCCTGGTTCAGATCGGCGCTGATCTCACCGAAGCGGGGATTGTCGGCGTTGGCCATGGCGTTGGCCAGGTAGTCCTTCACGGCCTCGTTCTGGGCGTCGGGGTTCACCAGCTGCACGGCGTCCCAGTTGGGGGTGGCGGTCTTCAGCACGGGCACCACGTTCAGGGAGTCGGCGATCAGCTGCTGGCCCTCTTCAGAGGCGCCCAGCCACACCGCGAACTTGGTGGCGGCGTCGATGTTCTCGCCCGCGGCGGCCACGGCGGTGGCGTAGTCGATGTCGCTGAACATATAGCCCACGTTGCCGGTGCCGGCCAGGTCGGGGAAGTTGATGGGGATCATGGTGAAGGGGTCGTCGGTGGAGGAAGCGGCCTCCATGTTGGCCCGCATGGTGTCGGGCAGGGTGTTCATGGTGTACCAGGAGCCCATCATCACCATGGCGGCCTGCTGGGACAGGAACAGGTTGTTGGCCTCGGGGTACTGCTGGATGCCCAGCGCGCCGGGCTGCATGATGCCCTCGTCAAACAGGCTCTTCCACAGGTTCAGGCCGGTGACGAAGGTCTCGTCGGTCCACTCCACCTCGCCGCGGCAGGCCTTGGTGAACTGGCCGGGGTTCACGTTGTCGCAGATGGCGTGGAAGGTGTCCATGTTGAAGGCGCCCTGGCCCGCGCCCTGCACGAAGCCTATGATGCCGTTGTCTTCAAAGGTCTTGACGGCGGCCTTCCAGGATTCCATGTCGGTGGGGATGGCCACTTCGTACTTGTCGAACAGGTCCTTGTTGATCCACAGGTTGCCGGCATAGACGGTGCCCACGCCCAGGGCCTTCAGCTCGCCGTTCACGGTCATGGTGGTCAGGGAGGTCTCGCTGATCTTGTCGGCGTAGTCCTCGCCCAGGGCCTCGATCAGGGCCGGGGTCAGGTCGATGGCCTGGCTGGCGAAGATCTCGATGCCGCCGTTGGCCGAGCCCGCGGAGCACTGGAACAGGTCCACGCCGCCCTGGTTGGCCAGAGCCGGCTTGATGGTGGCGTCATAGTCGTCGATGGAGATTTGCTTCCAGGTGACGTGGATGTCGGGATAGGTCTGGTTGAACGCCTCGATGAAGGATTCGTTCACGGGGGAGCCGGGGGTCCAGCCGTACCAGATCAGTTCGGCCTCCTCCGCCATCGCGGCGGGGAGCATCGCGGCCAGCAGCAGGCAGGCCAGCAGGATTGCGAGGGTCTTCTTCATGGTGATTGCCTCCTTGATGTCGTTTGGTTTGACTGACTATATCATGCTGTGGGCTACTTCTCGTAGCTCTCCAGCAGTTCCACGATGCACTTCAGCTCCGGCGCGTCCAAGTAGTTGTACTCGCCGCCGCCGTCGCCGTACACGCCGTGCTGCACCAGCTTCAGGCCCGCCGCCTCGGCGTTTTTCACCTGCTGGGCGGAATCGCGTACCTGGAAGGCGATGTGGTGCATGCCCTCGCCGTGCTCGTTCAGGAAGTTCCTCCAGGTGGAGGGCGCCTCGTTGGGCTGGATCAGCTCCAGCTGCAGGCCAGGGCCCACGTCGAAGAAGGCCATCAGGCAGTCCGCTTCCGGCGCCGGCTGGCCCATGAAGGTGGTGCCGGTCACCGAATAATCGCCCACGGGCTGGGTCTCGGGCACGTCCACGCCCAGGAAGGCGGCCCACTTGCGCTTCGTCGTCTCCACGTCCTTGACGATAAAGCCCACCTGCGCGAACAGGTGCGTTCCAACAACTCCTGCCATAAATATCCTCCTCTGCTCTTTCAACTATATTTCGCCGAGCGCCTGGCCCGGTTCAATGGGTTCGGGAATTTCACAGCTGGTGCACATCCGGTAGAACGCGCCGGTCTCCGCCGACTCGATCAGGCCCTCGATGGCCTCTGTGACGTGGGTCGCCAGCTCGCCGCCGGCCCGGTTCGGCCGCCCCGTCTCGATGGACTTGGCCAAATCCAGCACGCCGATGCCCCGGGAATAGTCCTTGGGCCTGGGGAAGAGCTCCGGCAGCTCGTAGAAGGTCTCCTTCCGGGCGCGGGCCTCGTCCGTGTCCCGGAACAGGGGGTCGAGGTACTGCTCCTTGCGGTACACCCTGGGCGCGCCGCCGCCGAAGTTGGGGTCGGGATAGGTCAGCGTGCCGCCGTCACCGTAGATTTCAAACATCGGCAGCGTCGAGCGGTAGATGTCGAAGCTGACGTTCAGGTTCACCACCGCGCCGCTCACCAGCCGAAGGATCGCGGTGTAGTGGGTGGGGATCTCCGGCGCGATTTCCTCCCCGGCGCGCGGGCCCAGGTAGAGATGGCGCCTCTCGAGGCCCCGGGCGCCGTAGGCCGCGACGGATTCGATGGGTCCCAGCAGCGAAACGATGGCCGACAGGTAGTAGGGTCCCATGTCGTAGAGGGGCCCCGCGCCCTTTTTGTAGAAGGGCTCCACGTTGGGGTGCCAGGTCTCGTAGCCGAAGGTGGTCATGTTGGCGGTGACGAAGAAGGGCTTGCCGATCAGGCCCCTGTCCAGGTACCAGCGCAGGCTCTGCAGCCCGGAGCCCAGGAAGGTGTCCGGCGCGCAGCCCACCTGCACGCCCGCCTTTTCCGCCAGGGTGAGTATCTCCCGGGCGGCGGAAACGCTCTGGGCGAAGGGCTTTTCGCTGAACAGGTGCTTGCCCGCTGCGATGATCTGCCGGTCCAGCGCCACGTGCAGCTGGGGCGGCGTCAGGTTGACGACGATCTCCACCGCCTCGTCCTTCAGCAGCTCCTCGGTCACGCAGGCCTTGGGGATGTCGAATTCCCGGGCCAGCTTCTCTGCCAGCGAGCGGTTCACGTCCGCGCAGGCCACGATGTTCAGCCGGGGATAGAACGCCTTGATGTCCGCCGCGTAGGTGCGGCTGATGACGCCGCAGCCCAGCAGGCCCACGTTGAACGTCCGCATGGCAGCCTCCTGTCGCATATGCTTGATTACACGATCATAATATCACGTTCACAGACTTAACGTTGTTCAGAAAATCCGAAGGGCCTGCGCATAAATTGCGAAGATTTGTTGAGGCGCGAATGCGCTTTGAACGCAAAAAGACGTCGGTACTTGAAAAACTGAAAATGTATGATAAAATATATGTAAACGATTGAGCAACCTGATATGGGAACGTCACACGAGGGCATGACCATGGGAATCAACAAGTATTACGAGAACCTGATATTCAGCGGCGGCTCGAAGATCAACGTGTCCCGCAAGGTGGATACGAATTATTTTGATACCGTGCACTGGCACCCCTATGTGGAGGTGCTGGTCAGCCTGAGGGACGGCAACGCGGCCACCATCAACTTCACCCGCTACGCCTTGGCCGAGAACGACATCGCCATCGTCTATTCCGGCGACCTGCACGCGGTGCACTATGTGACGGAGGACTCCTTCCTGATCATCCAGTTCCCCATCGCGCTGCTGGCGGTGATGGGGGAGCTGAGCCGCGTGCTGCCCCAGTTGTCCCGCTGCAACTGCGTGCGCCATGTGCCGGGGGACGCAGCCAGCGAGGACAGGCTGCGCTGCGTGAGGGCCATCGACGAGAGCTACCACTCCGACGATCCCTTCCGGGAGGTGCGCGCCTACGCCAGCCTGCTGGAGTTCTTCGCCCGGGTGGGGCGGCTGTGCATGTCCGCCCAGCCGGACGCCGCCGCCGGCGCCAGCACGGAGCAGGCCAACATGAAGCTGATGGCCGAGGCCTGCCTGTACATCGCCGAGAACTGCGTCAAGCCCCTGACGCTGAACGAGGTGGCCAGCGAGGTGGGCGTCAGCAAGTCCCACTTTGCCCACCTGTTCAAGGGCTACACCAACATGACCTTCGTGGACTTCCTCACCACCGAGCGCATCAAGCTGGCGGAGAGCCTGTTCCCCAACCCCAAGCTGCACATCATCGACATCGCCTTTGAATCCGGCTTCTCCAGCATCTCCTCCTTCAACCGGGCCTTCCGCAAGGTGAAGGGGTGCTCGCCGTCCCAGTTCCGCGCCACGATGATCGATTGAGCAGAGCGCGCAAAGAGCAGCCCCGCTGGGGGCTGCTCTTTATCGTGCGGCAAAGGGCCGGCTATATCATCATTCGATAGATATTCGCGCAATCCTCCTGGTTCAGCGTCACGAAGCCGGTGATGTGGCCGGGGCGGCCGTCGCCGTTGCACAGCGCGTCCACCAGCTTGGGGATGTCGGCCTCGTGAGCGCCCAGCTCGTAGAAGTTCCGGGGCATGCCCAGGTCGGTGAGGAAGCGGCGCAGGGCCTCGATGCCCGCCCGGGCGGTGGCTTCGGGATGGTTGAAGTCCATCGCGCAGCCCCACACCCGCACGGCCACCTGGGCAAAGCGCATCACGTCGTGGTTGAGCACATAGCTGAACACCGCCGGCATGGTCACGGCCAGGCCAGCGCCGTGGGCGCAGTCGTAGAGCGCGGACAGCTCGTGCTCGATGTTGTGGCTGTTCCAGTCCTGGCTGCGGCCCACGCCGCAGGAGTTGTTGTGGGCCATCATGCCCGCCCACATGATGTTGGCCCGGGCCTCGTAGTTGTCGGGGTTTTCGATCACCCGCGGGCCCTCGTGGACCATGGTCAGCATCAGCGCCTCGATCATCCGGTCGGTGACCTCCACTTCCTTCGTGTTGGTCAGGTAGCGCTCGTACAGGTGGGCCAGGATGTCGGTGATGCCGCAGGCCGTCTGGTAGGGCGGCAGGGTCTGGGTCAGCGCCGGGTTCAGCACGGAGAAGCGGGGCCGGATGGCGTCGCCGCTGGCGCCGCGCTTGAACATGCCGTGCTCGTTGGTGATGACGGAGTCTGGGCTGCCCTCGCTGCCCGCCGCGGCGATGGTCAGCACCGTGCCCACGGGCAGGGCCCTTTCGATGGGCTTGCCGGTGTAGAAGTCCCAGAAGTCGCCGTCGTACACCGCGCCCGCGGCGATGGCCTTGGAGGAGTCGATGGTGCTGCCGCCGCCCACGGCGAGGATGAAGTCCACGCCCTCGCTCCGGGCCAGGTCGATGCCCTCGTACACCAGGCCGCTCCGGGGGTTCGGCTTCACGCCGCCCAGGGACACGTGGTCGATGCCAGCCTCGTCCAGCGAGGCCTTCACCCGCTCCATCAGCCCGGAGCGCACCACGCTGCCGCCGCCGTAGTGGATGAGTACCTTCGTGCCGCCAAAGCGCTTCACCAGCGCGCCGACGTCCTGTTCGCGATCCTTGCCGAAGGCGAAGTAGGTGGGGGAATAGAAGTTAAAGTTGTTCATGGAATCCCTCCCGATGGATTGAGTCGGTCGTGCGGTTATGATTTTTGCCATTATACCGTAAATCAGGCGCAAACACAAGAGAAAATAGTGGTTGCCGATTCCTTTTGCAGACGGTATAATGGTTGGGAGAGCGGACTTTCCGGGTCGGCGGCTCCCGAAGGCGGGAATGGAGCTGTGCTTTCCCATATGAATGTGGGTTCGGGCCGTCGGGCGGAGCGCCTGGCCGGACGGCCCGGCTGCGGCCGAGGGGATGGAATGAACGGCCTTCGGCAGCCCGATGGGGCGCGGAGAGGCCGCGGAAATGGGAGGACAGAGCATGGCGAATATCCTTGACTACCTTGAGTGGCGCTGCGACGTGCCCCTGGCCGTCGATCCGTTCAACGAGGTGGACAACCTCGTGCTTTCGGAGCTGGTCTATACGGATTTCAGGGGAATCCTGTCCATGGACGCCCGGGCGGTTCCGCTGCGGGACGCCGCGGACGCCTTCTTCCAAACCCACGATCGCGAGGAGATCCTGGAGAGCAAATCCTTCACGGCCAGGGCGCCGCTCCTGATGGAAAAGATGCTGGAGGGTGAGCGCTTTCGGGGCGTGAAGCTGTGCTGGTACCAGGACGAGACCGACACCGAACAGGCGATGCAGTTTGCCGCCGTGACGTTCCTGCTGCCGGACGGGAGCGCCTATGTGGCGTTTCGCGGCACCGACGGGACGCTGGTGGGCTGGCGCGAGGACGCCAACCTCAGCTTCCTGCGGGACACCGAGGGGCAGCGCAGGAGCGCGGCATACCTGAACCGGGTGGGCGGCCGGCTGGACGGCGCGATCCATGTGGGCGGCCATTCCAAGGGCGGCAACATGGCGGTTTACGCGGCGGCCCATTGCGAGCCGGCGCTGCAGGACCGGCTGCTGGCCGTCTACAACAACGACGGGCCCGGCTTCCACGAGGAGATGCTCCAGACCGAGGGCTATCGGCGGATCCTGCCGAAGCTCGTCCGAATCATCCCGGAAACCTCCATCATCGGGCTGATGCTCTCTTCGCTGGCCGAGAACCGCGTGGTCAAGAGCGCGCAGAACGGCATCTTCCAGCACGACGGCTTCAGCTGGGAGGTTTCACGCAATCGTTTCGTCGGAGCCGAACTGTCCGATGCGAGCCGGTGGTTCCGGCGGTTTTTGAGCGAATGGCTGGACCATAACGACGAAGAGGCCCGGCGAGCCATGACGGAGATCGTGTTTTCGCTGTTCGAGTCCACCGGGGCGGACAGCTTCCGGGAGATCGGCCAGCAGAAGTGGAGGAGCGCGGAGGCCATCCTTGCGGCGATGGTGAAGCTGCCCCGGGCGAAGCAGCAGGAGGCCCTGTCGTTTATCCAGAAGCTGGGGGCCAGCGGCGGCCAGGCGGTGGCCGAGTACATCTCCTCCAGGATCCGGAAGGACCTGGGCCGCGACGACTGACGGACGGGCAGGGACGCGCCACGCCCCGGGGCCATAGAGGGCCGCAGGGGCCGGGACAGGGCTGCCGACGCGCACAGAAAGGACGCACGGAAAGGACGAGAGGAAACCATGACCAGGGTTCGGCAGGAGGAGCTTGGCGGCGCGATCGAGAGGATCGAACGGATGGAAGCCGCGCTGGACGCGTGTCACCGGGCGACGGAGGCGCTGGAACGGCAGCTGGACCGGATGGACGCGCTGAAGGACGACATGACGGAGCTGTTCCGGTACTATGGCAGCGAGGACTGGCACGCCGATCGCGAGGCGCCCATTCCGGACGGCGTGAAGGTGGGCGTGCTGTCCGAGGATTCGGTCTATGACGAGATCACCGCCGTCCGGGAGGCCGCAATCCATATGCTGGAGCTGGCCGCGGACATACTGAAAAACCGGATCTGAAGCCGGTGGAAAGGGGAGGCGCATGGCCTTGTTGAACTGGTTGAAGGCGCTGTTTGCCGGAGGCGGGAAGGCCCGGACAGCCGGGATGATCACGAGGACCTGCAAGGTGTGCGGGAAGACCTTTACCCTCCCGGAGGAGGTGCAGCACTGGCCGGACCTTTGCCAGGAATGCCGGGCGAAGCATCGGCCGGTGGAGACGATCCGGCGGAGGTGCCGCCGCTGCGGAAGGGAATTCACCTTCGCGTCGTCTGAAAAACGCTGGCCGGAATACTGTCCGGCGTGCCGGGCAAAGCGATGAGCAGCCGCTGACGGAGGCTTTCAGTGAGGCGGAAGGGGGTTGGCCTGCCGGATGAGGCGGGAGGACGCCAAAAGGACCTGGGCGCATGAGCGAGGGGAGGGAGATCCATGAAGAGCATTTTGATCGCGGACACCACCCGCGAGGAGAGGGAGCAGATCGTGGCGGAGTCCATCGGCAACATCGACGGCGCCTGCGACGGCTGCAGCCCGGGGCTGATCGGGATGTATCAGGATTATATCGAGGGTCGACGGGAGCTCAGGGAGATCAACATGGCGTTCAACGCCCGCTATACCTCCGGCGCGACGGGCCCGGACAGGGCCGGCTGCGATTATGCCGGATAGGGCCGTGAAGCGCGCGAACCGGGCGGCGCAATCGAACGATACAGGGGAGAAACGGATGGATAAAGGACGTCTGGCGGTGCTGTTTCCGGGCATCGGCTATCACTGCGACAAGCCCCTTTTGTACTACGCGGCGAAGCTGGCAAGGACGGCGGGCTGCGAAGTGCGGCCCGTGCCCTACGCGGGCTTCCCGGAGAGGGTGCGCGGCGACGGGGACAAGCTGCGCGCAAGCGTCGAAATCGCCTGGGAGCAGGCCGTGGAAATGCTGGCGGACGTGGACTGGGCGGCCTGGGGCGACATCCTGTTCATCGGCAAGAGCATCGGCACGGTCGTGGCGTCCCGCTACGCGCTGGAGAGGGACCTGGCGGTGAAGAACGTGCTGCTCACGCCGCTGGCGGAGACGTTCCAATATGTCCGGGGTGACGCCGTCGCCTTCCACGGCACCGCCGACCCCTGGGCGGACACGGGGACCATCGCAGCCGCCTGCCGGGAGAAGGGCGTCCCTCTCCACCTGACCGAGGAGGCCAACCACTCCCTGGAGACCGGGGACGTGATATACGACCTGCGGACGCTGGAGCAAACCATGGCACGGATCGACGCGTTCATCCGGGGAAAGTAAGCGATTTGGAGGGCGAGAGGACGCGCGATGGTTATACGGGCGGCAAGGGTCGGCGAGGACAGGGACGTCCTGACGTTTTACCACGACCTGATCGACAAAATGCAGGGACGGCCGTACTGCCCCTATTGGACGAAGGGCGTCTATCCCACGCGGGAGGACATCGCTCCGGCCATCGACCGTTCGGAGATGTTCCTGGCCGGGGAGGACGGCCGGATCGCCGGGGCGTTCATATTGAACCACGCCCAGGGCGCGGGGTACGACCGGGTGCCCTGGGAGACGGAAGCCGAAGCGGGCAGGGCGGGCGTTATCCACCTGCTGGCCGTGCATCCCGACTTCCAGGGCCGCGGCCTGGGCAGGGCGCTGCTGGGCAGGGCGGTGGAGGCGGCCCGCTCCGGGGGCGACCGGGTGATCCGCCTGGACACGCTGACCTGGAACCTGCCGGGGCGAAGGCTCTACGAGGGCTTCGGGTTTCGCTGGCGCGGGGATTTCGAGTTGACCTATCCCACCACCGGCACCATCCCCTTCAGCATGTATGAGCTTGCGGTCGGGCCGCAAGCGGCGAACCGTGAAAGGAGTGCGGAAGCATGAAGGAAACCATCCATGTCAACGATTACGCCGGCCAAATCATCAGCGCCATCCCCAGGGGCGTGCTGCTGAACACCGACGGCGACAAGTTCAACGCCATGGTGATCGGCTGGGGCCACCTGGGCACGCTGTGGAGCCGACCCACCTTCCACGTGTACGTCCGCCAGGGGCGCTACACCAAGGGCCAGCTGGACAGCACGGGCGAGTTCACCGTCAGCATCCCGCTGGACGGGGTGGACGGAACCATCAACCGCGTCTGCGGCGGGCAGTCCGGCTTCAACATCGACAAGGTGGAGGCGGCGGGGCTTCAGCTGGAGGACGCGCGGACGATCCACACCCCCGGCGTGCGGCAGTACCCGCTGACGCTGGAGTGCAAAATCCTCTACACCCAGGACCAGGACCTTGACCGCATCCCCGCGGACATCCGCGAGCGGATGTACCCCCGGGACGTGCCCGGCACCGCGCCGCTGGCGAACCGGGACTGCCACACGATGTACGTGGGCGAGATCGTGGACGCCTACGTCATCCGGTGACGCCCATGGAGGCGATGCGCATAAAGCCCTACCGGCGCGCCGTGCAGTACTACGAGACGGATATGATGGGCATTGTCCACCACGCCAACTACATCCGATGGATGGAGGAGGCGCGGATCGACTTCCTGGCGCAGCTGGGCTTTCCCTATGCGCGCATGGAGGCGGAGGGCGTGCTGTCGCCGGTGCGCTCGGTGTCCTGCCAGTACAAAAAGCCCTGCACCTTCGGCGACGAGATCGAAATTGACGCGTCCGTGGCGGCGTTCAACGGCGTGGTGCTGTCCATCGACTATCGGATGCGCAGGGGCGGCGAGGTCATCTGCGAGGGCCGGTCCGAGCACGTATTCGTGCGCAAGGGCGGCGACATCGTGCGCGTGAAGCGGGATATGCCCGACTTCTGCGCAGCCATCGAAGGGCTGCTCGGGGAAGAACAGGGGCTTTCGCGCGACGGGCGTTGAAGTTGAAGACGGGATCAGGCTGGCCGTGACTGTTTGTCGGCAGAGGGAAGATATGAAGAACAGCCTTGTGACGATTGACAATTCGCATATGCACTATGTCGCCTTCGGCCAGGGCGACAAAAAGCTGATCGTGCTGACGGGGCTCTCCGACGGACTGGCCACGGTGAAGGGCAAGGCGCTGGTGCTGTCGATGCCCTACAGGCGGTTTTTCCGGGATTACACCGTCTATATGTTCAGCCGGAAGAACGACATGCCCCGGGGGTATACCATCGAGGCCATGGCGGACGAACAGGCGCGGGCCATGGAAAGCCTGGGGATCGATCGCGCCTGCGTGCTGGGGGTTTCCCAGGGCGGCATGATCGCCCAGTGCCTTGCCATCCGACACCCGGAGCGGGTGGAAGGGCTGGTGCTCGCGGTCACGGCCCCAAACGCGAACGATACCGTCAGGACGGTGGTCTCCGGCTGGATCGACATGGCCCTGCGCGGGGACCACGTGGCGCTGATGGTGGACACCGCTGAGAAGATGTATTCGGAAGCGTACCTGAGCAGGAACCGAAGGCTCTTCCCGCTGCTGGCCCGGTTCACGAAGCCGAAGAGCTATGACCGCTTCCTGATAAACGCCCGGGCGATCCTGCGATTTGACGCGCGCGGCGCGCTTTCACGGATCGCCTGCCCGACGCTGATCCTCGCGGGAAGCGAGGACCGCGTGGCGGGCGTCGAGGCTTGCCGCGAATTGCATCGGGGCATTCCCGGCAGCGAACTGTATGTGTACGAAGGCCTCGGTCACGGCGCCTATGAGGAAGCAAAGGATTTTTACGACCGGGTATTCGCGTTTTGCAGTGGAGAGGATTGAGGGCCTTGGGCTTCGGTGCGGCGCCGCTCGGAGGGGAACGAGGGCTTCTGCGGCACGTGCGGCTTTGATTGACAAACTCAACCCCCCAGCTAAGCTGGGGAGAATGGAATAAACAGTAGAGTAGAAGATGGCGAAAGCCTCCAATGGTATAATGGTAGCGGAGTCGAAAGCCAATACCAAGAAAACCAAAGGAGGCATCCACGAAAGGACGAGAATAGTTTATCACATACGAGATGGAAATGTCAGTACCATATTGTGTTTATTCCGAAATATCGGAGGAAAGTGCAGTATGGGAAAGATGTGGACGAGGAAACGATACGGAAGTGAAGAATCCAAGAAGGAGAGCAGGACGCTGAAGTAGCCTCCTTGTGAGGCTGCCAGTATTGTGCTTTCGGCACCGTCTTTAGGCGGCGCAAGTAACCCGCCCCTTTCAGGGGCATCCCCAAACCACCAGTTGAACTGGTGGTCATGACTTAGAGCGTGTTTCTAAAATGCATCCTGCCGAATTCAGAACACACTCTGAGCCCGCAGGTTTTCAAGCTGCTGGCACGACCTGACGGAGCGGGTTTTCAATTGACGGAGGAAGGACGCGGAAGCGAAGGAGGATATGAGCGTGAACTATGAGATGAGGAGCCCGAACGTCGTGCCCATCAACGACCACATCTGGCTGATGGACGACCACGGCGACGCCACCTGGTACGTGGTGGCGGGCAGCGAAAGGGCCATGGTGATCGACACGTCCGTCGAGCTGAGCAATGTGCGCCAGGAGGCCGAGAAGGTGACGGGCCTGCCGCTGATCTGTGTGAACACCCACGGCCACGGCGACCACATCGGCGGGAACTGGAGCTTCGACCGGGCTTATATGAACCCCGCCGACCTGCCCCTGGCGGAGGAATCCATGAACTGGCCGGAGGTGCAGGAAGCGATGCGCCAGATGGGCATCCGCTTTCCGGCGTTCGAGCCCATCGAGGACGGCCAGGTGTTCGACCTGGGCGGGCTGAGCCTTCAGGCGCTGTACCTGCCGGGCCACACGCCGGGGGAGATCGTGCTGCTGGACCGGCAGGACAGAATCCTGTTCTCCGGCGACGGCATCATCGGCCACCTGTGGCTCCAGCTGGAGGATTCCCTGCCCGTCGGCCAGCAGATCGAGAGCATGGAGCGGCTTTTGCCGCTGCGGGATCAGTTCGACACGATCCTGCACGGCCACTGCCAGCGGCCCGTCGGCGCGGAGCTGTTCGACACCCTGCTGGCCGCGCTCCGGGATCTTGAAGCCGGGAACACCGCCGGGGACATCGACTATGAGTGGCACGGCAAGGTGAGCCGGGCGCACCCCTACCAGCCCGAGGACAGGCGCATCGTCTACAAGGGCTGACGCCATGAAGAGGCCGGGCCCGTCCGGCCTCTTTTCACAGGTCGAACAGGCTCAGCTGCACGTCTCTCTCCGGCAGCTCATACATGTACCGGAAGCAATCTTCGGGCGTGGACAGCATGCCGTGCCTTTCGCAGGTTTTGCGGAACAGGGCGGCAAGCGCCTTCGCGTTCGGGCTGGGCAGCTCGTAGGCGCTGCCATAGCGCCGGATGTATTGCTGCTTCAGGCCGGGGAAGTGGCGGTCCAGGGCCGCGTAGTAGTATTCCCGGTCGCCGTCCCGCAGGGTCAGCCCCATTCCGAAGTCGATCACGCCCTTCACGCCCGCCCCCGCGCAGGCGTCCAGGATGGCCACCACGTTTTCCTCCGTGTCGTTGATCCAGGGCAGTATGGGCGTCATCCAGACCACGGTGGGGATGCCCCGGTCGCGCAGGATATGGAGCGCCTCCACCCGGCGCCGGGTGTCGCACACGTTCGGCTCCAGGATCCGGCACAGGCCGCTGTCCCAGGTGGTCAGCGTCATCTGCACCACGCACTTGGCGGCGCGGTTGATCTCATCCAGCAGGTCGATGTCCCGCAGGATGCGGTCGGACTTGGTCTGGATCGCCGCGCCGAAGCCGTGCCGCAGGATAACCTCCAGGCACCGCCGCGTCAGGCCCAGTTCCTCCTCGCAGTGCATGTAGGGGTCTGACATCGAGCCCGTGCCGATCATGCACCGCTTCCGCTTTGATCTCAGCGCCTGCTCCAGCAACTCCGGCGCGTTTTGCTTCACCTCCACATCCTCAAAGGGATGGGTGAACCGGTAGCAGGCGCTGCGGCTGTCGCAGTACACGCAGCCGTGGGTGCAGCCGCGGTAGATGTTCATGCCCACGTGCCCGCCGCTGCCGGTGAGGATGCCCTTCGCATCCACAAAATGCATGCCGCCCGCCTCCTGTCTGACATTCCCGCTGGAAATGCTTTCGACATCATTATAAACGATCTGCGCGTGAAATGCCACCCCGATTCCGAGGCGGCGTGAAGCGATGGCCAAATCGCCAGGGCTGTGCTATAATGGGAACGATTGAAAGAGGGAGGTGGCCCCATGAGGAATCGCGGGGACGGGCGGAGCATGCCCGGGGCGGCGGCATGAGCCTGTATGCCATCGGGGACCTGCACCTGCACTTCCAGTCCCAATTGAAGGCGCCCGGGCAGCTGACGGACCCGGTGTGGAAGGGCCACGAGCAGCGCTTCCGGAAGAACTGTGCCGCCCTGGTGCGGGAGAGCGACACGCTGGTGCTGGCAGGCGACCACAGCTGGGGCAGGAACCTGGCCGAGTGCGAGCGGGATCTTCAGTACATCATGGACCTGCCCGGGCGCAAGGTGCTGCTGCGGGGCAACCACGATATGTTCTGGGACGCGAAGAAGACCGAGGCGCTGAACCGGCAGTTCGCGGGCCGGCTGTTCTTCCTGCAGAACAACTACTATCCCTACCGGGACTGCGCCATCGTGGGCACCAAGGGCTATACCTTCGAGGGCCCCTTCTACCTGGACCGCCGCCGCCGGGTAACGGGCTGGGACGAGAAGGAGGCCGCGCACGCCGAAAAGCTGGTGGAACGGGAGGCGGAGCGCCTGCGCGCGTCCTTCGAGGCGGCGCGGCGGGACGGCTACAGCCGGTTCATCATGTTCCTGCACTACCCGCCCACGAGCATCCTGGAGAGGCGCAGCGCCTTCACGGACATGGCCGAGGAGTACGGAGCGGAGCAGGTGATCTATGCCCACTGCCACGGCAAATCCCGGTTCAACGACAGCGTCCGGGGCATGTTCCGGGGCGTGGAGTACCGGCTGGTGTCGGGGGACTATCTGCTGTGGAGCCCGGCGCGGATATTATGACGGCACGTCGGAAGCGCGCGTGAAAAGAGGATGGATATGCAAATCGAGACGGTGAGGACAGGCGATTTCTCCATGGACTTCTGCCGGTTCGGGCGGGGCGGGGAGCCGCTGGTAATCCTGCCCGGGATGGGCGTGCAGCGGGTGCTCGACTCGGCGGACGCCATTGCGTCGGCCTACCGGGCGCTGGCGGAGGACTTCACGCTCTATGTGTTCGAGCGCAGGAGCGACATGCCCGCCGACTATCCCGTGCGGGACATGGCCCGGGACACGGCGGCGGCCTTCGAGGCGCTGGGCCTGGGAGCGGTGAACCTGTTCGGCGCGTCCCAGGGCGGCATGATGGCCCTGGTCATCGCGTCGGAGCGTCCGGGGCTGGTGAAGCGGCTGGCCCTGGGCTCCACGTCGGCCCGGGTGACGGACGCGCAGTACCGGGCGGTGTTTGAGCCCTGGGCGGTCCTGGCGCGCTCCGGGGACGCGGCAGCGCTCTACCTGGCGTTCGGCGAGGCCCTCTATCCCGGGCGGATGTATGAAAAGCTGAAGCCGCTGCTGCGGGACGCCGCGAAGGCCGTGACGGACGAGGACATGCGCCGCTTCGCCACGGAGGCCCGGGCCATGCGGGGCTTCGACATATTGGACGAACTGGGTGGGATCGCCTGCCCGACGCTGGTGCTGGGGGCCGCGGACGACCGCGTGCTGGGCGGGGCGGCCTCCGGGGAGATCGCGGAGCGCGTCAGGGGCGCCGCGCTTCATATGTACGACGGCTACGGCCACGCCGCGTACGACCTGGCCCCGGACTACAAGGCGCGGCTGTTGCAGTTCCTGGCGGGGCCGAAACAGGCCGATGGGGAGGACGGAACATGACGGGATATATCGCGGAAATGCGGAAGCTGGTGGGGCATCGGACGCTGATCCAGTGCGCCGCGAGCGTCATCTGCGTGGACGGCGCGGGCCGGGTGCTGATGGGCCGACGCACCGACAACCACCTGTGGGGCTACTCCGGCGGCTCCGTGGAGATCGACGAGCCCGTGGAGGCCTGCGCGCGGCGGGAGCTGATGGAGGAGATGGGCCTCGAGGCGGAGGAATTGACGTTCTTCTGCGTCAACTCCGGCCCCGAGGCGCACTATGTCTATCCCAACGGGGACGAGGTGTCCAACGTGGAGATCGTCTACCTGTGCCGGAAATGGCGGGGCAAGCCCGCGGCGCGGGACGGGGAGCTGGAGGCGCTGCGCTTCTTCGCCGTGGATGAGATCGACCTGGATGAGATCTCCCCGCCCATCCGGCCCGTGGTGGCGAAGTACATCCGGGAAGCGGGCCGGGGTGAATGAGCCTATGAAGGCCTGCTATCACCTGCCGGGGCTGTTTGAGTTTTACGAGCTGTACCGGGCCTTCTTGCCGCTGTACCGGGGCCATCGGGACTGGTTCTACGACTGGTGCGAAATCGGCTCCATCTATGGCGCACCGGCGGACTGCCTGTGGGGCGGCGGCCGGGTGGGCTTCGGCGAGGCCCGGGCGGAGGACGTGGCGGCGCTCATGCGGGAGTATGGCGTTTCCGCGCGGCTCACGTTCAGCAATTCCCTGCTGCGGGAGGAGCACCTGTCGGATAAAAAGTGCAACGCCCTGTGCGCGCTGTTTGAGCGCAACGGCGCGGCCCAGAGCGGCGTGATCGTCCACTCGGAGCTGCTGCTTGACTACCTGCGAAAGAACTACCCCGGCTTCTATTTCGTATCCTCCACCACCAAGGTGCTCACGGATTTCGCGGAATTTGAAGCCGAGCTGGACCGCACGGAGTTCCGCTTTGTGGTGCCGGACTTCCGGCTGAACCGGGCGTTCGACCGGCTGAACGCGCTGTCGGGCGAGCAAAAGGACAAGGTGGAGTTCCTGTGCAACGAGTGCTGCTGGTTCGAGTGCCACCGGCGCAGGGCCTGCTATGAGAACGTCAGCCGGAAGAACCTGGGGGAGGACTGCCCGGACCACGTGTGCTGCTCGCCCACGGCGGCGCGGGGTTACCGCTTCTCCGACGCCATGGAGAATCCCGGCTTCATCGGCGTGGACGACATATTGAACACCTACCTGCCCGGCGGCTTTTCTCACTTCAAGATCGAGGGCCGCAGCCTGGGCAGCGCCGTGATGCTGGAGTTCCTGCTCTATTACATGACGAAGCCGGAGCATCAGCTGAAGGTGCGGGAGGAGATCTACCTGGACAGCGCGCTGGACCTGTTCTGACGGAAGAAGAGAGGACCGCGCCGGGGAAGCGCGGCGGCCAATGTTTCCGGCTGCCGCAGAGTGAGAACAACGGATTTTGCGAAGCGATCTGAACATGAGCAAGAAAACGGACGCGCGCGCCTTTTTCGCGAAGTGGCGCGCGGACTACGACTTCAAGACGATCATTGGCTCCACGGGCGCCATGCTGTCCACGGCGGCGTTTGCCATTTACAACGGCTATCTGGGCATCGCGCACGCGTCCCCATGGCACGGCGGCATATGCGTCTACTATCTCCTGCTGCACCTGCTGCGCCTTATCGTCATCCGGGCGGAGCGGGCGCCGAGGGGTCGGGCCGGCGCGGACTGTCGGAAGGAAAGGGCCGTGCTGGCTGCTTCGGGGCTGCTGCTGGCGCTGAATCTGTGCCTCATCGGGCCGTTTTACCTGATGGTCAGCCAGAGGCGGCCGGTCACGCTGACGCTGATCCCGGCCATCGCCATGGCGGCCTACACCACCTACAAGGTCACGATGGCCGCCGTCAACCTGAAGCGGAAGGGCCGCAGCGACAATCGGACGGTCCGGTTCCTGCGGACGCTCAACTTCATCGACGCGCTGCTGTCCATCGTGACGCTGCAGAACACGCTGATCATGGTGAACAGCGACGACGGCGGGCGGTCGATGCTGCCGCTGACGGCGGCGACGAGCGGCCTGATCTGGGCGGCCATGCTGGCAATTTCGATTTGCGAACTGCGCGGGGAGTGGAAGCATGTTCACATGAGGGAGGTATGAGATGTGAAAAAGGCGATGATCTGCCTGCTGCTGGCGGCGCTTATGCTGATGAGTGCGGGCGTGTGCGAGGAGATCTACTATCAGCAGATCACCCAGGAGGAGGCCGCGCGCATCCTGGACGGGACGGCGGACTTCATCCTGCTGGACGTGCGCACCGAGGAGGAGTACGACGAGGGGCACATCCCCGGGGCGGTGAACCTGCCCAACGAGGATATCGCCGCCGACCCGCCGGAGCTGCTTACGGACCTGGACCAGATGATCCTGGTCTACTGCCGCAGCGGGCGGCGCAGCAAGGAGGCCGCCGCGAAGCTGGCCGCCATGGGCTATACGCAGGTGCTGGAGTTCGGCGGCATCATGGACTGGACGGGCGAGGTGATCTCCACCGAGGAGGAGGAGCTCATCGAGGACGACCCCTTCGAGGCGGCGGAGTACGGCAGCCCGGAGGACTTCTACGAGGACTACGGCGACGACTTCGACGACTTCGAAGAGGCCGAGGAGTACTACTATGAGCACGGCGGCTGGTGAGACTGGCGGATCGCCCATGAAGCTGTACCATACGGGCAATATCGAGATCCCCGCGCCGGACATCCGCCATGGCAGGGTGAACGCCGACTTCGGCCAGGGTTTCTACCTGACGCCGGACGAGGATTTCACCTGGCGCTGGGCCCGGAAGGACGCGGTGGTGAACACCTATGAGCTGGACCTGGCGGGCCTCGTGGTGCACCGGTTCGAGCGCGATGCGGCCTGGTTCGACTATATCTTCAAGAACCGTCGGGCGCGGGACACGCTGGACGCGGACGTGGTCATCGGGCCCATCGCCAACGACACGATCTTCGACACCTTCGGCATTATCAGCAGCGGCTGGCTTAAGCCGGAGGACGCGCTGTCGCTGCTGATGATCGGGCCGGAGTACACCCAGGTGGCCGTCAAGACGGACAAGGCCGCGGCACAGCTCAAGTGGACGGGCGCGAGGATCGTCACCGGCGTGCGGGAGCAGCGCGAGGCGCTGGCGGAGGAAATGGCGCGCTACGATGCGCGGTTCGCGGAGCAGGTCCGCCGCATCACGGGAGAATAGAGGGAAGGGGGACGCCCTTATGATTACCGATGGATTTACCTATGTGGCCGTGCTGCTGTTCATGGCAGGCGCGCTGGTGACGCTGGAGAAGACGGCCAAAGGGGCGCTTGCGAAGTTCTTCAAGTACGTGCCCTCCATGGTGCTGTGCTATCTGGTGGCGATGCTGCTGTGCACGCTGAGGGTGTGGGACCTGGGCGAGACGAAGGCGGCCTACGGGGCGCTGAAGAACAACCTGACCTACGCGATGGTGTTCGCCATGCTGCTCAGGTGCGACATTCGCAAGGTGCTGCGCCTGGGGCCGCGGATGCTGCTGGGCTTCTTCTCGGCGACGCTGACTATCATGGTCGGTTTCATCGCCGCGTTCCTGATCATGAAGCGCTTTATCGGAAGCGATGCCTGGATGGGCCTGGGCGCGCTGTGCGGCTCCTGGATCGGCGGCAGCGGCAACATGGTGGCTGTGCAGGCGGCGCTGAACATCTCCGAGGCGGACATGGGCTACGCGCTGGTGATCGACTCCATCGATTACTCGCTGTGGGTGATGTTCCTGCTGTGGGCCATCCAGCTGGCACCCGCCTTCAACAAGTGGACGAAGGCGGACACTGCGAAGCTGGACGAGGTTTCCCTGCGCCTTGAGGACGAGGCTAAGCAGAACGCGAAGCCGGTGACGCTGCAGAGCCTGCTGCTGCTCATCGGCTGCGCGTTCCTGGTCAGCGCCGTGGCCACGGGCGTGGGCGCGAAGCTGTACGAACTGACGAGCTTTTCCGACAAGGCCACCTGGACGGTGCTGTTCGTGACCGCCGTGGCGCTCATCTGCGCGCTGACGCCGCTGGGGAAGGTGGCCGGTTCGAGCGAGGTGTCCAACCTGCTGCTGTACGCCGTGATCGCGCTTCTGGCCTCCCGGGCGAGCCTGACGGAGCTGGGCGACGCGCCGGCCTGGATCATCACCGGATTCATCGTGCTGGCGATCCACGCGGCGCTGATGCTGGTGCTGTGCAGGCTGCTGAAGCTGGACCTGTTCACCGCGGGCGTCGCCTCCCTGGCCAACATCGGCGGCACGGCCTCCGCGCCGGTGCTGGCGGGCTCCTACGCCGGCTCGCTGGTGCCCGTGGGCATCCTGATGGCGCTGATGGGCTATGTGGTGGGCACGCCCCTGGCCACGCTCTGCGCCAACATCATGAAGGCGCTGGCGTGATGGCGCCGGGCTGACACAAAGAAAGCGGCGGACATTTTGGCAGGTATTCTGCCGGGATGTCCGCCGCTGTTTTAGCTCGCGAAGTCAGTCTGTTTGCGCCGTCCTATCGGGCCGTCCTCGGCCGGTGGGACTTCATCTGGGCCTTGTCCAAGTACAGGTTTTTATCCGCCCGCTGCTGACAGGCCTGGAAGGTGTCCCCGTCGCCGCCGAGTTGGCTGCAGCCTGCGCCGATGGACAGCGTATAGGGCGCGCCCCTGGCCTTGCAGGTGTCTGCGATCTGCTCGCGCAGGTCCCGGATCAGCGCGTCCACCTCGCCCGCTTCCGTGGGATGGACGATGTAGATGAACTCGTCCCCGCCGTACCGGGCCAGGAACAGGGGCATGTTGTGCCTGCGGATGACGGCGCGCAGGGAGTCGGCCACGATCAGCAGCGCCTTGTCGCCCTCGGCGTGGCCGTAGGTGTCGTTGATGGACTTGAAATCGTTGATGTCGAACATGATCACGAAGGTCATCCGGCCCTCGCGGCGCATGTTGGAGTTCTGCAGGGTGTAGCGCATCAGCTGTCCCCGGTTGTTCAGGCCGGTGAGCGGGTCGCTGGAGATCCGGGTCTCCATGGCGTTGATGTAGAATATCAGCATCAGTATCGCGCTGCTGAAGCAGAAGATGGGCGTCTCCGGCAGGAACAGGACCTGCAAAAGCCCCCCGGCGATGACCATCAGCGGGAACATGCCCACGAACAGGTGCTTGCGCCGCTCCAGGGGGTTTTCCTCGATGATGGCCTTGCGCGAGGTGTAGACGACCACCGCCACGATGTACACGCAGGGCACGGCGATCTGGAACACGTTGTAGAGCGGCTGGAGCACAAAATCCTCGCTCAACAACAGGGTCGGCTTCCACAGGTAGGTGGCGATCAGCGCGATGGTGGAGAGGTAGAAGGGGAATTGTATGGCGAAGCGGGTGCGCCTATCGTCCCGGTTCTTCACCTGCTCCACCACCATGACATAGCGCAGCCAGGTGTAGGTGATGGCGGCCATCAGCACGTAGTTGCAGAAGGTGACGGGCAGCACCGTGAAATGGTTCTTCGGCAGCACGCCGGCGATGACCGACGCCCAGCACGCGTCGCACACGAAATAGAGCATGAACGCCACCAGGGCATGGTCATACTTGATCTGCTTCTCCTGCCGGTCCACGCTCATCATGTCGCGAAACAGCATGATGGTGAATATGATTACACAGACGACGCTGGCCTCGGTGTAGTAGATGAAATAACTGGACATCTGTGAGCAAGCCACCTTTTTGAGATGCCTGTAATAATTCATTGGTATTATAGACAATAATTATGAAGATGAAATGACAATTTTTTGACAATCGTGTAATGGGCTCGGCGGAGTAAAAAAACCCCGACGGTCCGGGGCTTGATGGGGCGAACGAAACAAGGCCCCTGCTGGGCGGGGGCCGCCTGTGTGCATTGCGGTCAGACTGTCTTCTCCAGATAGGCCACGATGTCGCCCACGGTGTGCATCGTGGGGATGATGCGTTCGGGGATCTCGATGCCGAACTCGTCCTCAAAGGCGAGCACGATGTTGATCACCTCCAGGGAGCTGAGCCCCAGGTCGTCCACCAGGGTGCTTTCCATGGACATGGGCGTGTTTTCGTTGTTGGTGTATTCCCGGAGAATCGCGGTCACTTTCTCAAACATGGGTATATCCTCCTTGCCGATATCAGGCCTTTGTGTTCTGAGGCACGTTCTTGTAGCGGACGATCTTTCGCGTGGTGTTGCGCACGAAGTCCTCCTTGCGCAGCACGATGCGGGCCACCTGCTTGTAGGCCGGCCGGCCCTGGTTCACCTTCTGCTTCAATTCGTTGAAATAGGCCTCGTTGCCGGCGAATTCCTCCTCGGGGAAGATCTCCGCCACGATCAGGCCGTCCTGCTCGTAGACCAGCGATTCCTTCACGCCGTCGTCCCGGTTGAAGTCGTTTTCCAGCTCCTCGGGGGAGATGTTCTCGCCGTTGCTCAGTATGATCAGGTTCTTCGTCCGTCCCGTCAGGAACAGGAAGCCGTCCTCGTCCATGTAGCCCAGGTCCCCGGTGGCGTACCAGCCGTCCTTCAGCACCTTCGCCGTCTCCTCCGGGTTCTTGTAGTAGCCCTTCATCACCATCGGCCCCCGGGCGAGCACCTCGCCCTCCGGGG
Source organism: uncultured Eubacteriales bacterium (assembly GCA_902800625.1). Classification (GTDB taxonomy): domain Bacteria; phylum Bacillota; class Clostridia; order Christensenellales; family Aristaeellaceae; genus UBA2862. The sequence continues at coordinate 35,788 of CADCFG010000019.1, read as the reverse complement.
AGATTTTGATCTCCACGTGGGGCATCAGCTGCCCGGCGCTGCCGTCGCGGTAGTGGTGGTTGCGGTTGATGGACAGCGAGGGGGAGCACTCGGTGGCGCCGTAGCCGTTGATGATCTCCACGCCGATGTCCCGGAAGAACTTCACGTAGAACGGATCCAGGTAGGCCCCGCCGCAGATCAGGTACTTCAGCCTTCCGCCGAAGGGCTCCAGGATCTGCGCAAACAGCTTCGGCCGCACGTCGATGCCCAGCTTCAAAAGCGCCCGGCTGATCCGCACGCCCCACTTGAAGGTGTTTTCCTTGCCGCTCTTTTTCACGCCGTCCCTGATCTGCTTGTAGAACACCTCCACGAACAACGGCACCAGCGTGATGATTCCCGGCTGCGCCAGCAGCATGTCCTCCTTCAGGCGCTTCAGGCTGCGGTTGATGAATATGGTGGCCCGGAAGTGGAACCCCATCATGATGGTGACCACCAGGCCGAAGGCGTGGTGGAACGGCAGCACCGACAGCACCGAGCCGCCCTCCGGGCTGAACACCCGCGCGCCGCCGGACACGTCGCTGGCCAGGTTGCCGTGGCTGAGCATCACGCCCTTGCTGCGGCCGGAGGTGCCGGAGGTGAAGAAGATGCAGGCCAGGTCGTCGTCCCCGGGATGGAACAGGCCGTAGTCCTCCCAGCCCGGGCACTCCGCCTTTGAAAGCGCCTTCAGCGTGGTGACCGCCAGGCCCTCGATGCCCTCGGTCAGGTCCGAATAGGAAGGGGAAACGAACGCGGCGTCCACGTCCGCCTCCCGGATCATGTCGGCCACTTCATTGGCCGGCAGGTCCTTGTCGATGGGCACGGCCACGTTGCCGCTTGCCAGCGCGCCGAAGAACGCCAGCAGCCACTCGTAGGAATTTTCGCCGATGACGGCGATGTGCCTGCCGCGCCCGCAGCTCTTCTCGATCCAGCAGGCGGATTTGCGCACGTCTGAAAGCACTTCCCGGCAGGTCTTGCTTTCCACGCCGTCCCGGCCCGCCCGGTAGCGGAAGGCCACGAAGTCCGGCCGCTCGCGCGCGGCGGTCTCCAGCATGTCGGCGACGCTTGTGATGTCGGGGATGTCGTAATAGGGATATTTGCAGTTCTTCAACGCGTCCGCTCCTTTCCGGGTGCGCATGGCGCTGGGTTGCTTCGGTGGGTGGTTTTTGGGATGTCTGTTTTTGACTATCATATCACAGGAAGCCGGAAGTTACAAGCGGTTATCGTTTCAATATTTCCATTTGGCGGGCGCTGGACAGCGGGCGGCGTCCCCTGATATAATTAAGATGATAAAACAGGGGAATGGGGGGGCTGTGCGGCGCTGCCGCAGACGGCGGACGCCGCGACCCCTGGCCGAAAGCAAGGGCTGCCCGCGTTTTGGACGCGCTGGCGGCGGATTACACGAAGGCGCATTGAAACTGTGGAATTGAGAAAGGAGATCACCATGGGAAAGAAAATCGTCGTTGTGAACGCGGGCCCCAGGAGGGGCTGGAACACCGATACACTGATCACCGAGGCCGCGAAAGGCGCGGAGGCCGCCGGTGCGGGCATTGAGCGCTTCGACCTATTCCGGCTGGAAAAGTACACCGGCTGTATCTCCTGCTTCGGCTGCAAGCGGGAGCGGAACAAGGGCCGCTGCGTGTGCCGGGACGGCCTGACGCCGGTGCTGGACGCCATCCGGGAATCCGACGGGCTGATCATCGGCTCCCCGAACTATCTGAGCGAGCTGACGGCCTCCTTCCGGGCGCTGTACGAGCGGCTGATCTTCCAGAACCTGACCTACAACCTGGAGACGCCCTGCTGCAACCCGAGGCCCGTGCCCGTGCTGCTGGTGATGACCAGCAACGCGCCGGATACCGCCTACCAGGGCCTGGTGCAAAACTACCGGCAGACGCTGGACCGCTTCGTGGGGCCGACGCAGACGCTGGTCAGCGGCGACACGCTGCAGCTGAGGAACTACGGCAAGACCGACTGGCCCTGGACGCTGTTCGACCCGGAGGAGAAGCAGCGCCGCCACGAAACGGTGTTCCCGCAGGAGTGCCGGCGGGCCTTTGAGATGGGGGCGGCGCTGGCGCGCTGAATAAAAGTTTCCCGGTTTCTTTCCGGTCATAGTTTCCGGAGGGGAACCGGGAAACGGCTCTTTTTGGCGTTGCGGCGCATCTTCAAAGCCTTCCCCTATGGGGAAGGTGGATTGCAAGCGAAGCGCGGCATGACGGATGAGGTCGTCGCTGCGACATTCCGTTTAAGGAACCAAGGAACGCGTTTTTTTCGCGGCAAAACTCCCGGCACAAGTGAGCCCACGGCCTCGTGATCCCTGCGGAGGATAGGGGTTTCGTTTGCCGCGTCGCTCAATAGTGCCGGAGAGTTTGCCGCCCCATGATAGGGGAGCAGCGATAGAGGGGACGGGCCTGAATAGGGGAACCGGATTGCCGCGTCGTCGCTGCGGCATTCCGTTTAAGGAACCAAGGAACGCGTTTTTTTCGCGGCAAAACTCCCGGCACAAGTGAGCCCACGGCCTCATGATCCCTGCGGAGGATAGGGGTTTCGTTTGCCGCGTCGCTCAATAGTGCCGGAGAGTTTGCCGCCCCGCGATAGGGGAGCAGCGATAGAGGGGACGGGCCTGAATAGGGGAACCGGAATGCCGCGTCGTCGCTGCGGCATTCCGTTTAGGGAACCAAGGAACGCGTTTTTTTCGCGGCAAAACTCCCGGCACAAGTGAGCCCACGGCCTCGTGATCCCTGCGGAGGGTAGGGGTTTCGTTTGCCGCGTCGCTCAATAGTGCCGGAGAGTTTGCCGCCCCGCGATAGGGGAGCAGCGATAGAGGGGACGGGGCTTCCTGCGCCTACTCTGTAGGGGCGCCGTTGCCGCGCCTGCCCAGCGCGATTCGCCACGCTATACCCCAGCGGACGTCGCGCCGCCTTCTCTACTCCCCAAACGCCCCCGGCAGGATGTTGTACAGGTAGCGGAAGATGGTCTCGTAATCGTGGGCGCCGCCCTCCATCACGTCATAGCGCAGCCTGTCGCCGAACAGCTCCGGGTAATCCGCCATGGCGCGGATCTGGGCGTCCAGGTTGGGGAAGGCGATGTCCTTCGAGCCGGTGACGGCATGGATGCGAAAGTCGCGCTGTCCCTGCGCCATAACGGCGTCGGCCAGCGCCTTCGCAGTCTCCGCCGGGTGCTTGCCGCCGCCCTTCTCGCCGCAGGCCCAGCAGTCGCCGCTCAGCGGCAGAAACCAGCGGAACAGGTCCAGCGCCCGCATGAAGGCGTACCAGGTGGTGACTCCGCCCATGGAGAACCCGCCGATGGCCCGGTCCTCCCGCGCGAAGGCCTTGCCGATGAAGCCCTCCGCCAGCGGCACGACCTGATCCCGCAGCTCGCTTATGAACTTCTTTACCGCCACGCCCGAGGACGCCGGGGTCTTGTCCGTCTCCGCCGGGTCGTAGAAGCAGGGCGACACCATGTACAACGGCTCCAGCAGGCCGTCCGCGATCATGTGGTCCACGGTGTTCAGAAACGCCGGGCAGAAGAAGGCGTACTGGTCGCCGCCGCCCCCGTGGATCAGGTAGAGGATGCGCTTCGCCGGCTTCGCGGGCGTGTACACCAGCAGGAACTTTTTTCCGTAGTCCAGCCTCTCCACCTGGCCCGCGCCGGCGCAGGGTTCAAGATACGCCCCCGGTATCTCCTTCATGTTCAGGCCTCCGTTCTTCATATGATGATGCCCTCCAGGTGGTCCATCTCGTGCTGTATGATCTGGGCGATCCAGCCGGAGTACCGCTGGCGGCGCTTCTTCCAGGCCGCATCCCGGTACTCGATCTCGATGTTCTGAAAGCGCGTGGTCTTGCGCACGCCGTCCAGGGACAGGCAGCCCTCCTCCGCCTCGTAGGGCGCGTCCTTCGCCAGCAGCACCGGGTTGTACATCACCACGTCCGCCGGGCCGATGCTCACGATGATCGCCCGCTTGCCCTCGCCGATCATGTTCGCGGCCATGCCCACGCACCGGTCTCGGTTGGCCCGCAGCGTGTCCTGCAGGTCCCGACCCAGGGCCGCGTCATGGGGCGTGGCCTCCTTCGACTTCTGGCCCAGGAAGAGCACGTCCCGCACGATGGGTCGAATCATGGTGCAACCTCCCCGGCCGTCACAGCCGCTCCTCCCGGTAGAACACCCCGACCATGGCGCCCACGCCGTCGTCGGGCGTGGTGATCTGCTGCAGGGTCCAGCCCGCGCGGACGTATTCGTTGATGATCTGTTCGGCCTGCTCCAGGTCCTTCTCCCGGGAAACCTTGAAGCCCTTGTTCAGATAGACCAGCTTGTACTCCTTCATGTTCATTTCTCCTCTCTGTTGTCTGTCACAGGACCACCCAGCGCTCATACAGCTCCCGCTCCTTGGGGCCCTGGCACTGGCGGGGTCGTCCACCTCCATCAGCACGCATACTCGCCCTTTTCGAGCGCCCGCTCGATCCGGCTGAGAGGCTTCAGCTCGTCCCGGGGGAAATCCCGGGTCATGCGCTCATTGTAGATCTCGCGGACCTGCCCGATATCCAGCGCCTGCACGCGAAATGTCGGTTAGGCCAGCCGGGCCTTGATCGCCGCCAGGTCGTCCGCGAACAGTATGCCCGCCTGCTTCCCCGGCGACGACAGGCCCATTTCGATCATGTGTCCAAGCTGCGCCTTCAGGCCGTCGTAATAGCCGTTCAGGTTGTAGAGGATGCAGGGCGCGTCCAAGTGCCCAAGGGACACCTTGCTCATCACCTCGGCGATCTCCTCCAGCGTGCCCGTGCCGCCGGGAAAGGCGATGAATGCGTCGCCCAGCTCGATCATCTTCGCCTTGCGACTGGCCATGTCCTCGGTCACGATCAGGCGGGTGATGTCGTCATAGACGAACCCGGCGTCCACGAAGAACCGGGGCTCCACCCCCGTCACCTCGCCGCCCGCCTGCAAGACGCTCCGGGCCAGCTCGCCCATCAGGCCGGACTTCGAGCCGCCGTAGACGAGGCTGTGGCCGCTTTCACCGATCCAGGTCCCCAGCTCGCGCACTGCCCGCGCCAGCGACGGGTCATTGCCCGGGTTCGCGCCCAGGTACACCGTGATGTTCATGCGCCTCTCTCCTTTGCCCCTCACCAGATATAGGGTATGACCCTGTAGCGGACCTTCCGCCTGTATTCGGCGTAGCCCGCCAGGCCCAGCTCCAGCACTTCCTCCTCATTGCGGATGCGCCGGGCGATGATGGGGATATAGAGCAGCATGATGAAAAACGAGATCGCCGAGCCCAGCACCAGCGGCATGGAAAGGAACAGCATAAGCGTGCTCATGTACATGGGATGGCGCACCACGCCGTAGAGGCCCGTGTCCACCACCTTCTGGTCCTGCTGCACCTCCACCGTGCGGGACAGCCATTCATTCTCCCGCAGCACCTCGGCGTACAGCGCGTAGGCCAGCAGGAACAGCCCCGCTGCCGTCCAGCTCACCCAGTCCGGCAGCACCAGCCAGCCGAAGCGGAAGTTCAGCCCCGCCACCACGAACGCAGTAAGGAACATCAGCCCGCTCAGCAGGATCACGAGCCTCTGCTCGCCCTGCTCCTCCCTGGCGTTCAGCCGCTTCTCCAGCAGCCGCGGCGACTTCTTCATCATCACCAGCCCGGCGGCAAACATGGGCACGAACAGTATCCCCATCAGGAGCCACCCCTGCCACCAGTTCAGCGTGCCCGCGGGCAGGAACAGCAGAAGCCCCAACAGCAGCACGCCGCCCGTAAACTTGCCGATTGCCCGGCCAAACAGCTTTCCGTCCATCTTCATTCCCCCCTGTCGATCGAACGGTTCCCGGCACAACCTTCGGTTCCCTGTGCCTGACTTTCCATTATTATAGCAGGCAGCCCTGTCGCTGTCCACTGTCTGCGGCCCATTGTGGTTGAAAACCGGGCCGGGATGTGGTATGCTGGGCGTATGAAGACCGAATATACCCGCGACCCCGACCAGCTGGAGCGAAGGGTCTGCGCCGCCATCTGCCAGTCGGACGGCCTGAGGGCCAGGGACATCGCCAGCCGCCTGAAGCTGGAGAGGAGCGCCGTCAACCACGTGCTGTACGCCTCGCCGCTTTTGAAGGAGCTGTGCTGGCAGGACGGCGATTACCGCTGGCACGGCATCATCCGCCAGGAGCGGCCCCACGCGGGGCTGTTTGAGTTTTGCGGCTACTACGGCAGCGCCGCCGAATTCATGGACCTGACGGAGGATGCGTGGCTGGACAGGCTGATCGAGGGCTGCCAGCGGATCGGCCGCAGCGTCAGCGACGCCCGGGGGCTCTTCCACTCCTTCCGGGACTGCCGCGCCTGCATGGTGCGCCTGTTCGAGGACCTTCTGGACATGGCGGGCGACCGCTGCCTGAAGTGGGAGATTGCCTTCGAGTTCCGGCTGAAGCGCGCGCGGCGCGTGCGCATCTATGCGGACGTGCTGGTGATCACCGAGGACCGGGTGTTCTCGCTGGAGTTCAAGATGAAGGACAAAATCGACGCGGAGGACGCGGCCCAGGCGGCCAAGTACTGCCCGTACCTTGAGATCGTGTTCGGCCCGGAATACGAGGTGCTGCCCGCGCTGGTGCTCACCGGGGCCAGGGAGTACTTCGACTTCACCTCCGTCGGGAAGACCGGGTTCCTGCTGCCGGTCTGCTCCGGGGACATGCTGTTCAACGTGTTCGACGAGTACTTGGGCTTTCTGAACGGGACATGATCTCGAAAGTGAGGGGACGAATATGCGCGAGGATATCGCCCGCGAATATCACAGGAACGGAAACAACTGCGCCCAGTCGGTGACGATGGCCTTCGACCGGGATCTGGGCCTTTCCACGGAGGACGCCGCCCGGCTGGCGCCCCGGCCCCGGAGCGACGGCGGCAAGTGCGGGGCGTACCTGGCGGGATGCCAGCTGCTTCAGCGGCTGAAGCCGGAGGCGGTGGAGGAATTCCAGCGGCGCTTCCGGGAGGAGAACGGCGCCATCAGCTGCGGGGCGCTGCGGCTGTCGGGCAAATCCTGCAACGACCTGGTGGGCTGCGCGGCCCGGCTGGCAGAGGAGCTGGCGAGGTAATCATGCGACTGTTCATCGCCATCGCGCTGTCGGAGGAAATGCGCCGCGCCCTGGGGGACGTGCAGCGGCAGATGAAGGCCCGGGGCGTCGCGGGCAACTACACCCCCGCGGAGAATATGCACCTGACGCTGGCCTTCATCGGGGAATATCCCGACCCGGACGCCGTGCCCCTTCCGCCGGTGGTGCCCTTTGAGATCCAGCTGGACGGCTTTGGCTGCTTCGGAGAATTGTGGTGGGCGGGCCTGGCGCAATGTCCGCCGCTTCAAAGATACGTGCAAGCCCTGCGCCACGCGCTGAGCGAGGAGGGCATTCCCTTCGACCGCAAGCGGTTCTCGCCCCACATCACGCTGCTTCGGCGCGGCGCGGGCGTGAGCGCGATCCGGGTGCCGAAGGCGGGGATGACGGTGGAGCATGTGTCGCTGATGCGCTCCGACCGGGGCATGATCTACACCGAGCTGCGCCAGAGCGCCCCCTTCGGCTGATTTCTCATCCCTTTCTAATGTGATTATCCTTGTGTTCTCATGCCCGGGTGCTATAATGCCATCGTCAACCGGGGAAACCGAAATTCACCACAGGAGGAAAACGATATGTATACCGAGAAGAAGGACAAGGTCGCCGCCATTTTCAGCTATCTGGGCTGGATCTTCTGGGTCGTCGCCTTTATCATCCGCAACAAGGACGACCAGCTCTCCCGCCGCCACCTGAACCAGGGCTTCCTGCTGGCCATCGCGGGCTCGATCTCCGCCATCCTCAACCGCTTCCACGGCCTGTTGAGCCTGGCCGGGGATGTGCTGGGCATCGGCGTGCTGGTGCTGGTCATCTTGGGCATCGTCCGCGCCGCGAAGGGGAGCGACGAGCCGCTGCCCATCGTGGGGGACATCCAGCTGATCTGAACGCGGATGCGAAATCACGCCACACAGGCCTGTGTGGCGCGTTTTTTATGTCCCCTCCCGTCGGCTCATGGCCTCCACCCGCAGGGCGGTGTAGAGCAGCGAGGCCTCCCGGAACCGGCGCGGGTCCAGGCCGCAGCGCTCCCGCACGCGCTTCAGGCGGTACTGCACGGTGTTCACGTGCAAAAAGCAGCGCTCGGCCGTCTCCTTCAGGGACATCTCGCTGGCGAAGTAGACGCCCAGCAGCGCCCTGTCCCCCTCGTCCAGCCCCTTCAGGCACTTTTCCAGGTACGCGCCGGCCGCCGCCTCCGACACGCTGCCCAGCAAAATCTCCAGCCGCACGTCTTCATAGGAAGCGAAGTTCTCACCCGCCTCCAGGCTCTGGATGGCCAGCTTCGCCGCCTGGAAGGACAGGTCCTGCCGGGACAGCCGCCGGGAGGAGCCGATTCCAACCCGGATGTCCCGCGGCCAGGCGCCTGACAGCGCCCGCAGCGCCTTCTCCCAGCGGCCGCTGTCCCGCTCCTTCACCAGCAGCACGTATTCGTTGGGGAAGCGGTAGGCGTACAGGCACTTGCCCAGCCCCCGCGCCACCTCCTGGGTCGCCGCCTCGATGGCGGACAGCGGGTGCTCGTGGCCCTCCCGCAGCTGGATGACCATGCAGCGCCAGGGCTCGCCCCGATCCGACAGCCCGTTCTTCTCCAGCACCTCCGATATATAGGCGGCCGTCACCGTCTCCCGGTCCACCAGCGCTCGCACCAGATAGCCCGTCTGGGTGCGCACGTCGTAGTTCCGGGTGTCGATCTCGTGCTCCCGCAGCAGAAGCAGCGTGATGCGCTGGGCCAGGTCGGCGTACTTCTGCACCTCCGCCGGCGCGCCCGTGATGCCGATGACGGCCACGGTGCTGCCGTGGAAGCGGATGGGCATGTTGATGCCGTGGCGCACGTCCCGCTGGGGGTCGTCCGCCTCAATGACCACGATCTGCCCGCTTTGGGCCGCCTCGTGTCCGCCCACGTGATAGCTGCCCACCCGGGCCGCGTCGGTGCTGGCGATGATCCTGCCGTGGACGTCGATGAAGTTGATGTCGTGGCTGCAGATCGTCTTCAGCGTGTCTACGATCTGACCTGCCAGCCGGGTGCGGATCTGCTCGGGCATGGGCGCCGCCTCCCTGTCATGTATAATATAAATGAAGTGTATTATTCGGTACTTATTGTTATATATAATATATCATACATCCGCGGAGAATGCTATAATGAATCCAGCAAAATAAACAGCGGGGAGGCAACCAACATGAAGTTCCTGTTTGCATCGGATTCATTCAAGGGCACTCTGACCAGCGAGCAGACCGTCGCGCTGCTGGCGAAGGCCGCGAAGGCGGTCTTCGGCGAGATCGAGTACAGCGGCGTGCCGGTGGCCGACGGCGGCGAGGGCACCACGGACGCGGTGGTGGCCGCGGAAAAGGGCGAGTGGATCGAATGCGAGGTCTGCGGCCCGATGATGGAGAAGGTCACGGCCCGCTACGGCAGGCTGGATGAGCGTCGCGCGGTGATCGAGATGGCGGCGGCCTCCGGGCTCCCGCTGGTGCCCCTGGACAGGCGCAATCCGCTGAAGGCCACCAGCTACGGCACCGGCGAGCTGATCCGCCACGCGCTGGACATGGGCTTTACCGACATCTCCATCGCCATCGGCGGCAGCGCCACCAACGACGGCGGCATGGGCTGCGCCCGGGCGCTGGGCGTGCGGTTCCTGGACGGCGAGGGCCGGGAGCTGGAGGGCCGGGGCGAGGAGCTGGAGAAGGTCAGCGCCATCGACGTGTCCAACCTGGACCACCGCGTATCCGCCGCGAAGATCACCGTGATGTGCGATGTGACCAACCCCCTGTGCGGCAAAAACGGCGCCACCTGGACCTTCGGGGCCCAGAAGGGCGCGACGCCGGAGATTCAGCAGCGGCTGGAGAGTGGCATGGTGAACTATCGCGACGTGATCCGCCGCCAGTTCGGCATCGACCCCGACGCCATCCAGGGCGCGGGCGCGGCGGGTGGCCTGGGTGCGGCGCTGATGGTGTTCCTGGGCGGGGAAATGAAGTCTGGCATCGACACCGTGCTGGATCTGATCGACTTCGACAGCCGCCTGGAGGGCACCGACCTGGTGGTCACCGGCGAGGGCCGCACCGACTGGCAGAGCTGCTTCGGCAAGGTGATGCAGGGCGTGGGCGAGCGCGCCGCGAAAAAGGGCGTGATCGCCGTGGGCCTGAGCGGCTCGCTGGGAAGGGACGCCGCCCGGATCTTCGACCACGGCATCGCCTCGCTGATGACCACCGTGGACGCGCCCATGCCCCTGGAGGAGGCCCTGGGCCGCGCGGAGGAGCTCTACTACCTGGGCGCCGTGCGCATGTTCCGCTTCCTGAAGGCGGGCATGGAGCTGAAGAAATAAGAGGAGGACAAGGCCATGTATGACTTCACCACCCTCGGGGCCGTGGTCGGCCTCGCCATCGCCATCGTACTCATCATCCGCAAGGTGCACCCCGCCTACAGCCTGATCCTGGGCGCGCTGGTGGGCGGCATCATCGGCGGCGGCGGTCTGGTGACCACAGTGAACACCATGGTCTCCGGCGCGCAGAGCATGATGTCCTCCGTGCTGAGGATCATGACCTCCGGCATCCTGGCCGGGGCGCTGATCAAGACCGGCTCCGCCCAGAAGATCGCCGAGACCATCGTGGACAGGATGGGCGAAAGGCTGGCGCTGGCGGCCATCGCCCTGGCGACGATGATCATCTGCGCGGTGGGCGTGTTCATCGACATCTCCGTGATCACCGTGGCCCCCATCGCCCTGGCCATCGGCAAGAAGGCGAAGCTCAGCAAGCAGAGCCTGCTGCTGGCCATGATCGGCGGCGGCAAGGCGGGCAACATCATCTCCCCCAACCCCAACACCATCGCGGCCTCGGAGGCCTTCGGCGTGGACCTGACCTCGCTGATGTTCAAGAACATCGTGCCGGCCCTGTTCGCGCTGGTCATGGCCATCCTGCTGGCCACGGTGCTCTCCAAAAAGAAGAACGGCCTGGCGGTGGCCTCCGGCGACATCGAGACCAGCGACAACGCGCTGCCCGGGTTCCTCCCGGCCATCGTCGGCCCGCTGGTGGTGATCGTGCTGCTGGCGCTGCGGCCCATCGCCGGCGTGTCCATCGACCCGCTGATCGCCCTGCCCGTGGGTGGCCTGGTGTGCATGCTGGTCACCGGCCACATCAAGGGCGTGGTGGGCATCACCGAATTCGGCCTGTCCAAGGTGGTGGGCGTGTCCATCCTGCTGATCGGCACCGGCACCATCGCCGGCATCATCAAGGCCTCCGCGCTGCAGTACGACGTGATCGCGCTGCTGGAGAAGCTGAACATGCCCGCCTTCGTGCTGGCCCCGCTGGCCGGCATCCTGATGGCCGGGGCCACCGCTTCCACCACCGCGGGCGCCACCATCGCCGCCCAGACCTTCGCCCCCACCCTGATCGAACAGGGCGTGCCCGCGCTGGCGGCGGGCGCCATGGTGCACGCCGGCGCGACCGTGGTGGACTCCCTGCCCCACGGCTCCTTCTTCCACGCCACCGGCGGCAGCGTGAACCTGTCCATCGGCGACCGGATGAAGCTGATCCCCTACGAGGCCTGCGTGGGCCTGACCGCCACGCTCATCAGCGTGGTCATGTTCCTGATCTTCGGGTAAACGCCCATGTCGGCGCCAAAAAGGCGGACAGATACTTCTGTCCGCCTGATATTTTTGTCCGCCTTTGTCGCGCCAAGCCGGCCTTTACATCGAAGGACGAATGGCGTATACTGTATGGGTGCGCCTTCAGCGACGCGCCATTCATTTCCATTTGCGGAGGCATCGCGCCATGGACGACAGACAGCGCATGAAAAAGAACCTGGGCTTTATGACCGCCACCTCCCTGGTGGTGGGCTGCGTGATCGGCGCGGGGGTGTTCTTCAAGCCCTATGCCATCTATCAGGCCACCGGCGGCGCGCCGGGCATGGGCATGCTGGCCTGGATCATCGGCGGGCTGGTCAGCCTGTTCGCCGCGCTGACCTTCTCCGAGGTGGCCATACTCATCCCCAGGACCGGCGGCATGGTGGCCTACCTGTCCGAGGCCTACGACGAGCGGCTGGGCTTCCTGGCCGGGTGGATGCAGGTGATCCTGTTCTATCCCGCGTTCCTGGCCGGCTACGGCGTGAAGGTGGGCGCGGAGCTGGCGGAGTGGATCGGCCCCCAGTGGGCGCTGCCCGTGGCCATGGCCGTGATCCTTTCGCTGGTGGCGCTGAACTGCCTGGGCTCCCGGGCCGCCGGGGGCATGCAGGTGGTCTCCACCGCCTGCAAGCTGATCCCTCTGGCGCTTTTGATGGTGTTCGGCATCCTGCGGGGCGAAGCCGCCCGGCCGGTGTTCACGCCCATGGTAGGCGAAGGCAAGAGTTTGGGCGGCGTGCTGGGCTCCACGCTGCTGGCCGTGCTGTTCGCCTTCGAGGGCTGGACCAACGTGGGCGCCATCGCCGGGGAGATGAAGCGCCCCGGGCGGGATCTGCCCCGGGCCATCGTGGCCGGCGTGTCCATCATCATGGCCGTGTACCTGGTTATCAACATCGCCTACCTGCGGGTGATCCCCGCGGACGAGCTGATGGACCTGGAGTCCCCGGCGGCGGCGGTGGCCACGCGGCTGTTCGGCGAATCCGGCGGGCTGTTGATCAAGATCGGCATCATCATCTCCGTCATCGGCGCGGCCAACGGCTTTTTGATGTCCGGCTCGCGCGTGGCCTACCAGCTGGCGGTGCAGAGGACGCTGCCGGCCAGCCGCGCGCTGTCAAGGCTGAACGGCAGCCAGGTGCCCGCCAACTCCGTGCTGCTGATCGGCGCGCTGGCCTGCCTGTATTCCCTGTCGGGCGAGTTCGACCTGCTCACCGACCTGGGCGTGTTCTCCTGCTGGATCTTCTACACGCTCACCTTCGCCTGCGTGATCCGGCTGCGGACGCTCCACCCCAACTGGGAGCGCACCTATCGGGTGCCCCTGTACCCGGTGATCCCCGCGCTGGCCATACTGAGCGGCCTGTTCGTGATCGTCAGCCAGCTGTTCCTCTCCGGCACCCGGGCGACGATCATGGCGCTGGGCAGCGTGGCGGTCACGCTGCTCGGCCTGCCGGTGTACCACGCCGTGAAGCGGCGGGGATGAGCTCCGGTCACAGGGGCTGAATGAAATACAATCGAATGGGAAACGGAAGGGGCGCTGCCCCTTCCGTTTCTTACAAACTGTAATCCCGTATGCACTGCCTGAGGGCGTCCAGGGTGTCGTTGAAGGCGATGCCCTGGCGCTTCAGCTTCGAGCAGTCCATCCACACGTTGTGCTCCGGCCCGGCGTCGCTCAGCCGCACGTCCAGCTTCAGCTCCTCCGCCAGCCAGCGGGCGATTTCAAGCATGGTCAGGTCGCTCTCGCTGCCGTAGTTGTACACCCCGCCGGGCAGCGCCACGGCCTGCTCCATCCGGGCGGCCACTTCCCGCACGTAGCTCACCGCGCGGTGGGACGTGCCGGAAAAGGCCAGTTCCCGCTCCCGGAGCATGCCCACCAGGAAGTTCCAGCGGTTGGGCACGCCGTACAGGGGCATGTCGTACATCCAGGTGGCCCGCAGCAGCACGGCGTCGGGGTTGATATCCAGCACCCGCTTCTCCATCTTCACCTTGTGCTCGGCGTACAGGTTCGCCGGGACCGCGTCGTCCTCGGCGTAGGGGCCCTCCCCCGCGCAGCCGCTGTACACCTGGTCGGTGCTGAAAAGCACGCTCTTCACGCCCGTCCTTGCCAGCATCAGGGGCAGCGCCACGTTGGCGCGATACGAGGCCTCCGGGTCCGCCGCGCAGGTGCCGATGTCCGAGATGGCGGCGGTGTGCACGATGACGTCCGGCTCGGCTTCATCCACCAGCCGTTTGACGTCGTCCTCCCGCGCGTGGCGAAGCGACGGCGCGGGCACGGCTCCGTCCAGCGCCTGGAGGATCCTGGCCCCCACGAAGCCCCGGGGGCCGGTGACGAGTATCCTCATGGCAGCCTCCCTTTACTGGCACAGCTCGGCCACGATGGCGTTGATCGCCTTGCCGTCGGCCTTGCCCTTCAGCGCGGGCATGATGGCCTTCATGATCTGGCCCTTGTTCTTCGTGGCCAGCACGTCGGCGAAATGGGCGGCGAGGAACGCGCGGATCTCGTCGTCGGACATCATCTTCGGCGCGTATTCGCAGATCACGTCATAGGCGAACTGATACTCCGCCTTCAGCTCTGTTCTCTCGTCGGGGCAGGTGTCCAGCTGCTCCTTGGCGGTCTTCTTGGACTTCAGGATCACCTGATCCACCAGCGCCTCGGGGATGTCCTCCCGGTTCCCGGCGTCGATGGCGGCCTTCTTCACGTCGGCGATCAGCGTGGAGATCACGTTCTTGCGCTCCTTGTCCCGGGCCTTCATGGCCGCGACCATGTCCTTGTGCAGGGTTTCAAAAGTCATTTTCTATGCCTTCTTTCTATTGATGTCGATAGTGTCATTCCCAGGCCGATCCGCACAGCGCCTCCAGCACGCAGCCGCAGGCCCAGGGCATCAGCGCGAACCAGGTGCTGGCCGGCGCGCCGTCGGGATAGCGCTCCGTCAGCAGGCCCTGGCAGTGGCAGAAGCGTTCGCTCATCCAGCCCCGCCTGCCGTAGTCGTATTCGCCGTCGAAGGTGTTGGACAGCTGCCGGCTCCAGGCCACGGTGTCCTCCAGGCGGCTTCGCACGTATTCGTCGCCCGTCCTTTCCACGTAATACGCCAGCTCGTCCACGATGGACGAGGACATGGGGTGGATGTGGGGATTGGTGACGGAGGTGATGCTGCCGCCGCAGCTGCTCCAGCCCACCTTGCTCAGCGGCGGCACCTGGATGGGCGAATTGTAGCAGAACTTGAAGGTGAATTCGTATTCGATCGCCTCGCCCATGCGCCGGAGCAGCCCCGCGTCGCCGGTCAATTCGTGCAGCCACCGCGCGGCGCGGATGTAGGCCAGTACGCCCTCGGAATCCACCTGCTTGTCGATGTCCAGCGGCCCGCCGTAGCAGGCCATGGGCACGATATAGGCGGCGTGGTAGTGGGCCTCGCTCTCAAGCAGCGCGCCAAGGCGCGACCGGTCACCGGTCAGAAACGCGCAATACGCCGCCGCGGCCAGGCACCAGGCCCCGGACATGGAGTCGTAGCACAGCCCCGCGCCGGATTTCTCCGAGAAGATATAGGGATACTCCCCGTCGCCGTTGCGGCTGCGCTCCGTGACCTCCAGCGCCCTTTCGACGTAAGCCAGCCAGTCCGGGTGCTCCGCGCCATGGCCCTTCTCCAGCTCATAGGCCTTCAGGATGTAGTACAGCGCCTGGCCCACCAGATAGCCCGCGTGGCCGGGCACGGGCTGCTTGTCATACCACCAGCCCCGGTTGCCCCAGACGCCGTCCACTTCCGCGGTGAAGGGCAGGCCGCTTTTCGGGTTGACAGAGGTCTCGACGATGTGGCCGATGCACGCAAGCGCTTGCGCGCGCATGTCCTCCCGGCCCAGCCGGTGGGCCGCCTGCAGCATTGGCACCGCCACGGACAGACCGTTGGTCCAGGAGATGGAGGGTAGCCGCCGCACCTCGTTCTCGTGCTGCCAGTCGAACACGAACCCGGCATAGGCGCTGCTGTCCTCCAGCCAGGCCTCGCCGGACACCGCGCCCGCGATGTCCTCCACCGCCGTCCGCGCCGGCAGGCCCTCCCGGGGCGGCTGGTGGAAACGGCCGTACACCCAGCGGATCGCCCCGTCGATGGCGCGCTCGTCCTCCGCCGGATAGTCGAACACCGCCGCCTCGAATTCAAACGCTTCTCCCGCCGCGAGGGTAAAGGCGTTGTCGCCCAGCGCCGAACGGGGGCTGTAGTTGTGGGAATCCAGGAAGAACCAGGGCGCGTTCTCATAGCCCAGCGTGTAACACACCTCGCCCGCGTCGATGTCGCAGCCAAAGCCCGCGTACTGGTCGAAATTCCCCGCCGCGCCGGGCGTCCAGCCCCGCCGCTTTCCGCCCGCTTTCACGAAGTACGGCGAGGCGCACAGCCCCGCGACCCGCCCTCCGGCAAAGGCCAGCGCCACGGGATGGGACAGCCGGTCGGCGCGGGTCAGCCACCAGGGCGAGGCCGGGAAGTCCGCGGGCGCATGGCGCAGCCGGGGCGTCTGGCTGTCCACCACCAGCGGGGCGTCCCCCCGGTTGGTGCCATACATGAACCCCGGCAGGAAGAAGCGGGGCTCCGCCGCTTCAAGGAGCAGGCGCAGCCGCACCACGCCCGAAAAGGGCGCGTCCGTTTCATTCTTCACGCGGACCCGGCAGATGATGGGGTCGTCCGCCGCACCGCCGCCGGACAGCGCCGTCCATACCGCGCACAGGCCCATCTCCTCCAGCGGCCGGTACGCCTCGTCCCGTCCCCGGGCGTCCATACGCAATTCACGCATCTTTATCCCTCCCGATTTCAGCTCCGCTTCTCAGCCAGGAAGGCCGCGATTTCATCCATCCGCCGCTGCGCCTCCCGGACGCCGATCCGGTACACCCGCTCCAGCTCATCCGGCCGCTTCTCCGTGCGGCGGATGCCCAGCGGCTCCGGCGGCCGGATCACCAGCGCCGCGCCGCACGCCTCCCGGGCGTCGATCTGCTCCATCTGCCGGTTGTACATCTCGTGCCGCGCGGCCATGGCCAGGGCCACCCGCGGGTACCTTCGCAGCATGAGCCGCATCAACGGCATCCCGGCGGCGGGCGCCTTGCGATAGCCCTTGGGCTGGGTGAGCACGATCACGTTGCGGTCGTAGCCCAGGCCCTCCATGAACGCAAAGGGCACCGCGTCGCTGATGCCGCCGTCCAGCAGCCTGCGCCCGTCCACGTCCACGGGCCGGGACACCACCGGCATGGACGCCGACGCCCGCAGCCAGAGCATGTCCTCCGCGCCGCCATCCCTCAATTCGCGATAGACGCACCCGCCCGTCTCCACGTCCGTGGCGCCCACGAAAAAGGCCATGGGATTCTCCCGGAACGCCGCCCGGTCGAACACGTCCAGCTCGTCCGGAAGCTCGCGATAGCAGAAGTCCGCGCCGTACAAATCGCCGGTGGTCAGCAGCGAGCGCACGCTGCAATACCTCGGGTCGCCGCAGTAGCGCTTGTTGTAGCGGATCGCCCGACCCCTCTGGCCGGACTTGTAGTTGCAGCCGAACACGGCCCCGGCGGAGATCCCGGCGGCGCCGTCGAAGGCCACGCCCCGCTCCATCAGCGCGTCGATCACGCCGCAGGTGAACATGCCCCGCATGGCCCCGCCCTCCATGATCAGCGCCGTCTTCATTTTACCGCCCCGCTTTCATCCATGGTCCATTATAGCACAGCGCCGCCGATTTTGCCATCTCTCTGTTTGCCCTTGATTGCGGGGGCGGGGCATGGTATACTGTTGAGCAGCAAAAACGCGCAGGAGGGCCCCGCCATGAGCAACCAGCCGATACCGTTTTTCGTATACACCCGCCCGGTGGACCCGGACGCCTGTCCGGCGGGGCTGGCCAACGCCGTGCACCTGGCGTATCAGCGCCCCGGCGGGGACCTGCAGCCGCTGAACCGCAACTACGGCGTGCTGTTCCCCCGGGGATTCGTCTCGGACGAGGACACCATCGTGCCCCTGGGCGTGGTCGAGCCCGCCATCTTTCCCCTGGAGGACGGCTCCATCGGCATACTGGGCCGCCTGGTGTACGAGAGCGGCGAGCCGGCGGGCGGCAGCTTCCTGTGGAAGACCCGGGACCTGATCCGCTTCGAGGAGGTCGGAACGGTGGACGGGGCCGATTACCCGGCCACCGACACGCTGGTCGTGGATGCGGAGATCGCCGGGGCGGCCATCGCGTACTGGAGCCCGATACGGCAGCAGAGGGTGATCCTGCCGGAGGAGGTCGCGGTGAAGAGCCCCGCCGAGCTGGAAAGGGTTTGCGCGGAGGTGGTCTACAGCGACGGCTCCCGGGCGGTCAAGTCCGTCCGGTGGGACGCGGCCTCCGTGGATTTCAGCCGCCCCGGCGTCCATGAGATCGGCGGCGAGATCATCCGGCAGGCCTTCCCCTTCCCGCTGGCCAAGGGCTACGGCGACCCGGTCATCTTCCGCTGGGAGGGCAAGTGGCACTTCCTGGGCACCAACGACAACCTGGACGACATCGGGCTGTACATCCGCGAGGCGGACACCGTGGAAGGCCTGTTCGCGCCGGGCGTCGAGGAGCACCTGATCCTGCCCTTCGACCCGGAGCGGGGCTTTGAGCAGACCTTCTGGGCCCCGGAGTGGCACCTGATCGGCGGCGAGGCCTACATACTCTTCGCCGTCAGCGGGCACGAATGGGGCCCCCAGTGCCACATGATGCGGCTGAAGAAGGGCGGCAGCGTCGTCCGCGCCGAGGACTGGGAGGACCCGGTGCCCGTGGTGCGCAGGGACGGAAGCCCCCTCTCCACCGACGGCATCACCCTGGACATGACCTTCATCCGCGCGGCCAGCGGCGCCTACGTGACCTGGTCCTACCGGCGGCACATCGGCACGCCCATGGACACCGGCTCCATGCTGTACATCGCCACCATCGACGAGCGGGAGCCCTGGCGGCTGACCGGCGAGCCGGTGCTGCTCACACGGCCGCTGTACGGCTGGGAGAACGTGGCCGGGACCATCAACAACGAAGGCCCCCACGCGCTGGTGCTGGACGGGAAGGTGTACCTGGCCTACTCCGGCGGTTCCGCCAACGCCTACACCTACGCCCTGGGGCTCCTGACCGCGGACGGCGCAGACGACCTGACCCGGCTTTCCAGCTGGGAAAAGAGCATCCCGCCGGTGCTTTCCTTCCACTCCGTGCCGGGCGAGTACGGCCCGGGCCACCATTCCTTCTATCAGAATGAGTACGGCGAGTGGATGATCGCCTATCATGGGGAGACGGGCCTGCACGAGCACCTGCGCTGCGACGGCATCCGCCGGGTGCACTTCCGCGCGGACGGCACGCCCTATTTCCAGATGAGCGTGGAGGAGGACCTGCCGGAGGCGGCGCGCTCGGTGCGCCTGCGCGTGCGGGTGCTATAAGGAAATCGGAGGTACAAATGCCATGAAACGCGCGCTTCTTCAATGGCTGCAGATCGCGGCGGGGCTGCTGGTGTTCGCCCTGGGCGTGCACCTGACCATATTCGCCAACATCGGCCTGGCGCCCTGGGACTGCCTGGGCATGGGCATCGCCGGACACACGCCGCTGAACTACGGGCTGTCCATGACGGCCATGGCCCTGGTGATCCTGGGCGTCGACCTGCTGCTGAAGGAGCGCATCGGCTTCGGCACCATCATCGACGCGCTGCTCACCGGCAACTTCGTGCAGATGTTCAACGACCTGAACCCCCTGCCCGCCAACGAAAGCCTGTGGCTGGGCATCGCCGTCATGGTGGCCGGATTCGCCTTCATGGCGCTGGGCATGTGGATCTACATGAGCGCCGGGCAGTGCTGCGGCCCCCGGGACGCGCTGCTGGTGGGGCTGGGCAAGCGGATGCCCCGCCTGCCCATCGGCGTGGTGGAGATACTGCTCTGGGCGGCGGTGCTGCTGGCGGGCTGGCTGCTGGGCGGGCCCGTGGGCGTGGGCACCCTCATCGGCACCTTCGGCGCGGGCCTGGTGATGCAGCTGGTCTACAGCCTGCTGCGCTTTGAGCCCCGAAGCGTCGTCCACAGGGACGTGGCGCAGGTGGTGCGGGAGATCGCCGGGAAGTGAAACCCATTGAAGCCCCGAGTTCCATCATCGGAGCGCGGGGCGCTTTTATGAGAGAAGCGAAATCGTTTTCTAATCAAACCCTAATCCAGTTTTCTTGCCATCTCATTTTCGACTGCTATAATGGGCCCATCAAAACGAACGGAGGACAAAACCATGACGCAGTACGAAATGACCGAGAATCTCTCTGAGAAGTGCGACGTGACCCTGGAGGAAGCCAAGACCGCCCTGGAGGCCAGCGACTGGAACACGCTGACGGCCACCCACCTGCTGGAGAAGGAGAAGTTCCGCCGGATGCAGGAGCTGCACGAGTTCGCCGAATCCGGCACGGCCACCGCGGTGCAGGCTGCCCCTGAGGAGGCCGCCGCGGAGGATGCCGCGACGGAAGAGGGCGTGAAGATCGAAGTGGTGGAAGCGCCGGAGCGCACCGAATCCAAAAACACCGAATCCAAAAAGTGCTGCCACGGCAAGGCCCTCAAGAACCTGGGCGAGCACGCCCGCCGCCTGCTGGCCTGCGGCAACCGCAACCGCTTCACCGTCCAGCGGGGCGAGGAGCAGCTGCTGACCATGCCCGTGACCGCGCTGGCGATCCTGCTGCTGTGCGCCTTCTGGGTCTGCGTGCCGCTGCTGGTGATCGGCTTGTTCGCCGGCTGCCGCTACAGCTTCTCCGGCAAGGAGCTGGGCCGCGAGAGCATCAACAACGCCCTGGGCAAGGCCGCCGACGCCGCCGATTCCATGAAGCGGGCCGCCGCGAAGGCGTAAACGGAACAGGTTTGCACAGGCTGCATACAAGAGCCGTTCCCTGGTCCCTCTCTCGAAATTGCTTCGGGAGGGAACCGGGGAACGAACTTTTTTGGCGGCGGATTTCCGGCACAAGTGAGCCCACGGCTTCATGATTCCTGTAGAGGATATGGGTTCCGTTTGCCGCGCCGCTCAAAAGTGCCGGTAAATCCGCCGCCCAGCGATGGGGGGACCAGCGAGGATCGGGATTTCGAAAAGCTCCTGTAGGGGCGGCGCTGCGCCGCCCCTACAGGAATATGCGCCAAGCAAAAGCATCCCTGTTGCGGTGGGGGGCAAGGGGAAACGACCTCTTCCGTCATTTGCTTCGCAAATGCCACCTACCGCGGGCCTACTACCGACCCCATTGATGGAGGTCTGCCGACCCGTTCTCACTGAAAACAGTCTACCGGACTGTTTCCCGGGCGCTCGATGCCCCTAAAGGGGGAGGCTTTCACGCGCACAAAAACACCCCGGGCGGCAGCCCGGGGGTGTTGCGTCGTCAGGTTCAGTTCTTCTTCACGCTCAGCGCGGCCTTTTCACCGTTGATGTTCCACTCCTTGGCGTAGGCGCCTTCGGGGGCGTCGGCGTCGGAAATGGCGGTGGCCAGCACGGCGGAGGCGATGGCGTCCTGGTTGTTCGCGATGGCCGCGGCCAGCGTGTCGGTGGTCCGGTAGGTGACGGTGATGCGGTCCACCACGTCGAATCCGGCCTCCTTGCGCATGGTCTGCAGCTTGCTGATCACCTCGCGCACATAGCCCTTTTCGATCAGCGCGGGGGTGAGGTTGGTGTCGATGACCACGGTCATGCCGCCGTCGCTTTCGGCCACGAAGCCCGGCTTCTGGGCGGGGGCGATCAGGCAGTCGTCCTTGGCCAGCTCCACCTCGGTGCCCTCGATCTCAAACTTCACGCTGCCGTCCTTCTCCAGCGCGTCGACGAATTCGTTGCCGTCCACGTCCTTCAGGTACGCGCCGATCTTGCCCAGGAGCTTGCCGTACTTCGGGCCCAGGGTGCGCATCTGGGGCTTGATCTGGTAGCTGGTGAAGGCGCGGGCGTCCTCGATGAACTCCACGTTCTCCACGTTCAGCTCGTCCCGGAT
Organism: uncultured Eubacteriales bacterium; assembly: GCA_902800625.1. Taxonomy (GTDB): domain Bacteria; phylum Bacillota; class Clostridia; order Christensenellales; family Aristaeellaceae; genus UBA2862. The sequence goes on along the minus strand of CADCFG010000019.1, from coordinate 14,158 downwards.
CAGCGCGGCGCAGGCGTCGGACAGCTTGCTGCCCTTCACATACAGGGTGGAAAGCGCCTGGCGCACCTTGATGTTGGCGGTGCTGCGGGCGGCGCGGCCCAGCGTGATGGCTTGGGCCACCTCGTCCATCTCGGCCTCAAGGGTCTTGTCGATGCGCGCCTCGTCGGCGGTGGGGAAGTCACACAGGTGCACGCTCTCCGGCGCGCCGTCCACGCTGCCCACCACCAGGTTGCGGTACATGCTCTCGGTCATGAAGGGGATGAACGGCGCGGCCACCTTGCACAGCGTCACCAGCACGGTGTACAGCGTCTGGTAGGCGGCCTTCTTGTCGCCGGTCCAATCCTTGCCCCAGAAGCGGGACTTGCTCAGGCGCACGTACCAGTTGGAAAGCTCGTCCACGAACGCCTGGATGGCGCGGGCGGACTCGGTGATCTTATAGCCGGACAGGCCCTCGTCCACGGCCTTCACCAGGCTGTTCAGCCTGGAGAGCAGCCAGCGGTCCATCAGGGTCAGGTCCTTCTCGTCCGCCACGTGCTCGGAGGGCTTGTAACCGTCGATGGCGGCGTACATGCAGAAGAAGGCGTAGGTGTTCCACAGGGTGCCCATGAACTTGGACTGCATCTCGCTGACCAGCTCGCCGGAGAAGCGGGTGGGCAGCCACGGCGCGCCGTTGGCGTAGAAGTACCAGCGCACGGCGTCGGCGCCCTGCTTGTCAAGCACGGCCCAGGGATCCACCACGTTGCCCAGGTGCTTGGACATCTTCTTGCCCTCGGCGTCCTGCACGTGGCCCATGACCACGCAGTTCTCAAACGGGCTCCTGTCGAACAGCAGCGTTGAGATTGCCATCAGCGTGTAGAACCAGCCGCGGGTCTGGTCGATGGCCTCGGAGATGAAGTTGGCCGGGAAGTTGGCCTCGAAGATCTCCTTGTTCTCAAAGGGATAGTGCCACTGGGCGAAGGGCATGCTGCCGGAGTCGTACCAGCAGTCGATGACCTCGGGCGTGCGGCGCATCTCCCCACCGCAGTCCGGGCAGGTGAGCGTCACATTGTCGATGTAGGGCCGGTGCAGCTCGATGTCGTCCGGCACGTTGTTTCCCAATTCCTTGAGCTCTGCGCGGCTGCCGATCACGTGGATCTTGCCGCAGCCCTTGCACACCCACACGGGAAGGGGCGTGCCCCAGTAGCGCTCGCGGGAGAGGCCCCAGTCGATCACGTTCTCCAGGAAGTTGCCGAAGCGGCCCTCCTGGATGTTGTCCGGATACCAGTTCACGGTGCGGTTGTTGGCCACCAGCCGGTCGCGCACGGCGGTCATGCGGATGAACCAGGTGCTGCGGGCGTAGTAGATCAGCGGGGTGTCGCAGCGCCAGCAGAAGGGATAGTCGTGGGTGAACTCCGGCGCGGAGACCAGCTTGCCCTGCTCATCGAGCCATTCGAGGATCATCGGGTCGGCCTTCTTCACGAACACGCCGGGCCAGTAGGTCTGCTTGTCCATCTCGCCCTTGGCGTCCACCAGCTGCAGGAAGGGGATTGCGTTCTCGCGGCCCACGCGGGCGTCGTCCTCGCCGAAGGCGGGCGCCTGGTGCACCACGCCGGTGCCGTCCGTCATGGTCACGTAGTCGTCGGCCACGATGGTCCAGGCGTTCTGCTCGTTCTCCGCGCCCTTGATGGCGGTCTTCTGGAAGTCAAACAGCGGCTCGTAGCGCAGTCCCTTCAGCTCGATGCCGGGGAAGGTGATCTTGTTGGAGATCTCGGCGCCCTCGCCCAGCACCTTTTCGATCAGGGCGTCGCCCATGATGACGGTCCTGCCCTCGTAGTCGAAGCGGGCGTAGGTCTCGGTGGGGTTCACGCACAGCGCCACGTTGCTGGGCAGCGTCCAGGGCGTGGTGGTCCAGGCGTAGACATAGGTGTTGTCCTGGTCCAGCAGCTTGAACCGCACCACGGCGGAGCGCTCCGTCACGGCCTTGTAGCCCTGGGACACCTCGTGGCTTGACAGCGCGGTGCCGCAGCGGGGGCAGTAGGGGACGACCTTGTGGCCCTTGTACAGAAGGCCCTTGTCCGCTACCTGCTTGAGCGACCACCACACGGATTCGATGTAGTTGTTGTCATAGGTGATGTAGGGGTTTTCCATGTCGGCCCAGTAGCCCACGCGCTCCGACATCTTTTCCCATTCGCCCTTGTACTTCCACACGGACTCCTTGCACTTCTTGATGAAGGGCTCGATGCCGTAGGCCTCGATCTGCTCCTTGCCGTCCAGGCCCAGCAGCTTCTCCACCTCCAGCTCCACCGGCAGACCGTGGGTGTCCCAGCCGGCCTTGCGGGTGACATACTTGCCCTTCATGGTGTGGTAGCGGGGCAGCAGGTCCTTGATGGCCCGGGTCTCGATGTGGCCGATGTGGGGCTTTCCGTTGGCCGTGGGCGGGCCGTCGAAGAAGGTCCATACCTCCTGGCCCTCCCGGTTCTTCATGCTCTTCTGGAAGATGTCGTTTTCATTCCAGAACTTGATGACTTCCTTTTCGCGCGCCAGAAAATCCAGCGCCGTGGAAACCTTCTCTATCATTTTACAACCTCCGTTTCTGTATTACAGGTCCGTTTATAATGAGGAATTAGGAATTAGGAATGAGGAATTGTGATCGAAACCCTCCGGGTTTCCTATTGAATTAAACAAATCCGAAGGATTTGTACCTGAATTCCTAACTCCTCATTCCTAATTCAAAAAACTTCGCCCCGGATTTGGGGCGAAGTTCATTCGCGGTACCACCCAAGTTGACATATCATAGATATGTCCTCTCTCGTGCGCTGTAACGGGCGCGCCCGGCGGGGCCTAATGGCAAACTGCGTTCAGCCCGACGGCTCCGGGAGGATACCCCTCTATGGCGGCCCCCGGACTTGCACCAACCTCCGGTTCGCTTCGCGCCGCTGGATAAAGGGCGGTTCCCTTCATTGCCGATGATATAAACACCCTTATTATACCCGATTTTGGGGATTTGTAAATGGGTTTGGGGGCGTCTCAATGTCGATTTTACGTTCATAAAACACAAAAGCGCCCCCACAGGCGCTTTATTGTGCTATAATAATAAAGCATACATTGTATAGTCTGGCGGATTATGGGAGAAGCCGCCCTCGAAAGACGAAAACGACATCACCAAGGGGGAGACACCTATGGACATCTTCAACAAGTGCTATACCTACGACGTGGCGAACAACCTGCGCCGGCAAGGCATCTATCCCTACTTCCACGCCCTGGAGACCCGGCAGGACGCCACCGTCGTCATGGAGGGCAAGCGCCGCATCATGCTGGGCAGCAACAACTACCTGGGCCTGACCGTCTGCCCCGAGGTGCAGGAGGCCGGCCTGAAGGCGCTGGAGCAGTACGGCACCGGCTGCTCGGGCTCCCGATTCCTGAACGGCACGCTGAAGCTGCACCTGGAGCTGGAGGACGAGCTGGCGAAGTTCCTGCACAAGGAGGCCTGCTGCACCTGGTCCACGGGCTTCCAGAGCAACCTGGGCATCATCTCCGCCATCGTGGGCCACGGCGACTACGTGATCTGCGACAAGGAGAACCACGCGTCCATCTATGACGGCTGCAAGCTGAGCTACGGCAGGATGCTGACTTACGGCCACGCCAACATGGAGGAGCTGGAGATCCAGCTGAAGAAGGTGCCGGAAAGCGCCGGCTGCCTGATCGTCACCGACGGCGTGTTCAGCATGGGCGGCGACATCGCAAAGCTGCCTGAGATCGTGAAGCTGGCGAAAAAGTACGGCGCGCGGGTCATGGTGGACGACGCCCACGGCCTGGGCGTGATCGGCGAGGGCGGTCGTGGCACGGCCAGCTACTTCGGCCTGGAGGACGAGGTGGACCTGATCATGGGCACGTTCTCCAAGTCGCTGGCGAGCCTGGGCGGCTATCTGGTGGCCAACAGCACCGTGGTGGACTTCGTGCGCCACAACTCCCGCCCGTTCATCTTCTCCGCCTCCATCCCGCCGGCCAACGCCGCCATCGCGCTGGCGTCCCTCAGGTACATTGAGGCGCACCCGGAGATCGTGAAGCGGCTCTCCGACCTGTCCGCCTACATGCGCAAGGGCCTGAAGGAGCGGGGCATCCCGATCATCGAAGCCGAGACGCCCATCATCCCCATCTACACCTACAGCCCCGAGGCCACGCTGATCCGCGCGCGCCAGCTGTACGACGCGGGCGTGTACGTGAATCCCGTGCTGCCCCCGGCCACGCCGCCGGAGCTGTGCCTGCTGCGCACCAGCTACATGGCGTCCCTGAACGAGCAGCTGCTGGACGAGGCGTTGGACATCTTCGGGGAAGTGTTCAGCAAGCCGATTGAATAAGGCAGCTTTGAGACAGCCTTCCCTTTTGGGGAAGGCTGTCTTTTTGAAATCGTTGAGGAGGTAATGTATGCTTCAGCTTCAGATCCTGCCCCAGCCGCTGACCGTATGCAAGGTGTCGCGCCTGGACGATTTTGACATGAGTGGGCTGTACTTCATTGGCCGCACGGACAGCGAGCTGTCCCTGGTGTGCGAGACGGACCGGGTTCCGGCGGATACCCTCGCCCGGGAGGACGGCTGGCGGGCCATGCGCGTGGCTGGGACGCTGGACTTTGCCCTGACCGGCATCCTGTCCGGCATCGCCGCGGCGCTGGCCGGGGCGAAGGTCGGCATCTTCGCCGTGTCCACCTATGACACCGACTACATTCTGGTCAAAGAAGAGCGCCTCGACCGGGCGGTCGAGGCGCTGAGGGGCGCGGGGTATGCGGTGGAATGACGTGCGCTGGCTTCCCCGTTCCCGTGGCTAATGCGCAATCATATACCTTGTAACCGCGGCGCACCGTTCGGCGGCAGCCTGCACAAATTCCATGTAGGACATTTCCTCAGAGTCGTCGGCCTTGTCGGAAATCGCGCGGATGATCACAAAGGGGAGCCCGTTCAGATGACAGACCTGAGCGATCGCGGCCCCTTCCATCTCGCAGCACATGCCTCCGGCAGCGGCAATGATGGCTTCCTTTTGTTCTCGTGAAGCGATGAACTGATCGCCGCTGCAAACGCGGCCTTCAAAGGCCCGGATTTCCGGCGCGACAGCGCCGACGGCCTCCACCGCGCTCTTTCTCATCGTCTCGTCCGCGGGGAAGACCGACGTGTCGCTGTACGGTATTTCACAGCGGGCATATCCCAGCGCCGTCGCATCCATATCATGCTGTACGGCTTCCGTGGATACGACGATATCCCCAATATCGATGTGGGCGTCCAGAGACCCGGCAACGCCGGTATTGATGATCCGGTCAACCCCAAACACATCGATCAGAGCCTGAGCACATGCGGCGGCGTTCACCTTGCCGACGCCGCACTTCACAATGACCACGTCCACTCCGTCGAGCGTGCCTTCATAGAAGTCCATTCCCGCGACGGTCCTGATCTGGGATTCCGTCATCGCTTCCGTCAGAGAAGCAATCTCCTCATCCATTGCTCCGATGATTCCAAATCTCTTTGGCTCGGCCTTTCCCGCGTCCGCAGTCTCGGCGACAGCGAGAGAAAGGCCTCCAAACACGGTCAGCGCCAGCAGCAGCGCAAGGGCCAGGGAAACCTTCTTCATGGGGGATTCCTCCTACTTCATATTTTTTGGAAACGCCTGTCGGCCGCTCACATCCGCTCCGGCGCCTCGACGCCGATCAGGTACAGCGCCTGCTTCAGCACCTGGCGGGTGGCGTCGGTCAGCATCAGCCGCGCGGCGCGGGTGCCGGCCTCGTCCACCATCACCTTGTTCTCATAGTAGAACTTGTTGAAGGCCTGGGCCAGGTCCACCGCGAAGCGGGTGACCATGCTGGGCTCGGAGCGGTTCACGGCGGATTTCAGGATGTCCGGGAACTGCTCGATCAGCCGCACCACGTCCTGGCTGTACGGATCGGTGAGGGCGGCGAAGTCCGGCGCGGCGCTCTCGCTTCCCGCCTTGCGCAGCACGCTGCAGGCCCGGGCGTGGCCGTCGAAGTTCAGCGCCCGCTCCCAGGTGAAGTCGATGTCCTTGATGCGGTTGTTGTACAGGTCGAAGAACACCACCGCGCCGATGCCGATCTGCCGCGCCACCTCGTCCTTGTTCTCCAGGTCCGGGCTCTTCTCCTCGATGATGGCCCGGGCCTTGTCGATGGCCTGGTGGAGAAGATCGTCCAGATAGACCACGTGGCCCTGACGGGTGGACAGCGCGCCGCCCTCGAAGGACACCATGCCGAAGGCCACGTGCTCGCAGTCCTTCGCCCAGTCGTAGCCCATCAGCTCCAGCACCTTGAACAGCTGCCGGAAGTGCAGGTCCTGCTGGTAGGCCACCACGTAGAGGGACTTGTCGAAGTTGTAGGTGTCCTTGCGGTACTTCGCCGCGGCCAGGTCGCGGGTCATGTACAGCGTGGCGCCGTCGCTGCGCAGAATCAGCGCCGGGGGCATGCCATAATCGGACAGGTCCACGATCTGCGCGCCCTGGTCCTCCTTCAGAAGGCCCTTGTCCCGCAGGATCTGGATCACCGGCTCCATCTTGTCGTTGTAGAAGCTCTCGCCGGCGTAGCTGTCAAACTTCACGCCCAGCAGGTCGTAAACCCGCTCCGCGTCCTTCAGCGTGACGGACTTGAACCAGCCAAAGATCTCCAGCGCCTCCGGATCGCCGTCCTCGATCTTCTTGAACCAGGCGCGGCCCTCGTCGTTCAGGGCCTCGTTCGCCTTGGCCTCCTCGTTGAATCGCACGTACAGCTTCACCATCTCGTCCACGCCGCCCTGGGCCACGGTGTCGTGGTCGCCCCAGCGCTTGTAGGCCGCGATCATCTTGCCGAACTGGGTGCCCCAGTCGCCCAGGTGGTTCACGCCCACGGCCCGCCAGCCGAAGAACTTGTGCAGCCGGTACAGGCTGTTGCCGATCATCGTGGTGGACAGGTGGCCGATGTGGAAGCGCTTGGCGATGTTGATGGAGGAATAGTCCAGCACCACGGTCTTGCCCGCGCCGGAGTTGTCCGCACCGTAGGCCTCGCCCTGCTCCAGCGCCAGGGAAAGCACCTTCTCGGCATAGGTGGCCTTGTCGATGAAGAAATTGAGATAGCCCTTCACCGACTCCACCTTGCCCAGGAAGTCCGCGTGGATGGCCCCGGCCAGGGCGTCCGCGATCATTATCGGGCTCTTGCGCAGGCTCTTGGAAAGCTTGAAGCAGGGGAAGGCATAGTCGCCCAGGGCCGTGTCCGGCGGCACCTCCAGCGCTCCGGCGACGGTCCCGATTTCGGGCAGCTCCGCGCCTTCAAAGGCGGTATTCATCGCGGTGAGTATCTCGCTTGCGACGGCGGTCTTGAAATCCATGGTCATGCACCTCGTTGTCAGTATCGGTAGAATGGTACTATTATACACAAAATCGCGGGCGGCTTCAAGGGAAAGTTGGGTGATTCACCGCCTGCGCAGGCGATCCAGCGCCTCCCGCGCCCGGCGCGCGTCCTCCTTTGAAGCCGGCTTTTCGCCGTAGCGCGCAGGCAGGTACAGCGCCCTGAGCGCCGCCAGCGCTTCGTCGTCGGCCACGCCGGCGTTTTCCCGCTGGATCTGCAGCGTGTTCATCGTGGGGGAGACCCGCCCGCCCCGGGCCCGGAGCAGCATCAGTGCCCTTCGATAGCAGCGGCGCACGCCCGCCTGAGGGTCCCGGCGCGGGGCGCGGCCGCGGGGCGCGGGCGGGGCCTCGTCCTCCAGGGCCTCCCGCTCGTCCGTGCCGGAGGGCAGCGCCTCCCGGGCCACCCGGCGGGACAGTGCGCGCAGCAGCAGGAACACGATCACCGCCAGCAGCAGTATGCCCGCGCCCTGCACCGCCGCGCGCACCCAGGCGGGCAGAGCCCGGGCCTGCGCGGCGGCGGCGGCCAGGTTCGGCCCGCCCTCCTCGCCGCCCAGCGCCGGCGGCAGCGACAGCCCGCCATCGGGAATCAGCCCGGGGATCAGCGCCAGCAGCCAGCTCACCGCGAACAGCGCAAGCTGCAGGATGTAGAGCGCCAGCGCCAGCAGGTTGATGAGCACGTTGTCCGCGAACCAGCCCCAGGCGATTCGCAGCGCGGCGATGATGGCCGGCTGGGACAGGGCGAAGCCCGCGGCGCACACCAGCGCCACGCCCGCCAGGTTCAAAAGCCGGAACCGGTGGGAGCGGGCCACGGCGTCGTCGTGGCGCAAAAGCCGCAGCAACGCCATGTTCACCGTGAAGTACAGAAACAGCCAGGGCAGGCCCAGCCGATAGCTCTGGGCCTGGACCAGCGCCGCCAGGAAAAGCGTCCCGCCCGCCACGATCAGGCTGTGGCGGAAGTGGTCCGCGGCGTAGTCGTAATCCGGCGCGCGCCGGTTGTTGTACACGTACAGCGGCAGGTAGGCCAGCATCGGCAGCGATACCGCCCGCCCCGGCCAGTTCCCCGCCGCGATCAGGCAGGGTACCGCCGCAGCCATGGGCGCCCAGCGCAGCCATGCAGGGCCGCGGCCGGTCAGCCGGCGGCTGAGCCAGCAGGCCCCCAGCAGCAGAAAGGGCACATAGGCCAGGCCCGGCGCGCAGGCGCGCAGCAGTCCCAGGCAGCCCAGCGCGGCGAAATAGAGCATCACGTCGCCGAAGAAGGACAGGGCATAGGCCAGGGCCATGGAAAGACCTCCTTTTATTGAGGCGCATCAATCACCGCCAGGGCCCGCGACATTCGCCGTCGCCGGTGAGCACCAGCGGCGATTCCCCGCTGGCGGCGCGCAGTCGCGCGAGCAGCTCGGGGTGCACGTCGTTTCGCACCGGGGTGATGTATATGTGGCCGCGGCCGGTGGCGGCGCGGGCGAGGGCCCGGTCGAACAGGGCCTTCATGTCGTCCCGGTGGTCGAACACGGCCCGCCCCAGCCCCTCCAGCGCGGCGGCCAGATGGGCCGTCCCCAGCCCGTCGCCCACCTCGCCGGAATCGTCCGGCGCGCCCTCCCGGCGCAGGTTGGTGATCAGCGAATAGGGCACGCGGCGCTCCTCCAGCGCCTCGCACACCCCTCGGCACAGCGACAGCGCCGCCTCCAGCATCTTCTCGCCATAGCTGGAGAAGGCGAAGGTGTGGGCGTTGAGCATCACGGTCACGGTGCGCTCCACTGTGTAGTCCTGGCAGCGCACCGTCATCCGGCCCAGCCGGGCGGTCTGCGTCCAGGAGATCTGCTTCATGGGCTCGCGGCCAGTGTAGTCCCGGTAGCCCAGGGTCAGCACCGGGTCCTCCATGATGAACCGGTTTACCGAGCGCTCGCCCAGCCAGCCGCCCATCAGCTCATCCAGGCCCTCCGCTTCCGCGGGGCGGGGCAGGATCACCAGCTCCCGGCTCAGGGGGAAGCGCCTGGGCGTGGTGCCCAGGCCCATGAAGTCGCCGCCCTCCAGCGTCGCGCCCAGGAACAGGTAGCGGCCGCGCCTGGGCATGGAGAAGGTGGTGCGGCGGATGAGCCGCTGGCGGGGCATCATGTAGACGGTGCTTTTGATCAGCGCCCGGTGCTGGCTGACGCTGCCGGCGTTCAGCCGCGCGGAGGTGGCGATGCAGTCGGGCACGTCCTCGTTCAGCCGAATGAAGGGCAAAAAGCGCCGGCGCCGGTTGGTGACGACGGAGACGAGCTGCAGCGGCTCGTCCGCCTCCGCCACGGCCTTCGAGGGGCGCGCGTCGTACTCCACGCCGTCCAGCCCCCGGCGCAGCGACCACAGCTCGAACCCGGCGATCACCGCCGCCAGCATCGCAAGGAACGGGATCATGGCAGCGTCTCGACGGGCACCGGCACCCGGTCCACCAGGGCCATCAGCCGCGCCTCGGCATCGGCGCGCTTCAGCCCCGCCCCGGCGGCCAGACGGTGGGCCAGCACGCAGGGGGCCATGCGGCGGATGTCCTCGGGCAGCGCGTAATCCCTTCCGGCCAGCGCCGCCGCGGCCTGCACCGCCCGGTAGAGGGCGATGGCTCCACGGGTGGACACGCCGCAGCTGAAATCCCCGCCGCGGGTGCCCTCGACGAGGTCCATCAGATAGCCCGCCACGGCGTCGGAGACGTGCACCTGGCGGTACTGGGCGCGCACCAGGGCGGTGTCTTCGTCGCTGACCACGGGCTCGATGGCTGCGATGATGTCCAGCGTATCTTCCCGCCGCAGCACGGAGAGCTCCTCGTCCCTTTGCATATAGCCCAGGGCCAGCCGCATGAAGAAGCGATCCACCTGTGCTTCGGGCAGGGGGAAGGTGCCGTAGGATTCCAGTGGATTCTGGGTGGCCATCACCATGAACCGTCCGCCCAGCGGGTGGGTGACGCCATCCACGGTGATCTGCCGCTCCTCCATGGCCTCCAGCAGCGCCGCCTGGGTGCGGGGTGTGGCGCGGTTCACCTCGTCGGCCAGTATGATGTCGTGGAACAGCGGGCCCGTGCGGAAGCGGAACTCGCCCTCCTTCTGGCTGTAGAAGTTGATGCCCGTCAGGTCGGAGGGCTGCAAATCCGGCGTGAACTGCACCCGGCTGAAGCTGCCCCCGATGGCCCGGGCGAAGGCGCGCAGCAGCATGGTCTTGCCCGTGCCCGGCACGTCCTCCAGCAGCACGTGGCCGCCGCACAGATAGCAGATCAGCACCTTCTCGATGGCGTCCTCCTTGCCCACGATGGCCCGGGACACGGCGCCGACGATCCGGCGGCGGTATTCGACGGTTTTCTCAAGCTCCATGGTGGCACCTCCGGCGGAGAGTATCTTGCTATCATTATACTGTATAAACGCACTGTCGCGCAAGGTGGCAAATGCCTTTTCCCGGGGCTTGTGAATCCCTCAAATATCTGGTATAATAGCGATAAGATGTATTTGTGGAGATATGTCCACTTGCAATGGAATGGGAGAGCGTGCGCCGATGATCTTTAATTTTGAGCACAATGCCCTGCCGGGGTCGCTGGAGCTGGCCTGGCTGGGGGACGCGCTGTACGACCTGTACGTGCGTGAGCACCTGGTGGCCCGGGGCGGCAAGGTGCGGGCCCTGCATCGGGAGGCCATCTCCTTCGTCTGCGCCCATGCCCAGGCGGAGGCGCTCTCCAGGATCTCCGGCGCGCTGACCGAGGCCGAGGGCGACGTGGTGCGCCGCGCCCGCAACGCCCACCAGAGCCCGCCGAAGAACGCCGACCCCGGCGAGTACCACCACGCCACCGCCCTGGAGGCGCTGATCGGCTGGCTGTATGTCACCGGCCAGCGGGACAGGATGAACGAGCTGCTTCAGATGGCGCTGCCGGAGGAAGAATTTTGAGAGTGTAGAGATAAGCGTTCAGAGTTGAGAGAAGCATGCACAGGAACAACGGCGCTGGGTCGGCTCTCAGGCCAATCAATCTAAACTATAAACTCTGAACTCTAAACTCTGATGAATTGAGGAATTGCCATGAATGACAACAACAACCGCCGCAGGCCGAACCGGATGCAGGGCGCGGGGCGCAGGACGTACCCGGATGCCGCGGGCAACGCCCCCCGGGTGGGCCGCATCGAGCGCAACGTGCCCAGGGCGCGCCAGGTTTCCTCTGACGAGGACTACAATGCCCGGAGCGAAGAGACTTATTCCGGCAACGCATCCTTCCACCGCGGCTCCGCCTACCGGGCGCCCTCCGGCCCCCGCCAGTACAAGCGGGAGATGGATGCGGGCGCCGATACCGCCGAACAGGAGAACGAGAACCTGCTGGCCGGGCGCAACCCCATCCGGGAGGCGCTGAAGGCCGGCCGGCCCGTGGAGAAGCTGCTGGTGGCGTCGGGCGAGCTGTCCGGCGCGGGGCAGGAGATCATCCGCATGGCCCGGGAGGCTGGGGCCGTGGTGCAGAAGGTGGACCGCAGCCGGCTGGATCAGATCTATCCTGCCCACCAGGGCATGCTGGCCTACGTGGCGGCGGTGCCCTATGTGGAGCTTTCGGACATACTGGCAGCGGCGGCGGCGAAGGGGGAGGACCCCTTCCTGATCCTGCTGGATGGCATTACCGATCCCCACAACCTGGGGGCCATCGTGCGCTCGGCGGAGTGCGCGGGGGCCCACGGCGTGGTGATCCCGGAGCGCCGCGCGGCGGGGCTGACCCCGGCGGCGGCCAAGGCGGCGGCGGGGGCGCTGAACCACATGCCCATCGCGAGGGTGAAGAACCTGAATCGGGCCATCGACGAATTGAAGGCCGCGGGCGTGTGGGTGATCGGCACGGCCATGGACGGCGAAAACGCCCTGACGGCGGACCTCACCGGGCCCGTGGCGCTGGTGATCGGCTCGGAGGGCGAGGGCATTTCGCAGCTGTCGCTTGAGAAGTGCGACCGCACCATCTCCCTGCCCATGAAGGGGCAGATCGAGTCGCTGAACGCGTCGGTGGCGGCGGGCGTTTTGATGTATGAGATCGTCCGCGCCAGGGGAAACTGACGTGGCGCGCCCCGGCAAGGCCCCGAAGCGGCTTCTGATCGTGGACGGCTACAACGTCATCAACGCCCGGCGCGGCGCGGTCTCTGGCGCGCCCGGCAGCGTGGAGGCCTCCTATTCCCTGGCGGACGCACGGGAAAAGCTGATCTCCGAGCTGATGGACTACGCCGGCTACTCCGACCAGAGCGTGGTGCTGGTGTTCGACGCCTGGATGAGCGACCGGACCGCCCGCACGGAGGAAAAGCATGGCGCGGTAACGGTGGTCTACACCCAGAAGGGGGAGATCGCCGACCGCTACATCGAGCGGCTGTGCGACGAGCTGGCGGCGGACATCGAGCTGCACAAGATCGAGGTGCGCGTGGCGTCCAGTGACGCCCTGGAGCAGACCATCGTGCTGGGCCGGGGCGCATCCCGCATGTCCAGCCGGGAGCTGATGTATGAGATGGCCCAGCTGAAGGAGGCGGGCATCCGCCGGGTGATCGAAAGGCCCACGGTGCGCCGCACCACCATCGCCGAGCGGCTGTCCCCGGCGGTGCGGGCGAGGCTGGAAGAGATGAAAAAGAAATGAGAGTTCAGAGATAAGAGCTTAGAGTTGAGAGAAGAATGCCGGGGAACAGTGGCACCGGGTCGGCTCTCTGGCCAATCAATCTAAACTCTAAACTCTGAAGCGAATCCCCAGGAGGATATTACAACCGATGTATAGAGCTCAGGATTTCGAAAGCATGGCCGACGAGCAGGTCGTGAAGCTGGCCCAGGAGGGCGGCGACGGCGCGGCGCTGGAGTATCTGCTGAACAAGTACAAGAACTTCGTGCGCACCAAGGCCCGCAGCTATTTCCTGATTGGCGCGGACCACGAGGACATCGTCCAGGAGGGCATGATCGGCCTGTACAAGGCCATCCGGGACTACCGGGCCGAGAAGCTGTCGTCCTTCCGGGCTTTTGCCGAGCTGTGCGTCACCCGCCAGATCATCACAGCCATCAAGACGGCCACCCGCCAGAAGCACATCCCGCTGAACAGCTATATCTCGCTGAACAAGCCCATCTACGAGGAGGACAGCGACCGCACGCTGCTGGACGTGATCACCGAGGAGGGCATGAGCAACCCCGAGGAGATGATCATCGACCGGGAGGATCTCTCCATGATCGAGGGCAAGATCGGCCAGATGCTGTCCGACCTGGAGAAGGACGTGCTGGTGCGCTACATGGAGGGCAAGAGCTACGTGGAGATCGCGGACGAGATGCACCGGCACGTCAAGTCCATCGACAATGCCCTGCAGCGGATCAAGCGGAAGCTTTTGAAGTACCTGGAGGAGAAGTAGGGGACAGGCAACAGGAGCAGCGGCTGCCGCGGCAGCTGCAGGGGCGGCGCTGCGGCGCGTCCGCGGTATTCCCATTGCAATAAGGAAGTGCCATCGACGAACAGCGCGCGGCAGGAACGTTAATTTTCTCTCCGCAAAGCGCCCAAAGTGTGCCCGTAAGGTGAATTTACGGGGAATTTGGCAAATAGTTGTTGACAAAACACCCCTTCATAGGTAAAATAAACTATGTGCGTATGAAGGCGGGAATGCGCGGGTGTAGCTCAATGGCAGAGCTCCAGCTTCCCAAGCTGATCACGTGGGTTCGATTCCCATCACCCGCTCCATACAGAACAAAGCCATCATTATTATAGGGAGGAATTTCCAATGGCAAAGGCAAAATTTGAGCGCAACAAGCCGCATGTAAACATCGGCACGATCGGTCACGTCGACCACGGCAAGACCACCCTGACGGCAGCCATCAC